>NZ_JBGAGA010000098.1:0-20156 GCF_044226965.1 Aquabacterium sp. | reverse complement strand
CACCGGCACCGGCGGCGCTACGGCATGCTGGTGTTCGCGATCCTCGCGGTGTTCATCGCCGGGCTGATGATCGGCCGCACGCCCGAGTACCTGGGCAAGAAGATCGAGGCCTACGAGATGAAGATGAGCTCGATCGCCATCCTCGTCACGCCGCTGCTCGTGTTGCTGGGCACGGCCGTCGCGGTGATGGCCGATGCCGGCCGCCGGCACCGCCAGCCCTGGCGCGCATGGCTTCAGCGAGATCCTCTATGCGCTCACCTCGGCGGCCCCAACAACAACGGCAGCGCCTTTGCGGGCTTGTCGGCCAATACGCCGTTCTACAAGCGTGATGCTCGGCCTGGCGATGTGGTTCGGCCGCTTCGGCGTGATCGTGCCGGTGCTCGCGCTGGCCGGCTCGCTGGCCGCCAAGAAGCGCATTGCCGTCACCGGCGATGCGCACGGGCTGCTGTTCGACGTCTCGCTGCTGATCGGCGTGGTGCTGCTGGTGGAGAAGCTGCTGAACTACGTGCCCGCGCTGGCCCTGGGGCCGATGATCGAGCACCTGATGCTGTGGAAATGGCCATCATGACCCGCAAGACCTTTCATTGTTCGACCCGACGCTGGTCAAGCCGGCCATCGTCGACTCGTTCAAGCTCAGTCCCCGGGTGCAATGGCGCAACCCGGTGATGTTCGTCGTCTACGTCGGCAGCCTGCTGACCACCGCGCTGTGCGTGCAGGCCTTGCGGGCCAAGGCGAGGCACCGCCGGGATTCATCCTCGCCATCACGCTGTGGCTGTGGTTCTACGGTCCTGTTCGCGAACTTCGCCGATCGCTGGCCGAAGGGCGCAGCAAGGCGCAGGCGGCCTCGCTGCACAGCCTGAAGCGCAGACCTGGGCGAAGATGCTCGAGGAACCCAAGTACGACGCCAAATGGCATCCGATCGAGTCCACGTCTTTGCGCAGAACGTCATGTGGTGCTGGTGATGGCCGGCGATGTGATCCCGGCCGACGGCGACGTGATCGAAGGCGTGGCCTCGGTTGACGAGAGCGCCATCACCGGTGAATCCGCGCCGGTGATCCGCGCGGGCGACTTCTCGGCGGTGACCGGCGGCACGAAGATGTTCCGGCGGACTGGATCGTCGTGCGCGTCGCCGCGCGGGCGAGACCTTCGTCGACCGCATGATCGCGATGGTCGAAGGCGCCAAGCGGCAGAAGACACCGAACGAGATTGCGCTGACGATCCTGCTGGTGGCGCTGACCATCGTGTTCCTGGCCGTCACGGTCACCTTGCTGCCGTACTCGCTGTACAGCGTGGACGTCACCAAGGCCGGCCAGCCGGTGACGATCACCGTGCTCGTTGCGCTGCTGGTGTGCCTGATCCCGACGACGATTGCCGGGCTGCTGTCGGCCATCGGCGTCGCCGGCATGAGCCGCATGATGCAGGCCAACGTCATCGCCACCTCGGGCCGCGCAGTGGAGGCCGCCGGCGACGTGGACGTGCTGCTGCTGGACAAGACCGGCACCATCACGCTGGGCAACCGCCATGCCTCGCTGTTCCTGCCGGCGCCCGGTGTGAAGGAAGCCGATCTCGCCGACGCGGCGCAACTGGCCTCGCTGGCCGACGAGACGCCCGAAGGCCGCAGCATCGTCGTGCTGGCCAAGCAGAAGTTCAAGCTGCGCGAGCGCGACGTGCAGTCGCTGCAGGCGCAGTTCGTGCACTTCTCGGCGCAGACGCGCATGAGCGGCGTCGACCTGCCGGGCCGGCAGATCCGCAAGGGCGCGGCCGATGCCATCCGCAAGCAGGTGGAAAGCCTGGGCGGCAGCTTCCCGGCGGCGATGAACTCGGCAGTGGAAGAGGTGCGCGCCGCGGCAGCACGCCGCTGGTGGTGAGCGACGGGCTCAAGGTGCTCGGCGTCATCGAGCTGAAGGACATCGTCAAGGGCGGCATCAAGGAACGCTTTGCCGAGCTGCGCCGCATGGGCATCAAGACGGTGATGGTGACCGGCGACAACCGGCTCACCGCTGCGGCCATTGCCGCCGAGGCCGGTGTCGACGACTTCCTGGCCGAGGCCACGCCGGAGCAGAAGCTGGCGCTGATCCGCCAGCACCAGGCTGAAGGGCGCCTCGTGGCGATGACCGGCGACGGCACCAACGACGCGCCCGCGCTGGCCCAGGCCGACGTGGCGGTGGCGATGAACTCCGGCACCCAGGCCGCCAAGGAAGCCGGCAACATGGTGGACCTGGACAGCAACCCGACCAAATTGATCGAGGTGGTGGAAACCGGCAAGCAGATGCTGATGACGCGCGGCTCGCTGACCACCTTCTCGATCGCCAACGACATCGCGAAGTACTTCGCGATCATCCCGGCCGCCTTCGTCGGCACCTACCCGCAGCTGGGGGCGCTGAACCTGATGCGCCTGGCCAGCCCGGGCTCGGCGATTCTTTCGGCGGTGATCTTCAACGCGCTGATCATCGTGGCGCTGATCCCGTTGGCGCTGAAGGGCGTCCGCTATCGCCCATTGGGCGCGGCCACGCTGTTGCGCAAGAACCTGCTGGTCTATGGCCTGGGCGGGGTGATCGTGCCCTTCATCGGCATCAAGGCGATCGACCTGATCCTTGCCGCCACCGGCCTGGTCTGAACCGAGGCAGAGAACCATCATGAAGACATTGATCCGTCCCGCCCTGACGCTGTTCGTGCTGCTCAGCGTCGTCACCGGCATCGTCTACCCGCTGGCCGTCACCGGCATCGCCCGCGTGGCCTTCCCGCAGCAGGCTGCTGGCAGCCTGTTGCGCAATGCCAGCGGCCAGGCCGTCGGCTCGTCGTTGATCGGCCAGAACTTCAGTGACCCCGGCCACTTCTGGGGCCGGCCCTCGGCCACCTCGCCGATGCCTTACAACGCCGCCAACTCGTCGGGCTCGAACCAGGGCCCGCTGAACCCGGCCCTGGTGGACGCGGTGAAAGGCCGCGTCGAGGCGCTGAAGGCCGCCGACCCGGGCAATACGGCACCGGTGCCGGTGGACCTGGTCACCGCCTCGGCCAGCGGTCTCGATCCGCACCTGAGCCCGGCCGGCATCGAGTACCAGCTGCCGCGGGTCGCCCGCGCCGCGCGCTGGTGGCGCGCCACCGGCTGGGCCTGCCCAGGCGAGCCGCGCGCGCGTGCTGGCCCTGAACCTGCGCGCTGCGCTGGCGCCCGAGGCGCTGCGCGCGCTGGTGGCGCAGCACACCGAAGGCCGCACGCTGGGCCTGCTGGGCGAGCCGCGCGTCAACGTGCTGGCCCTGAACCTGGCGCTCGACGCGATGCGCCACCGCTGATGCGCCGCTATGCTGGCGCGGCGACACGCCCATGACCGACCAGCGCCCCGACCCCGACGAGCTGCTTGCCCGCCTGAAGCAGGAAGAGGCGCAGGCGCAGCGCGGCAAGCTGAAGATCTTCTTCGGCGCCTCGGCCGGCGTGGGCAAGACCTACGCGATGCTGTCGGCCGCACGGGCGCAGCGCGAGCAGGGCGTCGACGTGGTCATCGGCGTCATCGAAACGCATGGCCGCGCCGATACGCAGGCGATGCTGGCCGGCTTCGAGACCTTGCCGCTGAAGGAGGTCGGCTACCGCGGCCGCGTGCTGAAGGAGTTCGACCTCGACGGCACGCTCAAGCGCGCGCCGCGGCTGGTGCTGGTGGACGAGCTGGCGCATTCCAACGTCGCCGGCTCGCGCCATCCCAAGCGCTGGCAGGACGTGGAGGAACTGCTCGACGCCGGCATCGACGTGTGGTCCACCATCAACGTCCAGCACCTCGAGACGCTCAACGACGTGGTCAGCGGCATCACCGGCATCCGGGTGTGGGAGACGGTGCCCGACCGCGTGTTCGACGAGGCCGACGAGGTGGTCATCGTCGACCTGCCGCCGGACGACCTGCTGCAGCGCCTGAAGGAAGGCAAGGTCTACCTGCCGCAGCAGGCCGCCACCGCGGTGCGCAACTTCTTCCGCAAGGGCAACCTGATCGCGCTGCGCGAGCTGGCGCTGCGCCGCACCGCCGACCGCGTCGACGAGGAGATGCTGGACTACCGGCGTGCGCAATCGGGCGCACCGGTGTGGCAGACGCGCGAGGCGCTGCTGCTGTGCATCGGCCCCGACGAGCGATCGGAAAAGCTGGTGCGCGGCGCCGCGCGCCTGGCCGGGCAGCTGGACGTGCCCTGGCACTGCATCTGCGTGGAAACGCCGCAGCTGCAGCGCCTGCCCGAGGCGCAGCGCCAGCGCCTGAACCGCGCGCTGAACCTGGCGCAGGAATCGGGCGCCACTGTCGCCACGCCCAGCGGCAGTGCGCTGGCGGCCACCATCGTCAAGTACGCGCACGACCACAACCTATCGCGCATCGTGCTCGGCCGCGACACCGGCCGGCCTCCGCCGCGCTGGCGCAACACGCTGGCCGAGGCGGTGGGCGGCATGGGCCCGGACCTGGACGTGATGCAGATCGCGCTGCCCGCGCGCGAGCGTGCCGGCTGGCAGCCCTGGTGGCGGCGCGAGGCCGCGGCCGAAGGCGTGGCCGCTGCGCGACGCCCGGCTTGGCGGCCCTATGTCTGGAGCGCGGCGATCTGCGCCGGCGTCACGCTGCTGACGGCGCCGCTGGTCACGCGGCTCGATCTCGCCAACATCGTGATGGTGTTCCTGCTCGCCGTCGTGCTCACCGCGGTCTGGCTGGGGCGCGGGCCGGCGGTGCTGGCGGCCTTCCTGTCGGTGGGCGCCTTCGATTTCTTCTACGTGCCGCCGCGCTTCACCTTCAGCGTCAGCGACGCGCAGTACCTGCTGACCTTCGCGATCATGCTGGTCGTGGCGCTGGTGATCGGCCAGCTCACCGCGGGCCTGCGCTTCCAGGCCGACGTGGCCACGCAGCGCGAGGAACGCATGCGCGCGCTGTACGCGATGTCGCGCGAGCTTTCCGGTGCGCTGATGGCCGAGCAGGTGGCCGAGGTGGCTGCGCGCTTCATGCGCAGCGAGTTCGAGGCGCGTGCCGCGCTGCTGGTGGCCGATGTGGGCGACCGGCTGCTGCCCGCGGTGACGATACCCGGCGCACCGGCACCGGTGGGCGTGGACGGCGCCATCGCGCAATGGGCCTTCGACCATGCGGAGGCCGCGGGGCAGGGCACGCACACCCTGCCGGCCTCGACCATCCTGTACCTGCCGCTGAAGGCGCCGATGCGCATGCGCGGCGTGCTGGCCATCGAGCCGCAGCAGGCCGAGCGCCTGGCCGGCCCCGAGCAGCGCCGCGTGCTGGACACCTGCGCCTCGCTGCTGGCGATCTCGCTCGAGCGCATCCACTACGTCGAAGTGGCGCAGAGCACCACGGTGCAGATGGAATCCGAGCGTCTGCGCAATTCGCTGCTGGCGGCCATCTCGCACGATCTGCGCACCCCGCTCGCCGCGCTGGTGGGCATGGCCGACGAGATGGGCCTGAGCGCGCCGCCCGGCTCGCGCCAGGCCGAGATCGCGCAGGCCATGCGCGAGGCCTCGCGCCGCATGAACTCGCTGGTGGTGAACCTGCTGGACATGGCGCGGCTGCAATCGGGCCAGGTGGCGCTGAACCGCCAGTGGCTGCCGCTCGAAGAGGCGGTGGGCGGCGCCTTGCGCGCGCTCACCGGCAGCATCGACCCGCAGCGCGTGAAGGTGCAGCTGCCGGCCGAGCTGCCGCTGCTGCATGTGGACCCGGTGCTGTTCGAGCGCGTGCTGTGCAACCTGCTGGAGAACGCGGTGAAATACACGCCGGCCGGCAGCGCCATCGAGATCGGCGCGACGGTCGTCGACGACAGCGTGCGCATCGTCATCGACGACCACGGCCCCGGCCTGCCCAGGCACCGCGAGGAGGCCATCTTCCAGATGTTCGAGCGCGGCCGCAAGGAAAGCGCCACGCCCGGCGTCGGCCTGGGCCTGGCGATCTGCCGTGCCATCGTGGAGGCGCACGGCGGCCATATCCGCGGCGAGACGCGGCCAAGCGGCGGCGCACGTTTCATGATCGAGCTGCCGCGCGGCGAGCCGCCGGCGATCGACGAACCCGGCGAGGAGGCCTGAGCGATGAACGACCCGCACCTGCGCATCCTGGTCGTCGAGGACGAACCCGAGCTGCGCCGCTTCGAGCGCATGACGCTCGAGCGCGAGGGTTTCGAGGTCTACGAGGCCGAATCGCTGCAGCGTGGCCTGATCGAGGCCGGCACGCGCCGGCCCGACCTGCTGGTGCTGGACCTCGGGCTGCCGGACGGCGATGGCGTCGAGCTGGTGCGCTCGCTGCGCGGCTGGTCCGACATCCCGGTCATCGTGGTTTCCGCGCGCACCGACGAGGCCGACAAGATCGAGGCGCTCGATGCCGGCGCCGACGACTACCTGATCAAGCCCTTCGGCGTGGGCGAACTGCTGGCCCGCGTGCGCGCGCACCTGCGCCGCCGCGCGATGGCGCCACGCAGTGCAAGCTCGCTGCTGGCCTTCGGCGAGGTGCAGGTGGACCTGGCGCGCCGCACGGTGGAACGCGCCGGCGCGCCGCTGCACCTGACACCCATCGAGTACCGCCTGCTCACCCACCTGGCCGCGCACCCGCACTGCGTGCTGACGCACCGCCAGCTGCTGCGCGCGGTGTGGGGCCCGAACCATGGCGAAGACACGCACTACCTGCGCGTCTACATGGGTCAGCTGCGCAAGAAGATCGAGGCCGACCCGGCGCAGCCGCAGCACCTGGTCACGGAGACCGGCATCGGCTACCGCTTCGTGCCTTGATGCGGCGGGGCAAAGGGACTGTGGCGGCATTAGCACATGCCGATGCCGATGTTGGCCCACGGGCTGCGGCTGGTTTAGGCTCACTGGTTCGGCGCTGCAAAGGCGCCTGCCACTAACGCCCAAGCACAACAGCCCATGACGACGCGCCCCGCCACTTCGCCCACCCTCCGCCGCCTTCCTCTCTTGCTGCTGACGGCCCTGGCCGCCGATGCACTGGCGCAGTCCGCTGCGCCGGACACCGTCGTCGTCACCGGCACCCGGGCACGCGACCGCACGGTGATCACCTCGACCGCGCCGATCGACGTGCTGACGGCCGAGGACCTGCAGCGCGCCGCCGGCAACAGCGGCGACCTGGCGCTGGCCCTGCAGACCCTGCTGCCCTCGTTCAACTTCCCGCGCCAGAGCAACAGCAGCGGTGCCGACCATGTGCGGCCGGCGCAGCTGCGCGGCCTGTCGCCCGACCAGGTGCTGGTGCTGGTGAACGGCAAGCGCCGCCACACCGCCGCGGTGGTGAACCTGGACTCGAAGATCGGCAAGGGCACCAATCCGGTGGACCTGAACGCGATCCCGCTGAATGCGGTGCAGCGCATCGAGGTGCTGCGCGACGGCGCCGGCGCGCAGTACGGTTCGGACGCGATCGCCGGCGTCATCAACATCGTGCTCGAAGGCAGCGGCAGCGGCAGCGTGCTGGAAGCCGGCACCGGCGCCTTCCATACGAAGTTCGAGCCCACCGGCCAGCACATCACCGACGGCCAGAACCTCGACCTGCGCGCCAAGAGCGGCGTGGCCCTGAACGGCGGCGCGCTGCGCTTCGGCGTGGAGCTGGGCACGCGCAAGGCCACCAACCGTGCCGGCCTGGACCAGGTGCCGTTCTTCGAAGACCAGACGCCCGCCAACCTGGCGTTGCAGGGCCAGCGCAACTACGCCGCCGGCGAGCCCGCGGTGGACGCGCTGAACCTGTGGGCCAACGGCAGCCGGGCGCTGGGCGGCACGCACACCGCCTATGCCTTTGCCACGCTGAACCGGCGCAACAGCGTCGGCAGCGCGTTCTTCCGCTACCCCGACGGCAGCGCGAACGTGAAGTCGATCTACCCGCAGGGCTTCCGGCCCGAGACCACCGGCCGCAACACCGACCTGCAGCTGGTCGGCGGGGTGCGCGGCAACCTGGATGCCGACTGGTCCTACGACGCCAGCCTGAACTTCGGCGGCAACCGCTTCGACTACGGCCTGCGCCATTCGCTGAACGCCTCCCTGGGCCCGGCCAGCCCGACGAGCTTCGATCTCGGCCGCTTCGCCTTCGACCAGACCAGTGCCAACCTGGACCTGACGCGCGAGCTGCGCCTGCCGGGTATCGCCGCGCCCTGGACCCTGGCGCTGGGCGGCGAGCTGCGGCGCGACCAGTTCCGCACGCGCGCCGGCGACCCGGCCTCGTATGCCGCGGGCGACGCCGGGGGCAGTGCCGGTGCCCAGGCCGGCCCGGGGCTGCAGCCGGTGGATGCGGTGAGCCTGGGCCGCACGCTGGCGGGCGTGTATGCCGACTTCGGCGGCGCACTGCTGCCCGGCCTGGACACCAACGCCGCGCTGCGCTGGGACCACAGCAGTGACTTCGGCGGCGCCGGCACCGGCAAGCTCTCGGCCCGCTGGGCGATGGCGCCGGGCGTCGCGCTGCGCGGCGCGGCGTCCACCAACTACCGCGCGCCCTCGCTGGCCCAGCGCGGCTTCTCGTTCACCGTCAGCGATTTCGGTGAAGGCGGGCAGCTGACGCAGGTGCGCCTGCTGCCGGTGGAGCACCCGATCGCGCGCGAACTGGGTGCGCGCGACCTGAAGGCCGAGACCTCGCGCAACCTGAGCGCCGGCTTCACCTGGCAGCCCGCGAAGCAGACCACGCTGACGATCGATGCCTACCGCATCGACATCGACGACCGCATCACCTTGTCGCAGCGCTTCTCGCGCGGCGACGACAGCTTCAACTTCTTCACCAACGCGATCGACACCCGCACCCGCGGTGTCGACCTGGTGGCCAACCATGTGCAGCGCGTCGGCGCCGGCGAACTGCAGCTGAGCCTGGCCTCTTCGTTCACCCGCACGCGCATCCGCCGGCTCGACCCCGGCGCCGGCGTCGGGCTCGAAGAGGTCAACACGCTCACCGATGCCGCGCCGCGCCAGCGCCATGTGCTCTCGGCCACCTGGCACGAAGGCCGCTTCACCGGCCTGCTGCGCGCCACGCGCCACGGCAGCACCACGCGGGTGTTCGACTTCGGCGACGGCTTCGTGCCCACCCAGACCTATGCGCCGGTGTGGCAGTTCGACCTCGAGGCCGAATGGCAGCTGACGCCCGCGCTCAGCATGGCGATCGGCGGCGTCAACATCGGCGACCGCTACCCGACGCGCTCGATCGACGACATCAGCTACTTCGGCAACTTCCCCTACGACGTGCTGTCGCCGATCGGCTTCAACGGCGCGGCGTACTACGCCCGGCTGCGCTACGCGTTCTGACACGCCGCGGCGGGGAGGGCACTGCAGGCCTTTCCCGCGGCGCTCTCCCGGCGCTATACTGGCGGCCAGCGTAGTCCTCTAGAGGACTAAAAATCTGAATCACTCGCCTGCGTCACCCGCATGTCCGACCCTGCCGCCCCTGTCCAGCCCGCGCCCGGTCAAAGCCGCTACGGCGCGCTGGCGGCCGCGCTGCAGCGGCGCATCGTCGCCGGCGAATGGCCGCCGGGCACGGCACTGCCGGCCGAGACCACGCTGGCCGGCGAGCATGGCGTGGCGCTGGGCACCTTGCGCCAGGCGCTGCAGCTGCTGGCCGACCAGGGGCTGATCGAGCGGCGGCATGGCCGCGGCACCTATGTCCGCAGCGGCCTCGCCGGCGCGCCGATGCTGCGCTTCTTCCGCTTCGGCAGCGGGGCCGAGACGCCGGCTTCGCGCATCCTGTCGCGGCAGACGGTGCCGGCGCCGGCCGAGGCCGCGCGGCGGCTCGGCATCGGCCGCGGCGAGCCGGTGCTGCGCCTGCAGCGCCTGCGCTCGCTGGGCGGCACGCCCTGCCTGCTGGAAGACATCTGGCTGCCGCTGCCGCTGTTCGAGGCCCTGGCCGAGGGCGACGTGGCGCCGTGGGGCGACCTGCTGTACCCGCTGTTTGCCGAGCGTTGCGGCGTGCACGTCACCCGCGCGGTCGACGAGATCGGCTTCGGCCGTCTGGGCGCGGCACAGGCCCGGTCGCTGAAGCTCCAGGCCGGCCACCCCTGCGCCGTCGTCACCCGCCAGGCCTACGACCTGGCAGGCCGCTGCGTCGAGCTGCGCACGAGCCGTGGCGACGCCAACGCCTTCCACTACACCGTGACCATCACCTGAGGCACATCCAAATGGCTAGCATTCAAATGACGCGTCGCCAGTTCGCGGCGTCCACTGCCGCCGCGCTGGCGCTGCCGGCCCGCAGTGCCGAGATCGCCGGCGGCAAGCCCATCACGCTGATGGTGTCCTATCCGGCCGGCGGCGGGGCGGACGTGATGGCACGCCTGATCCAGCCGCGCCTGGCCGAGGCGCTGGGCCAGACCGTGGTGGTCGAGAACAAGCCCGGCGCCAGCGGCACCATCGCGGCTGGTCAGGTGGCGCACGGGCCTGCCGATGGCAGCCTGCTGCTGCTGGATGCCTCTTCGTACGCGGTGAACCCGGCGCTGTTCCCGAAGCTGCCCTACGACCCCGACACCGCGTTCGCGCCGCTGGCGGTGCTGGCGCAGTTCCCGAACGTGCTGGTGTGCACGCCCAGCTTCGAGGCCCGGTCGGTGGCCGACGTGCTGCGCCTGGCGCGGGCCAGGCCGGGCGGCTTGAGCTATGCCTCGTCCGGCAATGGCTCGGCGCAGCACCTGGCCGGCGCGCTGTTCGAGCAGCTGGCCAAGGTGCAGCTCACGCACGTGCCCTACCGCGGCGGCGGCCCCGCACTGAACGACGTGATGGGCGGCCAGGTGCCGCTGTTCTTCGCCAATGTGGCGTCGTCGCTGGGTCACATCCAGTCGGGCCGGCTGCGACCGCTGGCGGTGACGGCCGCGGTGCGCTGCCGCGCCTTGCCCGAGGTGCCGACCATGGCCGAGGCCGGCGTCAAGGGGCACGAGGTGCTGGAATGGAACCCGGTGCTGGCCCCGGCCGGCGTGCCGGCGCCGGTGCGCGAGAGGCTGGCCGCCGCGCTGCGCCGTGCGATGGCCGACCCCGAGGTGCTGGGCCGCGTGCGGGTGCTGGGCGGCGACGTGTTCAGTGGCGACCCCGCAGCGTTCCTGAAGGCCCAGCGCCAGCTGTGGGCCCGCGTGATCAAGGAGCGGGGCATCACCCGTGAGTGAACTGCCGCCGGGCTGGGACTGCCATGTGCATGTGTTCGACGCCGGCCTGCCGCCGCGCGCCGGGCACTACCGTCCTGTGCACCGGCCGCTGGCGATGATCGAGGCCGAAGCCGCCACGCTGGGCTGCGGCCACCTGGTGCTGGTGCAGCCCAGCGTCTACGGCGCCGACAACACGCTGCTGCTGCAGGCACTGCGCGCGCAGCCCGGCCGGCACCGTGGCGTGGTGGTGCTGGACGAGGCGACGCTGGCCGACGTTGCGGCGCTCGACGCGATGCACGCGGCCGGCGTGCGCGGCGCGCGGCTGAACTGCGTGTCACCGGTGGGCGAGGGCGGGTGGGACCTGCCGGCGCGCTTCAAGCAGCTGGCGCCGCAGCTCAGGCCACGCGGCTGGCACCTGCAGTGGTATGCGCGGCCGGAACAGCTGCCCGAGATCGCCGCGCTGCATGCACAGCCTGGCGCGCCGGTGGCCGTGCTCGACCACCTGGCCGGCCTGACGCCCGACCTGCCGCCCGATCACGAGGCCTGGCATGCGCTGGCCAGGCTGGCCGGGCAGGGCGCCTGGCTCAAGCTCTCGGGCTGGTACCGGTTACGCGCGGTCGAGCCCTACGCGGCGCTGCTACCCCTGATCCGGCGCGCGGCCGGGCTGTTCGGCGAGCACCTGGTCTGGGGCTCGGACTGGCCGCACACGAGTTTCAAGGACGATCAGATTCCGCGTTATGCTGCGCGCGCGCTGGCCCGCGATCTACCGTTGACCCTGCAACCCCTGCCACTGGAGACAAGCATGACCGTACCCACCCTGAACCGCCGCCACCTGCTGGGCGCCGGCGCCACCCTGGCCACCACCGCGCTGTGGCCGCGCCTGGGCGCGGCACAGGCCGCCTGGCCGAGCAAGGCGGTGCGCTTCGTCGTGCCCTTCGCGCCCGGCGGCAGTTCGGAGATCGTGGCCCGTGCCACCGCCGCCGAGCTGACCAAGCTGCTGGGCCAGAGCGTCTTCGTCGACAACAAGCCCGGCGGCGCCGGCAACGTGGCGATGCAGGAGGTGGCGCGCATCGACGACCAGCACACGCTGATCCTGGGCCACATCGGCACGCTGGCGGTCAACCCGTACATCTTCGACAAGCTGCCCTACGACCCCAACAAGGACTTCAAGCCGATCTCGCTGCTGGCCAAGGTGCCCAGCCTGTACGTGGTGCGGCCCGACCTGGGCGTGAAGGACCTGAAGGAATTCGTCGCGATGGCCCGCGCCAAGCCCGGCGCCCTGAGCTACGGCTCGGCCGGCAACGGCAGTGCCGGGCACCTGGCGATGGAGTACCTGAAGATGGCCAGCAACACCTTCATCCTGCACGTGCCCTACCGCGGCACCGGCCCGCAGTTGACCGACCTGATGGGCGGCCGGCTGGACGCCGCCGCGGTCGGCGCGCCGGCGGTGCTGCAGTTCATCAAGACCGGCAAGCTGCGCTGCATTGCCACCGGCACCCCGCAGCGCCTGCCGCAGCTGCCCGACGTGCCCACCGTGGCCGAGCAGGGCTTCCCCGGCTTCGAGATGACGCAGTGGTACGGCCTGCTGGCGCCGTCGAACTTCGCGCCGGCCCATGCCGAGAAGCTGGCCGCCGCCGCGGCGAAGGCGGTGAAGGAACCGGCCGCGCTGAAGTCGCTGGAAGCCGATGCCGCGCAGGCTGTGGGCAGCACGCCGGCCGATTTCGCGCGCTTCATCCAGCTCGAGCAGCAGCGCTGGAAGCCGGTGATCGCGCGCGCGAAGATCAAGCCCGATTGAGCGGCCGGCCGTGGCCGCAGCCGGCCTGACTTTCGTCAGGTGACCATCGTTCGACCGCAGGATGCCGGCGCGCCGACCGCTGCCTACAGTGCCGGGGGTGTGCCCGGGCTGCCGGGCGCCAGGTTGGAGCACTGCCATGCAATTCGGTCGCATCCCGGGCACCTGGTCGGTGGTGTCGTTCGCCTCGGCCGCGGCGGCCTTGCCTTTGGGCACGGCCACGGCGCCGGACGAGGACCCGGACCTGCCGCTGGGGCAGCCGCTGTCGCGCACCGCGCTGCACCGGTCGGCGCAGATGAACCTGCAGTTCGACCCGGCGCGCAGCCACCAGCTCTGGACCGATGCGCCGCGCATCTGGTTTGCCCAGTGCTGCCGCATCGTCGCCGATGGCCGGGTGGTGAAGCCCGGACGCTTCTCGCGCCAGTGGGCCTACCGCGACGCGTTCACGCTGGACAACGGCATGTTCCTCGACGTCGAGGTGCAGGATCACCCCTACTACCCCTTCACCAACCCCGGCCGCTGGGAACGCCGTGTCGACGCACCGCCCATCAGCGAAGTGGCCGTGATGTCCGACGCGCCGCAGATCGGCAGCACCGAGCCGATCATGTTCCACCCGCAGCGCCACCCGCAGGGCTTCAAGACGGTGACCTTCACGCTGCACACCTTCGCCCTCTCGCGCGGGGCGCCGGAAGAGCATCGCTGGCTGGAGGGGGCGGTGTGGGAATGGAAGACCACCGCGGCCGAGTTCGACAGCGGGCAGCCGGGGCAGGTGCGCCTGGTGGTGCTGAACGTGCCCACGGCCACGCTCGACCTGCGGGCCGCCTTCGCGCGGTACCTGGCCGTCACCGGCCAGCGGCCGTGAAAGCCCTGGGCCCGCGACGGGTTTGATCCCTGATCAAACGCAAACGCCGGCCCGGCGGAGCCGGCCAGAATGCGCCGCTCGAATCCCGCACGGAGGGTGCGTGCCGATGGAACCCCGCCAATTCGATGTACCGCGCTACCTGTCGGTGCTGCCGCTGTTCAACGAGATGAGTCCCGGCGAGCTCGAACGCCTGGCGCAGGGCTGCCAGCTGCGCCGGCTGGCGCGCGGCGAGATGGTGTTCCACGTCGGCCAGCCGTGCGAGGAGTTCCACGTCACGGTGATCGGGCAGGTCAAGCTGTTCGCGCTGTCCCCTGCGGGCCAGGAGAAGGTGATCGAGCTGATCGGGCCCGGCAACAGCTTTGCCGAGGCGCTGATGTTCACCGGCAAGCCCTACATCGTGAACGCGCAGGCGCTGACCGATTCGCTGCTGCTCACCGTCAGGAAGCAGGCGGTGCTGCAGGAGATCGAACTCGACCCGCGCTTCTCGCTGCGCATGCTGGCCGGCATCTCGCGCCGGCTGCATGGCCTGGTGCACGACGTGCAGGCCTACTCGCTGCACAGCGGCCTGCAGCGCGTCATCGGCTACCTGCTGCGCGACCAGGACGGCGAGGAAGGCGCGACAGCGGCGCCGGTCACCGTGTCGCTGCCGGTCAGCAAGGCCACCATCGCCTCGCGGCTGTCGCTGACGCCCGAGTACTTCTCGCGCGTGTTGCACGAACTCGAAGGCGCGGGTTTGATCCAGATCGACAAGCGCGACATCCGCATCCCGGACGCGCAACGCCTGGCCGCTTACCAGCCGCAATAGCGCCGGCCGCACCGGCGCGGGATTTCTTGAACCGGTTCAAGGAACAAGCCCGAGCAAATCCGTAGGCTTCTTCGTGTTCACAACCACGAAGAGGAGGCCGGCGTGAGCACAGGCACTTCGCGCGGGTTCACCAAGCAGGCGGCCCGCAACATCTTCTACGGCGGCGCGCTGTTCTTCGCGCTGCTGTTCATCGTGCTGGTCACCGACAGCAGCCGGCAGATCCCGCAACGATCCAACCAGGCGGCACTGACCCCGGCGGTGGTGCGCGGCAAGGCGCTGTGGGAGACGCGCAACTGCATCGGCTGCCACACGCTGCTGGGCGAAGGTGCGTACTTCGCGCCCGAGCTGGGCAATGTCTACCAGCGGCGCGGGCCGGACTTCATCAAGGGCTGGATCAAGGCCCAGCCCACCAATGCGCCGGGCCGCCGCCAGATGCCGCAGTTCAACTTCACCGACCAGCAGCTGGACGACCTGGTCGAGTTCCTGAAGTGGAGCAATGGCATCAACACCGAAAAGTGGCCGCCCAATATCGAAGGCTGAAGTCATGCAAACCACCACCTTGAAATACGCCTCGCAGCGGGTCGCGAAGTTCTACTTCGTCGCCGCGCTGGGGCTCTTCGTCGGCCAGATCGTGTTCGGGCTCGGGCTGGGCCTGCAGTACGTGATGGGCGACTTCCTGTTCCCGTACATCCCGTTCAACCAGGCGCGGATGGTGCACACCAACCTGCTGATCGTGTGGCTGCTGTTCGGCTTCATGGGCGCGGCCTACTACCTGGTGCCGGAAGAAGCCGAGACCGAGCTGTGGAGCCCGAAGCTCGCGCTGGCGCTGTTCTGGATCTTCCTGGTGGCCGGGGCGCTGACGATCGTCGGCTACCTGGTCGTGCCCTATGCCAAGCTGGCCGAACTGACCGGCAACGAGCTGCTGCAGACCATGGGGCGCGAGTTCCTCGAGCAGCCGCTGCCCACCAAGCTGGGCATCGTGGTCGTCGCGCTGGGCTTCCTGCTGAACATCGTGATGACGGTGCTCAAGGGCCGCAAGACCAGCATCACGCTGGTGCTGCTGATGGGCCTGGCCGGGCTGGCGCTGCTGTTCCTGTTCAGCTTCTACAACCCGCACAACCTGGTGCAGGACAAGATGGCCTGGTGGTGGGTGGTGCACCTGTGGGTCGAAGGCGTGTGGGAACTGATCCTCGCCGCGCTGCTGGCCTTCGTGCTGATCAAGACCACCGGCGTCGACCGCGAGGTGATCGACAAGTGGATGTACGTGATCATCGCGATGGCGCTGATCACCGGCATCCTCGGCACCGGCCACCACTACTACTTCATCGGCCTGCCGGCCTACTGGGGCTGGATCGGCAGCGTGTTCTCGGCGCTGGAACCGATCCCGTTCTTCATGATGACGGTGTTCGCCTTCAACATGGTGCAGCGCCGCCGGCGCGAACATCCGAACCAGGCCGCGGTGCTGTGGGCGGTGGGCACCTCGGTGATGGGCTTCCTCGGCGCGGGCCTGTGGGGCTTCATCCACACGCTGCAGCCGGTCAACTACTACACCCACGGCACGCAGATCACCGCGGCGCACGGCCACCTGGCCTTCTACGGCGCCTACGTGATGGTGGTCATCACGATCATCAGCTACGCGATGCCCACGCTGCGCGGCCGCCTGGCCAACAGCCGGCGCGCGCAGGCGGTGGAGATGTGGTCGTTCTGGCTGATGACCATCGCGATGGGCGTGATGGTGCTGGCCCTCACCGGCGCTGGCATCCTGCAGGTGTGGCTGCAGCGCCTGCCCACCAGCAACGCGATGGGCTTCATGGCCACGCAGGACCAGCTGAGCTTCTTCTACTGGGTGCGCATCGGCGGCGGCGTGGGCTTCCTGGTCGGCCTGCTGACCTACCTGAGCAGCTTCTTCGTCGGCGCAGGCGCGGAGGAGGCGCAGGATGTCGGCGGCAGCGTGCTGGCCAGCCCGGCGCAGCGCGCGTGAAGGCAGAGGGAGCAGCCTGATGGACATGGCCAGCGTGCAGCATGTGGCTGTGCCGCCGTTCTACGCGGCGCAAGGGCAGGAATGCGCACTGTTCGAGCATGCCGCGCGCCAGTGCCTGCCGCTGCTGATCAAGGGCCCCACCGGCTGCGGCAAGACGCGCTTCGTCGAGCACATGGCCGCGCGGCTGCAACGCCCGCTGGTCACGGTGAGCTGCCATGACGACCTGAGCGCGGCCGACCTGGTCGGCCGCCACCTCATCGTCGGCGGCGACACCGTGTGG
This sequence comes from Aquabacterium sp., assembly GCF_044226965.1. GTDB lineage: Bacteria > Pseudomonadota > Gammaproteobacteria > Burkholderiales > Burkholderiaceae_C > Pseudaquabacterium. Next base: position 3,393 of record NZ_JBGAGA010000098.1, on the reverse strand, counting down.
TGCGACGGCCCGCTGACCCGCGCGGTGCGCGAAGGCGCCATCCTCTACCTCGACGAGGTGGTGGAAGCGCGCAAGGACACCACCGTCGTGCTGCACCCGCTGGCCGACGACCGCCGCACACTGCACATCGAACGCAGCGGCGAGACGCTGGTGGCCCCGCCCGGCTTCATGCTGGTGGTGTCGTACAACCCGGGCTACCAGAACCTGCTGAAGAGCCTGAAGCCCAGCACGCGGCAGCGCTTCGTCGCACTGGCGCTGGGCTATCCGGCGGCGGAGATCGAGGCCGGCATCGTCGCCACCGAAGGCGGCGTGCCGCCAGCGGTGGCTGAGCAGCTGGTGCGGCTGGGCCAGGCGCTGCGCCGGCTGACCGAGCAGGACCTCGAGGAAACCGCCAGCACCCGGCTGCTGGTGATGGCCGCGCGCCTGGTGGCCTCCGGCCTGGATCTGCAAGCCGCCGCGCAGGCCGCGATCGTCGACGCGCTCACCGACGATGCGGACACCGCTGCGGCGCTGGCCGAAGTGGTGAGTGCCGCACTTGGCCATGGCCAGCCGCGCCGCTAACTTGCAAACCACGCGTCTGCAGCGCCGCCGGCGCCTGTTCCAGCTCGGCTTCTTCGCGCTGTTCCTGCTCGCGCCTGCTCTGAACCTGCTGCGCTTCGACCTGCACGAAAGCCAGCTCTGGGTGCTGGGCCAGCGCTGGAGCCTGGGCATCGGCGAGCTGATCGCCGGCCGCGCCAGCGCCGCCGAGACCGCGCGCACGATGCTGCTGCGCGGCTTCCTGCCCGCCCTCGTGCTGGTGGCCGGCTTCCTGGCCGTGGCCTGGCGCTGGGGTCGGCTGTACTGCGGCTGGCTGTGCCCGCATTTCTCGATGGTCGAGCTGATCAACGGCCTGCTGCAGCGCGCCGCTGCGCGCCTGAGCCTGTGGGACCGCGAGCGCACGCCGCGCGCCGACGGCCGCGGCCCCGATGCGCGCTGGTGGCCGGCCTTTGCCGCTGCCTGCGTGATCGGCGGCTTCGTCTGGTCGATCACCTTGCTGAGCTACCTGCTGCCGCCGGCCGAGGTCTGGAGCGGCCTGTTGCACGCGTCGATGACGCCGGGCCCCGCGCGCTTCCTGTTCATCGCCTGGGCCGTCTTCGCGCTCGAGTTCGCGTTCGCGCGGCACCTGTTCTGCCGCTTCGGCTGCGCGGTGGGCCTGTTCCAGAGCCTGGCCTGGATGGCCAACCCGAAGGCGATGGTGGTGAGCTTCGAGCGCCCGCGCGCGCGCGACTGCCGCGACTGCACGCCGGCGCCCGGTTCGGCCTGCGACGCCGCCTGTCCGATGCGGCTGCGCCCGCGCGAGATCAAGCGCCGCATGTTCTCCTGCGTGCAGTGCGGGCAGTGCCTGCAGGCCTGCGAACACTCGCAGGCGGCGCAGCAGCGCGCGCCGCTGCTGCAGTGGCAGGTGGGCGCCGACGCGCTGCGCGAAACGCTGCGCCAGCGCGGCAGCATCACGCTGGGCACCGCGCGTGCGGTGCCGCCCGAGGCGGGCTGCGCCGACCGCGCAGCGGAGGCCGGCTGATGGAAGAGCGCGTCGGCCTGTGGTGGCACCAGCTCGTCACGCGGGCGGCCGACCGTTCGCATGCCGAGGCCGCGGTGGACCTGGCGCAGGTGCAGCGCGCCATCGGCCTGCTGTACCGCGCCGCCGGCGGTCTGCCGGGGCTGCGCATCGGCAGCGCGAGCGAAGCGGCCATCGGCGGGCCGCGCAGCTGGCTGCAACGCATCGCCGGCAGCGGCCGGCGCGCGGCCGGCGCCGAGCTGGACGAACGCGTACTGGCGCTGCCGCCGCGCCTGGCGGTGTTCGACCGCGTCGAACTCAACCGCGACCTCTACCTGTGGCTGGCCGCGCTGGCTGCGTGTTATCGGCCGCAGCAGGGCTGGCTGGCCGACAACCGTGCCGCCACCGAACGTGCGCTGGCGCACTGGCCCGGCCTGCGGCAGCGCCATGCGGCGCTGCTGCAGGCCCAGCTGGCGGCGCGGCCGGGGTTGCCGAGCCTGCGGGGCGCGGCACGCGCTGCCGAGCAGGCCGTGCAGGCGGCATTGAACGGCCGGCCCGCCGGGCCCGACGGCGACGCGCCGGGGCCGCGCGACGTGGCGCCGGTCTGGCTGTGGCTGCAGGCCACGGCCGGGGCCGAAGCGGCGGCCGCAGCGCGCGCCGAAGCCACCGGCGAGCGCCGCGCCGCGACCGGCCCGGCCGGGCAGGGCGCCGACACCCGGCGCCGCCGCGCCGAGACCGTGGCCGCCATGCGCGAAGGCGCGCCCTTCATGCTGTTCTTCCGTGCCGAATCGCTGCTGAGCTGGTCGGAGCTGGTGCGCGTGAACCGCGCCGAGGACGACAGCGACGATGGCGCCGCGCAGGACGCGGCCGACGACATGGACCGCCTGGCCGTGGCACCCGACGGCCAGCGCTGCGCTTCGCGCGTGCGCTTCGACCTCGACCTGCCCAGCGCGGCGGCCGACGACCTGCCGCTGGGCGACGGCCAGCGCCTGCCGGAGTGGGACTGCCGCGCGCAGCGCCTGCTGCCTGAACACTGCGCGGTGCAGACCTTCGTCGCCCGCGACAGCAGCCCCTTCGTGCCCGACGCCGCGCTGCGCCGCACGGCCCGCGCGGTGCGCCGCCGCTTCGAGCTGCTGCGCGCGGCGCCGCACTGGCGCCGCGGCGAGACCGACGGCGAGGCGCTGGACCTCGACGCCTGGGTGCGCCACCGCACGGCCGCGGGTGCCGACGGGCGCAGCGCCGCGCCGGCCGTGTTCGCCCGCCGCGAGACCGGCGAGCGCAGCCTCGCCACGCTGCTGCTGGCCGATCTGTCGCAGTCGACCGATGCCCATGTCGACGACCAGCGCCGCGTGATCGACGTGATCCGCGATGCGCTGCACGTCTTCGGCGAGGCACTCTCGGCCACCGGCGACGCCTTCGAGATGCTCGGCTTCAGCTCGGTGCGGCGCCAGCATGTGCGCATCCAGCATCTGAAGGGTTTCGACGAGCGCTGGGCCGCGCCGGCACGGCAGCGGGTCGGCGCGGTGAAGCCCGGCTTCTATACCCGGATGGGCGCGGCCATCCGCCACGCCACCGGCCGCCTGGCCGAGCGTCCCGAACGACAGCGCCTGCTGCTGCTGCTGACCGACGGCAAGCCCAACGACCTGGACGTCTACGAGGGCCGCTACGGCCTGGAAGACACCCGCCACGCCGTGGCCGAGGCCCGCGCCGCCGGCATCCAGCCCTTCTGCGTGACCATCGACGACCGCGCGCAGGACTACCTGCCGCACCTGTTCGGCCCGCGCGGCTACGTGCGCGTGCAGCGGCCGCAGCAGCTGCCGGAGAAGCTGGCGCGGGTGTACGCCACGCTGGCGCGCTGA
>NZ_JBGAGA010000097.1:0-20374 GCF_044226965.1 Aquabacterium sp. | reverse complement strand
TGGCTGGGCCTCAAGCGTGCGATGCCGATCCTGATCATCGCGATGGCCGTGCCCAACATCGTCTTCTACGCGCTGAGCCTCACGCTGCCGACCAGCCTGCTGCACATCGGCCTGGCGGTGAGCATCGAGATGTTCGGCTACGGCTTCGGCTTCGTCGGCATGATCCTGTACCTGATGCAGGCGGTGGCACCCGGCCACTTCCAGACCGCGCACTACGCGCTGGGCTCGGGCGTGATGCAGCTGGGCTTCATCCTCGCGAAGACGATCAGCGGCGACATCCAGATCGCCCTCGGCTACGAGAAGTTCTTCCTGTGGACGATTGCCTGCGGCGTGCCGGCGCTGCTGCTGCAGTTCTTCGTGCGCATGCCCGGCGCCGCGCCGGCGACTGCCGCCGCGGCCACCGAACAGCAACCGGCTTGATCCTGCGCTGATGCCGCCGTTCTTCTTCGACGACTTCAGCTACGCCACGCTGCCGCAACTGGCGCCCTCCGGTTGGCAATTACGCGAGGCCGCGGGCCACCCCGGCGTGCCCGGCGGTGCCTGGCGGCCCGAGGCCTTCACGCTGGAAGATGACCCGCAACGCCCCGGCAACAAGCTGCTGCGCATGACCGCGCGCACCGACGGCACGCCCGCCGGCACCGTGCAGGCGCAGATCTGCCAGCAGCGCAAGTTCCTGTACGGCACCTACGCGGCCCGCGTGCGCTTCACCGATGCGCCGGTGCAAGGCCTCGACGGCGATCCGGTGATCCAGACCTTCTACGCGGTGAGCCCGCTGCAGCACGCCTTCGACCCGCAGTTCAGCGAGGTCGACTGGGAGTACCTGCCCAACGGCGGCTGGGACAGCGAGAAGACGCGGCTGTACGGCATCTCCTGGCAGACGGTGCAGGTCGAGCCCTGGGAATCGCACAACAGCGCCCACGAGGAATTCCGCGCCTTCGGCGGCTGGCATGTGCTGCTGATGCAGGTGGAACCGAGCCAGGTGCGCATGTTCGTCGACGGCAGGCCGGTGGCGCGCCACGCCGGGCGCAACGTGCCGGTGGTGCCGATGTCGATCAACTTCAACCTGTGGTTCTCTCCCGGCGGGCTGCTGCCGCCGAGCGCCGAGCCGCGCGTCTACCAGCAGGACGTGGACTGGGTCTTCCACGCCAGCGGGGCAACGCTGAGCCCGGCGCAGGTGGACGCTCAGGTTGCGCGTTGGCGCCGCAGCGGCACAGCGCGCATCGACACCGTGCCGGCAGCGCAGCCGGCCCTGGAGAGCCGCTGCGACTTCTGAGCGCGGCGATCAGCGGCCGCGCTGGTGGGGATGGTGGTCGTAGCGGTTCGGCACACCATCGCCATCACGGTCCCAACGCGGGTTGTAGACACGGTCGTAGCGATTCGGGATGCCGTCGCCATCCGCATCCCAGCGGGTCGGCTGCTGGTAGTAGTGCGCGCGGTGGTACGGGGCGTACACCGGCTGCTGCACGTACACCGGTTGCGCGCTGTACACCGGCTGCGGCACGACGACCGGCTCGGCCACCACCACGGGGCGCGGCAGCACCACGGCCGGCACTGGCAGGCCGATGCTCACCGACCATTGCACGCCATGGGCCTGCGAAGCGCCGGCGGCGGCCAGGCCGGCGAGGGTCAGCGCGGCCATCACGAGTTGCTTGCGGTTCATCTGTCATCTCCTGGGCGATCTGCGCGGCGGGGTTCGCTGCGCCATGGCCAGACAACGGGTGCCGCGAAGCCGCCGTTCACCGGCGCAGGTCAAGCCCAGGTAAAGACAATCGTCGGCCCGGGCAATGCGGGCAAATGTGGCAACAGACTGCAGCCGCTGTCAGCCGGCCGCGCGGGGCGTGCGTTGAGCCCGCCTGCCGGATCGCGCTGGCTCAGATCGCGTTCAGCTCGGCGACGAAATCGTAGGTGTCGCCGCGGTAGATCGACTGCGAGAGTTCGATCGCCCGGCCATCGCGCAGGTAGCCCAGGCGCTCCACCAGCAGGCCGGCGTCGCGCGGCTTGGCTTCGAGCAGCTTGGCCTGTTCGTCGCTGAGCAACAGCGCATGCAGGCGCTGCAGCGCGCGCACCGGCCGGTTGCCGGCGTGGTCCAGTGCCTCGTACAGCGAGGCATCCACCGCCTCCAGCGAAGGCAGCGCCCAGGCCGCGATGGTGGCCGTCTCGATCGACATCGGGGCGTCGTCGGCATAGCGCAGCCGATGGAAGCGGTAGACCAGCGTGCCGGGGCTCATCGCCAGCTTCAGCGCCTCTTCCGGCGACACCGTGCCCTCGGCCTTCTTCAGCCACACGCTGCGCGGATTGCGGCCGCGCGCGCGCATGTCCTCCGAGAACGAGGTGAGCTTCGAGAAGTTCTTGTCGATGCGGGTGCAGACGAAGTTGCCCGAGCCCTGGCGGCGTTCGAGCAGACCACTTTCGGCGAGACCGTCGATGGCCTTGCGTACCGTGATGCGCGAGACATTGAGCTCGGCAGCCAGCTGGCGCTCGGACGGCAAGGCGTCGTCCGGGCTCAGGATGCGCTTCTCGATGGCCTGCTTCAGCGCCTGCTGCAGCTGGATGTACAGCGGCTGGTTGTTGCTGGGGTCGAGCGTGCGCAGGATCTGCGACAGCGCCGTCGGGCGGGGGGCCTCGGTCCTCATCAGCGCTTTCTGCCTCGCCGTTGCTTAAGTACCACTATCGTACCAGAAGCGCCAGGCCGGCTGGTCCTGGCTTCTACTACCTTGAGGCCAAGGAGTCACCCTCCGTTCGCAGGGATTGGTCATCAAGCAACAAGACCTATCCGGGAAAACGGCTAGACCAAAACATCAAAGTGGTAGTACATTGGTACGCATCCACTTTAGACCAAGGGTCGTGCCGCACGGCCCCACCAGCAAACCGGCCGCCACCCCGACAGGCCAACTTCGAGAGGAGCTCATGAAGGCAACACTGACACCCATCGCATCGGCCGTGGCGTTCGCGCTGATCGGTTCGTTGGCACAGGCACAACAAGCCCCCGCGCAGCCCGGGGCGGAGAAGAAGTCCGACGGCAAGCCGGTGCAGGTGGCGCAGGCCAACACGGGCGCTGCCGCAGCCGGCGCTGCCGCGGCCCCCGAACAGGTGGTCGTCACCGGCATCCGCGGTTCGCTGCAGCAATCGCTGGCGCAGAAGCGCAGCGCCGATGGCCATACCGAAGTCATCACGGCCGAAGACATCGGCAAGATGCCCGACAAGAACGTGGCCGATTCGCTGCAGCGCGTGCCCGGCGTCACCATCAGCTCGGCCGGCGCCACCGAAGGCGGCTTCGACGAGAACGACCGCGTTTCGATGCGCGGCACCAACCCCAGCCTGACGCTGACGCAGATCAACGGCCACCCGGTCTCGTCGGGCGACTGGTTCGTGCTGAACCAGAGCGACAACGCCGGCCGCAGCGTCAGCTACACGCTGCTGCCCTCGGAGCTGGTCAGCAAGATCGTCGTGCACAAGACCTCCGAAGCCAGCCTGGTGGAAGGCGGCGTGGCCGGCACGGTGGACGTCGTCACGCGCAAGCCGCTGGAGTTCCGCCAGCAGTTCACCCTGGAAGGCTCGCTCGGCGCGGTGCATGCCACGCTGCCGAACAAGACCGACGGCCAGTTCAACGCGCTGCTGAACTACAAGAACGACGCCGGCACCGCCGGCGTGCTGGTGCAGCTGTTCTCCGAGAAGCGCCACCTGCGCCGCGACGGCTTCGAGATCCTGGGCTACAACCAGATCGCCGCCGGCAGCCCGGTGGCGCTGGCCCACCCGGACCTGGCGGGCGTGTACTACCCGCGCTCGATGGGTGCGGCACTGTTCGAGCAGGAGCGCAAGCGCGAAGGCGGCCTGCTCGAGGTGCAGGTCAAGCCGATCAACACGCTGAGCCTGGACCTCTCGGCCTACTCGTCCAAGATGGACGCGGCCAACTACAACCGCAACTACCTGCTGCACGCTCCGTTCTTCCTGAACGAGGGCAAGGGCCAGTCGCCGGACGCGGGCTACGTGGTGCGCAACAACACGCTGGTGTCGGCCAGTTTCAGCGGCGTGCCGGGCAGCACCTATGGCGTGTACGACCAGATCTCGCGCCCGGACGAATCGGCCTCGACCACCTTCGTGAACTTCGATGCCAACTGGCGCGCCAGCGACGCGCTGTCGCTGAACTTCAAGGGCGGCACCTCCACCGGCAAGGGCCTGACGCCGACGCAGAACGTCGCCGAATGGGACATCGGCAAGGGCACCGGCGCGTCGTGGCAACTCAACGGCGTGGATTCGGCGGCGAACTTCTCGCTGAACTCGCCGGCCAACACGCCGGCCGGTCGTTCGCTGGACTGGATCTTCGGCTACCAGAACGTCAACATCAAGGACAAGGACGACTGGGCGCAGATCGATGGCGAGTACGCGCTGGACAGCGGCGTGCTGTCGTCGCTGAAGTTCGGCGTGCGCTCGGCCAAGCACACGCGCGACGCACTGGGAACCATCGCGCAGGGCCCGAGCTTCAACCCGGATGCCTTCAACCTGGCGAACTGGCCCTCGAGCTACGCCAACTACCCGGGCAACTTCGGCTCGAGCCTGGGCGGCAACTTCCCGCGCGACGTCTGGTACTACACCTTCGACCAGATGAATGCGGTGGCACCGGGCCTGTCGAACCGCGACCCCAAGGCCCGTGCCTACCCGCTGGCCGATTCGCAACTCGACGAACGCACCGACGCCGCCTACGTGCAGGCCAACCTGGAAGGCAAGGGCTGGCGCGGCAATGTGGGCCTGCGCCTGGTGAAGACCAAGGAGCACGTGGTCAAGTGGATCAACGTGCCCGACACCGCGCCTGGCGCGGTGCTGGGCTCGGCATTCGGCGCCTTCCTGCCGGTGGCCACCGACCACAGCTACACCGACGTGCTGCCCAGCTTCAACCTGCGCGTCGACCTGGCCAAGGACCTGGTCGGCCGCCTCGCGGTGACCAAGACCATGACCCGGCCCGACTACGCCGCGCTGGCCGGCGCGCTGAACCTCTCGCCACCGGCCAACCAGGGCGATGTCGGCCAGGGCAACGGCTCCAACCCCGACCTGAAGCCGATCCGCTCGACCAACTTCGACGCCGCCGTCGAGTGGTACTACGCGCCGCGCGCCCTGTTGTCGGCGGGCGTCTACTACATGGACCTGAAGAGCTACGTCGGCCTGGGCCAGGTGAAGCGCCAGTACATCACCTTCGACAAGAACAACCTCAGCGGCTACATGGCCGACTACGTGCTGAGCGTGCCGGTCAACAGCTCGGGCAAGGTCAAGGGCTTCGAGCTGGCCTGGGAACAGCCCTTCGGCAACTTCGGCGTCACCGCGAACTACACCTACACCGATGCCAAGGAAACCGGCGGTGGCCCGATCGTCGGCGCCTCGCGCGACACCTACAACCTGGTGGGCTACTACGAGGACGACCGCTTCAACGTGCGCCTGGCCTATAACTTCCGCTCGCACTTCTTCAGCGGGCTGGACCGCTCGACCGCCTTCAACCAGGCCGACACCGCCACGCTGGCGGCATCGCTGGGCTATCGCGTCAGCGACAAGCTGAGCTTCTCGTTCGACGCGATGAACCTGAACAACCCGAAGCTGAAGTACTACGCGCTGAACGAGGACCAGCCGCGCTCGATCTACACGAACGGGCGGCAGTACTACCTGACGGCGCGGGTGAAGTACTGATGTCCTGCTGACCTCAACGACTCCTTGGGTGTGTTGCGGGCGGATCGGCGCAGCCGGTTCGCCCGTTTTTCATCGCTGACGCATGCTGTCCCTCTACTCGAACCTGCGCTGTGCCGCGCTGCTGCTGGCGGCTTGCGCCATCAGCCAGGCGCAGACCGTCCACGCGCCGTACAAGGACATTTCGATAGGTCTCGATGCGACCCGGCTGCGCATCGCCGCGCTGCCGGCTGCCGTCCATCAGGTGGCCTGGGGCTTCGCCACCGGCGAGTGCGGCGACGAGCACTGGGGCAACTTCGACACCGAGGCCTTTGCGCGTCAGAACGTCGAGGCCTACGGCCGCAGCGGCGTGGGCTACATCGTCTCCACCGGCGGCGAGGCCGGCATCTTCACCTGCGCCAGCGACGAAGGCATGCGCCGCTTCGTCGCGCGCTACGCGTCGCCCCGATTGCTGGGCTTCGATTTCGACATCGAGGGCCGGCAGACACCGGAGCAGATCCGCTCGCTGGTGCAGCGCCTGCGCGTGCTGCAGCAGCGCAAGCCCCGGTTGCGCCTGAGCTTCACGCTGGCCACCTTCGCCGCCAGCGACGGCAGCGCCCGCAGCCTGAATGCGCTGGGCGAGCAGGCGCTCGCAGCCATCCGGGAAGCGCGGCTGGACCACGCGATCATCAACCTGATGGTGATGAACTACGGCCCGGCCGATGCCGCGCACTGCGTGGTTCGCGACGGCCGCTGCGACATGGGCGCTTCGGCGCTGCAGGCGGCGCGCAATCTGCAGCAGCGCCATGGCGTGCCGGCGCGGCGCATCGCGCTCACCGCTATGCTCGGCGTCAATGATGTTCAGGACAACGTCTTCACGCCTGCCGATGCGCAGGTGCTGGCCGCCGGCGCACGCCGCATGGGCCTGGCCGGCGTGCACTTCTGGTCGATCGACCGCGACCAGCCCTGCCCGCCCGGGGCACCGCGCGTCTCGCCCCGCTGCCATGGGCTGGCCGATGTGCCCGCCGGCACCTTCGGCGCGCTTCTGGCCAGCGCGCGCTGACCACCAGACTGCCGCATGAGCGGCGACGCCACGCCGGCCTTTCGCCTGCGCGTGCTGCCGGCCGGCGACGAGGTGCCGGCGCCCGCCGATCGCACGCTGCTGCAATCGGCCCAGGCAGCGATGCTGCCGCTGCGCAGTTCCTGCCGCAATGGCACCTGCCGCACCTGCATGTGCCGGCTGATCGAAGGCCGCATCCATTACCGCATCGAGTGGCCGGGCCTGCTGGCCGAAGAACAGCGCGAAGGCTGGATCCTGCCCTGCGTGGCCTACCCGGATTCAGACGTGGCCATCACGCTGGCGCGCGATTGAGCGCGCGCAAGCGGGCGTCATGGCGCAGCAATCATTCTTTGCACCAGGGCGATGGTGATCTGGCACGATCAGCCCCATCCCGTACGGAGGTGCCCCATGCGAGCATTCCTGATCGCAATGGCCTGCCTGGCGTCCAGTACCGCCATGGCGGGCACGGTGGAGGTGAAGTTCATCAAGCCCGAAACCTTCACCGACGCGCGCGACAACCTGATGCGGCGCGACCAGGTGCTGGCCGCCCTGTCCGACCACTTGAAGCAGCTGGGCACGAAAGTCCTGCCCGAGGGACGGTCGCTGCTGATCGAGGTGACCGACGTCGACCTGGCCGGCAACATCTTCCCGCGCACGCGCTCGGATGTGCGCGTGCTCAAGGGCCGGGCCGACTGGCCGCGCATCGACCTGCGCTTCACGCTGCGCGAAGGCGACAAGGTGCTCGCCACCGGCGAGGAACACCTGTCGGACATGAACTACCTGATGAACCCGCTGCGCGGCGGACAGGCCGACACCCCGCTGCCTTACGAGGCGCGCATGCTCGACACCTGGTTCAACGAGCGCTTCGCCGCGACGAAGGCGCCTTGAGCTTGCCGGCATTGCGCGCGGCTTCCAGCGCCGCATGCAGTGCCAGGTACTCCTGCGTCAGCTTGTGGCGTGCGTCGAGGTGGATCATCGGCGTCGCGGCGTCGTGGGATTCCTTCACCCGCACGCTGGCGCTGAGGTAGGGCTCGAGCACCGGCAGGCCCTCGTCCACCAGTTCCTGCACCAGGCGCTGCGGCAGCTTGGCACGCGGCTGGAACTGGTTCACGACGATGCCGGCCACCTGCAGTTCGCGGTTGTGATCGGCCTGGATCTCCTGCACGCTCTCCAGCAGGGCATAGAGCGCACGGCGCGAGAAGTCGTCGCAGTCGAACGGGATCAGGCAACCCTGCGCCGCGATCAGCGCCGAGCGGGTGTAGAAGTTCAGCGCCGGCGGCGTGTCGATCCAGACCTGGTCGAACTGCTCGCCCAGCTCGTTCAGCGCGTCACGCAGCTTGTAGATCTTGTAGCGCGATTCGAGCTTGCCATGCAGTTCATCCAGCGCCGGGCTCGAAGGCAGCACCTGCAGGTTCTCGAACGGGGTGTCGGCCACGAACTCCTCGGCCCCGCGGTTGCGCAGGCTGAACTTCAGCGTCTGGTCGAAGAATTCGGCCAGGGTGTCGCGCGGCGCGTCGGCCGCCTCGCCCAGCAGGTAACGGGTGGAATTGCCCTGCGGATCGAGGTCGATGACCAAGGTGCGCAGGCCCTGCGCGGCGCTGATCGCGGCCAGGTTGCAGGTGATCGTCGACTTGCCGACGCCGCCCTTCTGATTGAACACGACCGTGCGCATGCTGTCCCTCGGTTGCCGGGCGCTCAGCGGCCCGGCGCAATTATGCTGCGGCGCAGCAAGTGGGCCCGAACCCGCGAACTGGGGGGCACCGGCATTGCACTTCGTCAAATCACTGCCACACAGCCGCGGCATACTGCAAGGCATCGAAGGCAACAAACAACCGACCGCACCAATGGGCGGAATTCCGGAACCCGTGACCGGCGCCGACGACCTGAGGGCCACGCAAGTGGCCCTTTGCTTTTGGGGCCCCGCCCAACGGGGCGGGGGCGCTCGGTAGACTGGGTCATGCCCCTTCCCTATCGCGTGCTGGTCCTCGGCGGCTACGGCTTCTTCGGGCGCCGCCTGGTGACCCGGCTGGCGCAGCAGGCGGGCTACGAACTCATCGTGGCCGGCCGATCGCAAGGCCGGGCGCAGGCGCTGGTGGCCGCCGTGCAACCCGCGGCCGCCGCTCGCCTGCGCAGCGAGGCGATCGACGTCCAGGCCGACGACCTGCCCGCGCGCCTGCGGCAATGGGCGCCCCACGCCGTGGTGCACGCCGCCGGGCCGTTCCAGGGCCAGGACTACCGGGTGGCGCAGGCCTGCATCGCCGCGGGCGCGCACTACATCGACCTGGCCGACGGGCGCGAATTCGTCGCCGGCATCACGGCCCTGCACCGCCCGGCCGCCGCTGCGGGGGTGGCCGTGGTCAGTGGCGCGAGCTCGGTGCCGGCCTTGTCCTGCGCCGCGGTCGATGCACTGGCCGATGGCCTGGCCACGGTACAGCGCATCGACATCGGCATCAGCCCCGGCAACCGCACCGAACGCGGCCTGTCGACCGTGCGGGCGATCCTGGGCTACTGTGGCCAGCCGCTGCCGGCGATGGATTCCTCGCCCACCTACGGATGGAGCGGCCGCTGGGAACACGCCTACCCGGCACCGGTCGGTCCGCGCCTGCTGTCACCGTGCGACGTGCCGGACCTCACCCTGCTGCCGCCGCGCTACCCGGGCCGGCCGTCCGTGCGCTTCGGCGCCGGCCTGGAGCTGCGCTTCCTGCACCGGGGCATGAACCTGATGGCGCTGCTGGCGCGCTGGGGCCTGGTGCGCGATTGGTCAGCCCACGCCGCGCTGCTGAAGCGCGCCGGCGACTGGTTCACGGCCTGGGGCAGCGATGCCGGCGCGATGCATGTGGCCGTGCAGGGCCTGCGGCCGGACGGCCAGCCGCAGCATCGCCTGTGGCATCTGCTGGCCACCAGCGGCGATGGCCCCTACGTGCCCACGCTGGCCGCCGCTGCCCTGCTGCGCCGCTGGCGCGCTGGCCCCGCGCCGGCCCCGGGTGCCCGGCCCTGCCTGGGCTTGCTGAGCCTGGCCGACTTCCGCCGCGAATGCGAAGGCCTGCAGATCACGCTGCCTGAAGGCGGTGGCTCAGGCGTCGCGCCGTGACAAGGACACGATGCGCTGGCGCAGCGACGGCAACTGGGCCAGCGCGGCCTCGCGACCCGCGTCGATGGTCTGCTTGCGCACCGTGAAGTCCGCGCCCGAGTGGCCATTGAGCCGGGGCCGCAGCACCAGGTCGGCCTCCTTCAGCTCGAAGTAGTTGATGCTGCGGCCCATGATCGCGAAGGTCTGCAGCAGCAGCCGCATCACGTCGCCGGTGGGGTTGCCCTCGGGCGCGTTCGAGATGTCGACCGCAACCACCAGCTCGGCGCCCATCTGCCGCGCGAAGCGCACCGGCACCGGCGAGACCAGGCCGCCGTCCACATACTCGTGCGCCCCGATCTTCACCGGCTGGAACACCGCAGGCACCGCACTCGATGCCCGCACGGCCAGCCCGGGATCGCCGCGCTGGAACAGCACGGCCTGGCCATTGTCCAGGTCGGTGGCCACCACGCCCAGCGGCAGGCCGAACTGCTCGATCAGCCGGCCGCCGGTCTGCTCGCGCACGTAGCGCGCCAGCGCTTCGCCCCGGATCAGGCCGCGGCCCGGGAAACCCCAGTCGGTGATCGCCGACTCGTCCATCGCGATGGCCAGCCGCGCCAGCTCGGCCCCCGATTTGCCGGACGCATACAGCGTGGCCACCAGGCTGCCGGCCGAAGTGCCCACCACCAGGTCGGGACGGATGCCGGCTTCTTCCAGCACCTGGATCACGCCGATGTGCGCGAAGCCGCGCGCAGCGCCCCCGCCCAGCGCCAGGCCGATGCGCGGGGGGCGCAGCGGGCGCGGCGGCACGGGCTCCGGAAACGGCAGCGCGGGCGCCGCGGGCGGGGTCTGGCAACCGGCCAGGCCGGCCCCGAGCAGCGCACCCGCCAGGGCAAGGCTGACATGGCGTCGATTCATCGGCCGGATTCTAGAAAGCCTCACACCGCCCTTTATTCCGGATGAGCATTTGCAGAAAACTTCTTTGTAGTTTGAGGATATATACGGGTTTTCTATAGTCCGCTCCCTGACCGTCAGATTGCCACCAGAACAACGATGTACGCCTACACCGAATTCGATCGCCAGTTCGTCCGGGCCCGGGCCGCGCAGTTCCGCGACCAGCTCGAGCGCAACCTGAGCGGCGAGCTCTCCGACGACGACTTCCGCCCGCTGCGCCTGCAGAACGGCTGGTACGTGCAGCGCCACGCGCCGATGCTGCGCGTGGCCGTGCCCTACGGCGAACTGAACAGCCGGCAACTGCGTGCACTGGCCCGGATCGCGCGCGAGTTCGACCGCGGCTACGGCCACTTCACCACCCGCCAGAACTTGCAATACAACTGGATCCCGCTGCCCAAGGCCGCCGACGTGATGGACCGGCTCGCGTCGGTCGACATGCATGGCATCCAGACCAGCGGCAACTGCATCCGCAACATCACCAGCGACGCATTGGCCGGCGTGGCGGCAGACGAGATCGTCGACCCGCGCCCCTACTGCGAGATCCTGCGCCAGTGGAGCACGCTGCACCCCGAGTTCGCGTTCCTGCCGCGCAAGTTCAAGATCGCCGTCTCGGGCGCCCGTGAAGACCGCGCCGCCATCGCCTGGCACGACATCGGCCTGCAATTGGTCAAGCAGTCCGACGGCGCCATCGGCTTCAAGGTGCTGGTCGGCGGCGGCATGGGGCGCACGCCGGTGGTCGGCAGCGTGATCAGCGAGTTCGTGCCCTGGCAGCAGATCCTGGTCTACATCGAGGCCATCGTCCGCGTGTACAACCGCTACGGCCGGCGCGACAACGCGTACAAGGCGCGCATCAAGATCCTGGTCAAGGCCGAGGGCCAGAAGTTCTTCGACGCGGTCGCGGCCGAGTTCCAGCACATCCTGAACGACGACGCCGCAGGCGCCGCGCACCTGATCCCGCAAGCCGAGTTCGACCGCGTCGCCGCCTGCTTCCAGCGCCCGGCCGGCGTGCAGGCGCTGGCCGAAGCCACGCCCGGCGCCCACACCGACCAGCCGCTGGCCTACACCCGCTGGCTCGAGCGCAACGTGCATGCGCACCAGCTTAGCGGCTACCGCGCGGTGACGCTCTCGCTCAAGCGCGCCGGTGTGCCGCCCGGCGACGCCACCGATGCGCAGATGGAACAGGCCGCCGACCTGGCCGACCGCTTCAGCCATGGCGAGCTGCGCGTCACGCACGACCAGAACCTGCTGCTGCCCTGGGTCAAGGCCGCGGAGCTGCAGGCCCTGTGGCAGGCCGCCAAGGCCGCCGGCTTCGCGACGCCGAACATCGGCTTCCTGACCGACATGATCAACTGCCCCGGCGGCGACTTCTGCGCGCTGGCCAATGCGCGCTCGATTCCCGTGGCCGCGGCCATCACAGAGCGCTTCGACGACCTCGACACGCTGTACGACATCGGCGACATCGACCTGCACATCAGCGGCTGCATCAACAGCTGCGGCCACCACCACAGTGGCCACATCGGCATCCTCGGCGTCGACAAGGACGGCAGCGAGTGGTACCAGGTCACGCTGGGCGGATCGGACGGCTCGACGATCAGCGGCGCGGCCATACCCGGCAAAGTGATCGGCCCTTCGTTCGCCGCCGACGAGGTGCCGGACGTGATGGAAGCCATCATCGACACCTACCGCCGCGAGCGCGAGGCTGGCGAGCGCTTCATCGACACCGTGCGCCGCATCGGCATCAACGCCTTCAAGACCGCCGCCGACGGGCAGCGCCACCTCACTGCCTAAGGCCACCGCATGAAGTTCATCGACACCCACCACGACACCTGGCACCAGGCCGTCGGCGAAGACGGCCCGATGCAGCAGCCACCCGTGCGCGCGAACCTGCTGCTGACGCTGGAGCAATGGCACGCGGTACGCGAATCCTGGCCTGCGGGCCTGCCCACCGGGGTGATCGTGCCCAACACGGTGGACATCGAGACCGTCGCGCCCGACCTGCCGCGGCTGCAGCTGGTGGCGCTGCAGTTCCCGAAGTGGATCGACGGCCGCGCCTACAGCCAGGCGCGCCTGCTGCGCAGCCGCTACCGCTTCGCTGGCGAGGTGCGTGCCACCGGCGACGTGGTGGTGGACATGATGCCGCTGCTGGCCCGCACCGGCTTCGACGCGGTGCAGCTGCGCCACGACCAGAAGCAGTCCAGCGCCGAGCGTGCGCTGAACTTCTTCCCCGGCCACTACCAGGGCGACCTGCTGCAGCCCCAACCCGCCTTCGCGCGTGACCTGTCGGCCGACCTGGCCGCGCAGGCCGCCCGCAAGGCCCAGGAAGCCGAGCAGTTCGTCGGTCAAGGAATCTAACGCACATCATGAGCGCCATCGACCTCTACGCCCGCGCCAGGCCGGGCTTCGAAGACCGGATTGCCGCCACCGTCGCGCTGCTGCGCCAGGCCGCGGCCGACCATGCCGGCCGCATCGTGCAGGCCACCAGCCTCGGCGCCGAGGACATGGTGATCACCGACCTGATCGCGCGGCACCAGATCCCCATCGCCATCGGCACGCTGGAAACCGGCAAGCTGCATGCCGAGACCGTCGCGCTGATCGGCCGCATCGAGGACCGCTACGCGCTGAAGGTCGAGGTGTATCGGCCGCAGCAGGAGGCGGTGATCCACTTCGTGCGCAGCAACGGCGAAGAGGCCATGTACCGCAGCCTCGAGCTGCGCAAGGCCTGCTGCGGCATCCGCAAGCTCGAGCCGCTGTCGCGCATGCTGGCGAACCGCTCGGCCTGGGTCACCGGCCTGCGCCGCGAGCAGAGCGACGCGCGCAACGAAGTGCCCTTCGTCGACAGCGACGACCAGGGCCGCGCCAAGCTCAACGTGCTGGCCGACTGGAGCTGGAACGACGTGTGGCACTACATCCAGGCCAACAACGTGCCCTACAACCCGCTGCACGACCAGTTCATGCCCAGCATCGGCTGCGCGCCCTGCACCCGCGCCATCGCGGTGGGCGAGCCTTTCCGCGCCGGCCGCTGGTGGTGGGAAGACGAGGCGGCCAAGGAATGCGGCCTGCATGTGAGCCAGGCCGAGGAAGAGGCGGCCGTCAGCATGCTGCCGCTGCGCGACCCGCAGGACAAGAGCCAGGAGGCCACCGCATGAACGCCCGCGTCGATCTCGACCAGCTGCTGCCCGAACTCGACCACCGCCACCTCGACTGGCTGGAAGAGGAAGCCATCTTCATCCTGCGCGAAGTGGCCGCCTCGTTCGAGCGGCCGGCGCTGCTGTTCTCCGGCGGCAAGGACTCCTGCGTGGTGCTGCGCCTGGCCGAGAAGGCCTTCAAGAACCGTGTCGCGCCTGGCAGCCAGGAATTCAAGGGCAAGCTGCCCTTCCCGCTGCTGCACGTGGACACCGGCCACAACTTCCCCGAGGTGATCGAGTTCCGCGATCGACGCGTGGCCGAGATGGGCGAACGCCTGGTCGTGGGCCACCTCGAGGATTCGATGAAGCGCGGCACGGTGCGCCTGTCGCACCCGCTCGAATCGCGCAACGGCCACCAGACCGTCACGCTGCTCGAAGCGATCGAGGAACACCGCTTCGACGCGCTGATCGGCGGCGCCCGGCGCGACGAGGAAAAGGCCCGCGCGAAGGAGCGTATCTTCAGCCACCGCGACAGCTTCGGCCAATGGCAGCCGAAGGAACAGCGGCCCGAGCTGTGGACGCTGTTCAACACCCGCCACCGCCCTGGCGAGCATTTCCGCGCGTTCCCGATCAGCAACTGGACCGAACTCGACGTGTGGCTGTACATCGCCCGCGAGAACATCCCGCTGCCCGACCTGTACTACGCGCACCAGCGCCAGGTGATCCGCCGCAAGGGCCTGCTGGTGCCGGTGACCGCGGTGACGCCGCCCGAGGCCGGTGAGACCATCGAGACCGCCGAGGTGCGCTTCCGCACCGTCGGCGACATGACCTGCACCTGCCCGGTGGAAAGCCCGGCGCAGAATGCCGCCGAGATCGTCGCCGAGACGCTCACCGTCACCGTCAGCGAACGCGGCGCCACGCGCATGGACGACCGCACCTCGGACGCTTCGATGGAGCGCCGCAAGAAGGAAGGCTATTTCTGATGTCTGCCCTGCCCCAAGCCCTGAGTGACCACCGGGCGCTGCGCTTCCTCACCGCCGGCAGTGTCGACGACGGCAAGAGCACGCTGATCGGCCGCCTGCTGTACGACAGCCGCGCGATCCTGGCCGACCAGCTGGACACCTTGCAGAAGCGCGCCGCCGGCGAGCCGATCGACCTGTCGCTGCTGACCGACGGCCTGGAGGCCGAGCGCGAACAGGGCATCACGATCGACGTGGCCTACCGCTACTTCGCCACGCGCCACCGCAAGTTCATCATCGCCGACGCACCAGGCCACGAGCAGTACACCCGCAACATGGTGACGGCCGCTGCCGGCAGCGATGCCGCCGTGGTGCTGGTGGACATCACCAAGATCGACTGGCGCGCCACGCCGGTGACCCTGCTGGCACAGACCCGGCGCCACGCCCTGCTGGCCCACCTGCTGCGCGTGCCGAGCATCGTGTTCGCGGTGAACAAGCTCGACGCAGTGGACGCCGACGCGCAGGCCGCGTTCGAGGCCACGCGCGCCGCGTTGCAGGCCTTTGCGGCCGAGGCCGGCATCACGGTGGCCGGCATCATCCCGGTCAGCGCGCTACGCGGCGACAACGTCACCGCGCCACTCGATGCGCCGTGGTACCAGGGCCCCTCGCTGCTGCAATTGCTGGAGCGCCTGCCCACCACGCAGGAACGTACCGAAGGCACGCTGCTGCAGCCGGTGCAGTTCGTCGCCCGTGAATCCGGCAGCGCGGGTGAAGGCGCCGGCCACCAGCCGCGCATCTTCTGGGGCCGCATCGCCCACGGCGCGGTGCAGGCCGGCGACGCGGTGCAGGTCTTCCCCAGTGGCGAGCAGGCCGTGGTGGCAGAGGTGCGTCGCGCCGGCAGCACGGTCGATCGCGTGCAGGCCGGCGAATCGGCCGGCATCGTGCTCGATCGGCAGCTGGACATCAGCCGCGGCGACTGGATCGCCAGCCCCGGGGCGCTGAAGCCCACCCAGCGCTTCGAGGCCACGCTGGCCTGGCTGGACACCGAGGCTGCGCAGGTCGGCCGCAAGTACTGGGTGCGCCACGGCAACCGCTGGGTGCAGGCGCGCATTGCCAGCATCGAGCACCGGCTGGACATCCACACGCTGGCCCCCACCGACGCACACGAACTCGCGGTCAACGAGATCGGCCATGTCGTCATCGAGCTGCAGCAGCCGCTGCCGCTGGAGCCCTATGCCAGCAACCGCGTCGGCGGTGCGCTGATCGTCGTCGACCCCGCCAGCAACCGCACCAGCGGCGCGCTGCTGGTGCGCGGCTGAAGCGCTTGGGCCGCGTCGTCTTCATCGGCGCCGGGCCGGGCGCGGCGGACCTGATCACCGTGCGCGGCCAGCGCCTGCTGGCGCAGGCCCAGGTGGTGCTGTTCGACGCACTGACCGATCCGGCCCTGCGCGCGATCGCACCCGATGCACGCTGGATCGACGTGGGCAAGCGCGGCTTCGGCCATGCCACCGGCCAGCAGGCCATCAACGCCCTGCTGGTGGCACAGGCGCAGGCCCACGACCGCGTGGTGCGCCTGAAGGGCGGCGACCCCAGCATCTTCGGCCGCCTGGAAGAAGAGCTGCAGGCGCTGGCGGCGGTGGGCATCGGCTTCGAGATCGTCCCCGGCGTCACCTCGGCGCTGGCCGCCGCCGCCGAAGCCGCCCGGCCGCTGACACGCCGCGGCAGCGGCCGCACCGTCAGCTTCACCACGGCGATGACGCACCTGGGCGCCCTGCAGGCCCGGCGCACGGCCGACACCGAGGTGTTCTACATGGCGGGCCTGCAGTTGCCGGCGCTCGCGGCCAAGCTGCTGGAAGCCGGCTGGCCGGCCGATGCGCCGGTGAGCGTGGTCTCGCGGGCCGGCTGGCCCGACGCCATCGTCTCCGAGCATCGCGTGGCCACCCTGGCCGACGCCGGCGCCCTGCATGCCGGCCGGCCGGCGGTCGTCACCGTGGGTGCCGGCGGCGCCCCGGCGGCCGCGTCATCCCCCGGAACTGACAAGGCTCAAGGCGCGGATCCCACCCCCGCGACTTAAAATCTCCCGGTCACCCTCGAATAGCAAAACTGGTTCGCTCCCATGACCCACGTCGTCACCGAATCGTGCATCCGCTGCAAGTACACCGATTGCGTCGATGTCTGCCCGGTCGATTGTTTCCGCGAAGGCCCCAACTTCCTGGCCATCGACCCCGATGAATGCATCGACTGCGCCGTGTGCATCCCCGAATGCCCGGTGAACGCCATCCTGCCGGAGGAAGACGTGCCGGGCGACCAGGTGGCCTTCATCAAGCTCAACGCCGACCTGGCCAAGCAGTGGCCCAGCATCACCAAGCGCAAGGCCGCGCTGCCGGATGCCGACGAGTGGAAGGACGTCAAGGACAAGATCGGCGAATTGAAGCGCTGATCGAATCGGGCGCTTCGCCATGGCGATCATCGAAACCGACGCCGTCATCGTCGGCGCCGGGCCTGTCGGGCTGTTCCAGGTCTTCGAGCTCGGGCTGCTGGAGATCAAGGCCCACATCATCGATTCGCTGGCCTACCCCGGTGGCCAGTGCATCGAGCTGTACCCCGACAAGCCGATCTACGACATCCCGGCCGTGCCCGTGTGCACCGGCCGCGAGCTGACCGACAACCTGCTCAAGCAGATCGAGCCCTTCGGCGCCACCTTCCACCTCGGGCAGGAAGTGACCGTGGTGCGCAAGGAAGCGGACGGCCGCTTCTTCGTCGAAACGGCCAAGGGTACGCAGTTCCTGGCCAAGACCGTGTTCATCGCCGGTGGCGTGGGTTCTTTCCAGCCGCGCGCGTTGAAGGTCGAGGGGCTGGAGCCCTACACCGACCGGCAGCTGTTCTACCGCGTGCGCGATCCGTCGCTGTTCGCCGGCAAGGACCTGGTCATCGTCGGCGGCGGCGATTCGGCGCTGGACTGGGCGCTGAACTTTGCGCAGGAAGGCCCGCACCAGGCCGGCAGCGTGATCCTGATCCACCGCCGCGACGGCTTCCGCGCCGCGCCGGCCTCGGTGGCCAAGATGCGCGAGCTGTGTGACGCGCTGCAGATGCAGTTCATGGTCGGCCAGGTCACCGGCATCGACGAAGCCGAGGGCCGGCTGCGCGGCGTGCGCGTCACCGGCAACGACGGCGTCACCCGCGTCGTGCCGCTGGACATGCTGCTGGCCTTCTTTGGCCTCAGCCCCAAGCTCGGGCCCATCGCCGAATGGGGCCTGGGCCTGGAGCGCAAGCAGATCGTCGTCGACACCGAGAAGTTCGAGACCAGCATCCCGGGCATCTTCGCGGTCGGCGACATCAACACCTACCCGGGCAAGAAGAAGCTCATCCTCTCGGGCTTCCATGAAGCCGCGCTCGCGGCCTTCGGCGCGTCACCCTACGTCTTCCCGGAGAAGCGGGTGTTGCTGCAGTACACCACCACCAGCCCGAAACTGCACAAGGTGCTGGGCGTCGAGACACCGAACTTCGACGACTGATGCGTCGTCAGCGATAATTCGACTCCCACGTGACCCGAGAGGGTCGCGTGGCTTCGCTAGGGGTGTTGCACCGCCATCCGCGGTGCGACTGAGAAAGTCCCTTTGAACCTGATTGAGGTAATCCTCGCGCAGGGAAGCAAGCCTGAACCGGCCCGCGTTCGCACGCACGTCCCTTCTTCGTTTGCCCACCTGCCGTCCCTGCTGAAAGGCACGACGATGGCATCGCATCGCTCTTCCATTCCGTTCGCACTGAGCGCGCTGGCCCTGGCCACGCTGCCCGCCCTGGCCCAGGAGACCACGCAGACCGTCACCGTCACCGGCCGCGGCACCGGCAACCCGGCGGTGGACGTCGCCGGCTTCGGCGACACGCCGCTGGGCAAGCTGCCGCTCTCGGCCACCAGCGTCAGCGCCGCCCAGCTGCAGGATGCGGCCATCGCCAGCCTGGCCGACATCACGCGGCTGGACGCGAGCATCAGCGACGCCTACAACTCCGCCGGCTACTGGAGCATGCTCACGGTGCGCGGCTTCGTGCTGGACAACCGTTTCAACTTCCGCCGCGACGGCTTGCCGATCAATGCCGAGACGGCGATCCTGCTGGCCAACAAGAGCGGCATCGAAGTGCTCAAGGGCACCAGCGGCCTGCAGGCCGGCACCAGCGCGCCCGGCGGCCTGGTCAACTTCGTCGTCAAGCGCCCACCGGCCCAGGCGAACACGCCAGTGCGCAGCGCCTCGATCGGCTGGGCCGAAGACAACAGCTACGGCGCCGCCATCGACCTGGCCGACCGCGTCGGCGCCGATGGCGCGATCGGCTGGCGCCTGAACGCCAGCGCCAACCACCTCGACCCCGCGCTGCGCAATTCCCAAGGCCGCAACCACCTGCTGGCCCTGGCCGGCGATGCGCGCGTGGGCAGCGGCGGCCTGCTGGAAGCCGAGATCGAGATCAGCCACCAGCGCCAGCCCAGCCAGCCCGGCTTCAGCCTGCTGGGCAGCCGGGTGCCCGACGCGCATGCGATCGACCCGAACCTGAGCCTCAACAACCAGCCCTGGAGCCTGCCGGTGGTGCTGGACGGCCGCACCACCTCGCTGCGCTACACGCAGCAGATGACGGGCGAATTGAGCGTCACGGCCCATGCGATGGCACAGCGCCTGCGCAGCGACGACCGCGTGGCGTTCCCCTACGGCTGCAGTGCCGAGAACGTCTACGACCGCTACTGCAGCGACGGCAGCTTCGACCTCTACGACTTCCGCAGCGACGGTGAACGCCGCAACACCGACGCGCTGGACCTCTCGCTGGCCTGGCACGGCGCGCTGGCCGGCCTGCAGCACCAGCTGGGCGCGGGCGTGCTGATCAGCCGCTACCGCGCCAGCTTCAACCGCCAGGCCTACAACTGGGTGGGGGTGGGCAGCATCGACGGCAGCAACGTCACGCCGCCCGACCCCACGCTGACCGACGAGAACACCAACCGCAGCGAACGCAGCACCGAATGGCGGCTGCAGGACGCCATCGACCTGGGGGCAGGCAACCGCCTGTGGGCCGGCCTGCGCAGCACGCACCTGCAGCGCGACAGCGTGCGCACCAATGGCACGCGACCCACGCAGTACGGCCAGACCGTCACCACGCCCTGGCTGGCTTTCAGCCGTGAACTCAGCGCGGGCGACACCGTCTACCTCAGCTGGGGCCAGGGCGTCGAGTCCGAGGTCACGCCCAACCGCAGCTTCTACAGCAACGCCGGCCAGGCCCTGCCGGCGCTGAAGAGCCGCCAATGGGAGGCCGGCTTCAAGCACCGGGAAGCAAACCTCGACGCCGGCCTGGCGCTGTTCGACATCACCCGCCCGCTGGCGCGCGACATCGGCGCCTGCGACGACAACGACGAAAGCTGCACCCACGTGATCGACGGCGAACAGCGCCACCGCGGCCTGGAAGCCGAGCTCGACTGGCGCGCCGGCGCGTGGAACCTGCGCGCCAGCGCGATGCTGCTGCGCGCCCGGGTGCAGAACACCAGCGACCCGTCGCTGAACGGCCTGAAGCCCACCAACGTGCCGGC
>NZ_JBGAGA010000096.1:0-20361 GCF_044226965.1 Aquabacterium sp. | reverse complement strand
CGCCGGCCCGAAGGCCTGGCGCTGAGCGTGCGGCCGACGCTGGTGCCGGCCCGCTCGCTGCTGGCCAACGTGGACGGCGCGATGAACGGCGTGATGGTGCAGGGCGACGCCTGCGGGCCGACGATGTTCTACGGCGCCGGTGCGGGCGCCGAACAGACGGCCTCGGCGGTGATCGCCGACCTGATCGACGTGGCGCGGCTCGAGCGCGCCTCCACCGCGCAGCGCGTGCCGGCGCTGGGCTTCCACCCGGGGGCGCTGGCCGCCGACCTGCCGCAATTGCCGGCCCCGACCTTGCGCAGCCGCTGGGCCCTGGGCCTGCGCTGGCACCCGAATGCGCCGGTCGCGCGCCTGCTGGACGCGGTGCTGGCCTGCCTGGCCGAGCATCGGCTCACCGTGGAGCGCCAGGCCGTGGACGACCAGCTGCTGGGCCTGGTCATGGCCGAGGCCGATGGCGATGCCGCGGCGGCCGCCGCATCGGCCATCGCGGCGCTGGCGGATGTGCAGGGGCCGGTGCTTCGGCGGGCGGTGGAACGCCTGGCCTGAAGACGCCGGCTCAGACCAGCTTGCGCAGTTCGGCCAGCAGCTTCTGCCGCGCCGCGCCATCGGGCACGGACTCGGCCAGCAGCGCCGCGAAGGGCTCGCGATAACGCGTCTTTTCAGCGGCCTTCTTGACCATCACGCGGGCGATCGGGCCGACATGCGTGGCCAGCAGCTTCACCGCCGCCTCGATCCCGGCATCGCTGACGCGCACCGCATCGGTGGCCACGGTGGGCATGCCCGCCACGGCGGTGGCGAACATCGTCGAGCCGCGGCCGCCGGTGCTGCCGCCGGCGGTGCCGGTGGGCGTCAGCGTGGTGCGGCCGGCCTTCACCGCATGGTCGATGAAGGCACTGCGCGCGGTGGGGTTCGTCACCTGCTCGGCCAGCTTCGCGTACAGCGTGGCCAGGTCATGGCACTCCTTGGCGGCCCGCCGCACCAGCACGCTGGCCAGCGGGCCGACGTGGCGGGCCAGCGACTGCTCGGCCTCGGCCAGCACGGCCTTGTCCCATTGCGTCAGCGAGCCGGCGGTGCCGGAGGTCGGCACGCCGGCCACCGCGGGCTTGGAGCGCAGCGGGATCGCCACAATGGTCTCGTCCGACACGGTCGGGCTCACCGGCGCATTGGCCGCAGCGATCATCGCGTCGCGGAAGGCGGCAGCGCTGGCGAAGCGGCGCTCGGGGCGCTTGTCCATCGCGGTGGCGATCACCGCGTCGAAGCGGTCGGTGCGGTTCGCGCCATCGACCAGCGAAGGCGGCGGCGCCACTTCGTGCACCACCTTGTACATCAGCGCCTCGGGCGTGCCGATGAAGGGCGCACGGCCGGCGATCAGCTGGTACAGCACCACGCCGGCAGCGTAGATGTCGACGCGCTTGTCGATCGCCGCGCCGACGAACTGCTCGGGCGCCATGTACATCGGCGTGCCGATCACGCTGTTGGCCTGCGTCAGCCCGGCGGCGTCGACGCGGGCGATGCCGAAGTCGGCCACCTTCAGCTTGCCGGCGCGGGTCATGATCAGGTTGGCCGGCTTCACGTCGCGGTGCCACACGCCGCGCTCGTGCGCATGGTCCAGCGCTTCGAGCAGTTGGGTGGCCACGCTCAGGATGTCGTCGTCGGTGAAGCGGACCTGGCTGGTCAGGTAGTGCGCGAGGGTATTGCCCTCGACGTACTCCATCGCGATGTAGGCCACCGACTGGTCTTCGCCGAAGTCGTAGACGCCGACGATGCCCGGGTGCAGCAACCGCCCGGCGGCCTGCGCCTCGTTGCGGAAGCGCGCGGCGATGGTGGCGCCCGATTCGCTGCCGTCGTCGAACTGCCGGCGGATCGTCTTGAGCGCGACGATGCGCTTGATGTCGGGGTCGTAGCCCTTGTAGACGACACCCATCGCGCCCTGGCCGAGCACTTCGGTGATCTGGTACTTGCCCAGTTTCTCGGGGTGGTTCACGACGGGGACTTACGACGGCGTTGGCGGAACGGACGCGGCTTGGCTTCAGCTTTCGAGCATCTTCATCGCCTGCACGACGCTGGCGCGCATGCGGGCGAAGGAGTCGGCCAGAACGCCGATTTCGTCACGGCTCTTTCTCGCGAATTCCGGCGCTTCGAGGTCGCCCTGGCTGACCCGGTCGGCCAGCGAGGACAGCTGCGTCACCGGCCGCACGACGACGAACCAGATCATCAGGTTCAGCACCAGACCGACGGCGACGAACACCGCGATCAGCGAGGTGATGAACAGCTGGAAGGTCTGGTCGGCCCGCTTCAGCGGCAGTTCCATCGGCACCGACATGATCTGCGCCGACACCACTTCGTTCAGGTTCCAGCCAAAGCCATTGGCCGGGCCGTACTTGTCGACCAGGGTCTTGGGCGCGGCATCCACGCTGCTGTGGCAGGCCAGGCAGGCCGGGTTGGTGATGCGCACCGGCCGGGCAATGTACAGCGAGCGGCCGGTCGGCGTGTCGCGCTGGCCGACGAATTCCTTCAGCTCGGCGTTGTTGCGGAACTGGTTGACGATGTCCACCTCGAAGCCCTCGGCGCGGTCACGCGGGTTGGTCGGGTTCAGCGTCGCCTCCTTGTAGGCGAACTCCGGGTACTTCACGCGCAGCGTGGCCAGCACCTCGGTGGCCGAGTAGCTGGGCACGGACTGCGGCAGGAACTCGTACTTCATCTGCGTTTCCAGCAGCTTGGTGATCTGCGTGGCGGTGTAGTTGCGCACCGCCAGCGCGTTCTCCATCAGCTGGCGTGCACTGTTGATCACTTCGTCCTGCGCATTACGCTGCAGCAGGTCGCGGCTGATGTAGCCGCTGACGCCCACGCCCAGCGCCATCACCAGGATGTAGATGAGGTTGAACTTCAGCAGCAGCTTCATGGTCGGTCTTCTTCTTCAGCAGTTGGATAGGGATGGCTTCAGCGCGACGCGCCAGAGGCCGGTTTCGGGAACAGGATGGGCTCCCACTCGGGATGGCTGGCGACGTTCTTCACCAGCGCCTCGCGGAAGGTCGCGTCGTGCGCCAGCGTCGCAAAGCGCCGCGGGAATTCGCGCCGGATGGCCGGTTCTGCCGTGAGCCAGGGCTTCAGCGCGGCATAGCCGGGCATCGGTGCCGGCTTGGCCTCGACCGTCTTGCCCTTGAAGTGCGCGGCCAGCGGCGGCAGCGTGTCGCGGAAGCTGCGCGGCAGGCCTTGCAGGAAGGCGGCACTCGGGCGCGGCGCGATGCTGCCCTTCTCGGCCCCGCTGCGGGCATACATCTCGCCGGCCTTCACGCCCAGCGGCGGCGCGCCCTTCAACTTGCGTTCGAGCAACTGCACCTTGCCGCTCTCGACGAACAGCATCGCGTCCTCGCCCGCCACCCTGCCGACGGTGACGCCGGCCACCTGCGTCAGCTCCAGCTGCGGCGAGAGCTGCCCGCCGCCACTGGTCTTGCCCGCCACGCTGTGCTTGGCCCAGCCCTGCAGCAGGTAGAACGCCGGCGCCTTCGGGCCAGAACCGGCCAGTCCCGGCGGCAGCAGCATCACATGGGAGTCGGGGCCCAGGTCGAGCGTGCTGCCATCGGCGAACTCGACGCGGACCAGGCTGGTGCCCGCCGCCGTGTCGATGAGTGCGGCCGCGCCGAGCTTCATGCCCGGCACGGCGGCGAGGCTGCGCGCACCGTCGATCACCACCGGCGCGGTGCCTTCGACAATCGTGACCAGTGCGGTATCGGCCGCGTGGGCCGCGAGGGGCAGCAGCCCGGCCAGCGCGGCCAGCAGCAGCGCACGCCGCAGGACGCCACGACCGACCTGCATTGAGACTGCCACGACTTCCCGCAACGACTGCTCCTGAATTGTAGAAAGGCTGGGCCCGCGCATTCGGCGGGCGGCCGATGGTAGCGCGACCCGGCCCGGCCGCGAGAGTGACCAATTACCTGTGCGGTGGCGGCACCACGCCCGGCCGTAAAATGCTGCCCTCCCGCGCGACTGTCGCGCCCCTCTTGCACCGACTTCGCCATGCCGCTGTTCTGGAAGCCCTACAAGTCCGAAGTGACCCAATTCATTGAAGAGCTCAAGGCCAAGAAGCCCACGCTCGAAGCCGAGCAGCGTGCCGGCCGTGGCCTGCTGTGGGACCGCCAGATCGACCGCGAGGCCCAGGCCGAGTACCTGGCGGCCCGCGTGCCGCAGCAGCCCTACGTCTACCAGACGCACGGCAAGTAAGCCCCTCCCCGCGCCGTGGCCGACCTGCCCACCGGGCCGCTGGACGACAGCGGCAGCCTGCCGTCGGCGGCGTCGGCCGAGGTCTCGCCGATCGACGCGCTGCCGGTCGACGGCATCGCCGTCGCGCGGCTGTACGGCGAGCCGCTGTTCAAGCTGCCGACCGACCTGTACATCCCGCCCGATGCGCTGGAGGTCTTCCTCGAAGCCTTCGAAGGCCCGCTGGACCTGCTGCTGTACCTGATCCGCAAGCAGAACTTCAACATCCTCGACATCCCGCTGGCCGACGTGACGCGCCAGTACCTGACCTACGTCGACCAGATCCGCAGCCGCAACCTCGAGCTCGCCAGCGAATACCTGCTGATGGCGGCGATGCTCATCGAGATCAAGTCGCGCATGCTGCTGCCGCCGAAGAAGACGGCCGACGGCGCCGAGCCCGAGGACCCGCGCGCCGAACTCGTGCGCCGGCTGCTCGAGTACGAGCAGATCAAGCTGGCCGCCGCTCGGCTCGACCAGTTGCCGGTGGTGGGCCGCGATTTCCTGCGCGCGCAGGTGTTCATCGAACAGAGCCTGCAGCCGCGCTTCCCCGAGGTGGCGTTGGCCGACCTGCGCGAGGCCTGGCTGGACATCCTCAAGCGCGCCAAGCTGAACCAGCACCACAAGATCAGCCGCGAGCAGCTCTCGGTGCGCGAGCACATGAGCATCGTGCTGCGCACGCTGCAGGGCCGGCGCTTCGCCGAGTTCCACGAGCTGTTCGACCCGCGGCGCGGCCCGGCGGTGATGGTGGTGACCTTCATCGCGATGCTGGAGCTGTCACGCGAGCGCCTGCTCGAGGTGACGCAGGCCGAGGCCTTTGCGCCGATCTACGTCCGCCTCGCGTTCTCGCCCGCGTAGCGCCCACCCGGGACCTCAGACCCAGGACCCCTCGCGGCCCAGCAGGTGCGCCAGGCAGCGCTGCAGCGCGCTGCGCACGGCCGGCTGGGCCAGGTAGGCGGTGTGGCCGCAGGGCGGCGCCTCGAAGGCACGCACGCCCTCGTCGGGCCAGGTGGCCGACGGATCCAGCGGCCGCCGACCGGCCAGGGCCGAGGCCAGTGGCACCAGGCCATCGCCCGGGACGCCGGCATCGGGACCGTCGATCGTCATCACCTGCGGGCCTGGCCCGGGGCCGGCGTCAGCCACCGGCCCCCAGGCGCTGCCCCACAGCCACAGCCCGCGCGGCAGCGGCGCAGCCGGTGGCGTGGCCGGGGCGCGCAGCCCCGGCGGCGGTGCCAGCGCCCACCAGCGCTCCAGGCGCAGCAACTCGGCCATCCGCGCCCGGTCGGCCGCGTTCTGCACCGGGCCGCGCAGCAGCGCCAGCGGCGCCGCCAGCATCAGCCGCCAGCCCGGCAGGCCGGCGGCGATGTCGTCCCCGAGGTGCGGCGTGCCCAGGGTCAGCACGTCCACGCGCCAGCCGCGGGCGGCCCAGCGCTCGCCCCAGCGGGCCAGCAGGGCCCGCGCCACCAGGCCGCCGCGCGAATGCCCCAGCAGCACCAGCCGTCCGGGATGCGCGTCGCCGCGGCGCGTGCCCAGCAGCTGGCGCTCGATGGCCGCGGCCAGGTGCTCCGCGTTGTGCTCGACCGCCAGCCAGGCGTCATGCTCGAAGCGCCAGGTGGCCACCTCGTCCAGCAGCGGCAGGCCGGGCCACAGCGGCGTGGCAGCCGCGTCGCCCGACAGCAAGGCGGCAAAGCCCTCGCGCACCGCGATGCCGGCGCCGGCCAGCAGCAGCACATGCGTAGCCTGGGGCGCGCCCCGCCCATGGCGCAACGCCGGCCGGCTGGCCGGCCGCAGCAGCGCACCGCGACCGGCCGCACGGGCGAGGTCGGCGGGGCCGGCCACGGCTTCGGGCCAGGCGCGCGCCCACCAGGCCTCGTCGGCCTGCCAGCGCGGCAGCAGGCCGGGCTCGCGCGGTGCGTCCTCGCCGCCGCGCAGGGCCTGGCGCAGGCGCTGCCACCCGCTGCGCAGCGCACCGACGGTCGGCGCCGGCGCGGCGCCACCCAGCCGCTCCACGCAGAGCCAGGGCTGCACCACCAACAAGCCGACGCCGCCCCGCAGCCGTCGATCGAGCACCGCGTCGCGCGTGTCGTCCAGCGGCCCGGTGCCCGCCAGCGACTCGCTGCGCGCGCGGCAGGCATGCCAGCGCACGCTGCCCGGCTCGGGCCCGGTCTCGGCCAGCGCGCCCCAGTACACGCGCAGCTCGAACTCCAGCCGCAGCACCAGGCCTTCGGGCCAGCCGTCGCGGCCGCGCCATTCAGGCATTAGCCAGGGCAGCGCCTGCTGCCACCAGTCGTCCAGGCTGGCGCCTGGCACGGTCAGGCGCAGGCGCCGGCTGCGCCGCCGCACGATCGGCAGCGCCCACCAGCGCGGCAGCGCCACCGCGCAGAAGCGGCCCTCCCGCTCGGGCAGGCAGCTCGGCCCGCCCCAGGCCTGCGGATGCTCGGTGCCCGGCAGTCCGCCCAGGCGGCGCGCGCGGGTGGCTTCCTCGGCCAGCTGCGCGCCGATGGCCGCGGCATGCGGCGCGAGCGTCGGCCCGTACCAGGCAGCCCAGTGCTGCACGAAGCGTTGCGCCAGTTCCGGCGCGCGCAGCGGCGCCGCCACCGGCCAGACCACCGGGCCCTGTGGATCGGGCTCGCCGCCGCGCTCGAGCTCGAAGCGCAGCAGGGGCGGCGCTTCGTCGATCATGGGCAGGTGCAGCCCTGGCGCTTCGCGCCTCCCCGCCAGGCGGGGCTCATGGTTCGCGCGGCCCCCAGCCGGGCAGCCCCTGCGCGGTGATGGTGAGCTGGCTCACCGCCAGCACGGCCTGGGTGCGCGAAGCAACCCCCAAAGCACGCAGCACCGCGGCGACATGGTCCTTCACCGTGTCGACCGAGAGGCTCAGCTCGCGCGCGATCAGCTTGTTGGGCAGGCCGCGCAGCAGCAGGGCCAGCACGTCGGCCTGCCGCGGCGTGAGGCCCAGGGCCTCGGGGCCGGGCGGTCGCGGCAGCAGCGGCGCCGGCTCGCTGGGGGCCGGCGGCGCCGGGGCCATGGCGTGGTCGCGCGCCGCCGCGCTGGCGACGCGCCTGACGACCTCGGCCGCCTCGGCCGCGGCGGCGGCCGCATCGCTGCCCGGTTCGTCGCCACCCCCCGGGCGCATCACCGAGGGCACGGTGTCGCCCGCCTCGTCGGCGCTGCGGCGCACCAGCCCCAGCATGCCCGGCGGGATGTAGATGCCGCCGGACATCACCATGCCCAGCGCGGCGCGCAGGTCGGTCAGGCCGCTGCCGCGCGGCACGTAGCCCATCGCCCCCATGTCGACGACATGGATGACGTCGGCCGCGCGATCGCCTTCGGAGACCACCACCACCGGCAGGCCCGGATGGCGCCGGCGCATCGTGGCCAGCACCTCGAATCCGCTGGCGTCGTCCAGGTTCAGCGCCAGCAGCGCGAGGTCGAAATCGCTCTCGCGCTGCAGCAACTGGTGGGCGTCGGCCGGATGGTCGACCCCGACCACCGTGAAGTCGCCACCGATGTCGCGCACCACCGCGCGCAGCGCCGACAGGATCAGCGGCTGGTCGTCGATCAGCAGCACCTTCATCGTGCAGACCCTCCCGGCTGCCGCGCCACCAGCGTGCTCAGGTGTAGCGGCGCGACACCGCTTCGGCCACACAGGCGGGCTTCTCCGAGCCTTCGCGCTCGATGGTGACTTCCATCGTCAGCTGCGCACCGCCTTCGATCGGCTGGTAGTCCTTGAGCTTCAGGCTCGCGCGCACCCGGCTGTCCACCGGCACCGGCGAGGTGAAGCGCACGCGGTTGAGGCCGTAGTTGACGCCCATCTTCACGTCGTCCACCGTCATCGCCTTGTCGGCCAGCTCGGGCAGCATCGACAGCGTGAGAAAGCCGTGCGCGATCGGGGTGCCGAACGGGCCCTTCTTCGCCCGCTCGACATCGACGTGGATCCACTGGTGGTCGCCGGTGGCCTGCGCGAACAGGTTGATGCGCTGCTGATCGACCAGCACCCAGTCGCTGGTGGCCAGGTGCTCGCCAACGCGCGACTGCAGCGAGGCCAGCGTGGGGATGTGGACTTTGCTCATGTGCACAGAGGAGGTGGGCCGCGCCTCAGCGCTGCAGCCAGTGGAGGATGGGTTGCCATTGAACCAGATCGCGCTCGACCCTGCCCGGGGCCACGTCCCACAGCGTCAGCCCGCGCGCGGCGAGGTGGACGTAGTTCTGCGTGTCGCGCAGGTCGCCCACCAGCGGCAGCGGCAGCGTGGAGACGAACTCGTGCAGGTGCTGGTTGGCATGCGTGTGGTCCTTGATGCGCATGCCGACCAGGCCCATCTCGATCGCATCGGCCCGCTTGTGCGCCTTCAGCCCCTGCACGAACGCATGCGTGGCCTGGATGTCGAACGGGCTGGGCTGCAGCGGCACCAGCAGCTTGTCGGCGATCCTCAGCACCGCGTCGAGGCGCTTGCCGTGCAGGCCGGCGGGGGTGTCCAGCACCACGTGGCTGGTGCCCTTGGGCGGGCGCAGCACATGGTCGTCGTCGATGTCCCAGCCGGCGATGGCCGGCAACGGCGGCGGGCGCAGCGCGAGCCACTGGCGCGCGGACTGCTGGCGGTCCACGTCGCCAAGCATCACCGCATGGCCCTGGCGCGCCAGCCAGCCCGCGATGTTGGTGGCCAGGGTGCTCTTGCCGACACCGCCTTTCGGATTGGCGACCACGATCACCGGCATGCGCTCCTCCTGGGCCTCTTGTGAATCCCTGCTATGTTACGAGAGCCCCGCCGCGGGTCCGCCCCCGGGCAAACCGCCCCCAACCCTGCAAGCAATCTCATGGCTCGTATCCAGGTGCTGTTGGCCCATCCGCAACTCGAACACTCACGCATCGCGCGCCGCATGGCGCAGGCGGTGCAGGCCGCCGCCGACCGGGGCGCACCGATGGAGTTGCGCGACCTCTACGCGCGCTACCCCGACTACCTGATCGACGTCGCCGCCGAGCAGGCGGCGCTGGCCGACACCGAGCTGATGGTGTGGCTGCACCCGATCCACTGGTACGGCATGCCGCCGCTGATGAAGCTGTGGCTGGACGAGGTGTTTGCCTTCGGCTGGGCCTATGGCCCCGGCGGCAATGCGCTGCGCGGCCGCGACCTGTGGCTGGCCCTGAGCACCGGCGGGCCCGAGCACTCCTACCGCAGCGACGGCTACAACCGCTACTTCTTCGACGCCTTCCTGCCGCCCTACGACCAGACCGCGGCGCTGGCCGGCATGCGCTTCCTGCCGCCGCTGGTGCTGCATGGCGCCCACCGCGCGGACGACGCCACGGTGCAGGCCCATGCGCAGCTGTTCGTCGACCGCCTGCTGAGCTACCCCGACTGGCCCGAGCTCGAGCACCTGGAAGCCTGCGAACTGCGCGAAGTGCCGGCCGATGCGCGGCCCACCGCCAACTGAGGGCGGGCTGAAGCGATGGAACACGGCAACTGGCTCTCGATCGGCCTTGTCTACCTCGCCGCCGCGGTGCTGGCGGTGCCGCTGGCCAAGCTGCTGGGCCTGGGCTCGATCATCGGCTACCTGGCCGCCGGCATCGTGATCGGCCCCTGGGGGCTGAAGCTGGTCACCGACCCGCAGACCATGCTGCACTTCGCCGAGTTCGGCGTGGTGCTGATGCTGTTCATGGTCGGGCTGGAGCTCGAACCGCGCCGGCTGTGGGCGCTGCGGCGGCCGATCTTCGGCTGGGGCAGCGTGCAGCTGCTGGGCAGCGCGGCGCTGATGCTGGCGGTGGGCGTGGCCGTCGGGGTCGACTGGCGGCTCGCGCTGGTGGCCGGGCTGGGGCTGGCGATGTCGTCCACCGCCATCGGCCTGGGCGCGCTGGCCGAGCGCAACCTGATGGGCACGACCTCGGGCCAGAGCGTGCTCAGCGTCGCGCTGCTGCAGGACATCGCGGCGATCCCGATCCTCGCCATCGTGCCGCTGCTGGTGGCCGGCGGCGCGGCCGCATCGGCGGCCGATGGCGACGGCTGGCTCGGCGCGGCCAAGGCCTTCGGCGTGATCGCGCTGATCATCTTCGGCGGCCGTCTGCTGCTGCGGCCGGCGCTGCGCTGGATCGCCCGCAGCGAGACGCCGGAGATCTTCACCGCCGCCTCGCTGCTGCTGGTGGTGGCCACCGCGACGCTGATGCAGTCGGTGGGCCTGTCGATGGCGCTGGGCGCGTTCCTCGCCGGCGTGCTGCTCGCCGAAAGCGAATACCGGCGCGAGCTGGAAACCGACCTCGAGCCCTTCAAGGGCCTGCTGCTGGGGCTGTTCTTCATCGCGGTGGGCATGAGCATCGACTTCGCGGTGGTGCTGCAGTACCCCGGCCGCATCGCCGCGGTGGTGCTGGGCTTCCTGCTGCTGAAGGCGCTGGTGCTGTGGGGCATGGGCCGCGCGATGGCGCTGCCGGTGGTCGAGCGACCGACCTTCGTGATCCTGCTCGCGCAGGGCGGCGAGTTCGGCTTCGTGGTGTTCCAGACCGCGCAGCAGGCCGGCGTGATCGGCGCCGCGCCGGCGTCGTTCCTGGTGGCCGCTGTGGCCCTGTCGATGCTGCTGACGCCGCTGCTGCTGGTGCTGTCCGACCGCTGGCTGGTGCCGCGCCTGGCCGCGCAAGGGCCGAAGCTTCAGATGGCCGAGCTGAGCGAGCCGCAGCACACGCCGGTGATCATCGCCGGCTTCGGCCGCTACGGCCAGATCGTCGGCCGCCTGCTCAGCGCCAATGCCCTGAGCGCGACGGTGCTCGAGCACAGCGCCGAGCAGGTGGAGGCCATCCGCCGTTTCGGCTGGGAGGTGTTCTACGGCGACGCCACGCGGCTGGACCTGCTGCGCACCGCGGGCGCCGCGCAGGCCAAGGTGTTCGTGATCGCGATCGACGACATCGACCAGAGCGTGGAGGTGGCCAAGCTGGTGCGGCAGCATTTCCCGCAGCTCACCATCGTGGCCCGCGCGCGCAATGTCGGCCACTACTACCAGCTGCGGCAGCTGGGCATCACGCTGATCGAACGCGAGACCTTCGACTCGGCGCTGATGAGCGCGCGCAGCGTGCTCGAGGCGCTGGGCTGGCAGCCGCACAGCGCGCGCACGCAGGCGCTGCGATTTCGCGCGCACAACATCGAGCTGGTGGATCAGATGGCGCCCCACCTGGGCGACGAGCAGAAGCTGATCGCGCTGGCCAAGGCCGGCCGCCAGCAGCTGGAACAGCTGTGGGCGCAGGAGCGCGCCGATGCCGCTGCGCAACGCAACCGCCAGGGCTGGCAGGCCAAGCCGGGCGACGCCTTGCCGGACGAGCCCGGCCGCCGCGCCGAGTGAACCCAGGCCCGGCCGCCGGCCGGGGCATGCGGAGAACTGTCACAGACGCTGCCTAGCATCGCGCGGGTTTTCAATTCCCGAGACCCTGCGAGATGAACGCTCCGACCCTTCCGACCCGCCGCCGTGCCCTGCAACTGATGGCCGGCGTTCCGATGCTGCCGCTGGGCGGCCTGAGCACCGCCGCGCTGCTGCAAGGCTGCGGCGGCGGCGACGATGCGTCGCCCACCGTCAGCAGCCTGAGCTTCTCGTCGATGGCCGCGCCGTCGTTGAGCAATGCCGCGGCCATGGCCACCACCAGCGTCGCCTCGAGCCTCGACGTCAAGTACAGCGACGGCTCGACCCAGCGCTACAAGCTGGCCTACCAGCCCTTCTTCACCACCGGCGACCAGGTGCCCGACGGCAAGGGCGGCACCCTGCTGGCCGGCGGCTACGTGGACATCCAGAACAAGCCGATCGTCGACGCCTCGGTGGCGGGCAAGGAGCGGCCCTTCTTCTCCGACTGCCCGGACGGCTCGTCGCTGCTGACGGTGGACGGCGCCAGCGTGGCCGGCGTCAAGGGCAACACGGTGTTCGCGGTGGTGCAGTTCGAATACGCCTCGCGCAACCAGGCCCAGGCCTCGATGTACGGCCTGCTGCCCTCGCCGATCGCGGTGCTGACGCTGGACCAGGACAAGTCCACCGGCAAGCTCAGCCTGGTGAAGTACCACAACGTCGACACCTCGGGCGTCAAGGGCTTGTGGATCACCTGCGGCGCCAGCCTGTCGCCCTGGGGCACCCACCTGTCCTCGGAAGAGTACGAGCCGGACGCCTTCGACCAGGGCGCGCTGGGCCAGCCGCTGTCGCTGCTGCAGGCCTTCAGCAAGAACCTGTTCGGCGACACCGCCACCGCCAACCCGTACCACTACGGCCACCTGCCGGAGGTGACCGTCAACAAGGACGGCACCGGCTCGATCAAGAAGCACTACTGCCTGGGCCGCATCTCGCACGAGCTGATCCAGGTGATGCCGGACAACCGCACCGCGCTGATGGGCGACGACGCCACCAACGGCGGCCTGTTCATGTTCATCGCCGACAAGGAGAAGGACCTCTCCGCCGGCACGCTGTACGTCGCGAAGTACACCAGCACGCTGGACGCCAGCGCCACGGCCCCCATCAGCTGGATCAAGCTGGGCTCGGCCACCAGCGCGGAGATCAAGGCCCTGGTGGACGGCGGCATCAAGGCCAGCGACATCATGGAATCGCTGACGGCCGATCCCGCGGACAGCAGCTACACCAGGATCGTGCTCAACAAGAAGACCCTGTGGGTCAAGGTCAAGACCGGCATGGACAAGGCCGCCGCGTTCCTGGAAACGCACCGCTACGCGGCGCTCAAGGGGGGCAGCCTGTCGTTCACGAAGATGGAAGGCACCACGGTCAACGTGAAGGACAAGAAGGCCTACTCGGCGATCTCGGCGATCAAGGACTCGATGGTGACGGGCAAGTCGGGCAACGTGCCGGCGCTGAACGTGAACTTCGCCAGTGCAATCAACGCCGGCGGCGTGCTGGAGCACGCGCTGGGCGGGGGCCAGAAGGACAGCGCCGGCAACGCGATCAACAGCGACTGGGTGCCGGCGAGCTCGAAGTTCATCCTGCTGGGCCAGGACCTGGCCAGCGCCGACGCGCTGGGCAACCAGGCCCATGCCGACAAGATCGCCAACCCGGACAACCTGAAGTTCTCCGAAGCGCTGCGCACGCTGTTCATCGGCGAAGACAGCGGCATGCACGTCAACAACTTCCTGTGGGCCTACAACGTCGACACCCAGGCGCTGAGCCGCGTGCTCTCAACACCTTCGGGGGCCGAGTCGACCGGCCTGCATGCGGTGGACACGATCAACGGCTTCACCTACATCATGAGCAACTTCCAGCACCCCGGTGACTGGGAGTCGCCGCTGCACGACATCGTCAAGCCGACGCTCGATCCGCTGATCCGCGCCAACTACAAGGACCGCTTCGGCGCCTCGGTGGGCTACCTCACCGCGGATCCCTCGGCCATCCAGCTGTAACCGGGCGGCGCACGGCGCGCACGGCGACAATCGCCGCATGTTCCAGCCTTCCCAGCATGACGTGCGGCGCTTCTTCTGCGAGGCCTTCGCGAAGCACCGCGGTGGCCAGCCGATGTCGCCGATGGAGACGCTGGCCGCGCAGTGGATCGCCGAGCATCCGGAGTACCACGCCGAGCTCGCCGATGTCGACGCGGCGCTGGCCGCCAGCTACACGGTGGAGGACGGGCGCAGCAACCCGTTCCTGCACCTGTCGATGCATCTGTCGATCAGCGAGCAGTGCAGCATCGACCAGCCCAGCGGCATCCGCCAGGCGGTGGAGCTGCTGGCGGCACGGCGCAACTCGCTGCACGAGGCGCACCACGAGGTGATGGAAGCGCTGGGCGAGATGATCTGGGCTTCGCAGCGCAGCGGCCTGCCGCCGGACCCGCACGCCTACCTCGACAGCGTTCGTCGCAGAGCGACCAAGTAGGCCCCGGCCGCGGGAGCGGCCGGCTTGGGCATCACTTGCCGACAGTCACCCAGCGCATTTCCAGCCAGTTGTCGGCACGGTGCACGAACTGGACGTTCGCGCGCGCGGCCCAGGGAATGAACTGACGGTGCAGCGGAATGTGATGGACGGCCGCATTGTGCGTTAGGAAGATCTCCTTGATCATCGCGCGGCGCTTGACCGGGTCGCCTTCCTTGCTGGACGCGGCAATCATCTCGTCGAGCTTGTCGTCCTTGTAGTTGCCGTAGTTGTAGAAGCCCACGCCCTTGTCGCCGCGGTTGCGGTAGATCGGCGTGAAGGTGGTCTCGGGGTCGGTGATCGAGCCGCCCCAGCCCAGCATGTACAGGCTCGTGTCCAGCTTTTCCAACTTCGGGAAGTAGGTGGACTTGGGCATCGCGTTGAGCCGGATCTTCACGTTGATCCTGGCCCACATCGAGGCCAGCGTCTGGCAGATGCGCTCGTCGTTGATGTAGCGGTTGTTCGGGCAGTCCAGCGTGACCTCGAAGCCCTCCGGGTAGCCCGCATCGGCCATCAGCTTCTGCGCGGCCTTCAGGTCGTAGGGCAGGCGCTTTTCCACCTGCGGGTCGTTGTTGCTGCCCAGGGCCGAGGGCACGATCGCGCCGGTGGGCGATGCCTGGCCGTTCATCAGCTTGGTCTTGATGGTCTCGATGTCGATGGCCTGGTACAGCGCCTGGCGCACCCGCACATCCTTGAACGGGTTCTTGCCCTTCACGCTGCTGTACAGCAGCTCGTCGCGGCCCTGGTCCATGCCGATGAAGACGACGCGGTTCTCCGGCCCCTCGACGATCTTGATCTGCTTGTTCTCGCGCAGCTTCTCCAGGTCGCGCGGCGGCGGATCGAGCACGAAATCGACCTCGCCCGAGATCAGCGCGGCCATGCGGGTGGCGTCGTTCTTGATCGGGGTGTAGACCACCTCCTGCACATTGCCTTCGAGCTTGCCCCAGTAGTTCGGGTTGCGCTTGAGCACCGTCTTCACGTCGGGCTGGCGCGACACCAGCATGTAGGGCCCGGTGCCATTGGCATTGAAGGCGGTGTAGGCCTCCTCCTTGTTCGCGAAGTCCTGCGGCTTGGTGGCCTTGTGCTCCTCGCACCAGGCCTTGCTCATGATGAACACCGTGTTCAGGTGGTCGAGGAAGATCGGGTTCACCTGCGCCAGGTTGAATTCCACCGTCAGGTCGTCGATCTTCTTCGGCGTGCCCAGGCCGCTGGCATAGGCGGCAATTTGCGAGGTCTTCTCGAGCGCGCGGTTCACCGAGAACACCACGTCATCGGCGGTGAAGGGCTTGCCGTCGTGGAACTTGACGCCCTTGCGCAGCTTGAACACCCACTTCAGCGGACCTTCCTGCTTCCACTCGGTGGCCAGGCCGGGCACGAAGCCCAGCGTCTTGTCCCGCTCGACCAGGAATTCGTAGATCTGGTGGTTGGTCGCATTCGTCAGGTTCTCGTTCTGCGAATACGGGTCCATGGTCTGCGGGTCTCCGGCGCTGGACCACTTCAGGGTCTGCGCCTGGGCCAGGCCGGAGAGCGTGAGCGCCGCGATCAGCAGCGTGGTGTTCAGGGTTCGCTTCATGGGCGATGGGCGGCGGGTTGAATGAGGTGCA
Organism: Aquabacterium sp.; assembly: GCF_044226965.1. Classification (GTDB taxonomy): domain Bacteria; phylum Pseudomonadota; class Gammaproteobacteria; order Burkholderiales; family Burkholderiaceae_C; genus Pseudaquabacterium. The sequence continues at coordinate 4,645 of NZ_JBGAGA010000096.1, read as the reverse complement.
ACGAGTGTAGGGCGATGCCCAGGTGACACGCCCGGGTGCGACCCCGCTCCTACAATCGGGTCCGCCGACCCTCACCAGGCCGGCACAAAGCGTTCTCAGGGCGGGGTGGAAGTCCCCACCGGCGGTATCTGTGCGAAGCACGCCCGTGCCTTGCGCAGGAGCCCGCGAGCGCCCGCCATCGGCCTTGTGCCGGCGGCGGGGTCAGCAGACCTGGTGCGATGCCAGGGCCGACGGTCACAGTCCGGATGAAAGAGATCGCGAAGAAGCCGGGCTGCCGCATGCGCGCATGGGGCGGCCCGGGTTGCTCGCGCGCGCCCTGATTCCTGGTAACCCCGTTCCACGAGGACATCATGAATCAGACCTCCACGTCCCCTTCCCCCCAGGAAGCCAAGCCGCCGCGCATCGCGCTGGTCAGCTCGGCCTGGCATGCCGACATCGTCGGCCAGGCGCGCAGCGCGATGCTGCGCGAATTCGGGCGCAGCCATGCGCCACCGCAGGTGCACACCTTCGAGGTGCCCGGCGCCTTCGAGATCCCGCTGTATGCGAAGAAGCTCGCCCGGAGCGGCCGCTACGACGCCATCGTCGCCTGCGGGCTGGTGGTCAACGGCGGCATCTACCGGCACGAGTTCGTCGCCTCGGCGGTGATCGACGGGCTGATGCGCGTGCAGCTCGACACCGAGGTGCCGGTGCTCTCGGCGGTACTGACGCCGCGCGACTTCCACGAGCACGAGGACCACCTGCGCTTCTTCAGCGAGCACATGGTGAAGAAGGGCACCGAGGTCGCGCGTGCCTGCGTCGAGCAGCTCGCGCGCCTGAAGGCGCTGGACGCGGCCTGAGCGTCAGCGGTTGCGGCGGGCGGCCTTGTCGCCCGCCCAGAGTTCATCCAGCTGCGGGAAGTTCCAGCGATCCGGCGGCTCGCGTTCAAGGATGCGGTCGTTCGCCCCGGGCTTGGCCAGGTCGATCAGCTGCGGCGTGATCGGCAGCGAGGACCTGGTCGAGAAGAAGGCCTTGACCACCGGTGCCGTCAGCGCCTGCGGGTTCTGGTCGACCACCACCGCGAGCCGACCCGATTCCAGCCGCACCAGCGAGCCCACCGGGTAGATGCCCAGGCTCTTGACGAAGGCACGGAAGATCGCGTCGTCGAACTGGCCCTTCCACGAGGCCATGCGGGCAATCGATTCGGCCGGGCACCAGCCGCTCTTGTAGGGGCGGTTCGAGGTGATCGCGTCGTACACGTCGCACACCGCGCCCATGCGCGCGAACGGCGACAGGGCGTCGCCGCTCAGCTGGTGCGGGTAGCCGCGGCCGTCGGGCCGTTCGTGGTGGTGCAGGCACACGTCCATGGCCAGCTCGCTGGCGCCCTTGCCTTCCTGCAGCAGCTCGTAGCCGCGCTCGGGATGGGTGCGGATCACCGCGAACTCGGCATCGGTCAGCTTGTCGGGCTTCTGCAGGATGTCCAGCGGCATCTTCGCCTTGCCCAGGTCGTGCAGCAGCCCGGCCATGCCGGCCTGGCGACACTGCTCGTCGTCCAGCCCGAGCTGGCGCGCCAGCGCCACCATCAGCGCACAGACGGCCACCGAATGCATGTAGGTGTAGTCGTCCTGCGTCTTCAGCCGCGCCAGGCTGACCAGCGCGCCCGGGTTGCGGTAGACCGAGCGGGTGATCTCGTCGACCAGCGGCAGGCAGCGCTCGGCCTCCAGTGCCTTGCCCAGCCGGGCCTCGTTGAACATCGAGGTGACCGCCTGCCGCGAGCGCTGGCACACGCTGGCGGCCTGCTGCAGCTCGGCCTCGAGGCTGTGCCGCGGCTGCTCGGCCGCACGCGGCGCCTGCGGGCCGGGCTCGGGCCGCGTCGGGCGCGAGGGCACCGGCAGCCGGATCGTGGTCTCGGCCGCTGCCGGCTCGGCCACGTCCAGGCCGCGGCCGGCGTCGATCCAGCACTCGCGCACCTTGCTGCCCTGCAGCTGGCGGATGGTGGCCGGGTCGTCGATGACGAACTTGGTGCGCCAGAACGGGTGGTCGAGCCAGGCCCCTTCAAGCGCATGCAGGTGCATGCCCACACGCAGCTGGCTGACCGGGATCTTCTTGAGCTGGGGGCGAGGTGCGGCCATGGTCGGGTCTTCAAGACCCTTATCGGCGGACCCCTGCGGCCGCTTGAGGAATCCCCACAGGCGCGGCCATGAAAAAAGCCGCTGCGCGAAGCGACAGCGGCTTTCGTTCGGTGGCGGCGGGATCAGCGGAAGCGCGACTCCGGCACCGTGCGCAGTTCGCCCGGCAGCGAGGCCAGGTAGGCGGCCACCTGCTTCAGCTCGGCGTTCGTGAAGGTGGGCTTCTTCTTGCCGTCGGCTTCCTGCACCACCTGGCTGCGCATCGCCGGGTTGGCACGGCCGACGATCGTGTTGTTGTCGGTGGCATAGGCGCGCAATGCGGCGAACAGGTAGTCGGCATGCTGGCCGGCCAGGCGCGGGTAGGTGCCGTCGATCGGCTTGCTGAAGTTCGGGCCGTGGCAGGCGGTGCAGGCCTGCAGGCGGTCCTTCAGGGCCTCGGGCGGCTGCACGGCCAGCTGTTCGGGCGCGGGCGTGGCGCCCTCCTTGCCCTGCTGCTCGTAGAAGGCCGCGAGGTCGGCAATGTCCTGCTCGGTCAGCGAGGCGGCGATGCCCCGCATCGTCGGGTGCTTGCGATCGCCCTTCTGGTACGCGGTGAGCGCGCTGGCGATGTACTTGGCGCTCTGGCCCGCGATCTTGGGCACCTTGTAGACCTCGGGGAAGCTGGCCTGGTAGCCGATGAGGCCGTGGCAGCCGATGCACATGGCGGCCTTGCCCTTGCCTGCGGCGGCATCGCCGGCCTTGGCATCCTGCGCTTGGGCGAACTGGCTGAAGGTGCAGGCAGCGGCGAGTGCGGTCAGGGTAAGGAGCGCTTTTTTCATCGGTTCGCGGGCGTTGGTTGTGATGGTCCGGACAGCGCCGTTGGGGTGTCACCAAGGCAGCCGCGGATTATAGGGGCGGCACTTATACTGGTCCGCACCCCTCCAGCCCTGCGACCGCGCCCATGAAATTCCAAGGCTCCGACAACTACGTCGCCACCCAAGACCTGATGCTCGCGGTGAACGCCGCCATCACGCTGAAGCGCCCGCTGCTGGTCAAGGGCGAGCCCGGCACCGGCAAGACCATGCTGGCCGAGGAAGTGGCCCAGGCGCTGGGCATGCCGCTGCTGCAGTGGCACATCAAGAGCACCACCAAGGCCCAGCAGGGCCTGTACGAGTACGACGCGGTGAGTCGCCTGCGTGACAGCCAGCTCGGCGACGAGAAGGTCAAGGACATCCACAACTACATCGTCAAGGGCACGCTGTGGCAGGCCTTCACCGCCGACCAGCCGATTGCGCTGCTGATCGACGAGATCGACAAGGCCGACATCGAATTCCCGAACGACCTGCTGCGTGAACTCGACCGCATGGAGTTCTACGTCTACGAGACGCGCGAGCTGGTCAAGGCCAGGCACCGGCCGGTGGTGTTCATCACCTCGAACAACGAGAAGGAGCTGCCCGACGCCTTCCTGCGCCGCTGCTTCTTCCACTACATCAAGTTCCCCGATGCCGAGACGATGCAGAAGATCGTCGACGTGCACTTCCCCGGCCTGCGCAAGGAACTGCTGGGCGTGGCGATGAAGACCTTCTACGACGTGCGCAACCTGCCGGGGCTGAAGAAGAAGCCCAGCACCAGCGAGCTGATCGACTGGCTCAAGCTGCTGGTCGCCGAGGACATTCCGCTCGAAGCGCTGCAGAGCAAGGACGAGAAGGTCTCGGTGCCGCCGCTGGTCGGCGCGCTGCTGAAGAACGAACAGGACGTCACGCTGTTCGAGAAGCTCGTCTTCATGCAGAAGCACAACCGCTGAAATGGCTCCCCCCCGTAGCGCCTTCGGCGCCTCCCCCCCAGGGGGGCAACGCCAGCGGCCCGGCAGAGCCGGTTCCGCGGCGTTCGCTGGGCTGGCTAGCATTGCCGCGCGCGGCACGGAGGCGCGCTCGTGATCAATGTCCAACCCGTCACGTTGGCACGTGGCCCGATCCGGCTGGTGCCTTTGGGGCTGGAGCATGAGCAGGGCCTGGCCGCCGCGGCGGCCGATGGGGCGCTGTGGCAGCTGCGCGTGACCTCGGTGCCGGAGCCCGGCCAGACCCGCGCCTACATCGAGACCGCGCTGGCCATGCGCCAGGCCGGCAACCGCCTGGCCTTCGCGGTGCTGGATGCCGCCACCGACCAGGTCATCGGCAGCAGCAGCTACCACGACATCGTGCCGGCGATCGACCGGCTCGAGATCGGCTACACCTGGTACGCCAGGAGCCGCCAGCGCAGCGCGGTCAACACCACCGCGAAGTGGTTGCTGATGCAGCACGCCTTCGAGACCCTGGGCGCGCAGCTGGTGGGCTGGCGCACCGACAACTACAACTTCGCCAGCCAGGCCGCGATCGAGCGCCTGGGCGCGCGCAAGGACGGCGTGCTGCGCCACCATGCGCTGCGGCGCGACGGCACGGTGCGCGACACCGTGATGTACAGCCTGGCCGCCGGCGAGTGGCCCGAGGTGAAAGCCCACCTCGAATACCTGTTGAACAAGCCGCGTTGAACCTCGCGCGGCCGACGGAGAACAACACGACATG
>NZ_JBGAGA010000095.1:0-21042 GCF_044226965.1 Aquabacterium sp. | reverse complement strand
GCCCATGCCCCATCAAGTCGCCGACCTGCGCGAACTGCGCCGCCACCTGCGGCCCGAGGAACTGCCGCCGTGGCGCGCCGCGCTGGTGCAGCGCGAGCTCAACGGCGGCAAGGCCTCGATCGACGAACTCGCGCGGCTGGCCGACCGACCCGAGGTCACGACGCTCACCGTCAGCGGCCTGGAGCCGAAGACGCTGGAGTTCCTGTGCAGCCGCTTCGGCCAGCAGCTCACCGCGATCCACTTCTGGAAGTGCCCGCGCCTGCCCGACCTGAGCCCGCTGGAGCAGATGCCGCGGCTCACGCAACTGGCCTTCTACTGGAACCAGAAGGCCACGCGGCTGTGGGACTTCCGCAAGACGCCGGCGCTGCGTGGCCTGCAGTTCGACGACTTCGGCAAGCTCGAACGGCTGGATGACCTGGCCCGCGCGGCATCGCTGGACACGCTGGTGTTCGGCAACGCGGTGTGGAACAAGTTCAGCTGCGCATCGCTGGAACCGCTGGCAGGGCTGCGCGGCCTGAAGGTGCTGGCCTTCAATGCCAAGGCCATCGGCGACGGTCGGCTGGCGCCGCTGGCCGCGCTGACCGGCCTGGCCGAACTCGACTTCCCGTCGAACCTGTTCCGCACCGAGCAGCTGGCCTGGCTGCGTGCGCAGTTGCCGGCCACGGTAAGCACCAGCGTGCTGCAGGCCTGGCGCCCGCTCAGGCAGCCGCTCACTTTGCGCGGCAGATCGCTCGACGTGCTGCTATGCGGCAAGGGCAAGCCCTTCCTGTCCTCCACCGCCGACGCCGCCCGCATCGCCCGCCATGTCGCCGAGTTCGACGCACTGGTGCAGCGCTACGCCGGCAGCGGCGAACCCGAACCGGTCTGATTGCCACGCCATGCGCACGTTGCAAGCCGATGGCCTGATCCTCGAACCGCTGGTCGAAGCCCACGCGGCGGCGATGTTCGAGCTGCTCTGCGACCCCGCGATCTATGAATTCGAGAACGGCCCGCCGGCCTCGGCCGAGGCGCTGGCGCAGCGCTACCGCCGGCTGGAGAGCCGGCGCTCGCCCGATGGCCGCGAGCAGTGGCTGAACTGGGTGATCCGCCTGCCCTCGGGCGAACTGGCCGGCTATGTGCAGGCCACCGTGGGGGCCGACGGCCGCGCCTGGGTGGCCTACGAGCTGGCCAGCCGCCATTGGCGCCAGGGCATCGCGCGGCGCGCGGTGAATGCGATGATGGACGAGCTGATTGCACGCTATCAGGTCACCCGCCTGGTCGCGGTGTTCAAGACCGCCAACTTCCGCTCGCGCGGGCTGCTGCAGCGGCTGGGCTTCTGCGCCACGCCGGCGCCCGGCCAGCCCGCCGAGTCCTGCGACACTGACGAATCCGTGATGGTCCGCCCCGGCATGATCCCCGTGCTCGACACCCCGCGCCTGCGCCTGCTGCCGCCCAGCGCCGCCTGCGACGCGCTGTACCAGCGCTTCTACACCGACGCCGCCGCCTCGGCGACCTATGGCGGGCCCCTGACGCCGGGCGCCGCCTGGGCCCGCTTGGCGGCCGACCTCGGCAGCTGGCACCTGCAGGGCTTCGGCGTCTGGGTGATCGAACAGCGCGAGACCGGCGCGCTCCTGGGCACCTGCGGCTTCTGGCAGGGCCGGGGCTGGCCGCGCGAACTGACCTGGTGGTTGCTGCCCGAAGCCCGCGGCCAGGGCTACGCGCTGGAAGCCTCGCGCGCCGCGGTGGCCCATGCCTGCCGCGTGTTCGGCTGGCCCGCGGTGGAGACCACCATGAACGATGCCAACACCGCGGCCCGCGCACTGGTGCTGCGCCTGGGCGGCGAACCGATCGGCCGCCGCAGCTTCCCGGACGGGCTCGAGCGCGACCTGTTCCGCATTCCGGACACGGCGCCATGACGGCAACGCCCGCGCCGCCCGCGCACTGCCTGAACTGCGAGCAGCCCTTCGGCGTGCCGCGGCCGCACTACTGCCCGGCCTGCGGCCAGGAAACCAACATCCGGCCGCCGACGGTGGGCGAATTCATCCAGCAGTTCGGCGGCAGCTACATCGCGGTGGAAGGGGCGCTGTGGCGATCGCTGAAGCTGCTGCTGCTCAAGCCCGGGCAGCTGACGCGCGAATACCTCGACGGCCGGCGCCGCCGCTACGTGCTGCCGCTGCGGCTGTACCTGACGATCAGCGTGCTGGCGCTGCTGGCCATCCGGCTGGGCGCGCAGTTCGAGATCCGCTCCGAAGCCAACGGCCCGCCCATCACCGCCGAGCAGCTGGCCAGCGGCATGGCCGACGTGGTCGTCATCGATGCCGGCTCTCACCGGGCCGGACTGGACCATGGCCGCTTCTTCTGCGAAGGCCTGCCGCACTGGGTGTGCCAGCGCCTGCAGCGCAAGCTGGACGTCTCGCCGCAGGCGCTGGCCGCCGAGATGCGTGCGCTGCCCGAGCAGCTGGTGCAGCGCTTCGGCAGCGCGATGTTCTTCATGGTGCCGCTGTTCGCGCTGGGCATGAAGCTGCTGTACCTGAACCGCCGCATGCGCTACACCGAGCACCTGGTCTACGCGCTGCACCTGCATGCGTTCTGGTTCATCGCGCTGGCGCTCACGGTGGTGCCGGCCAAGCCGGCCTCGGACATCGCGGTGCTGGCGATCCCGGTCTACGCCTTCCTCGCCGAACGCCGCGTGTACCGCGGCCGCTGGTGGACCACGCTGCTGCGCGAGTGCGTGCTGTCGGCCAGCTACTTCACCGCGCTGACGCTGGCGCTGATCGTCGTGCTGACCTGGGTCATCCTCGGGTGAGCCGCCCACTTTGAACACCCGGAGCCTGCCATGTCCGACCGCATCGCCACCCGCCTGCAGGCCCTGGGCCTGAGCCTGCCCGCCCCGCTGCAGCTGCCGCCCGGCGCCACGCTGCCGTTCCCCTGGGTGCGCGTCGTCGGCCCGCGCGCGCTGATCTCCGGCCACGGCCCGACCGAGGCCGACGGCCGCCTCGCGCAGCCGCTGGGCAAGGTGGGGGCGCAGGTCACGCCCGAGCAAGCCTACACGGCCGCGCGCCTCACCGGCCTGGCCATCCTGGGCAGCCTGCAGCGCGAGCTGGGCAGCCTGGACCGCATCGTCGCCTGGGTGCGCATCTTCGGCATGGTCAATTCGGCGCCCGGCTTCAACCGCCAGCCGGCCGTCATCAACGGCTTCACCGACCTGATCCTCGAGGTGTTCGGCCCCGACGCCGGCGCCCATGCCCGCAGCGCGGTGGGCCTGGCCGAGCTGCCGTTCGACATTCCGGTGGAGATCGAAGGCGAAGTCCTGCTGGGCTGATCGGCAGCCGGGCGGGCGCTAAAGTGCAGTGTTCCTTCCCGCCCGCGATGCCCCATGGCCCTGCACACCTGGTTGATCTACTTCGTGGCCGCGCTCGGCCTGTCACTCTCGCCGGGGCCGAACGGCCTGCTGGCGCTGACGCACGGCGCGCTGCATGGCCGGCGCAAGACGCTGTTCACGATCGCCGGCGGCGCGGTCGGCTTCATCGTGCTGATCGGGCTGTCGATGTTCGGCATCGGCGCGCTGCTGCAGGCGTCGCTCACCTGGCTGACGGTGCTGAAGTGGGTCGGCGGCGGCTACCTGGTGTGGCTGGGCGTCCAGGTCTGGCGCGCGCCGCCGATCGGCCTTGACCTGCCGCACGAAGCCGTGCCCGCGCGCGGCGGGCAGCTGTTCCGCCAGGGCGCGCTGTCGGCGCTGACCAACCCCAAGGGCATCCTGTTCTTCGCCGCCTTCCTGCCGCAGTTCATCGACCCCGCCGGCAGCCTGCTGCTGCAGTTCGCGATCATGGCCGGCACCTTCGCGCTGATCGAGATCGCCACCGAACTGGTCATCGCCAGCATGGCCTCGCGCATCAGCCCGTGGCTCAAGCGCGTCGGCAAGCGCTTCAACCAGGCCTGCGGCGGCGTGTTCATCGCGATCGGCGTGGCGCTGCCGCTGCGCAGCTGACGCCTGGCGCGGCCCGGACGGCCCGGACGGACCGGGCGTTCTGGGGGGGCTGACGCCGCCTCGGCCGCCGTGGCTTCATACTGTTGCCCCATTCGACGCCGCCAGCCCGATGACAAGTCGCTGCCGCAGGTGATCACCGTGAACAAGATGCCGCTGCTGATGCAGAAGTCCATCGCGCTGGGCCAGGAGCAGATGAAGGTGCTGCTGCCCAAGATGATGGCCATCCTGCAGAAGGGCGCGCAGGAAACGAAGTAGGCCCGCCACCATGTCCGACCTGCCCGCGCTGCCGGCCACGCCCTTGGGGCGCTATCGCCACTACAAGAACCTGGACTACGAAGTGCTCGGCGTCGTGCGCCACAGCGAGACGCTGGAGCCGCTGGTGCTGTACCGCGCGCTGTACGGCGAGCGCGGCACCTGGGTGCGGCCGCACGCCATGTTCTTCGAGCAGGTGCAGGTCGACGGCCGCTGGCGGCCGCGCTTCGAGTTCATCGGCAGCTGAACCGCCGGCGCCCGGCAACACACCATGGCCAAGTCCACACTCGTCAGCATCGTCATCACCGCCGTCGTGGTCGCCGGCGCCTTCGTGCTGAACCCCTCGCCCGAGCAGCACCGCGAGAAGATCCGCCAGGCCGTTGCCGAGCGCAGCCCGCTGGCCGGCGTGCTCGGCATCGGCGCGCTCACCGCCTTCGCGTCCACCTATCACCCATTGGGCGTGGCCTCGTACACCACGGTGAAGGACCGGGTGGTCTCGGTCGGCGCCTTCGGCATCGTGTGGGTGCTGCAGCCTTCCGACAAGCAGTGAACCCTCCGCCCGCCGCCAGCTCACCCTGGCCGCCCGGGCGCCGCGCGCTGCTGGCCAGCTTCCTGCTCGCGCTGCTGTTGATGGGGGGCGGCATGTTCACGATGGGCCTGCCCGGCTACGCACTCTTCGTGGCGGGGGACTGGCCCTTCGGCCACCGCCTGCGGCCGCTGCACGGCGACCAGCTGCTGACGCTGGCCTTCCTGATGAACCTGGCCTGGCCGCCGGTGCTGCCGCTGGCCCAATGGCTGGCCGGCCGCTGGCTGCGCCAGGCCGGTCCCTCGCCCGGCGGCGGCCGCCGCGCCGCGTCCTGGGCGCTGCAGGCGCTGCTGCTGGGCGGCTGGGCGGTGCTGCTGGCCACGATGCTGCACGCGCTGGCCGCACGACCGGATGCCGCCTGAACGGTGAGCCGACCACCCACGATGACCCCGACCCCACCGCCCCCCTTCCCCACGCTGAGCACCGCACGCCTGCGGCTGCGCGAGATCACCGAGGCCGACGCACCGGCGCTGCTGGCCCTGCATGGCGATGCCGACCTGATGCGCTGGTTCGGCGTCGACCCGCTGCCCGACCTGGCCGCGGCGCAGGCCCTGGTGCGTACCTTCGCCGGCTGGCGTGCCGCGGCCAACCCCGGCGTGCGCTGGGGCCTGGAGCGCCATGACCAGCCCGGCCTGATCGGCAGCCTGGGGCTGTTTGCCTGGAACCGGAACTGGCGCAAGTGCACGCTGGGCTACGAACTGGCGCGCGCGGCGCAGGGCCAGGGCCTGATGCACGAGGCCTTGCGCACGGCGGTCGCCTGGGGCTTCGCGCAGATGGCGCTGAACCGCATCGAGGCACAGGTGCATCCGGACAACGCGGCCTCGATCCGCTCGGTGCAGCGGCTGGGCTTCGTGCCCGAAGGCCGCCTGCGGCAGCTGGGCTTCTGGGGCGGGCAGTACCACGACATGCTGCAGTTCGGCCTGCTGCGCAGCGACTGGGACGCTTCACTACACTGAGCCGCATGCCCATTGCCGTCGCCATCGAATCCCCCGACCAGCCCGACGTGCGCCAGCTCATCGCCGAGCTCGACGCCTACCAGGGCGCGCTGTACCCGCCCGAGAGCAACCACGGCATCGACGTGCAGGCGCTGATGCGCCCGCAGGTGCTGTTCGCGGTGGCGCGCGACGAGGCCGGCGCCGCGGTGGGTTGCGGCGCCATCGTGCTGGCGGCCGACCACGGCGAGTTGAAGCGCATGTACGTGAAGCCCGCGCAGCGCGGCCGCAACATCGCCGCGCAGGTCCTGCAGTTCCTGGAGGCCCAGGTGCGGGCCCGTGGGCTGCCGCAGGTGCTGCTGGAAACCGGCCCCTACCAGCCCGAGGCGCTGCGCTTCTACGAGAAGAGCGGCTACACCCGCCGCGGCCCCTTTGCCGACTACTGGAACGACCCGCTCAGCGTGTTCATGGAGAAGACGCTGGCGCCTGCCTGAGATGCGACGATGACCCTGCGCGTGCAGCCGCTGACCCCCGAGCGCTGGCCCGACCTGGAAGCGGTGTTCAATGCCCGCGGCTGCGCGGTGGCGCGCAGCTGCTGGTGCATGTACTACCGCGAAAGCGGCGCGCAGCCGCCGCGGCCACCGGGCCAGTCGCTGCCGCAGGCGCGGCGCGAACGCATGAAGGCCCTCGTCGAGGCCGGCCCGCCGCCGGGGCTCATCGGCTACCGCGCCGCCAAGCCGGTGGGCTGGATTGCGCTGGGCCCGCGCGAGCACTTCGCCAAGCTGCAGAAGTCGCCGGTGATGAAGCCGGTGGACGCGCAGCCGGTGTGGTCGATCATCTGCTTCGTGGTGCCGGCCGAGCACCGCCGCCAGGGCGTGGCCGCCGCGCTGCTGCAGGCGGCGGTGGCCTGGGCCAGGCGCCAGGGCGCCACGCTGCTGGAAGCCTACCCGGTGGACAAGCCCGGGCCGGCAGCCGGCCGCTCACTTGGGAAGTCATCACGATGATCTCGATCCGCGAACTCGATCACCTGGTGCTGCGCGTCACCGACCTGGCGGCGATGCGCCGCTTCTACTGCGAGGTGCTGGGCTGCAGCGTCGAGCGCGATGTCGCGTCGATCGGCCTGCTGCAGCTGCGCGCCGGCCGCTCGATGATCGACCTGGTGCCGGTGGACGGCCAGCTCGGCCGCGCCGGTGGCGCCGCGCCGGGCCACGAGGGCCGCAACCTCGACCATTTCTGCGTCCGCGTCGAGCCCTTCGACGAAGCCGCGATCCGCGCCCACCTGGCCGCCCACGGCGTCGAAGCCGGCCCGGTGGCGCAGCGCTACGGCGCCGAGGGCGATGGCCCGTCGATCTACCTGAGCGACCCCGAGGGCAACGTGGTCGAGCTCAAGGGCCCGCCCGACGCTGCCGCCGCGGCCGGCTGAGCGCGGCCCAGGTCTTCGAGGATGCTGCAGTCCTGCGCCGGCCCGCCGGCGCAGGCGGCCTCGCAGCCGCCCACGATGCCGGCCATGCTGTGTTCCAGCGCACGCAGCTCGGCCAGCTGGCGGCGCACCGTGGCCAGGTGCCGGGCGGCGATGTCGCGCGCCTCGACGCAGGGCCGATCGGGGCGGTCCAGCAGGCCCACCAGTTCGCGCACCTGTTCGATCGAGAAGCCGAAGTCGCGGCAGCGGCGGATGAAGCGCAGCCGCTGCAGCGCGGCCGGGCCGTAGTGGCGCTGGCCGCCTTCGCTGCGGGGCGCCGCGGGCAGCAGGCCGATCTGTTCGTAGTAGCGCACGGTCGGCACCGACAGGCCGACGCGCCGCGCCGCCACGCCGATGGGCACCTTCACCGGTGTCCGATCGCCCTGCTTCATCCGCACCTCCTGGCAGCCCCAGGCCGCCGGCGGGTGCGATGCTAGCGGCAAGCGCAGCCGCCCACCGCGCAGGACGGTGCGGCGCGCCGCCGCTGCCAGGCGCGCCAGCCCCAGGCGGCCGCCAAGGCCAGGACCAGCAGGCCGGCGATCAGCCACTCGCCGACGCCAGGCCCCATGGCCAGCAAGCCGCCCAGCAGGCCGACCCCGCCCACTGCCGCGGCCAGCAGCGGCAAGGCACAGCAGGCCGCGCAGGCGCCCGCCAACCCCAGCAGCAGGCCGAGGCCCGTCTTCATCTTCATCACGCGTGTCCTTCCGGGTCAACGGGTCCATCACCCGCCCCGGCACGCTAAGACCTCAAGCCACTGGAGGGTCAAGGCCTTGCCCGCAGAATGCATCGCTTCTGCCCGACGCCATCTCGACGACACCGTGACCGACCTCTCCCACTTCCCGATCACCCGCAAGTGGCCCGCGCGCCACCCCGACCGGCTGCAGCTGTACTCGCTGCCCACGCCCAATGGCGTGAAGGTCTCGATCATGCTGGAGGAAACCGGCCTGCCCTACGAGGTGCACCGCGTGGCCTTCGAGCACAACGAGCAGCTCTCGCCCGAGTTCCTGTCGCTGAACCCGAACAACAAGATCCCGGCGATCCTCGACCCCAACGGGCCGGGCGGCGCGCCGCTGCCACTGTGGGAATCGGGCGCGATCCTGATCTACCTGGCCGACAAGACCGGCCAGCTGCTGCCCGCCGAGCCCGCCGCGCGCTACGAGGCGATCCAGTGGCTGATGTTCCAGATGGGCGGCATCGGCCCGATGTTCGGCCAGGTCGGCTTCTTCCACAAGTTCGCCGGCAAGGACTACGAAGACAAGCGCCCGCGCGACCGCTACGTCGCCGAAGCCAGGCGCCTGCTGGCGGTGCTGGAACAGCGCATGAGCGGCCCTGGCAGCTCCCGGTCATGGCTGATGGGCGACGACTACAGCATCGCCGACATCGCCACCTGGCCCTGGGTCAACAACCTGGTCGGCTTCTATGGTGCGGCGGACCTGGTGGGCTTCAGCGAATTCCCGCAGGTGCAGCGCACGCTGGCGGCGTTCAAGGACCGGCCGGCGGTGCAGCGCGGCCTGAACATCCCGCCGCGGCCGGGCGGTTGATCGACGCTGCCAGAGGCTGAACGCCGCCAGCGCTGGCGCCCGCCGGAGCGCCGATTCAGCGCGGCGCCAGCAGGCCCATCAAGCGCTGGATGTCGGCCTGGCAGGCCTGCGCGGCCTGCTGCTCGATGCGGCGGTACAGCGCAATCAGCTGCAGCCCGGCGTCGGTCAGCGCACTGCCGCCGCCATGCGGGCCGCCCTTGGCCGAGTCCACCGCCGGCGCGCGCAGCGAGCGGTTCAGCTCGTCCAGCAGCAGCCAGGCGCGGCGGTACGACATGTCCAGGCGCTTCGCCGCGTTGGTGATCGAGCCGGTCTCGGCAATCGCCTCCAGCAGCGCGATCTTGCCCGGCCCCACCGCGATCACGTCACCCACGGTGATGCGCATGCGAAAGCGCAGCTGCGGCTGGCTGCGGCGGCTGGCCGCAGCCGGTGCGGGGGTGCGCGCGGGCGTCTTCTTCGTCACCATCGTCGGGCAAGCATAGTCCAGCGCCGGCCGGCGCCGCGCGCACGGACGAGCGGTGACAACCGTGTCACCCGTCGCGACTACACTGCGCCCACTTCACCGACGGAGGGATGTTCATGGAGTCAGCCCTGGGTGGCGCCGCCGAGGCGCGCAGCGTGGATGCGGGCCGCGGCCTGTCGTGGTGGAGCGAGGGCTGGACCCTGTTCACCCGCAATGCCGGCATGTGGATCGTGCTGAGCCTGGTCCTGCTGGTGATCAGCATCGTGCTCAGCGTCATCCCCATCATCGGCGGGCTGGCGCTGGCGGTGCTGTTCCCGGTGTTCATGGGCGGCTGGATGATGGCCGCGGCCAAGCAGGAAGCCGGCGGTGCGCTGGAGGTCGGCGACCTGTTCCTCGGCTTCAAGGACAAGCTTTCGCCGCTGGCGGTGATCGGTGCGCTGACGCTGGTGGCCAGCATCATCATCATGATCATCGTCTGGGTGCTCGGCCTCGGCGCGTTCTTCGGCATCCTCGCCGGCGGCTCGCGCGGCAGCGGTGGCGGCATCATCGCCGGGCTGCTGTCGGGCCTGGTCGCGATCGTGCTGTGCCTGGGCGTGGGCTTCATCTTCGGCATGGCGCTGTGGTTCGCGCCGGCGCTGGTGGTGTTCGATGACGTCGCGCCGGTCGACGCGATGAAGGCCAGCTTCGCCGCCAGCCTGAAGAACATCGTCGCCTTCGTGCTGTTCGGCGTGATCTACATCGTGCTGTCGATCGTCGCGTCGATCCCCTTCGGCCTGGGCTGGATCGTGCTGATCCCGGTGCTGCTGCTCACCGCCTACACGTCCTACAAAGACGTCTTTGCACGCTAGTCTTGCGCGTTAGGCGCCATGCCGGCCCGCGCCGGCCGTGAAGCGCGCGGCGCCGCCGGCCGTCTCGCCCGAGGCCAGCGTGTCCTGGCCCTGGCGCAGCTCGAAGCGCATCGCCGCGTCGCTGTCCAGGTCCCATTGGCGGATGGCCGACAGCCGGTCGTTGCGCAGGCAGCGCTGCGGCAGCCGTGCCAGGTCCTGCGCCAGCGCGATGGCTGCCGCCTGCGCCTGGCCGTCGGGCACCACGCGGTCGACCAGGCCCCAGCGCAGGGCCTCTTCGGCGTCCACCGCGCGGCCGGTCAGGATCATGTCCATCGCCCGCCCGTGGCCGATCAGCCGCGGCAGCCGCACCGTGCCCAGGTCGACCAGCGGCACGCCGAAGCGGCGGCAGAACACGCCCAACTGGGCACTGGCCGCGGCCACCCGCAGGTCGCACCAGATCGCCAGCTCCAGCCCGCCGGCCACCGCGAAGCCTTCGATCGCGGCGATCACCGGCTTGCTCATCAGCCGCCGTGTCGGCCCCATCGGGCCCGGGCCCTCCTCGCTCAGCCCGGGCCGGTCGCCTGCGGCGAGGGCCTTCAGGTCGGCGCCGGCGCAGAAGTGCCCGCCGCTGCCGGCGAACACCGCCACCGCGGCACGCTCGTCGCGGTCGAAGGCCTCGAAGGCCGCGAGCAGCGCGGCCGCGGTGGCGCTGTCCACCGCATTGCGGCGTTCGGGCCGGTTCAGCGTGATGCACCAGACCTCGGGCGACGGGGTGTCGATGAGCACGGTGTTCGAAGACGGCGGCATTCGGAGCCTCACGCACAAGACGATGCCACGAGCATAGGCGCCGCCCGCGTGTTCGGCGATGATCGCGATCCCTCGATCCACCGCCGCCACTGTCGATGACCGAAGCCCGCCCCGCGCCCGCCGGCGATGTCGACTACCAGCAGTTCGGCCAGGGCTATGCCCGCCAGGTGATCGCGGTCGAGCGCCGCCGCTACCCGCCGATCGAGCGCCTGGCCGCCGGCCTGGGCGGCACGGTGACCGTCACCGAGGTGCCGATCCCGATCGATTGCGTCGACGGCTTCGGCGAGGCCTTCTACGCACGCCCCGAGGCCTTGCTCGACCCCGCGGTGCGGCGCTCGCAGTCGGCCTGGAGCTTCGTGCCCGACGGGGTGCAGGCGCGCACCGTGCAGCAGCTGCAGGCCGCGCTGGCCTCCGGCGAGTGGGACCGCCGCTTCGGCGACTGGCGCCGGCGGCCGAGCTTCAACGGTTCGCTGCGGCTGCTGGCGAGCACCGGCCGCTAGCGCCTAAAGCGCGCGGCCGCGGCCCAGGCGCTTGGCTTCGTAGAGCTGGCGGTCGGCAGCGGCCAGCAGCGCGGCCGGCTCGTCGCCGCCGCGCGGCACCAGCGCCGCGGTGCCCAGGCTCAGCGTCACCACCTCGGCCGCGGCCGAATGGCCATGCGGGATGGCCAGGGCGCGCACGGCCTGCTCGATGCGGCGCGCCACGTCCAGCGCGCCGGCGGCATCGGTCTCGGGCAGCAGGCAGGCGAATTCCTCTCCGCCATAGCGCGCGGCCATGTCGCCCGGCCGCGCCAGCAGCGCGCCGATCTGCTGCGCCACGCGGCGCAGGGTCTCGTCGCCGGCCTGGTGGCCGTGGTGGTCGTTGTAGGCCTTGAACTGGTCGATGTCGGCCAGGATCAGCGCCAGCGGCTGCTGCTGGCGCAGCGCCCTCTGCCACTCGGTGGCCAGGCGTTCGTCGAAGCTGCGGCGGTTGTGCAGGCCGGTCAGGCCGTCGACGAAGGCCATTTCGCGCAGCAGGTCGGACTGGCGCTTGAGCGTCAGGTGCGTGCGCACCCGTGCCCGCACCACGGCCACGTTGATCGGCTTGGTGATGAAGTCCACCGCGCCGACATCGAGCCCGCGGGTCTCGGACGCCTCGTCGCTGTGGCCGGTGACGAAGATCACCGGGATGTCGTGCGTGCCGGGCTCGGCCTTGAGCCGCCGGCAGACCTCGAAGCCATCGATGCCGGGCATCACGATGTCCAGCAGCACCAGGTCGGGCGACTTGTCGCGGCACAGCTGCAGCGCCTGCTCGCCCTGCGTGGCCACCAGCACCTGGTGGTCGGCCTGCAGCGCCTGGTACAGCGCCTGCACGTTGGCCGGCTGGTCGTCGACCACCAGCACGCGCGGGCGGCGCGCGCCGGGGCCGAAGGTGGCTTCGATCGTCATGCCGCCTGCACCTGGGCCAGCTGGCCGGCCAGGCGTTCGCAGGCGGCCAGTGCGCCATCGAAGTCCAGCGCGGTCATCGCGTCGGACAGGGGCCGCAGCGCCGCAGCCCAGGTGGCCTCGTGCGCCTGCATCAGCTCGGCAAAGCAGTCGGTGGCCGCCATGTCGTGCTCGCGCAGCAGGGCCACCAGCGTCGGCAGGCGCTGCAGCAGCGCCTGCGCATCGGTCGCCGGGTCGGCCGAACGGCCGGCCGCGGCGTTCCCGGCGGCGGCCGTCGCGGCCTCGGCCAGGCCATCGGCCAGACGTGTCATCGCGCTGGCGGTCTGGCCGGCGAGCACCTGGATCGCCTCGGCCACGCCGGCATCGGCGTGCCCGTCGGCCAGGCGCCGCTCGGCCAGCGCGGCGGCCTCGGCCAGGCGTGCCGCGCCCAGCGTCGCGCTCATGCCCCTCAGGGTGTGCAGCAGGCGGCTGGCCTCGGCCGCATCGGCCTCAGCGGCAGCACCGGCCTCAGCGGCAGCAGCGGCGGCACCAGCAGCCGCGAGCTGCCGCGCAATGTCCCCGGCCTGCCGCGGCAGCTCGGCCGCGAACGCACGCGCGGTGCGCAGCCACACGTCGGCCCGGCCGCCCAGGCGGCGCACCGCGGCCTCCAGCTCGATGCCCAGCGCCTGCGCCTCGGCCACCAGCGGCGGCGGCAACGGTGCGCGCGCCGCACGCGGCGCGGCCGCGGCGTCCGCGGGCTGCGGCGGCACGGCCGGCCGCTGCACCAGGCGGCCGATCGTGGCGACCAGTTCGTCCAGGTCGAAGGGCTTGCCCACGTGGTCGTTCATGCCGGCGGCCAGGCTGGCATCGCGGTCGCTGGGCAGGGCATTGGCCGTCATCGCGACGATCGGCAGCGTGGCCAGGCCCAGGCGCTGGCGGATCTGCGTGGCGGCGGTGTAGCCGTCCATCACCGGCATCTGCAGGTCCATCAGCACCAGGTCGAAGGGCGGCTGGGCCTGCGCCACCGCGGCGACACCCTGCTCGCCGTCGGCGGCCACGCTGACCCGCGCGCCTTCGGCCTCCAGCAGCTCGCGCGCCACCTGCTGGTTGTTGGCGTTGTCTTCCACCACCAGCAGGCGCAGGCCGGCCAGGCGCGGCGTGGCCGGCGGCTGCGGCCGCTGGCGCCGGGCCTCGGCCCCCACCGGCCGCTGCGCGGCGAGCACCGCTTCCTGCAGCATCGCGGCGGTGACCGGCTTGACCAGGTAGCCGTCCAGCAGCGCCTGTTCGTCGGCCGGGCGCTGCGCCAGCTTCTCGCGGCCGTGCGCGGTGACCATCATCAGCAGCGGCGGCGTGCCGGACAGCCCGCGCAGGCGCTGCGTGGTCTGCCAGCCGTCGAGCCCCGGCATCAGCCAGTCGACGAACACGGCCTCGAAGGGCCGGCCCTCGCGCTGGCGCTGCGCCACCAGGGCCAGCGCGGCCTCGCCGCTGTCGGCCAGTTCCACCTGCCAGCCCAAGGCGCCGGCCATCGTCGCCAGCACCTCGCGGGCGGTCGGGTTGTCGTCGACCAGCAGCGCATGCAGAGGCCTCGCGCCACCGGTTGGCCGCTCTTTTCGCGTGTCAGCACCAGCCTCCGGGACCAGCGGCAGCTCGAGCTCGAAGCCGAAGCGGCTGCCCTCGCCCGGGGTGCTGGTCACGCCGATGCTGCCGCCCATCAGCGCCACCAGGCGCTGGCAGATCGACAGGCCGAGCCCGGTGCCGCCGAAGCGCCGAGTGGTCGAGGCTTCGGCCTGCGAGAAGCTCTGGAAGATGCGCTGCTGCTGCTCGGCCGAGATGCCGATGCCGGTGTCGCGCACCACGAAGCCGATGCGGCAGCGGTCCGCCTCGCGCGACAGCAGCCGCACCTGCAGCACCACCTCGCCGGCCTGCGTGAACTTGATGGCGTTGCCGGCCAGGTTCACCAGCACCTGCTGCAGCCGCATGTCGTCGCCCACCAGCGCCGGCGGCACCGCGGGATCGATGTCGAACAGCACCTCCACCGGCTTGCTGCCGAGGTTGTTGGACAGGATCACCGACAGGTCGCGCAGCAGCGCGTCGAGCTCGAAGGGCCGCGGGTCCAGCGCCATCTTGCCGGCCTCGATCTTGGAGAAGTCGAGGATGTCGTTGAGCAGGCCCAGCAGCGCATGCGCGGCGCGCTTGGTCTTGTCCGCGTAGTCGAACTGGCGCGGCGTCAACGTGGTGCGCTGCAGCAGCTCCAGCATGCCGAGGATGGCGTTCATCGGCGTGCGGATCTCGTGGCTCATGTTGGCCAGGAACTGGCTCTTGGCCAGCGAGGCGGCCTCGGCCGCTTCGGTGGCGCGCATCAGGTCGGTGATGTCGATGCGGAAGCCCACGGTGTGGCCGTCGGCCATGCGGCGCTCGACGATGCGCATCCAGCGCCCGTCGCCGAGCTGCTGCACCAGCGAGGTGTTCGCCGCGCGGTGCTGCGCCAGGCGTTCGGCCACCCATTCGTCGACGCGACCGATCGCCTCCTGGTACTGGCCGCGCTCGGCGCCGGTGCGGATGATGTGCTCGAAGGTGTTGCCCGGCACGATCAGGTCGGCCGAGGTCGCGTACATCTCGCGGTATTTGTCGTTGCAGAAGACCAGCCGGTCCTCGGGGTCGTAGAGCACGAAGGCCTCGTTCACCGCGTCGATCGCGCCGCGCAGCAGCGCCTCGGCGCGGCGCATCTCGCGCTCGGCGCGCTTGACCTGGCTGACGTCGGTGGCCATCGCGACGAAGCCCTGCACCCGGCCCTCGCGGATGTCGGGTGTCAGGTTGACGATGGCGTAGGAGCGCTGGCCGCTGATGCTGTCGCTCTCGATCTCGTAGGTCTGCGGCTCGCCGCGCAGCACGCCGGCCACGTGCACGCGCTGCGCCTGCCAGCGCTCGGCGCCCACCATCTGCTCGTAGGTCTGGCCCAGGTTGGCCTCGCCGCCGCCGAAGAAGGCCCAGGCCGCCTGGTTGGCGAAACGCAGCCGCGCCTCGCCGTCGAAGTAGGCCAGCCGCACCGGCGTGTTGCCGGTGACCAGGCGCATCAGGCGCTCGCTCTCGGCCACGGCGGCCTCGGCGCGGCGCCGTTCGGTGACGTCGATGTAGGTGCTGACCAGGCCGCCGCCGGGCATCGGCCAGCCGCGCGCTTCCAGTGCGACGCCGTTGGCGCGCACGCGCTCGTACTGGTGCGCCGCGCCACCGCGCATCAGCGCCAGGCGGGCCTGCACCAGGGGCTCGACCTCCCCGGGGCCGTATTCGCCGCGCGCGGCATTGAAGCGGATCAGCTGCTCGGCGGTGGGCTGCCGGCCTTCGAACAGCCAGTCCGGCAGGTCGAGCTGGCGGCGGAAGCGTTCGTTGTGCAGCACCACGCGCAGCTCGGCGTCGAACACGCACAGGCCGCAGGGCAGGTTGTCGAGGATGGCCTGCAGCAGCGTGTTGCTGCGGCGCAGCTCGGCCTCGGAATGCTTCAGCGCGCTGATGTCCAGCACCAGCGCGAAGTAGCCATGCACGGCGCCGTCGCGCTCGTCCGGGATCATGTGCGTGAGCTCGACGCCGGGCGTGCCGTCGGGCCGCGTGAATTCGGTCTCGAAGCTCAGCGTCTCGCCGCGCAGCGCGCGCGAGACGGCCCACTCGATCTCCTGCGCACGCTGCAGGCCCGCCACCTCGGCCGTGGTGCGCCCCAGGGAAGAAGCCAGGTCACCGCCGAAGCGCGTGAAGAAGGTGCGGTTGGCAAAGCGCAGCCGGCGCTGCGTGTCCCAGTAGGCCACGCGGCCGGGCAGGTGGTCGGCCACCAGCTGCATCTGGTGGGCGGCCTCGCGCGCCTGGGCCTCGGCCAGGCGCCGCTCGGTCACGTCCTGGTGCGTGCCGGCCACCCATTCGGGCCGGCCGTCCGGCGTGCGGGTGGAGATGCGGCCGCGCGTCTGCACCCACACCCAGTGGCCGTCGCGGTGGCGCATGCGCACCTCGGCCTCGTACGGCTCCACCTCGCCGGCCAGGTGGCGCAGCAGCTCGGCCTGCGCCCGCGGCAGGTCCTCCGGGTGCATCAGGCCGGACCAGGTCTCGTGGGTGATGGGCGCCAGCTCGGCCAGCGTCCAGCCCAGCATGCCGGCCCAGCGCTCGTTGAAGATCTGCTCGCGCGTCTGCACGTTCCATTCCCAGGTGCCCGCATCGGTGCCGCGCAGGATGGCGTCCAGGCGCTGGCGCTCGCGCGCGAGCTCGGCCGTCATGCGCTGGGCCAGCGCCTGCGCGCGCTGGTGGCTGGAAGCCAGCGCGCCGACCGACAGCGCCAGCAGCGCGCTCAGCAGCGCGCCGACGGCGGCCACATAGGCCAGGCCGTGCCGCTCGATGCCGGCTTCAAAGCTCGGCGTGGTGCTGACACGCAAGGTGAGCGTCCTGCCGCCGACCGTGAAAGACCGGTTGGCCTGGATCAGCCCGGCCGGCCGGCCGCCGGCGCGCGTGCCGTGCATGCGCAGCGCGGGGTCGGTGCCGGCGCCGTGGAACAGCTCGAAATCCAGCGCGCCGTCGGCCGCCTTGTCGACGCCGGCCAGCACGTCCTCGGCGAACAGCGGCGTGTAGCCCAGGCCGACCAGCGCCGCGCGGCGTTGCGCCGGGTCGCGCGGGTCGGCGCCGGGGCGGTAGATCGGCAGCAGCAGCAGGAAGCCGGGCGCGCGCCGGGCACCCTGCCCGAGCACGGTGTAGCCGGTCAGCGCCGGCTCGCCGGTGTCGACGGCGCGCTGCACCGCCTCCAGCCGCACCGGCTCGCTGCCCAGGTCGAAGCCGAGCGCCGCGAAGTTGGGTTGCAGCGGCTCGATGTACTTGATGACGTAGAGCTGGTTCGCGCCGCTGCTGCTGCGCACCTGGAAGTCGCTCAGGCCTTCGGCGCGCGCGGCGGCCTCGAAACGCGGCAGGTCGGCGCGCAGCACGGGCTCGATGAAACCGAAGCCGCGCACGCCGGGAAAGTCCTGCTGCAGGTTGCGCGACTCGACATAGGCGCGGAACTGTTCGCGGCTGATCGGGTGGGCCGCGGCATACAGCGCCCGCGCGCCCTTCAGTCCGGCCAGCGGCTGGCGGAAGCGGCGCTCGATCTCGGCCTGCAGACGGTCGGCGTGGCGGTCGAAGCGCTGCTGGCTGTCCTGGTCGATCGTGGCCTTCACGTAGCCCAGCGCCAGCACGGTGAGCAGCAGGCCCGCCGCGGCGGCCAGCGCGGCCAACCACAACGCACGCCCGCGCCAGCGCAGCAGTCGCGGCAGCCGGGTCCAGGCTGGGGGCCGGGAGGCGCGCAGACGGGTCGGGTCGAGGCCGGTGGTCTTCATCGGTACTGCAGCACGCGCGCGCAGCCTCCGGGCGGCGCCGGACCCCGCCGCCTGCAGCGGCCGGGCCCGATTACAATTTCTGCAGATTGTGCTCAATCGGCCGTTTCGGGGTCGCAGGAATTACCCGGCAATCCCGGCGCTGCTCGACCGTGCCGCGCCGGCGCTTCTGCCACACTGGCCGCTGCCTCGTCGCTCCCGAAGCCCGCTTCCGTTACCTGCTGCCGGTGCCATGCCTCTGACGCCCGAGACCACCAAGGTGCTGCTGATCGACGACCATCAGCTCACCCGCTCGTTGCTGCGCGGGCTGCTGAAGAACGAGGGCTACCACCAGTTCCGCGAGGCGGCCGACGCGCCCTCGGGCCTGAAGATCGCCACCCACTTCAGCCCCGACCTGGTGTGCCTGGACGTGCAGATGCCCGGCAAGACCGGTCTGGACATGCTGGCCGAGCTGAGGGAAGCGGTGCCGCATGCGGTGATCCTGATGGTGACCGCGCAGAACGACCGCGACACCGTGGTGGCCTGCATCAACGCCGGCGCGCACGGCTACATCGTCAAGCCCTTCAACGCGCTGACGATCATCAAGGTGATCGAGGGCGCGCTGGCCAAGCGCGGGCTGCTGGCCGCGCCGGCGGCGGGTGCGCCGGCCCGGAAGTAGGCAGTCGCTGGCACGCTAGAAGAGCGGCCGCAGGCCGTCCCACACCAGCTTGCATGACACGCCCAGCAGCGTGAGCTGCACGAAGCGGAAGAACCACTGGTCGGCGATGCGCTGGGTGGCCCAGGCGCCGACCACCGTGCCGATCAGCGCCGCCGGCAGCAGCACCGCGGCCGCGCGCAGGTCGTCCAGCGAATACGGCCGCAGTTGCATGTAGGGCGGCAGCTTGGCCAGGTTGATGGCCGCGAACAGCAGCGTCGAGGTGCCGGCGAACACCGGCTTGCTCAGCCGCTGCGGCAGCACGTAGATCTGGAACGGCGGCGAGCCGGCATGCGAGACGAAGCTGGTGAAGCCCGACAGGCTGCCCCAGAACACGCCGGCCGGCACCGAGGCCGGCCGCGGCTCGCCGGCGCCGGGCGCGCGCCGCAGCCGCGGGCCGAGCCAGGTGTTGAGGCAGAAGCCCAGCCCCATCAGCCCGACCAGCAGGCCCACCGCGCGGTCGCTCAGGCGGGCGGCGTAGAGCCAGCCGATGAAGATGCCGATGAACGCCGCCGGGATCAGGATCTGCAGGTTGCGCTTGCTGAAGTGGCGGCGGTACAGCCAGATGCCGACCATGTCGCTGGCGATGTAGATCGGCAGCAGCAGCGCGGCGGCCTTCACCGGCGAGATCTTCAGCGCCAGCAGCGGCACCGCGAGGATGCCCACCGCCGGCAGGCCCCCCTTGCTCAGGCCCACCAGCAGCGAGGCCAGGCTGGCGATGATCAGGAACGACAGGTCGGGCATGGGGCAGCGCGCCGCTTCAATGCCGGCCCAGCAGCGCCGGCAGCGAGGCCGCCAGCATCGCGACGCCCGAGGCGGTGAGCAGCAGCAGCACGATGCGCCGGGCCGTCAGCTCGCTCAGGCCCATGTGCACGCGCGCGCCCAGCAGCGAGGGCAGCGCCATCGTCGGCGCGATGACCAGGAACAGCGGCAGCATGTCGCGCGTGACGGTGCCGCTGCCGACCTGCACCGCGAAGGTCAGTGCCAGCGCGGCGAGGTTGAAGTTCTGCACGATCTCGCGCTGCACGGTCTTGTCCAGGCCGCGCAGCGTGCACCACAGCGCCGGCGCCACGCCGGTGAAGCCGCCGATGCCGCCCATCGCGCCGCCGATCACGCCTACCACGCCGTCCGCCGCGCGACCTCCGAACGTGAAGCGCGGCAGGCGCGCGGCCAGCAGCATCAGCGGGCAGAACACCACCAGGATGCCGCCGATCAGCGCCTTGAACAGCTTCGGGTCGACCACCTTCACCAGCAGCACGCCCAGCGGAATGCCCAGCAGCCCGCCGACGAGGAACGGCGCCAGCACCGCCAGCTGCGGCTTGCGCCGGCTGGCCACCGCCGCGACGATCTGGCCGGTGAGGCCACCGAACACCGCCATCACCGGCGCGATGCGCGGGTCCACGCCCCAGACCCAGATCGACATCGCGACCATGCTGAACGCGAAGCCCGACAGCCCCTGCACGAAGCCGGCGACAGCGGCGCCGGTGATCAACAACAGCAGGGCATCAAAAGGCATGGCGGGGCGGCGGCAAAGCCGTGGATTCTGCCGCCTGGCGGGCTTCCGCACGGGCCACGGGGCTTCGGCGCGACGGTGCCGCCGGTCCCGGCAGCCGTCGAATGACGCGTCTTTACTGCGTTAGCATCCGACGCGGCGCGCCGCGCGCAGCTCGGTCCAGATCACCACCGCCAGCCCGGCCAGCACCATCAGCAGGCCGGCGAAGGCGCTGGGCCGCGGATGCTCGCCGACCACCACGACCGCCAGCACGAACGCGGTGATCGGCTCGCCCAGCGCCAGCGTCACCGCGGTGCTGGCGGCGATGTGGCGCTGCGCGTGGCTGAACAGCAGGTAGGCCACGCCGGTGGTCACCACGCCCAGGTACACCAGCACGGCCGTGCCGCCGGCGCCGGTGCTGCCCAGGTGCAGCGGCCCGGCGATCAGCAGCGCCAGCGGCGCCGCAATCAGCGCCGCGGTGCCGAACACCGCGCAAGTGGCCACCGCCGGCGCCACCTGGTTGACCAGGCGCTTGTTCACCAGCACGTAGGCCGCGTAGCTGAAGCCGGCCGCCAGGCACAGCACGATGCCTTGCGGCCGCACCTGCAAGCCACCCTCGGCCACGCCGACCAGCAAGGCACCGCCGGCCACCGCCAGCACGGTGCCGCACCACCACGGCAGCGCCGGCGCGCGGCGGCTGACCCAGGTGTCCAGCAGGCCGGCCCAGATCGGCCCGCTGCCGATGGCCACCGCCGTGCCCACCGCGATGCCGCTGCTCTTCACCCCGGCAAAGAAGGCCAGGTTGTAGCCCGCCATGCACAGCCCGCCCAGCAGCACGGCCGGCCACGACAGGCGCGCGGCGCTGGCGCGCCAGGTCACGCCCTGCACGCGCAGCAGCAGCAGGAAGAACAGGCCGGCCACCACCAGCCGCAGCGCCCCGACCCAGTAGGCCGAAAGCCCGGCCGGCGCCAGGCTCTGCGCGGTGCCGGTGGTGCCCCACAGCATCGCGGCCAGCAGCGCCATCAGCACGCCGGCCGACGGGTGGGTGGCGGGACGCGCAGCGGTGCTCGGGGGCATGACGACAGAATGGCTGGCAGCAGGGGACATGGGCCGCGAGCGTAGCCGCGACGCGGGCGCGCCGTCTTGACCGGGCCGACGCCGGTTTTGACCGCCCCTGCCGGCGCGCGCTACGGCCCGGCCCCGCGCGCCGCGCGGCGCAGCGCGGCCGGCGTCTGGCCCCAGCGCCGGCGCATCGCGCGCGTCAGGGCGGACTGCTCGGAATAGCC
>NZ_JBGAGA010000094.1:0-21706 GCF_044226965.1 Aquabacterium sp. | reverse complement strand
GATCGTTGCCGATCGCGCCGGCCCGCGCAGCCTGACGATGCGCGCCGACGGCGATCCCCTGCCCTTCGTGCAAGGCCTGCCGGCCTGGGCCCTGCATGACCTGGGCTCGGCGCTGGGCGCCGCGGCAACGCCGGGCTTCCTGGCGGCCCTGGCAGTGGCCGGGCTGGGCTACGCGCTGCTGGTGCTGCGCCGGCAGCGCGGCGCCTGAGCCGCGCGCAGGAATCTCCTGACGCAAAAAGGCGCGGCCCCTTGTGGGAACCGCGCCGCCTTGCTTGTCTCCCCAAGCCCGCCGCGTGTGGCGGCAGGCTCAGCACCTCTCGAAGCGATCGTGGATCAGCCGTGCTTGGCCTCGAAGAACTGCTCGTCTTCGGTCGAGCCCTTCAGCGCGGCGGTCGAGGCCTCGCGCTCGATCGTCGTGGTCACCGCGTCGAAGTACCCGGTACCCACTTCGCGCTGGTGCTTCACCGCGGTAAAGCCCTTCTCGGCAGCGGCGAATTCCTTCTCCTGCATCTCGACGAAGGCCGTCATGTTGTTGCGGGCGTAGCCATAGGCCAGCTCGAACATCGAGTAGTTCAGGCTGTGGAAGCCGGCGAGCGTGATGAACTGGAACTTGTAGCCCATCGCGCCCAGCTCGCGCTGGAACTTGGCGATCGTCGCGTCGTCGAGGTTCTTCTTCCAGTTGAACGAGGGCGAACAGTTGTAGGCCAGCAGCTTGCCCGGGAACTTGGCGTGGATCGCATCGGCGAAGGCCTTCGCGAACGCCAGATCCGGCGTGCCGGTCTCGCACCAGATCAGGTCGGCGTACTCGGCATAGGCCAGGCCGCGGCTCACGGCCTGCTCGAAGCCCTTCTTGGTCTTGTAGAAGCCTTCGACGGTGCGCTCACCGGTCAGGAAGGGCTTGTCGTTGGCGTCGACGTCACTGGTCACCAGGTCGGCTGCTTCCGCATCGGTGCGGGCCAGCAGGATGGTCGGCACGCCCATCACGTCGGCGGCCAGGCGGGCGGCCACCAGCTTGCTCACCGCTTCACGCGTCGGCACCAGCACCTTGCCGCCCATGTGGCCGCACTTCTTCACCGAGGCCAGCTGGTCCTCGAAGTGCACGCCCGCGGCGCCGGCTTCGATCATGGCCTTCATCAGTTCGAAGGCGTTCAGCACGCCGCCGAAACCGGCTTCGGCATCGGCCACGATGGGCTGGAAGTAGTCGATGTCGTTCTTGCCTTCGCTCCACTGGATCTGGTCGGCGCGGGCAAAGGTGTTGTTGATCTTCTTCACCACCTTCGGCACCGAGTCCACCGAGTACAGCGACTGGTCGGGGTACATCTCGCCGTTGCTGTTGGCGTCACCCGCCACCTGCCAGCCGGAGAGGTAGATCGCCTTCAGGCCGGCCTTGACCTGCTGCATGGCCTGGTTGCCGGTCAGCGCGCCCAGCGAGTTGACGAACGGCTCGGTGTTGATCGAGTTCCACAGCTTCTCTGCGCCACGCTTGGCCAGCGTGTATTCGATCTGCAGCGAACCGCGCAAGCGCACCACGTCGGCGGCGGTGTAGCCGCGCTTGATGCCCTTCCAGCGCGGGTTTTCGGCCCAGTCCTTCTCGAGGGCGGCGATCTGTTGTTCGCGGGTGAGTTGCTGTGTCATGTCAAAGCTCCTTGGGGCGGTGAGGGAGAGAACCGAAAAACGATGGCTCAAGCCTAACCAGCCGCAGGGTCTTTGAGAAGACTTATGTCTTATAGAAGACTAAAAATATTTCCATTTCAAATCAACATGTTAGTGATCTGATTTCATGATTCGAAAATGAATTCTTCGCCATGAAAAAGCATGTTGCGGCGCAGCAGACAAAGATTCCGCGATGCGAAATTCATATTTCCTCATGCGAAATCCAGGATGCCCAGCTCAGGCGGCCGAGGCCAGCCAGTAGTGGTAGATCCGGCTGGCGAGGGCCTGCTGCGCGGCGAGAGACTGTTCGGCCTCGGCCAGCATCGGCTGCGCTGCCTGCACGCTGGCCGGGTGCAGGCGCAGCGAGCGCACATAGCCGTCGCCGGCCGCCGCCAGCCATTCCTTCATCTTGGCCAGGTCCTGCTCGACGTGGAACTGCAGCGCCAGGTGCGGCCCGAGCGCAAAGGCCTGATGGACACAGGCCGGGCTGGCGGCGAGCGCCAGCGCACCGGCCGGCACGCTGAAGGCCTCGTAGTGCCAACGGTAGACACGGGCGGCCCGGACGTCGCCGAACCAGGTCTGCGCAGTGGCGTTGTCGTGGAGCGTGATGTCGTGCCAGCCGATTTCCGGCGCGATCGACGGCCCCACCGTGCCGCCCAGCGCTCGCGCCATCAGCTGCCCGCCCAGGCAATGCCCGATCACCGGAATGCCGCTGGCCACCCCTTCGCGCACCAGCTGCTCGGCCTGGCGCAAGTGCGGCATGTCATCGTTCGCGCTCATCGGACCGCCCAGGATCGCCATCGCGCGATAGCCGTGCAGCGTGGCCGGAAAAGGCTGGCCCGCCTGGTGGCAGCGCACGTCCGCCGGCAGGCCCTGCTGCTGCAGCCAGCGGCCCAGGTAGGCCGGGCCGTCATCGACCATGTGCTGCAGGACCAGGACCGGCTTCATGGGCGCGCGGGCCCTACAACGGCAACGCGGTGGTCTTCTTCACCGTGCGCAGAACCAGCATCGAATTCGATCGCTCGACGCCCGGCAAGCGCATCAGCACCTGGGTGTGGAAGCGCTCCAGGTCCTCGGCATCGCGGTAGCTGAAACGGATGAGGTAGTCGTTCGACCCGGCGACGTAGAAGCAGTCCAGCACCTCCGGTTCGTCGCGGACCGCCTGCTCGAAGGCCTTCAGGACGCCATCGTTCATCGTCTCGAGGTTGATGATCGAGAAGCACGTGCCGTGCTGGCCCAGCGCCTTGGCATTCAGCAGCGCCACGTACTGTGCGATGACCCCCGACTCCTCCAGCTGCTTGACCCGCCGCAGGCAGGCCGAGGGCGACAGGTGCACACGCTCGGCCAGCTCGACGTTCGACAGCCGCCCCTCGGCTTGCAGCAGCGTCAAGATCTGGCGGTCGATCGCATCGAGTTGCGGCTTTGGGCTGTCTGTTCGCATGAAATGCGGAATCGCTTGGAAAGATTCGCATGATATGCCGAAGCGCGCGGCTCCACCCCCCATCAGAAGACAGCACATTGCGCCACCCGCTGACTAGACTGGAGGGCGTTGCCGACAAGGAGCCCTGACGCCATGAACCACGCCCTCGACGCCTACTGGATGCCCTTCACGGCCAACCGCCAGTTCAAGAAGGCGCCGCGCCTGTTGACCCGGTCCTCCGGCATGCACTACTGGACCGACGACGGCCGCCAGATTCTCGATGGCGTCGCCGGCCTGTGGTGCGTGAATGCCGGCCATGCACGGCCGAAGATCGTGCAGGCCATCCAGCAGCAGGCGGCCGAGCTGGACTATGCGCCGCCGTTCCAGATGGCGCATCCCAAGGCATTCGAGCTGGCCGACAAGGTCGCCAAGCTCACGCCGGCCGGCCTGAACAAGATCTTCTTCACCAACTCCGGCTCCGAATCGGTGGACACCGCGCTGAAGATCGCGCTGGCCTACCATCGCGTGCGCGGCGAAGGCCAGCGTACCCGGCTGATCGGCCGCGAGCGGGGCTACCACGGCGTCAACTTCGGCGGCATCTCGGTGGGTGGCATGGTGGCCAACCGCAAGATGTTCGGCGCCATGCTGGCAGGCGTCGACCACATCCGCCACACCCACGATCCGGCCCGCAACGCGTTCAGCGTCGGCCAGCCCGAGCACGGCGCCGAGTTCGCCGATGACCTCGAGAAGCTCTGCGCGCTGCACGATCCTTCCACGATCGCCGCGGTGATCGTCGAGCCGGTGGCCGGCTCCACCGGCGTGCTGGTGCCGCCCAAGGGCTACCTGAACCGCCTGCGCGAGATCTGCGACAAGCACGGCATCCTGCTGATCTTCGACGAGGTGATCACCGGTTTCGGTCGCACCGGCAACCCGTTCGCGGCACAGACCTTCGGCGTCACGCCGGACCTGCTGGTGATGGCCAAGGGCATCACCAACGGCTGCGCGCCGATGGGCGCTGTGGCAGCCAAGCAGAGCATCCACGACACCTTCATGAGCGGGCCCGAGCACCTGATCGAGTTCTTCCACGGCTACACCTACTCGGCGCACCCGATCGCCTGCGCCGCCGGCCTGGGCACCCTGGCCACCTACGAGGAAGAAGGCCTGCTGACGCGCGCCCAGCAGCTGCAGGGCTACTTCGCCGAGCAGCTGCACGCGCTGAGGGGCCTGCCCAACGTGATCGACGTGCGCAACATCGGCCTGGTCGGCGGCGTCGAGCTCGCGCCGATCCCCGGCGAGCCGGCCAAGCGCGCGTTCAACATCTTCCTCGACTGCTACGACAAGGGTGTGCTGATCCGCACCACCGGCGACACGGTCGCGCTGTCGCCGCCGCTGATCATCGAACGGCAGCAGATCGACCAGCTGATCGACACGCTGCGCGGCGCGATCCAGCGCGCGGCCTGAGACTTGCTTCCCGACAGTTCAATCAACCGAGGGTCTGCCTAGCGCATAAAAGACGCGACACCATGAGCTCGAAAAACAAACCGGTGGTCCTGGTGCCGGCCTGCAATCGCCCGATCGGCGAGCATGCCTTCCACGTCGCCGGCAAGAAGTATGTCGATGCGGTGCGCCTGGCGGGCGCGCTGCCGCTGATCGTGCCGAGCGCCACGCCGGAAGAGCTGGATGCCCTGCTCGACCTGGCCGATGGTGTGCTACTGACCGGCTCGGCCTCGAACGTGCATCCCAGCCACTTCGACGAGGCGGTCCACGACCCCTCGCTGCCGCTGGACCCCACCCGCGATGCCTGGACCTTGCCGCTGATCCCGAAGGTCATCGCGCGCGGCATGCCGCTGTTCGCGATCTGCCGCGGCACGCAGGAAACGAATGTCGCGCTGGGCGGCTCGCTGCACCAGGCGGTGCAGGACGTCGGGCCTTATGCCGACCACCGGGCACCCTCCGGCCAGCCAGCCGCAGTGCAATACGGCCCGGCGCACGAAGTCGAGGTGCTGCCCGGCGGCGTGCTGGCCGGGTTGCTCGGCCAAACGCGCTTCACCGTCAATTCGGTGCACGGCCAGGCGGTGAGCCGGCTGGCCCATGGCTTGCGGGTCGAGGCCCGCGCACCGGACGGCCTGATCGAGGCCTTCTCGGTGATCGACGCCACCGGCTTCAACCTCTGCGTGCAATGGCACCCGGAGTGGCAGGCCGCCGACAACCCGGTCTCGATGCAGCTGCTGACAGCCTTCGGTGCGGCCTGCGCCGCGTACCACGACCAGCACCGCAACCCGATTCCCTAGTGCTGCACCCGCCCGGCCGCGGAAGACCGTCCGCGGCCGCCTAGCATCCAAGCGAACCGGAGTGCAACATGATCAATCGAGACAACTTCAATTTCAGCGAGCTCGAACAGTGGCTCAACCAGCGCCGCGTCACCGAGATCGAATGCCTGGTGCCTGACCTCACCGGCGTGGCCCGCGGCAAGATCCTGCCGCGCGAAAAGTTCACCGAAGACCGCGGCATGCGCCTGCCCGAGGCCGTGGTGGCGATGGGCGTGACGGGCGAATTCCCGTCCGAGGGGCCGTACTACGACGTCATCAGCCCCACCGACCTGGACATGCAGCTGCGGCCCGACCCCAGCACGGTGCGCCTCGTGCCCTGGGCCACCGACCCCACCGCGCAGGTCATCCACGACTGCTACGACCGGCACGGCAAGCTGGTGCCCTTCGCGCCGCGCTCGGTGCTGCGCCGGGTGTGCGAGCTGTACGAGGCTGAAGGCTGGAAGCCGGTGGTCGCGCCGGAGCTGGAGTTCTATCTCGTCGCGCGCAACACCGATCCGGACATGCCGCTGAAGCCGCCGATCGGCCGCAGCGGCCGCGCCGAGACCTCGCGCCAGGCCTACTCGATCGATGCGGTCAACGAGTTCGACCCGCTGTTCGAGGACGTCTACGACTACTGCGAGAAGATGGGCCTGAACGTCGACACCCTGATCCACGAGGTCGGCGCCGGGCAGATGGAGATCAACTTCTTCCACGACCATCCGCTGGGCCTGGCCGACGAGGTGTTCCTGTTCAAGCGCACGGTGCGCGAGGCCGCGCTGCGGCACGACATGTTCGCCACCTTCATGGCCAAGCCGATCGCCGGCGAGCCCGGCAGCGCGATGCACATCCACCAAAGCATCGTCGACAGCGCCAGCGGCCGCAACCTGTTCAGCAACGAAGACGGCTCCCCGAGCCGCGAGTTCTACTGGTTCATCGGCGGGCTGCAGAAGTACATCCCGGCCGCGATGGCGCTGTTCGCACCCTACGTCAACAGCTACCGCCGGCTGGCACGCTTCACCGCAGCACCGATCAACATCCAGTGGGGCATCGACAACCGCACCGTGGGCATCCGCGCCCCGCTGGCCGAGCCGCAGGCGCGGCGCATCGAGAACCGCGTGATCGGCGCCGACGCCAACCCCTACGTGGCGCTGGCCGCCACGATGGCCTGCGGCTGGCTGGGGCTGAAGCACCGCATCGAGCCCTCGGCCGAGTGCAAGGGTGACGCGTACCTTGGCGACTATCAGCTGCCGCGCAGCCTGGGCGAGGCGCTGGCGCTGCTGCGCGAGGAGAAGGACCTGCACGAGGTGCTGGGTGAAGCCTTCATCACCGTGTACTCGGAGGTCAAGGAGATCGAGTACGCCGAATTCATGAAGGTGATCTCGCCGTGGGAGCGCGAGCACCTGCTGCTGCACGTCTGAAGGAGCCATCACCATGCAACTCGCACAGCAACGCACGACGCAGCAGTGGCAGGCCGCCGACGCCGCCCATTTCCTGCATCCCTTCACCGACTTCCAGGCGCTGGCGAAGAAGGGCTCGCGCATCATCACCCGCGCCGAGAACATCTACCTCTGGGACAGCGAGGGCCGCAAGGTGCTCGACGCGATGTCCGGCCTGTGGTGCGTGAACGTCGGTTATGGCCAGCAGCGCCTGATCGACGCGGCCACGCAGCAGCTGAGGGAACTGCCCTTCTACAACGCCTTCTTCCAGACCGCGACGCCGCCGGCCATCGCGCTGGCCGAGCTGCTGAGCGAAGTGACGCCGCCGCAGTTCCAGCATGTGTTCTTCACCGGCTCGGGATCCGAGGGCAATGACACGGTGGTGCGCATGGTGCGCCGCTACTGGGACCTGCAGGGCCAGCCGCAGCGCAAGGTGATCATCAGCCGGCGCAATGCCTACCATGGCTCGACGATGGCCGGCGCCTCGCTGGGCGGCATGGCCGACATGCATGCGCAGGGCGGCCTGCCGATCCCCGACATCGTGCACATCGACCAGCCCTACTGGGTGCAGCACGGGCAAGGCATGAGCCGCGACGAGTTCGGCCTGGTTGCCGCCCGCTGGCTGGAGGACAAGATCCTCGAGCTCGGGCCCGAGCGCGTGGCGGCCTTCATCGGCGAGCCGGTGCAGGGCGCGGGCGGCGTGATCATCCCGGCGGCCACCTACTGGCCCGAGGTGCAGCGCATCTGCGACAAGTACGGCATCCTGCTGGTCAGCGACGAGGTCATCTGCGGCTTCGGCCGCACCGGTCGCTGGTTCGGCTGTGAGACCTTCGGTGCCCGGCCCGACCTGATGACCTTCGCCAAGGGCGTGACCAGCGGCTACATCCCGCTCGGCGGGGTGATGGTCGGTGACCGCGTGGCGAAGACGCTGATCGAACAGGGCGGCGAGTTCGAGCATGGCTACACCTACTCCGGCCATCCGGTGGCCTGCGCGGTGGCGCTGGCCAACATCGGGCTGATCCGCGAGCTCAAGCTGGTGGAGCAGGTGCACGACAACACCGGGCCCTACCTGGCCGAGGCCTTCGCGTCGCTGCGCGAGCACCCGCTGGTCGGTGATGCCGAGACCTGTGGCCTGATGGGCGCGCTGCTGCTGGTGAAGGACAAGGCCGGCCTGAAGCCCTTCGACCGGACGGTGGGCATCGGCATGGTGTGCCGCGGCCACTGCTTCGCGAACGGGCTCATCATGCGGGCCGTCGGCAACCGCATGATCATCGCGCCGCCGCTGGTGATGACCCGTGCGCAGATCGACGAGATGACGGCGCTGATCCGCCGCTGCCTCGACCTGACGCTGGCCGACGCGCAACGCGAGGGCTGGCTCTAACGCCCGATCGGCGCGGCCTGCGGCCTCAGGCCGCGCCACCCTCGGTCGGAAGCCCCTCGGCGCGCCAGCGCAGCATGCCGCCCGCGAGGTTGGCCACCGCCTGGAAGCCGCTGCGCTGCAGCAGCACCGTGGCCTGCGCCGAGCGCGCGCCCGAGCGGCACACGGTGACGATCGGCCGCTCGCGCGCCAGCTCGCCGGCCCGCGCGGCCAGCTCGGACAACGGCACCAGCCGCGCCCCTGGGACATGGCCCAGCGCGTCCGAGAATTCCGCCGGCTCGCGCACGTCGACCACCTGGATCGCGTCGGCGCCGTCGCCCAGCCGCTCTTCCAGCACCGTGGGCTGAATCTCCCACACACCACCGAAGCTGCAGGTCAGCGGCGCCCAGGTCGGCTCGTCCGGCAGCGCGGCCCCGCCCTCGGGCTGGCCACAACGCAGGTTGGCCGGCACCGCAATGTCCATCAGCTTCGGATGGGCCAGGCCCAGGTGGTTCATGTAGCCGCAGAAGTCGGCCTCGTTGACATCGCCGCCCAGGCGCGGGTTGAAGGCTCGCTCTTCGGCGACGCTGGTCACCGTCAGCCCGCGGTAGTCATGCCCCGGGTACAGCAGGCAATGGCCGGGCAGGCTCAGCAGCTGCATCTTCACCGAGTGGTACAGCTGGCTCGCATTGCCCTGCTGGAAGTCGGTGCGGCCGCAGCCGCGGATCAGCAGGCTGTCGCCGGTGAAGGCCATGCCCTGGTCGTCCAGCACGTAGCTCAGGCAGCCGGCCGTATGCCCCGGGGTCGCCCGCACCTCGAGATGGCGGCGGCCGAATTGCACGCGTTCGCCATGCACCAGCAGTCGGTCTGCCTGGGTCGCACCGGCCGCCCTGGCCAGCAGGATCTGGCTGCCCAGGCGCTGCTTCAGCAGCCACGCCGCGGTGACGTGGTCGGCATGCACGTGCGTGTCCAGCGTCGCCAGCAGCTTCAGGCCCAGTTCGCGCAGCAGCGCAGCGTCGCGCTGCACGTTCTCGAATACCGGGTCGATCAGCAGGGCCTCGCCGGCTTCGCTGTCGCCCAGCAGGTAGGTGTAGGTGGACGACTGACGGTCGAAGAGTTGGCGAAAGATCAGCATGGTGGCGTCGGCCTCATCGGGATTGTCCTAGTCGCGTTCGATCCGGCGGGGATTAATATCACTCCAGCCGAATATAGTTATTGATCAGTCACAAGCCGCAAGGACTGTCTCTTGGCCCCACATGATCGCCGCTCCGGTCGCCTCGTCAAGGCGCCCGAGCACTTCATCGATGCGCAAGGCGTGCAAGCCGTCTTCGGCGAAGCACGCAAAGGCCGGCGCGACTTCGTGCGCGGCGCCTTTGCCGCCGCGCTCGCCGCCACCGCCGGTTCCGCTGCACGGGCGCAGGCCCATCCACCACCGGCCGACGGCGGCGACCCGAACATCCTGGAGCTGCCGCCCCACAGCAAGGGCCTGGGCCAGCCGGTGGCTACCCAGGGCTACGGGCTGCCCTCGCAGTACGAGCACAACGTGCAGCGCCGCCCCAGCCCCGGCCTGACGCAGACACGCCAGGCCTCGGTGTCCTTCGCGCCGCTGCAAAGCCTGTTCGGCATCGTCACCCCCAGCGGCCTGCACTTCGAGCGCCACCACCAGGGCTGGTGGGACGTCGACCCGAGCAAGCACCGGCTGATGCTCACCGGCGCCGACGACAAGATGCTGCGCCAGCCGATGGTGTTCACCGTCGACGAGATCATGCGGCTGCCCTCGGTGAGCCGCTTCCACTTCATCGAATGCGGCGCCAACACCGGCATGGAATGGGGCAACGTCGCGGTGCCCACCTGCCAGTACACGCACGGCATGCTCAGCTGCAGCGAGTTCACCGGCGTGCCGCTGCGGCTGCTGCTCGAGATGGCCGGCGCCGACTTCAAGCGCGGTCGCTACGTGCTGGCCGAGGGGGCCGATGGCTCGTCGATGACCCGCACGATCCCGATGGAGCTGGTCGAGAGCGGCGAGGTGCTGGTGGCCTACGGCCAGAACGGCGAGATGCTGCGGCCCGAGAACGGCTACCCGCTGCGCCTGGTGGTGCCCGGTGTGCAGGGGGTGAGCTGGGTCAAGTACCTGCGCCGCATCGAGCTGGGCGACCAGCCCTACGCCACCAAGGACGAAACGGTGCACTACATCGACCTGATGCCCGATGGCCAGCACCGCCAGTACAGCAGCCTGCAGGAATGCAAGAGCGTGATCACCACGCCTTCGGGTGGCCAGGTGCTGCTGGACAAGGGCTACTACCAGATCAGCGGCCTGGCCTGGTCCGGCCGCGGCAAGGTCAAGCGCGTGGACGTCTCGGTGGACGGCGGCCGCAACTGGCGCACCGCGCAGTTGCAGGAGCCGGTGATGAGCAAGTGCCTGACGCGCTTCACGCTCGACTGGACCTGGGACGGCAAGCCGGCCCTGGTGCAGAGCCGCGCGATCGACGACACCGGTTATGTGCAGCCCAGCTATCGCCAGCTGCGCGCCGTGCGCGGCACGCGCTCGATCTATCACAACAACGCCATCCAGTCCTGGCTGGTGCAGGAAAGCGGCGAGGTCAAGAATGTGCAGCTGGCCTGAGCTTCGCCCGGCACTGCTGGCCGCCGGCCTGTTGCTGGGTCTGTCGGCACAGGCGGAGCCCGCACGCTATCCGGGCATCGGCCGCGCGGCCACGCCACGCGAAGTGGCGGCCTGGGACATCGACGTGCGGCCCGACTTCAAGGGCCTGCCCAAGGGCAGCGGCTCGGTGGCGCAGGGCCAGGTGGTGTGGGAGGCGCAATGCGCCTCGTGCCACGGCGTGTTCGGCGAAAGCAACCAGGTCTTCAACCCGCTGGTCGGTGGCACCACCGCGGAAGACGTGAAGACCGGGCATGTCGCGCGGCTTACCGATCCTGCCTTCCCCGGTCGCAGCACGCTGATGAAGGTCTCGACCGTCTCGACGCTGTGGGACTACATCCGCCGCGCGATGCCCTGGAACGCCCCGAAGAGCCTGAGCACCGACGAGGTCTACGCCGTCACCGCGTACCTGCTGAACCTGGGCGGCGTGCTGCCCGATGATTTCGTGCTGTCCGACGCCACGATGCCGGCAGCGCAGGCCCGCATGCCCAACCGGCTGGGCCTGACCAGCCAGCACGGCCTGTGGCCTGGCAAGGGCCTGGGCAATGGCGGGCGTCCCGATGTGCAGGCACAGGCCTGCATGACCAACTGTGAGGCCGCGCCGCGCGTGGCCTCCGCGCTGCCGGACTTCGCGCGCAGCAACAACGGCAACCTGGCGGAGCAGCAGCGCCTGGTCGGCCCGCAGCGCGGGGTCGATACCGCCCATGCCCGCGCGGCCAATCCGTCCACGGCAGCGTCGGCTGCGCCGACCGTGGCGGCCCCGCCTGCCACGACCGCCACGACCAGCATCGCCTCGGCCCTTGCGCTGGCGCAGAAGCACAGCTGCACCGCCTGCCATGGCCTGGACAGCCCGCTGGTCGGACCGGCATTCCGGGCGGTGGCCGACAAATATGCGAGCCGCAGCGATGCCGCTGCCTATCTGGCTGGCAAGATCCGCTCCGGTGGCCAGGGCATCTGGGGGGGCATTCCGATGCCGCCCCAATCCCTGCCGGACAACGATGGCAAGCTCATCGCCCAATGGCTGGCGAACGGCGCCAAACCCTAGCGACAACGAGGAGTTCTTTGATGTTCAACCGCAGACAGATGCTCTCGCACTCGGCCAGGGTGGCTGCATTGCTGGCCGGTGCCGGCCTGCTGCCCGGCATCGCGCGGGCCGCCTTCAACACCGCGGCCTTCGACGCCAAGACCATGGCCGACGCCGTGAAGGCGCTGGGCGGGGGCACCCCGACCGAAAGCAAGGATGTCACGCTCACCGGGCCCGACATCGCCGAGAACGGCGCCGTGGTGCCGGTGGGCGTGGCCACCAGCCTGGCCGGCGCGAAGAAGCTGCTGCTGCTGGTCGAGAAGAACCCGAGCGTGCTGTCGGCCGTGTTCGATGTGAGCGACTCGGTCGATGCCAGCTTCTCGACCCGCGTGAAGATGGGCCAGTCGTCAAACGTCTATGCGGTGGCGATGATGGGCGACGGCCGGGTGCTGTTCGCCCAAAAGGAAATCAAGGTCACGCTCGGTGGCTGCGGCGGTTGATAACGCGTAAACGAACAGGAGACACGACATGGCAACTGATCCGATGCGCATTCGCGCCCAGGTCAACGGCGACAAGGCCACCGTCCGCGTGCTGATGAGCCACGAGATGGAGACCGGCCAGCGCAAGGACGCCGCCGGCAAGGTGATTCCCGCCTGGTACATCCAGGAAGTCATGGCGCAGCACAACGGCAAGACCGTGCTGACGGCGCAGTGGGGACCTTCGGTGTCGAAGAACCCGTTCCTGCAGTTCAACATCAAGGGCGCCAAGGCCGGCGACAAGATTGCCGTGACCTGGAAGGACAATCGGGGCGAAACGCGCACCGACGAAGCCGTGGCGTCCTGAAGGCCCGCCATGACGACGATGCTGCGCATGCAAGCCCCCCTCCGTTCCATCGCGTTGGCGCTGTTGGGCACGGCCGCCCTGGCGCCGGCCTGGGCCCAGACCAAGTCGGCCGCCGATGGCATTGCCGAGTACCGCAAGATGCTCGAGGACGGCAATCCTGCCGAGCTGTTCGAAGCCAAGGGCGAGGCGCTGTGGAAGACCGCGCGCGGCCCGAAGAACGCCACGCTGGAACGCTGCGACCTGGGTCTCGGCCCCGGCGTGGTCAAGGGCGCGTGGGTGCAGCTCCCGCGCTGGTTCGCCGACACGGGTCGCGTGCAGGACCTCGAGTCGCGGCTGCTCACCTGCATGGAAACCCTGCAGGGCTTCAGCGCGAAGGAGATCGCTGCCACGCCGTTCGACAAGGGCGAGCAGTCCACCGTCACCGCGCTGGCCGCCTGGATCTCCAGCGAATCGCGCGGCATGAAGATGGCGCTGCCGCAGAGCCACGCGCAGGAGCGCCGCTTCTACGAGCTTGGCAAGCGTGCCTTCTTCTTCCGCGCCGGTCCGATGGACTTTGCCTGTGCCAGCTGCCATGGCCAGGACGGCAAGCGCATCCGGCTGCAGGACCTGCCCGACCTGACCAAGAACCCCGGCAACGGCATCGGCTTCGCGGCCTGGCCGGCCTACCGCGTCTCCAGCGGCGAGATGTGGAGCATGCAGCGGCGACTCAACGACTGCTTCCGCCAGCAGCGCTTCCCCTACCCGGGCTTCGCCTCGGACGTGACCATCGCACTGGGCGTGTACATGGGCGTCAACGCCCAGGGTGCCGAATCGATCGCACCGGCGATCAAGCGCTGAACGGGAAGGCTTCGCACATCATGCAAAAGATCCATTTGCTCGCAGTGGCGGCCGCTGGCGCGGCCGGCTGGCTTGCCGGCTGCGCCACGGTCCCCTCCCCGGACGAACTCGACCGCGACGCCCAGGCCATGATCCGGGCCTCGTTCCGGGACCAGGGCATCGCGAAGGTCGATCGCCTGAACCAGGACCTGGGCCAGGCCGCCTGTTCGGGCTCGACCCCGCCAGCCGATGCCGTGGCCAGGCAGGTCGAAGCCGAGGCGATGGCCACGATCCAGTGGCCGCAGGGCGGCCAGTACATCGGCGACTGGCGCGAAGGCGAGAAGCTGGCGCAGAACGGCCGCGGCATGACCTGGACCGATGCCAGCGCCAGCCCCACGGCCAACGGCGCCCAGTGCTACAACTGCCACCAGATCGACCGCAAGGAGATCTCGTACGGCACCATCGGCCCTTCGCTGTGGAACTACGGCAAGCTGCGCGGCGTGAAGGACGTGGCCGACCCGGCCACTGCGCCTATCGTGCAATACACGTGGGGCAAGCTGTGGAACAGCAAGGCCTACGCGGCCTGCTCGAACATGCCGCGCTTCGGCCACGCCAAGCTGCTGAACGAGAAGCAGCTGCGCGACGTGATGGCCCTGTTGCTCGACCCCCAGTCGCCGGTCAACCAGTGAGCCTCACCAAGCGCGAATTCCTGCAGGTCCTCGTCGCCGCGTCGGCCGCCGGCATGGCGCTGGGCCGGCATGCCGAGGCCGATGCCGCCACCGCCGAGGCGGCCCTGTACGACATCCCGCCCTTCGGCAATGTCTCGCTGCTGCACATGACCGATTGCCATGCGCAGCTGCTGCCCATCCACTTCCGCGAGCCCAGCGTCAACCTCGGCATCGGCAGCATGCAGGGCCAGTGGCCGCACCGCGTGGGTGAATCGCTGCTGAAGGCCGCCGGCTTGCAGCCGGGCTCGGCGCAGGCCCACGCCTTCACCTACCTCGACTTCGAACGCGCCGCGCGGCGCTACGGCAAGGTGGGCGGCTTCGCGCACCTGGCCACGCTGGTCAAGCGCCTGAAGGCCAGCCGCCCCGGCGCGCTGCTGCTCGATGGCGGGGACACCTGGCAGGGCTCGGCGACCTCGCTGTGGACGCAGGCGCAGGACATGGTCGACGCCTGCCTGCTGCTGGGCGTGGACGTGATGACCGGCCACTGGGAATTCACCTACGGCATGGCGCGGGTGCAGCAGATCATCGAGAAGGACTTTGCCGGCCGCATCGAATTCCTGGCGCAGAACGTCAAGACCCAGGACTTCGGCGACCCGGTGTTCAAGCCCTTCACGCTGCGCCGGATCAACGGCGTGCCGGTGGCCATCGTCGGCCAGGCCTTCCCGTACACGCCGATCGCGAACCCGCGCTACCTGGTGGCCGACTGGGCCTTCGGCATCCAGGAAGACAACCTGCAGAAGGTGGTCGACGAAGCCCGCGGCCAGGGGGCGCAGCTGGTGGTGCTGCTGTCGCACAACGGCATGGACGTGGACCTGAAGCTCGCCAGCCGCGTGCGCGGCATCGACGCCATCCTGGGTGGCCACACCCACGACGGCGTGCCGGTGGCCGTGCCGGTGAAGAACGGCGGCGGCACCACGCTGGTGACCAATGCCGGCAGCAACGGCAAGTTCCTCGGCGTGATGGACTTCGACGTGAAGGACGGCAAGCTGGCCGACTACCGCTACCGGCTGCTGCCGGTGTTCGCGAACCAGCTGCAGGCCGACCCCGAGATGGCCGCGCTGATCCGCAAGGTACGCGGCCCGCACGAGGCCCGGCTGGCCGAGAAGCTGGCCGTCACCGATGGCCTGCTGTACCGCCGCGGCAACTTCAATGGCAGCTGGGACCAGCTGATCTGCGACGCGCTGATGGACGTGCAAGGCGCCGAGATCGCGTTCTCGCCCGGCTTCCGCTGGGGCACCAGCCTGCTGCCGGGCGACACCATCACGCGCGAGCTGATGATGGACCAGCTGGCCATCACCTACCCCTACGCCACGCTCACCGAGATGAACGGCGAGACGATCAAGACCATCCTCGAGGACGTGGCCGACAACCTGTTCAACCCCGATCCCTACTACCAGCAGGGCGGCGACATGGTGCGCGTGGGCGGCCTGAGCTACACGATGCGGCCGGCCGAGGCGATGGGCCGGCGCATCACCGACATGCAACTGGCCGGCCGGCCGATCGAGGCCGACAAGCGCTACAAGGTGGCCGGCTGGGCGCCGGTGGCCGAAGAGGCGCGCGGCCAGCCCGGTGTCAAGCCGGTGTGGGACCACGTCGAGGCCTGGCTGCGCGCCCAGGGGGGCCGCGTGAAGCCCCGCCGCATCAACACGCCCAAGCTGGTGGCCGTCGAAGGCAACCCCGGCATCAGCCCCACCTGAGCTTCAAGGAGACCGCCATGCTGCGCCTGCACCGACTGTTCGCCCTGGTCCTGATGCTGCTGCTTGCCGGTGTGGCGGCGGCACAGGACAAGGTGGTCTACCACTTCGACAATGCCGCGGCCCAGGGCCTGAAGGGCCTGCGCAACGTGCGCAACCACCTGGACACCGACCCCACGGCCAAGATCATCGTCGTGACCCATGCCGAGGGCGTGGACATGCTGATGGAAGGTGCCAAGGCCGCCAACGGCACCGAGTACGCGCCGCTGGTCTCGGCGCTGAAGTCCCGTGGCGTGAGCTTCGAGGTCTGCGAGATCACGCTGAAGAACCGCGGCCTGAAGAAGGACCAGTTCATCCAGGAATCGGACTTCACGCCCTCGGGCGTGGTGCGCCTGGCCAAGCTGCAGGGCCAGGGCTACGCCTACATCAAGCCCTAGCACGCGAAGCGAGCGGCCAGGAACCGAGCCATGTGGTTGGAGGCCAGCTTCGACCGGCTCGGCGAGAGCGGCACCCTCGCGGCCGGCGGCCTGCTGATCGGCGCGGCCTTCGGCTTCTTCGCCCAGCGCTCGCGCTTCTGCCTGCGCTCGGCGGTCATCGAGTTCGCCCGGCGCCAGAGTGGCGGCAAGCTCACCGTGTGGCTGTTTGCCTTCGCCACCGCCGTCGGCGCCACCCAGGCGCTGGCCTGGGCCGGCTGGTTCGACGCCAGCACCGCGCGCCAGATCAGCGCGCGTGGCAGCCTCTCGGGCGCGGCGGTCGGCGGCGCGCTGTTCGGCACCGGCATGATCCTGGCGCGCGGCTGCGCCAGCCGGCTGCTGGTGCTGGCGGCCCAGGGCAACCTGCGCGCGCTGCTGTCCGGTCTGGTGTTCGCCGTCGCGGCCCAGGCCGCCTGGACCGGCGCGCTGGCGCCGCTGCGCGAACTGATCTCGGGCTGGTGGACCATCGAGGGCGGCACGCCCCGCGATCTGATTGCGCGCAGCGGCATCGGCCATGGCGGTGCCCTGGCCTTCGCGCTGCTGTGGCTGGCGGCCGCGCTGGTGTGGGCGCGGCGCCAGCACGTGTCCGCCTGGGGCTGGGCCGGGGCCATCGGGGCCGGGCTGTGCGTGGCGGCGGCGTGGTGGTTCAGCTATGCGGTGGCGCGGCTGGGCTTCGATCCGCATCCGGTGCAGGCGCTCAGCTTCACCGGCCCCTCGGCCGAGGTGCTCAACCGCGTGCTGTTCGCCACTGGCCAGCCGCTCACCTTCGATGCCGGGCTGGTGCCGGGCGTGTTCGCCGGTTCGTTCATTGCGGCCAGCCTGTTCGGCGAACGCAGGCTCGAAGGCTTCGAGGGCGGCGCCAGCATGCGGCGCTACCTGATCGGCGCGGTGTGCATGGGATTCGGCGGCATGCTCGCCGGCGGCTGCGCGGTGGGCTCGGGGCTCTCGGGCGCGGCGGTGTTCACCGCCACCGCATGGGTCAGCCTCAGCGCGATGTGGGCCGCGGCCGCCCTGACCGACCGGCTGCTGGACCGGCCCGATGCCGCTCAGCCCAGCGTGTCGCGCCAGATGGCCTCGGCCCAGGACCGCGCGTGAGCCGCCTCTTCTGCGCTGGCCGCCGCCGAGAGCCCGCCCGCACCGGGCACCGGGTTGAAGGTCTGGTGGGTGGCATCGTAGCGGTGCACCGAGGCCAGGTGCACGGCCTCGTCCGGCGTCACGAAGCTGAAGCAGGTGCTGGTCAGCAGCGGCGGGGCCTGCACCGGCTCGCCCCGCAGCAGGCGGATCACCGCCGCGGCCACCAGCCTCGCCTGCTGGTTGGCCATCTGGCCGGACTTGGGCATTTGCGGCGCGGGAAAGACCGCATCGCCGAGCGCGTGGATGCCGGGCGCGGCGGTGCACTCCATCGTCAGCCAGTTCACGCCGATCCAGCGGCCGTTCACGCTCAGCAGCCCGGCCTGGCGCGCCAGGTCGGCGCCACGCTGCGGCGGCACCACGTTCAGCACGTCGGCCTCGATGTCCTCGAATTCGAACTTCGCGAGCCGGCCGGCCACGGCCTTCAACTCGGCATTCGGCCGGTACTCGATCAGCCCGGCGTAGTGCTGCGCGAAAGCGCGCTCGAACAAGGCC
Source organism: Aquabacterium sp. (assembly GCF_044226965.1). Classification (GTDB taxonomy): domain Bacteria; phylum Pseudomonadota; class Gammaproteobacteria; order Burkholderiales; family Burkholderiaceae_C; genus Pseudaquabacterium. The sequence goes on along the minus strand of NZ_JBGAGA010000094.1, from coordinate 3,668 downwards.
CGCTTCGACTGGATCTCGGGGTTGGCGTCCATCAGCAGCAGCTTGCTGCGCGGCTTGACGCGCTTCAGGTAGCTGGCCACCAGACAGGCCCGCTCGTACGGGGCCGGCGGGCAGCGGTACGGCACCGGCGGGATGCTGAGCACGAACACGCCGCCGTCGGGCATGGCCTCGAGGCGGCGGCGCAGCGCCAAGGTCTGCGGGCCCGCCTTCCAGGCATGCAGCACCGTGCCTGCACCCAGCGCGCCAGCCAGGCCCTCGACCTCGTCGAGCATGAAGTCGATGCCGGGCGCCAGGATCAGCCGGTCGTAGCCCAGGCTGGCGCCGTCGGCCAGGCGCAGGCGGCGCGCGGCAGGGTCGATGGCCACGGCCTCGCCCTGCACCACCCGCACGCCCAGCGCCTGCAGCGCCTGGTAGCCCCGCGTGATGTCGGCCATGGCGCGCTGCCCGCCGATCACCAGGTTCGACATCGGGCAGGACACGAACTGCGGCTGGCGCTCGACCAGCATGACCTCGAGCTCCGGCGCCGCCAGCCGCAGCTGGCGCGCCGCCGTGGCGCCGCCGAAGCCACCGCCGACCACCACCACGCGGCCAGCCGATGGCCCGCGGCCGGGCGCCGCGCAAGCGGCCAGGCCAAGCCCCGCCAGCCCCAGGCCGGCCGCCAGCCAGCGGCGGCGGGACCGGTCATCGCGCCCTTCGTCGCGTGTCATCGCCCTGCGCTCCATCGGGGACATCCTCCCATTCAAAGTACGCGGCCAACGCCATCCGATTGCCCATGCTGAACCACGCCGATCTCCATGCCCGTCGTCCGATGCCCACGCGATGGTATGCGCAGCGCGGGCCCGCGCGACGCGCCCTGCTGCTGGCCGCGCTGAGCCTGGGGCTGGCCGGCCCGGCACGCGCGCAACCCACCCTCGAGCCGCTGCCGGCGCTGCAGGTGGCCGAGCACGTGTGGTTCGTGCAGGGCGAAGCGGCACTCGGCTCGCCAGCCAACCGCAACTTCATCTCGAACGCGGCCTTCATCGACACCGAGCAGGGCGTGGTGGTGATCGACGCGCTGGGCTCGCCGGCGCTGGCGCGCGCGCTGCTGGCCACCATCCGTCTGCACACGCCTCGGCCGATCCGCTACGTCATCGTCACGCACTACCATGCCGACCACATCTACGGGCTGCAGGTGCTGAAGGCCGAAGGCGCGACCATCCTGGCGCATGCCGAGGGCCGCGAGTACCTGGGCAGCGACACCGCCGAGCAACGCCTGGTCGCCAGCCGCGAGACGCTGGCGCCCTGGATCGACGCGCAGACCCGCCTGGTGCCGGCCGACCGCTGGCTGGCGCAGGACCTCACGCTGCCGATGGGCGACGAGACGCTGCAGATCCGCCATGTCGGCCCCGCCCACACGGCCGAGGACCTGGTCGTGTATGCCGAGCGCGCCGGCGTGCTGTTTGCCGGCGACCTGGTGTTCCGCGGCCGCATCCCGTACGTCGGGCAGGCCGACAGCCGGGCCTGGATCGACGCGCTCGAACGCCTGATCGCGCTGCAGCCGCGCCGCCTGCTGCCGGGGCACGGCCCGATGTCCGAGGCGCCGCAGGCGGACCTGCAGCTGACGCGGGACTACCTGCGCTACCTGCGCGAGCGCATGGGCCGCGCCGCGGCCGAGATGGAGCCCTTCGAAGAGGCCTATGCCAACACCGACTGGTCCGCGTTCGAGCACCTGCCGCTGTTTCGCGCCGCCAACCGGATCAATGCCTACAACACCTACCTGCTGATGGAGCGGCAGGGCCTGCCGCCCCGCCCCTGAGGCCCCCAAGGCCGAGGCTTCGCTCCATCGGCCCCTGCTGATAAAGTGACGCGCTGACGCATCATGAAGTCGATTGCCGTGGCCAACAAGGGTGAGGAAGATCTGGTCTTCGAGTCAGCAGCCGAGCTGTTCGGCCTGCTGGCCACGCCGGTGCGCCTGAAGATCATCAGCGCCGTCTGCCAGGGCGAGCGCAATGTGTCGGAGCTGCTGGACCAGATCGACACCACCCAGCCCAACATGTCCCAGCACCTGGCCACGCTGTACCGCGCCGGCGTGCTCGGCCGTCGCCGCGAAGGCACGCAGATCTACTACCGGCTGCAGAGCGAGCGCGTGGCCACGCTGTGCCGCGCCGTGTGCACGCAGGTGGCTATGGAGCTCGACGGCGACAGCTCACTGCCGCCCGCCGAGCGGCTGACCCGCGCCGTCCACCGCTAGCCTTTGCCGGCCGCGCGTGGCACGCACCAGGAGCACGCGATGAAGGACCTGCACGATCGATTGGCCGCCGCCCAGGTGCACACGCTGCTGGCCCAGTTCACCGACCTGCACGGCGTGGCCAAGGGCAAGTTCGTGCCGCTGGCGCACCTCGATGCGCTGCTGACCGACGGCGTCGCTTTCAGCGGCGCCTCCATCGCCGGCACCGGACTGCCGCGCACCGGACCCCGCGCCGAATACTGGGCCCGCGGCTATGCCAGCACCGCGACGCCGATGCCCTGGTTGCCCGGCCATGCACGCATCGTGTGCGACGGCTGGGTGGCAGACCAGCCCTTCGAAGCCTGCCCGCGCCAGGTGCTGCGCCGCGCCACCGCCCGGCTGGCCGAGCAGGGCTGGCAGTTGCGCGTGGCCATCAGCCCGGAGTTCTTCCTGCTCAGGCGCGAGGACGAGCGCTGGTTGCCCGCCGACGACGGCGACCGGCTGCCGCAGCCGAGCTACGACCTGAAATCCCTGCCACGCCAGGCCGGCTTCCTGCAGGCGCTGCAGCAGGCCCTGCAACAGTGCCGGCTCGACGTGCTGCAGTTCGACCACCAGCACGGCCACAGCCAGTTCCAGCTCGACATCGGCGCGGACGAGGCACTGGCCGCCGCCGATCACCTGATGCTGTTCAAGCTGGCTGCGCAGGCGCTGGCCGAAGCGCGCGGCATGGTGTTCTCGATGATGGCCAAGCCCTTCGTCCAGCAGCCGGGCAGCGGCATGCCGATGCAGCTGATGCTGTGGAAGGGCCACGGCGACAACGCCACGCGGCTGTTCGTGCCGCATGCGCCCGATGGCAGCGCGCTGGCCAGCGGCCTCTCGCCCCTGGGTCAGCAGTTCGCCGCCGGCGTGCTGGCGCACGCCCCGGCGCTGTGCGCGCTGGCCGCGCCCACCGTCAACAGCTACAAGCGCCTGCAGGCCGGCGGCAGCACGCCTGCGGAAAGTGCGGCGCCAACCCATGTCGCCCATGGCAGCCACAACCGCAGCGCGATGCTGCGTACTTTGGGTGCCAGCATCGAATGCCGGCTGGCCGATGCGTCGTGCAATCCCTACCTGGTGCTGGCCGGACTGATCGCGGCCGGGCTCGACGGCATCGAGCGCCGGCTGCCGCTGCCGCCCGGCACCGACGAAGACCTGCTCACGCTGGCGCCTGCCGCACTGCGCGAGCGCGGCATCGCGCCACTGCCGCGGCAACTGGACGACGCGCTGGCCGCGCTGGCGGCGGACGCGGTGATCTCGCACGCACTGGGTCCGGTGTTGATCGAGCAGTTCCAGCGCCTCAAGCAGGCCGAGTGGGCCGACTACCAGCGCCAGGTCAGCCAGTGGGAGCTGCAGCGCTACGCCGCGGCGTTCTGACCCTCGAGTGCCAGACCCTGAGCCCGCGCCACCCCCCGCCCCCCTTGCT
>NZ_JBGAGA010000093.1:0-21518 GCF_044226965.1 Aquabacterium sp. | reverse complement strand
GCCGCCACCGCCGCACTGGCCGAGGCCGACCGGGCCCAGATCGCGACGGCGGTGACGGCATCGCAGCTCGGGGTCATCCAGAAGAGCATCGTCGGCGCACTGACGGACATGGACCGCCTTGACGAGGCGGCGGCGCAGCTGCAGGCGCATGAACGCTTCGTGGCGGAACGGCACATGCCGGTCAGCTGGCAGATCGGCGCGCACCGCGTGCACGCGGAGCTGGCCATGGCCCAGCGCGATGCCGCGTCGGCCGAGAAACACCTGAGGGCCGCGCTGGCCGTGAATGCCGGCCTCAACCGCCCGCTGGTGCGCAGCACGGTGGAAATGACGGCGCAGCTGGCCGTGACGCTGTGGGCCCAGTCGCGCGCGGCCGAGGCCGTGCCGTTGCTGGCCGCGCTGGATGCCCGGCTGGCGACCCAGCCGGGCCTGAAGGACGCCGCGAGCCTGCCTTTCGAGCGCGGCCTGGTGCAACTGGCCACCGGCCAGGCCGACAGCGCCGTCGGCCGCTTCAAGTCGGTGACCGACACGCAGCTCAAGCTGCGCGGCGAGGGCCACTACTACCATGCCCAGGCCGAAGGCCTGCTCGGCGTCGCGCAGTGGCGCAGCGGCAAGCCGGAGCTGCGCGAGCAGGCGCTCGACCACCTGCGCAGTGCCAGCGTGCGGCTGCTGTCGCCAACGCATCCGAACGTCCAGCTCAACCGCGGCCTGCGCCCGCAGCTAACGTCCAGCTCAACCGCGGCCTGCGCCCGCAGCTGCGCGAGCTGATCTTCGCCACCTACGTCGAAGCCGCGGCCGCCCGCGGCGGGCTGCAGGCGATCCTGGCCATGGGCGCGGCCGACCGGCTGCGCAGCGGCCTCACCGCCGAGGCGATGGCCGCCGCGGCGCTGCGCGCGGCCTCGAGCGACGACACGCTGCGCGACCTGGTGCGCGAGGACCAGGATGCCCAGCGCGAGCTCAACGTGCTGCAGGAACAGCTGGCCGGCCAGGACGGTGCCGCCTTGGCGGACGACGGGCGCGCGGCGGCACGCAAGCGCCTGGTGGCGCTGGAGCAGCGGCGCACCGAGCTGCGCGTGCTGATCCGCGGGCGCTACCCGAACTACGACCAGCTGGCCAGCCCGCCGTTGGCCGATGCCTCGGGCGTGGCCCAGCGCCTGGCCGGCGACGAGGCCCTGGTGTTCATGCTGCCGCTGGCGCAGGAGACGGTGATCTGGACGGTCACCGCGAATGAGCTGCCGGTCGTCGCGCGCGCGCCGATCGGACGCGACGGTCTGGCCGCGCTGTCGGCCCAGCTGCGACGCTCGGTCACCTTCGGCAACGGGCCGCTGCCGCCCTTCGATCGCCGCGCGGCGGCCGAGCTGTACCAGCGGCTGATCACGCCGGTGGAAGGCTCGCTGGCCACGGTGAAGCACCTGATCGTGGTGGCCAGCGGCCCCTTGGGATCGGTGCCGTTCCCGGCACTGCTGCGCACCGACCCGGCCGATACCGGCCGCAGCAGCTGGCTGCTGGACCGCTGGACGGTGACGCAGATGCCCACCGTCGGCGCCTGGCTCACGCTGCGTTCGCTGCCGCCCAGCCCCGCCGCCCCCGAGCCCTTCATCGGCTGGGGCGACCCGGCGTTCGCGCTGGGCCATGCGCCGCGGGACGCCCGCCCGGCGCCGGTCTCGCGCTCGGCGATGCGCTACGGCGACCTGGCCACGCTGCCCGAGAGCCGCGACGAGCTGCAGGGCATCGCCGCCTCGCTGAAGGCCGATGCGGCGCGCGACCTGGTGCTGGGGCCGGCGGCCACCCGCGACAGCGTGCTGGCCGCCAGCCGGGCCGGCACGCTGGCGCGCAAGCGCGTGGTGGTCTTCGCGACGCACGGCCTGGGGCGCGACGACCTGCCCGGCCTGGACCAGCCCGCGCTGGCGATGGCCGCCACGCCGGGCGATGCCTCGCTGCTGGCCCCGTTGCTGAAGCTGGACGACGTGCTGTCGTTGCGGCTCAATGCCGAGTGGGTGGTGCTGAGCGCCTGCAACACCGCCGCCGGCGACGGGCGCGACGACGAAGCCCTCACCGGCCTGGCCCGCGGCTTCCTGTATGCCGGCACGCGCACGCTGCTGGCCACGCACTGGGCCGTCGAGACCGAGAGCGCCAAGCGGCTGACCACGGCGCTGTTCGAGCACTGGGCCGCGCATCCCACGGCGCGCAAGGCCGAAAGCCACCGCCAGGCCATGCAGGCCCTGGCGGCCACGCCGCGCTACGCCCACCCGGCGTACTGGGCACCCTACGTGCTGATCGGCGAAGGCCGGCGCTGACCTGGCCGCGTCCTTGGCCTGCCAGCCCGCGCGCCGTGCGGGCGCCGAGTGCTGCGCCTCAGCCCGCGAAGGTGTAGGCCGTCTTCACCGTGGTGTAGAACTCGCGCGCATGGCTGCCCTGCTCGCGCGGGCCGTAGCTCGAGCCCTTGCGGCCGCCGAAGGGCACGTGGTAGTCGACGCCGGCGGTGGGCAGGTTGACCATCACCATGCCGGCCTGCGCGTGCAGCTTGAAGTGCGTGGCGTGCTTCAAGGACGTGGTGCAGATGCCGGCCGAAAGGCCGAACTCGGTGTCGTTGGCGGCGGCCAGCGCGGCTTCGTAGTCCTTCACGCGCAGCACGCTGGCGACGGGACCGAAGACTTCCTCGCGGTTGATCGTCATCGACGCGTCGGTGCCGGTGATGAGGGCCGGCAGCTGGTAGAAGCCCGGCGTCTCGCGCTGCACCGCCTCGCCGCCCCAGGCCAGCGTGCCGCCTTCGCGCTGCGCGAGGGCCACGTACTTCAGGTTCTGGGCCAGCTGGCGTTCGTCGACCACCGGGCCGATGTCGGTGCCGGGCTTCAGCGCGTGGTCGATGGTCAGGCTGCGCAGCTTGTCGACCACCGCGGCCACGAAGCGGTCGTGGATGCCCTCGGTCACGATGATGCGGCTGGACGCGGTGCAGCGCTGGCCGGTCGAGAAGTAGCCGCTCTGCACGGCCGCGTTCACCGCCACCGCCAGGTCGGCATCGTCCAGCACCACCAGCGGGTTCTTGCCCCCCATCTCGGCCTGCACCTTGGCGCCGCGCGCGGCGCAGTCGGCAATGATGCGGCGGCCGGTGGGCACCGAGCCGGTGAAGCTCAGGGCATCGACCTGCGGCGAATGCACCAGTGCATGACCGACCTTCGAGCCCGGGCCGATGACGAGGTTGAACACGCCCCGGAACGCCTTGTCCTGCAAGGCCGTGCGCGACAGGATCTCGGCCAGCGCCCAGGACGACGCCGGCACCAGCTCGGCCGGCTTGTGCACGACGCAGTTGCCGCAGGCCAGCGCCGGCGCGATCTTCCACGCGGGAATCGCGATCGGGAAGTTCCACGGCGTGATCAGCCCGACCACGCCCAGCGGCTGGCGCAACACCTCCACACCGACGCCCGGCCGCACCGACGGCAGCGCCTCGCCGCCCAGGCGCAAGGCTTCGCCAGCAAAAAACTTGAAGATCATGCCGGCGCGCACGGTCTCGCCAATGCCTTCGGGCAAGGTCTTGCCTTCCTCGCGCGAGAGCAGGCGGCCCAGCTCGTCCTTGCGCGCCAGGATCTCGTTGCCCACCGCATCGAGGATGTCGAAGCGCTGCTGCGGCGTGCTCTGGCGCCAAGCCGGAAACGCGGCACGGGCGGCGGCGATCGCGGCCTCGGCCTGCGCGGCATCGGCCTGCGCGTAGTGGCCGATCACGTCGCGCGTGTCCGAGGGATTGATGTTGGGCAGCGTGGACGCGCCGGGCACCCAGTCGCCGCCGATGAAGTTGTGGAAGGTGTCGCCGGTGTGCGAGGGGGTCATGGTGGCGTGCTGCGGTGGTGAGGCCGGGGAGCATACCGCCGGCACTGGCCACCGCCGCGCTCACCCGGCCGCGCGCAGGGGCCAGTCGTAGGGCCGCGGCAGGCCCGCCGCCGCGATGGCATTGGCCAGCGCCGGCGCCACCGCCGGCACGCAGGGCTCGCCCAGGCCCACCGGCCGCGCGCCGCCGGGCACGAAGGCCACCTCGATGCGCGGCGCGTCGCCGATGCGCGCCACCGGATGGTCGTGGAAGTTGCCCTGCTGCACCGCGCCGTCGGCCAGCGTGATGCCGCCGTGCAGGCAGCACGACAGGCCGAACAGGATGGCGCCTTCCACCTGTGCCCGCGCGCCGTCGGGGTTGACCACCAGACCGCAGTCGACCGCGCAGGCCACGCGTTCGAGGCGCCAGCCCGAACCTTCACGCTGCACCTCGGCCACCATCGCCACGTAGGTCGGCCCGTGCACATGCGTGGCCAGGCCCAGGCCACGGCCGGCTGTGCGCGGCTGCGGCCAGTCCACCATCTCGGCAACGCGCCGCATCACCGCGGCATAGCGCGCGGTGTCCAGGTACAGGTCGGTGTCGGCGCTGCTGCGCACGAACTGCACCCGGCGCTCGCCGGCCAGCAGCGCCAGCCGCCAGGCCAGCGGGTCGCGGCCGGCCAGCGTCGCCAGCTCGTCGAGGAAGCAGTTGGCCGCGAAGGCATGGAAGCCGTCCTGCACGCCGCGCAGCCACGCGCGCTTCAGCGGCGTCTCGACATGCGTGCCCTCGTAGCGCTGGTGGGCAATGGCATAGGGCGTGCGCACCATGCCGCCCCAGGCCTCGCCGAGCCCGAGCTGGCTCACCGCGCCCTCTTCCGAGGTCGGCTGCTGGCTCGAATGCACCGTGTGCTGGCGCCAGAACAGCAGCTCGCCCTGCGCATCCAGCCCGCCTTCCATCGCCGCCACGCTGGCCGAGCGGTAGTAGCCATGGCGCAGGTCGTCCTCGCGGGTCCAGAACAGCTTGACCGGCGCCTTCGCCTCGCGGCTGATGCGCACCGCCTCGAGCACGAAGTCGTGCATCGACTTGCGGCCGAAGCCGCCGCCCAGGTGCATGACATGCACGGTGACCTTGTCCAGCGGCAGGCCGAGTGCGGCGGCGATGCGCTCGCGCGCGTCGCCGGGGTTCTGCGTCGGTGCCCAGACCTCGCAGCCGTCGGCGCGAACCTCCGCGGTGCAGTTCGGCGGCTCCAGCGGAACGTGCGCGAGGAAGGGCGTGTGGTACCGCCGCGCCAGCGTGCGCGCGGCGCTGCGGCGGGCCGCCTCCACGTCGCCGGTGCTGCGGAACACCACGCCGGGCTGCGCGGCCGCGGTGTCCATGCGCTGGCGGATCGCGGCGCTGTCCAGCGGCATGTCGGCCGGCAGCGCGCTGCGGTCCCATTCGACGCGCAGCAGCCGGCGTGCCTTCAGGCAGGCCCAGCTGTCGTCGGCGACGATGGCCACGCCCGCGTAGCAGGCGCCCTCGGCGGCGAAGGTGGCGGGCAGCGCGAACACCGACTGCACGCCGGGCACCGCGCGGGCCGCGCTGGCATCGAAGGACTTGAGCTTCACCGCCGGCAGCGGCGCGCGCTCGATCACCGCGTAGCGCAGGCCCGGGCGCTGCACGTCCAGGCCGTAGACCCGGCGCCCGGTGGTCAGCGCCTGCAGGTCGATGCCGGGCATCGGGCGGCCGATCAGGCGGAACTGCTCGGGCGTCTTCAAGACCGGGCTGGCGGGCACGGGCAGCGTGGCGGCCAGCGCGACCAGATCGCCATAGCGCACAAAGCGAGCGTCCGTGCCGGACCCGGCCATCACCCGGCCGGCCTCGGTGCGCAGCTGCGCCAGCGGCACGCCCATCCGCTGACTGGCGGCCTGCAGCAGCAGCGCCCGCGCGGTGGCCGCGGCCTGGCGCAGCGGCTGCCAGCTGGACAGCAGGCTGTAGTCGCCGACCGTGTCCTGGTCGCCGTAGCGCGCATCGCCATCGGCCTGCTCGACGCTGACGCGCGACCAGTCGGCATCGAGCTCGTCGCACAGCACCATCGCCAGCGTGGTGCGGATGCCCTGGCCCATCTCCGAGCGGTGCACCGTAAGGCGCACGCTGTCGTCGGCGCCGATACGCACGAAGGCATTCGGCGCCAGCGCCGTCGCGCCGCCCTCGGCCGCGCCGGCGGCGGCCGAACCCAGCCGCAGCGGCAGCAGCAGCGCGCCGCCGGCCTGCAGCAGGCCGCGGCGTGTCAGGCCCGGTGAACGCGCGCTCATCGCGCCGGCTCCTGACGCGCCATGTCAGCGGCCATCAGCACCGCCTGCTCGATGCGGCCGTAGGTGCCGCAGCGGCAGACATGGCCCTGCAGCGCCTGGCGCACCTGTGCACTGTCCGGCTTCGGCTGCTCGCGCAGCAGCGCGGCGGCGGCCATCATCTGGCCGGACTGGCAGTAGCCGCACTGCGGCACGTTCAGCGCGCGCCAGGCCTGCTGCACCGGATGATTGCCGTCGGGCGACAGGCCCTCGATCGTGGTGATGCGGCGGCTGCCGATCTCGCCCACCGGCAGCTGGCAGGCGCGCGCCGGCTGGCCGTCGACCTGCACGGTGCAGGCGCCGCACAGGCCCATGCCGCAGCCGTACTTGGTGCCGGTGAGCGCCAGCCGGTCGCGCAGCAGCCACAGCAGCGGCATCTCGGGATCGGCCTGCACGGTCTGCGGCTGGCCGTTGATCATCAGCGTCAGCGTATTGCTCATGCGGGCGCCTTCTCGCTGCGTTCGCTGGCACTGTGCAGCACGCGCCATTCGTTGTTCCACAGCACCAGCTGCAGGCGCTCGCGCCGGTCGGCCAACTGCAGCCAGGCCGACGCGATGCCCTGCCCCACCTGCAGCCCGGCCACCTCGGCCTTGCGCTGCGCGGGCGGGGTGGCGCGGCCCAGGCCGCGATCGGTCTGCTCCAGCCAGGCCAGGCCGCTGCTGCCCTCGAGCCGGTCGAGCCGGTTCGGCGTGTGCACCACGGTCTGGTGCAGGTGGTCCGGGTGCAAGGTGCCGAGCATCAGCGCGGCATTGCCCTCGTACCAGGCGCGGGCGTAGCGTTGCAGCAGGTCCTGGATCGCGGCCTCGGCATCGGCCGGCGGCCGGGCCGGGCCGGTGGCCTGCACCACCGGTGGCAGGCCGGCCGCGAGCCCGCTGGTGGGCAGGCCGCAGCCGGCAGCCGCGGCCAGCGCCAGCCCCAAGAACATCGTGCGCATCATCGTCGTCCACCCCTTCTTCAGAGAGCTCGAGTGGCGCGCATGCTAGGCAGCCGGGCGCTCGCCGGCAGCCGGTGTGCGACGAAGCACGGGAACGCGGCCTTGAACGCCGGCCGCGGCGCGAACCCGTCAGGCGGGGACGGGATTGCGGAAGCTCACGTTCAGCAGGTTCCAGGCATTGATGGTCGCGATCGCGAAGCCGAGCTCGGCGATCTCTTCATCGCTGAACTGCTGGCGCAGGGCGGCGAACTCCGCGTCGCTGGCGTCGCCGTGCGGGGTGGCGGTGACGATCTCGGCCCAGCGCAGCGCGGCACGCTCGCGCTCGCTGAAGAACGGCGCTTCGCGCCAGCCGGCCAGTGCGTTCAGGTGGCGCGGGTCGGCGTCGAGCTTGATCAGGTCCTTCCAGTGCATGTCGATGCAAAACGCACAGCCGTTGATCTGCGACACGCGCAGGAACACCAGGTCCAGCAGGCGCGCGCCGAGCAGGTCGCGGCGCAGGCTGTTGGACAGCGCGTACAGGCCCTGGAAGGCCTTGGGCGCGAGTTGCATGTAGGGGACGCGGGCGGTGGTGCTCATGATCGACCTTTCGTCGAGGGTGGAGGAATACAGCCAAGACGCGCCAGCCGCGCGCGCTGTGACAGCCCCCGATCAAAGTTCGCCCGGAATACCCGCCAGCTTGTCCGGGTTGCGCACCGCGTAGATGGCGGCGATGCGACCCTGGTCGTCGATCACGAAGGCCTGCGCCGATTCGAGCCGGCCGCTCACATAGCGCAGCAGGCCCGGTTCGCCGTTGAGGCTGACCAGCCGGTAGCGCACCTGCTCGCCCAGCCGCTTCCACTGCGCCCAGTACAGGTTGGTGACGCGCTCGGGCCCTTCGAGCACGTGGCCGAAGCTCGGCACCTTGCCGCCGCCGTCGCCGAGCAGCTGCACGTCGTCGGCCAGCAGCGCCTTCATCTGGGCATGCGCGCCGGTGTGCGCGGCGTGCATGAAGCGTTCGAGCAGCTGGCGGTGCCGGGCGGGTGGCACCTCGAAGCGCGGGCGCTGCTGCTGCACCCGTTCGCTGGCGCGGTGCACCAGCTGGCGGCAGGCGGCCTCGCTCCTGCCGAGCATCGTGGCGATCTCGGCATAGTCGTGGTCGAACACCTGGCGCAGCAGGAAGGCCGCGCGCTCGTCGGGCGTCAGGCGCTCCAGCACCCACAGGAAGGCCAGCGAGAGTTCACCGGCCAACGCCAGCGCGGCCTCGGGCGTGCGCTCGTCGACCGCCGCCACCAGCGGCTCGGGCAGCCACCAGCCGATATAGGCCTCGCGCTCGGTCTTGGCCGCGCGCAGGCGGTCGATGGCCAGCCGGGTCACCGTGGTCACCAGCCAGGCTTCGGCCGATTGCAGCGCGGCCTTGTCCGGCGTGCGATGCCAGCGCAGCCAGGCGTCCTGCACCAGGTCTTCCGCATCGGCCCGCGTGCCCAGCATGCGGTAGGCGATGGCGAACAGCCGCGGGCGCAGCGCGGCGAAGGTGGCGGTGTCGTCCGGCGGCGGCGGTACGGTCGGCGGGGCGGTCGGGTCCATCGGCATCCATCCAGTCTTCACAGCCCCCAGACGGACGAGGGCCCGCGGCTGTGACAGCCGCCGGGCCGTCATGATGGGCCGCGGCGTTCAAAGCTGCCAGGTCTTGTCGATCTGCGGATCCGGGCTGTCGTCGTCGTACCACTGCACCCGGGCCTGCGTGCCCTGCAGGTCGACCACGGCAAAGTTGCCGCTCGCGCCGCCCAGGCCGCGGCGCGCCACGCCGGACGAGGTGGCCTCGTGCAGGGTGTAGCCGGCATGTTCGTGCACCTGGGGCTTGTTCGCATGGATGTCGCCCGACAGCAGCAGCAGGCGCGGCAGCCGGGCGGTCATCAGCCATTCGTAGTCGGCGAAGTTGTCCCAGCTCTCGCCCGAACGCGCCAGCGTGCTGCCCGAGGCCGCGACGCTGACGCCCGGCGCACCACGCACCAGCCCTTCGAACCAGCTGCGCTGGGCCGCGCCGTGCAGGTCGCCGCCGGGCTCGGTGCGGTAGCTGCGCCCGTCGAGCAGGATGAAGCGCACGCCGTCCAGGTCGAATCTGGCCTCGATGCCCGCGTCCGGCCCCTGCAGCAGCTGCGCCAGCGGCGGCTGGGTCGGGTAGTCGAGCTCCGGCGCGGCCAGCGCGCCGCGGAAGTCCATGAACAGCGCCCGGCTGATGCGGCGCGTGTCCGGCGCCACCCAGTACTTGTCCTGCGCACCGCTGCCGTGCGACTTGTTCCAGGCGTAGTCATGGTCGTCCCAGACCGCCCCCACCTGCCGCACCCGGCCCAGCAGCGCACGAAAGCCCGGCACCTGCCACTGCGCCGCATAGCGGCGGTACATCTCGTCGGCAAAACGCTGCGGCGGCCAGTGGCGGCCCTGGCCGAGGTGCGGCCAGTAGTCCATGTAGATGCTGTCGCCCAGCAGCAGCAGCACGTCGGGCTGCAGCGCCTGCAGCCGCTGCCAGACCGGCTGCGCCGGCGAACCCAGCGCATCGAAGCAGGACACGAACGCGATCTTCATGCGGCACTCCGTTCTCGACAGCGCCCGACTGTAGAAGCGGGTCGCCGCGGCGGGCGCGGGGATGTCGTCAAGTCGAACGATGCGGCGCCGCGGCGCCAGCTTCCCCGACCCGGTGGCACAAGAGTTCCCGACAGGAGTTCGCCGCCGCGCGGCCGAAAACACGGGCATCGTCACCCTTGCCTGCGCCGAGCCCCGTGTTCAATGCCCCCTTGTCCGAGCGCCCCGGGCGCGAGATCGATCGCGGTGTGGTGCTGGTGCTGACGCTGGACCTGCAGCAGCGCATCCGCCACGTCAGCCCCGGCTTCGCCCTCACCAGCGGCTACCGGCCGGACGCGCTGCGCGGCCAGCCCTTCGAGGCGCTGCGCCATCCGGACATGCCCTTGCAGATCCTGCGCGAGGCCTGGCAGTCGCTGGCCGACGGCACGCCGTGCGTGGTGCCGCTGAAGCTGCGCTGCGCGGAGGGCGGCCACTGCTGGGCGCGTGGGGCGTTCTCGCAGGTGGTCGATCGGCGCGGCACGCTGAGCACCCTGGTCGTGCTGGCCCGCATGGGCCCCCTGCCGATCCGCAGTGCCAGCGCGCTGTTCGCCAGCATGCGCACGCGCACCACGGCCTGGCTCGAAACGCTTGCGGCGCAGCCCGCGGAACTGGACCAGGTGCTGCGCTGGTGAGGCATGAACAAGGCCTGGGCGGCCCCGGGGACAAAGAAAAACGGGCTAGCCCTTTTGGAGCTAACCCGTTGGTCTAGAACGAAGTTCTGGTGCGGCTGGCAGGAATCGAACCCACGACCCCTTGGTTCGTAGCCAAGTACTCTATCCAGCTGAGCTACAGCCGCGAAGCCTCAGAGTATAGCAGCAAATTTTTGGCGCTCAATCGATTTGTGCGGCGGCACGCTCGCAGCTCACCGCACGCGGTTCGTCGGCCTCTTCGCGCGCCAGCGCGGCCAGCGTGCGCCAGGCGCGACGACGGGTGGTGGGGTCCAGGCTCTCGTCGCGGGCGGCCTGCTCCAGCGGGCGCCGCGCCTTGCCCCACAGCTGGCGCTGGAACAGCACCATGCCGGCAGCGCCCTGCACCGCCGACTCGGCCGGGTGGTTGCGCTGCGCGGCCTCGACCCGCGGCAGCCAGTCGGCACCGACACCGCCGACCGCGTCGATCAGCGCCAGCGCCAGCTGGTGGCGCCCCTCGCGGCCGATCTCGTCGAAGCGTTCCCACAGCGGTCTNGCCCCCTTGTCCGAGCGCCCCGGGCGCGAGATCGATCGCGGTGTGGTGCTGGTGCTGACGCTGGACCTGCAGCAGCGCATCCGCCACGTCAGCCCCGGCTTCGCTCTCACCAGCGGCTACCGGCCGGACGCGCTGCGCGGCCTGCCCCTCGAGGCGCTGCGCCATCCGGACATGCCGCTGCAGATCCTGCGCGAGGTCTGGCAGTCGCTGGCCGACGGCACGCCGTGCGTGGTGCCGCTCAAGCTGCGCTGCGCGGAGGGCGGCCACTGCTGGGCGCGCGGGGCGTTCTCGCAGGTGGTCGATCGCCGCGGCACGCTGAGCACCCTGGTCGCGCTGGCCCGCATGGGCCCCCTGCCGATCCGCAGTGCCAGCGCGCTGTTCGCCAGCATGCGCACGCGCACCACGGCCTGGCTCGAAGCCCTGGCGGCGCAGCCCGCGGAACTGGACCAGGTGCTGCGCTGGTGAAGCATGAACAAGGCCTGGGCGGCCCCGGGACAAAGAAAAACGGGCTAGCTCTTTTGGAGCTAACCCGTTGATCTAGAACGAAGTTCTGGTGCGGCTGGCAGGAATCGAACCCACGACCCCTTGGTTCGTAGCCAAGTACTCTATCCAGCTGAGCTACAGCCGCGAAGCCTCGCAGTATAGCAGCAAATTTCTGACGCTCAATCGATTTGTGCGGCGGCGCGCTCGCAGCTCACCGCGCGCGGCTCGTCGGCCTCTTCGCGCGCCAGCGCGGCCAGCGTGCGCCAAGCGCGGCGGCGGGTGGTGGGGTCCAGGCTCTCGTCGCGGGCGGCCTGCTCGAGCGGGCGCCGCGCCTTGCCCCACAGCTGGCGCTGGAACAGCACCATGCCGACAGCGCCCTGCACCGCCGACTCGGCCGGGTGGTTGCGCTGCGCGGCCTCGACCCGCGGCAGCCAGTCGGCACCGACGCCGCCGACCGCGTCGATCAGCGCCAGCGCCAGCTGGTGGCGACCCTCGCGGCCGATGTCGTCGAAGCGTTCCCACAGCGGTCGCAACCACAGGCAGGCTTCGCCGGGATGGCCCATCGCCGCGGCGCGCCGCGCGGCGCGGGCGGTGACGTACGGGTCGCGCTGGTCGGCGGCGTCGAACTGCTGCCAGCCGCGGCGCAGCTGGTCGATGTCGTGCGCGTCGTCCAGCACCTCGAAGGCCAGCGAACGCAGCAGGCCCTGGGCCGCGACGGTGGAGAAGGCCTGGTGGTTGGCCAGCAGGCGCGCAGTGTGCAGCGCCTCGAGCGGCCGGCGCGCCAGCCGCGCGGCCTGCAGCTTCAGGCGCAGCGCCTGCGTGCGGCGGGCCACGCCGGGCGGCAGCTCGGCCAGCAGGGCTTCGGCGCGGCCGGCATCGCGGTCGTCCAGCGCCCATTCGACGGCCAGCAGGCGGGCGCCCTCGTCCACCGGCGTGTTGGGGCGCTGGCCCGGCACGATGAAGCGGCGCAGCAGCTCGTCGCGCCGGCCGCGGTCCTGCAGCTTGTGCAGGCTGCCGGCGGCCAGCAGCGTGGCCAGCAGCTGGAAGTCGCGCTCGGCGGTGACGCCGGCGGCATCGTCGCGGATGGCCAGGGCGCGCTGCGCGGCCTTGTACGCGCGGGTGTAGCGGCCGCCGAAGTATTCGGTCAGCGCCTCGCGCAGCGCGGCCTGCGCGGCGCGTTCGAGCCGCAGCGCACGCCATTCACGTGCGCGCGCCGGCAGGCCCACCAGCGCGCTGATGGCCTGCGCTGCCGACATCACGACGAAGCCGACGCCCAGCGCCGCCAGCACGAAGAAGTTCAGCGACATGTCCAGCCGCCAGCGACCCCAGTAGAACGAGGCCAGGCCGTCGTTGTCGCCCAGCGTCAGCGCGGCGACCACCGCGACGACGAACAGCAGCACCAGCCAGATGACGGTGCGCATGCTGCCTAACGTCCGGCCTGCGCGGCCGCGATGGCGGCCAGCGTCTCGTCCGGTCGCGGCACCGCCAGCTGCCGAGACTGGCTGGCGACCTGGCGCACCAGCTCGGTCGAGGTCACCACGCGGCGCGAGCTGCGGTCGAAATAGCGCTCGAGGGCGCCCTGGGCATCGCGCAGGTCGGCCTGGGCGGTGTCGAACTGGCGCGACATCAACGCCAGCCGGGCGTTCATCAGGCGCAGTTTCAGGTTCTCGCGCATGAACCAGGCCTGCTCGGGCGAGACCAGCATCGCCTCGGGGTTGGCGATGCGGGTCACGCGCACCAGCGAACGCACCTCGTCCCACACGCGGCCGCTGACCTGGTGCCAGCCCTCGGCCGCGCGCTGCATCCATTCGGCGGCACGGCCGCTGCTGGCTGGCCGGGCGGCGGCCGAGGCGGCTGCGGCGGCTGCGGCCGGCGCCGCGGCCACGCGCCGCTCGGGCTGCGACAGCAGCGGCAGGTCGTCGACCATGCGCACCGCTTCGTCGAGCTTGATGGTCAGGCTGGCGATGTCGGTCAGCGACACGGCCTTGACACGGTCGATGTCGCGCGCCAGCGCCCGGCGCACGCGCTCGACCCGCGGCTGGTTGATGCGCGCCAGCCGCTCCTCGCCCTGGCGCATCGCGTTGATCAGCGGCTCGGCGCTGCCGGTGATGGAGGTCTGCTGCACCGCGACGCGGATGGCCTGCTCGACATCGGCCAGCACGTTCTCGTCGCGCGAGCGTGACAGCTGCTGGATCAGCTCCTCGAGCTGGCTGCGCTGCAGCGCGTTCTCGGCCACGCGGCCCTCGAGCACCGCGACCTTGGCCTCGGCCGCATGCGCCACTTCCTGGGCCTGCTTGGCCACGGCCCTGGCCTCGATGGCCTGGCTCTGGCTGTCCTGCTGGCGGCGCACCAGCTCCTGCTCCAGCGTCTTGACGCGCTGCTGCGTGTAGATGGCCAGCGTGAGGCTGGCCACCGCGAAGGCGCCGGCCACGACGGCACCGATCAGGAGGCTGCGCTGCGAGACGCTGACCACGGCCGGCGCTGCGGCCGGGCCGATGCCGGTGGCCGCCGGCATGGCGGACGCGGGCGCTGCGGCGGGGCTTGTCGCGGCATCCGCACCGGCCCCGGCGGCGGGGCCGCTCTCGGGGGTCGAAGCGGTGTCGTTCACGGTCGCGCGGATTGTATCGATCGGGTGATGTGCGCCGCGACCGCGTCGACCCCCACGTCCACGGCTTGCACGGCGCCGAAACCGATGTCGCGCGCGGCCTGCGCGATGCGAGGGTGGGTGGCCAGCGCCCGGCTGCGCGACCACTGCGCACCCGGCGCCAGCGCGGGCAGCTGGTGCACGGCCTCGCTGCTGCTGAAGTGCCACAGGTGCAGCGCCGGCTGCGCCAGCGCCTGCTGCAGCAGGGCCTGCTGCGCCGCCGTCAGCACCGGTGCAGTGCGGCGGTAGGCCTCGACGAAGTGCACCTGCGCGCCATGCTGGCGCAAGGTCTCGGCCAGCCAGTCGCGGCCGCCTTCGCCGCGCACGATCAGCGCCCGGGCGCCGCGCCAGTCGCGCCGCAGCTGCAGCTGCCGCCACAGCGCCTCGGAGTCGAAGCGCGCCTCGTCCTGCGGTGGCGAGACGATGGCCGCGGCCGGCACGCCGGCGCGCAGCAGCGCGGCCGAGGTGCCCGGCCCGGTGCTGCCGGCCCAGGTGCCGGCCGGCCACTGCGCTGCCGCGGGTGCCTGGCCAAAGAAGCGCTCGACCGCGCTGGGGCTGACGAACATCGCCAGCTGCTGGTCGGCCAGGCCGGCCCAGGCGGCCCGCAGCGCGGCCGGGTCCGGTGCATCGGCAATGCCCAGCAGCGGCAGGGCCTGCGCCGCGATGCCGCGCGCGGCCAGCTGCGCCACCCACTCGTCGGCCTGCGCCGGCGGCCGCGTCACCAGCAGCAGCGGTGCGGCCCCGGGCGCGGGCGTGCCGTCAGCCACCGCTCGCCAGGTAGCCGGCCGCGCCCAGCGCGCGCAGCTGCTGCGCGGCCTGCTCGCCCAGCGCGGTGGCCGCCGCGGCATCGACCGGCTGGCCACGGACCTGCGTGCGCAGCAGCGGCCGCGTCGGTTCCACCGGATGACCCAGCGCGGCATCGAGCACCAGCGTCCCGTCCTGCCAGGTGGCGTAGGCCGCCAGCGGCATGCTGCAGCTGCCGCCCAGGCTGCGCGACACCGCGCGCTCGGCATGCGCGGCCAGCCAGGTGGGGGTGTGCGTCAGCTGCGCCAGCTGGTCGCGCAGGGCCTGGGCCGAGGCGCGCACCTCGATGCCCAGCGCGCCCTGGCCGGCGGCCGGCGTCATCTGCGCGGCGTCGAAGCGGGCGCGGATGCGCGCCGCCAGGCCCAGGCGCATGAGGCCCGCGGCGGCGAGCACGATCGCGTCGTAGCCGCCGTCGTCCAGCTTGCGCAGCCGCGTATCGAGGTTGCCGCGCAGCGGCTCGATGCGCAGGTCGGGCCGCAGGTTCATCAGCTGCACCACGCGGCGCAGGCTGGAGGTGCCGACCACCGCGCCCTGCGGCAGCTCGTCCAGCGCCGCGTAGCGGTTCGAGACGAAGGCGTCGCGCGGGTCTTCGCGCTCCAGCACCGCGGCCAGCACGAAGCCGGCGGGCAGCTCCATCGGCACGTCCTTCAGCGAATGCACGGCCAGGTGGGCACGGCCTTCCTCCAGCGCCACTTCGAGTTCCTTGACGAACAGGCCCTTGCCGCCAACCTTGGACAGGCTGCGGTCGAGGATCTGGTCGCCACGGGTGGTCATGCCCAGCAGCTGCACGTCCAGGCCGAAGCGCTGGCCCAGCAGCGCGCGCACGTGCTCGGCCTGCCACAGCGCGAGTCGGCTCTCGCGGGTGGCGATCAGGAGGGGGGTCGTCATTCGTGTCCGCCCGGCCGCCCGAAGGACACGAAGCCCCCCACGGGGGGCGCGAATGAAGTGAGCTGGGGGTTCAACATGGTGGCCCGATTATCGCTAGGGACCTTGGCGCTGGCCGTTGCCTGCTGCTACCATGCGCCACCCGCCGATTGGTAACTCGGTTACACCACGGAGCCCCTCTCATGCCCCGCACGACGTCCAAGCCGCGCAGCCCGTCCGACACACCGTCACCGGCTTCCCGCCTGGATGCCCAGGACGCCGCAGCCAAGAACAAGCCCCTGGTCGACGATATCCGGTTACTCGGCCGCATCCTGGGTGACGTGATCCGCGAGCAGGAAGGCAAGGAAGCCTTCGAGCTGATCGAGCGGGTGCGCCAGCTGTCGGTGGCCTACCGGCTGAAGAAGGACGCCTCGGCCGGCCGCGTGCTCGACCGGCTGCTGAAGAACCTGTCGGGCGACCAGACCGTCAGCGTGATCCGCGCGTTCAGCTACTTCTCGCACCTGGCCAACATCGCCGAAGACCGCCACCACGTGCGCCGCCGCCTGCACCACGAGCGCGAGGGCCACCTGCAGGAAGGTTCGCTGGCGATGAGCTTCGAGCGCCTGCACAAGGCCGACATCCGCGCGGCCGACGTGGCGCAGACGCTGCAGCACGCCTACATCGCGCCGGTGCTCACCGCCCACCCCACCGAGGTGCAGCGCAAGAGCATCCTGGACGCCGAGCGCGCCATCGCCGAACTGGTGGGCCAGCGCGACGAACTGCACACCGAGCGCGAGCGCCGCGAGAACGAGGACCTGCTGCGCGCCCGCGTCACCCAGCTGTGGCAGACGCGCATGCTGCGCTACACCAAGCTGACGGTGGCCGACGAGATCGAGAACGCGCTGAGCTACTACCAGAGCACCTTCCTGCGCCAGATCCCGAAGCTGTACCGCGAGATCGAGGAATCGCTGAAGGGCCACGAGGTGCCGAGCTTCCTGCGCATGGGCAACTGGATCGGCGGCGACCGCGACGGCAACCCGAACGTCAGCGCCGAAACGCTGAAGCGCGCGCTGGCCCGCCAGAGCGAGATGGCGCTGCGCTTCTACCTGACCGAGGTGCACGAGCTCGGCGCCGAGCTCTCCACTTCGAACATGCTGGCACCGGTGACGCCGGCGATGCATGCGCTGGCCGAGGCCTCGCCCGACCGCAACCCGCACCGCGAGGACGAGCCCTACCGCCGCGCGCTGATCGGCGTGTATTCGCGCCTGGCCGCCACGCTGCAGGAGCTCACCGGCACGGAGGCGCTGCGCCATGCGGTGGCGCCGCAGAAGCCCTACCGCGGCCCGGAGGAATTCCTCGCCGACCTGCAGGTAGTGGCCGACTCGCTGCGTTCACACCATGCGCAGGCGCTGATCGGCCCGCGCCTCGCGCCGCTGCAGCGCGCGGTGCAGGTGTTCGGCTTCCACCTGGCCACGGTCGACCTGCGCCAGAGCTCGGACAAGCACGAGGCGGTGGTGGCCGAGCTGCTGAAGGTGGCCCGCATCGAGCCGGACTACAACGCGCTGGACGAAGGCGCCCGCCGCGCCCTGCTGCTGCAGCTGCTGAATGACGCGCGGCCGCTGCGCGTGCGCGGCGCGGCCTACAGCGAGCTGGCGCAAGGCGAGCTGGCGATCTTCGAGACCGCGGTGGAGATGCTGGCGCTGTATGGCCGCGAGGCGCTGCGCCACTACATCATCAGCCACACCGAAGACGTGAGCGACCTGCTCGAGGTGCTGCTATTGCAGAAAGAGAGCGGCCTGCTCACCGGCACGCTGGACGATGGCGCGACCAATGCGCTGATCGTCGTGCCGCTGTTCGAGACCATCGGCGACCTGCGCAACGCCTCGGAGATCATGCGCAAGTTCTACGCGCTGCCGGGCATCACCGAGCTGGTCAAGCGCTCGGGCGGCGAGCAGGACATCATGCTCGGCTACAGCGACAGCAACAAGGACGGCGGCTTCTTCACCAGCAACTGGGAGCTGTACCGCGCCGAGCTCGCGCTGGTCTCCGTCTTCGAGCCTTTGAGCCAGGACCCTGGCATCACCTTGCGCCTGTTCCATGGCCGCGGCGGCACCGTGGGCCGCGGCGGCGGTCCGAGCTACCAGGCCATCCTGGCGCAGCCGCCGGGCACCGTGAAGGGCCAGATCCGCCTCACCGAGCAGGGCGAGGTCATCGGCTCGAAGTACGCCAACCCCGAGATCGGCCGCCGCAACCTCGAGACCCTGGTGGCCGCCACGCTGGAAGCCACGCTGCTGCACCCGACCAAGAGCGCGCCGAAGGCCTTCCTCGAAGCGGCGGCCGCGATCAGCGATGCCAGCTACGCCGCCTACCGCGCGCTGGTGTATGAGACCAACGGCTTCACCGACTACTTCTTCTCGGCCACGCCGATCCGCGAGATCGCCGAGCTGAACATCGGCTCGCGCCCGGCCTCGCGCAAGGCCACGCGGGCCATCGAAGACCTGCGCGCCATTCCCTGGGGCTTCTCGTGGGGCCAGTGCCGCGTGGCGCTGCCGGGCTGGTGCGGCTTCGGCTCGGCGATCGAGCAGTACCTGGGCAGCGGCGCCGAGCGCAAGACCAAGCTCGAGCTGCTGCAACGCATGCACCGGCAGTGGCCCTTCTTCCGCACGCTGCTGTCGAACCTGGACATGGTGCTGGCCAAGAGCGACCTGCGCATCGCGGCGCGCTATGTCGAGCTGGTCGAGGACAAGCGCCTGGGCAAGCGCATCTTCGCGGCGATCCGGGCCGAATGGGAACGCACGCAGGCCGCGCTGTCGCTCATCACCGGCGAAAGCGAGCGGCTGCAGAGCAACCCGGCGCTGGCGCGCTCGATCGAGCACCGCTTCCCCTACCTCGACCCGCTGAACCACCTGCAGGTCGAGCTGATGCGGCGCTACCGCCAGCGCAAGGAAGGCGACCCCGCCAACGAGCGGGTGCAGCGTGGCATCCACATCTCGATCAACGGCATTGCGGCCGGTTTGCGCAACACGGGTTAGGCCTGCAGCCGCCGCAGCAGCCCGCGGGTGCTGCGCGGCCAGCCTACGCGGCCGAACCACGCACCGCCGGCCACGGTGCTGACGTTGAGCAGGCCATAGACCATCAAGGCCGCGGCCTGAGCGACGAACAGCGCCGTGAGCCCACCGCCCGCGCGCAGCGCGAGCCAGCCGCCCGCCGCGGCGACGGCGAGCCGTGCGATGTTGCCGACCACCGGCCACATCAGCCGGCCCGCGCCCTGCGACGCGAAGTACAGCACCAGGCCCAGGCCGAAGAAGCCGTAGACCGGACCGACCGCGCGCAGGTACACGGCGCCGGCCTCGATGATCTGCGGGTCCTGGGTGAACAGGCGCAGCCAGGCCTGCGGGAAGGCCGCTGCCCACAGGCCGATGGCCTCGGTCATCAGGAAGGCCAGCAGCGCGCCGGTCCAGGCCGCACGCAAGGCCCGTTCATGCTGCTTCGCGCCGATGCTGGTGCCCACCATCGCGACCAGTGGGGCGCCCAGGCCGAAGACCAGCGGCACCAGCAGGTACTCCAGCCGCGCGGCGGTGCCATAACCCGCAATCGCAGCGGTGCCGAAGCGGCCGACCAGCGCGGTGGTGAGGCCGATCGCGAGGTTCGTGGCCACGGTCGACACCGAGCCGGCCAGGCCCACGCGCAGGATGTCCCAGCACAGCGCCAGCTTCAGTACCAGGCGCCGCCAGTGCGGCCGCAGCCCGCTGGCCGGCGAGCGCAGGTACAGCAGCAGCGCCAGGCTGCCGGCCGCGTAGTACAGCAGCAGGCTGATCGCGCCACCGGCCACGCCCAGGCCCGGCAGCGGCCCCCAGCCGAAGATCAGCAGCGCCGACAGCGGCACCAGCGCCACCGTGCCGACCACCACGACGATGGCCGGCACCGCCATGTTGCCGGTGCCGCGTATCACGGCCGATAGCGAATTGAAGACCCACACCAGCGCGGCGCCGGCAAAGACCCAGTGCGAGTAGGTCAGCGCTGCGTCGAGTGCGGCGCCGGTGCCACCCATGCGGCTGTACAGCCAGCGCCCACCGAGCAGCGCGCCGACCATGAACACCGCGGCAAAGCCCAGCGCGATCCACAGCGCCTGCTGCACCAGCGCATCGGCATCCTCGCGCCGCCGCGCACCCAGCGCCCGGGCGATGGCCGAAGCGATGCCGCCGCCCATCGCGCCGGCCGAGGTCATCTGCATCAGCATCACCACCGGGAACACCAGCGCCATGCCGGCCAGCGCGTCGGTGCCCAGGCGGCCGACGAACCAGGTCTCGATCAGCCCGGCGCCGGCCTGCGCCAGCATCACCAGCACGTTGGGCGCGCCGAGCTTCAGCAGGGTCGGCACGATCGGCGCCTGCAGCAGCGCACGGGTCCGCGGGTTCAGCGTGTCGGCGCCGCTCATGCGCTGCGTCCCGGCGCCGGTTCAGGCCGCCACGGCCGCGGGCTGCGGGCGAGCCTCGCGGATCGGCAGGTGGATCAGTGCCGCGCCCACGGCCAGCACGATGTCGATGTACCAGACCAGGTCGAAATTGCCGGTGGCCTCGAACACCTTGCCGCCGAGGAACGCGCCGAGGAAGCCGCCCACCTGGTGCGTGAGCATCACCATGCCGAACAGCATGGCCATGTTCTGCACGCCGAAGAACTTGGCCACCAGCCCGGCCGTGGGCGGCACGGTGGACAGGAAGGTCAGCCCCATCACCGCCGCGAACACCAGCAGCACCACGCCGCTCTTGGGCGCCAGCAGGAACGCCAGCACCGCGACGGCGCGCGCCGCGTACACCAGCGACAGCAGCGACTTCATGCGCCAGCGGCCGACGGCCCAGCCCATCAGCACGCTGCCGACGATGTTGAACAGCCCCAGCATCGCCAGCGACCAGGCGCCGTACTGCACCGGCAGCCCGCAGGCCGCGATGACGCCCGGCAGGTGCGTGGCCAGGAACGCGACGTGGAAGCCGCAGACGAAGAAGCCGGCCGCGAGCATCAGATAGCTCGGGTGGCGCAGCGCCTGGCCGATGGCCGCACGCGCGCCCACCGGCTTGGCGGCTGCAGGGCTGGTCGGGACCGCCGCCACGGCGCCACCCTTCAGCACATAGGCCGCCGGCAGGGCCAGCAGCACCAGCAGGCCCATCAACTGCATCGCGTTGACCCAGCCCAGCGCGACCAGCAGCGCGCCGGCAATTGGCGCCATCAGGAACTGGCCGGTCGAGCCGCCCGCATTGACGATGCCGGTGGCCAGGCCGCGCTGGCTGGCCGGGATCAACCTCGCGGTGGTGGCCATCAGCACCGCCGGGCCGGCCATGCCGGCGCCACCCGCGGCCAGCATGCCGATGGCGAAGATCAGCCCGGCCGTCGTCGTCATGAAGGGCGTGAGAAAGGTGCCCAGCGCCACCAGCAGCACGCCGATGAACAGCACGCGACCGGCGCCGACGCGATCAGCCATCGCGCCGGCGAAGGGCTGCGTCAGCCCCCACCAGAGCTGGCCGAACGCGAAGGCCAGGCTGATCTGGCCCAGGCCCAGCCGCGTGGCGGTGTTCAGGTCGCCGAGGAACAGGCCCATGGTCTGGCGCGTGCCCATCGTCAACGCAAAGGTGCCGGCGGCAGCCAGCAGCACCAGCCACACCGGCCATGAACGCGAGCGGGCGCCCGGTGCGCGTGCGGCCGCCGAAGCGTTACTGCTCATCGTCGTCTCCATCGGATGCGGGGTCGGCCAGGCAGGCCAGCGATTCGTCGATCAGCGCAT
The DNA here is from genome assembly GCF_044226965.1 of Aquabacterium sp. Classification (GTDB taxonomy): domain Bacteria; phylum Pseudomonadota; class Gammaproteobacteria; order Burkholderiales; family Burkholderiaceae_C; genus Pseudaquabacterium. Next base: position 104 of record NZ_JBGAGA010000093.1, on the reverse strand, counting down.
GCAGCGCCTTCACCCGGGCCAGGCCCAGGCGCTCGTTCAGCGATTCCTGCGCCACGCGCCAATGGCGCTGCGCCTCGGCGCGCTTGGCGCGGCCGGCGTCGGTG
>NZ_JBGAGA010000092.1:0-22372 GCF_044226965.1 Aquabacterium sp. | reverse complement strand
TCCTGTCGGCGTGGTGGAACGGGCGGGGTCCAGGCGCTGCGGCGGCGGCCAGCGTCGCCTGCGCGCGGGTGATCTGGCTGGCGCGGCGCACCGCGGTGGCGGCGGCCAGCGCCTCGGCGGCCTGCCGCGCGGCTTCAGGCTTGTTGCCGGCGGCCAGTGCCCGCGTGGCCGCTGCATTCAGCGCATAGGCCAGGCGGGCCTTGTCGTCGCGTTCACGCAGCGCGTCCAGCGCCGCCTGCAGTGCGGCCGCCGCGCCCGGCTCGGCCCGCTGCAGGCGGACCAGGGCGGCCAGCGCGTCGGCGAACGGCACCTGGCTTTCGCCCATGCGCTGCGCGGCGCGGGCCACTTCGCCCAGGTGGACCAGCAGCTCGTCGTGGCGGCCCAGCTCGTATTCCACCGTCGCCAGCGCCAGCATGCATTCGCATTCGCGCCAGTGGTTGGCGGCCGCACGCGCCAGCGCCACGGCACGGGCCAGCGCGGCGCACGCGGCTGGCGCGTCGCCATCGGCCCGCGCGACGAGGCCGCGACCCCATTCCAGTTCCATCACCGGCAGCTGCAGCGTCGCGGCCAGCGCGGCGGCGTCGGCCAGCAGCGCGCGCCCGCGCTGATCGTCGGCCTCGATGTCGATCAGGCAGCGGGCGGTGTTGGCCAGCTGCTGGCAGCGGGTGATGTCGTCGGCGCGGCGCGTGCAGCGCTCGGCGGCCAGCGTGGCGGCTTGCGCGCCGGCCGCGTCGCCGGCCTGCTGGCGCCAGAAAGCCAGGATCTCCCAGCCCGCGCCGGCCTCGGTGTGCAGCGCCAGCGCCTCGGCCGCGGCAATGGCCTGCTCGATGCGCGGCGCCAGCGGCGGCAGCCGGCGCGCGCCGGTGGCCGCGGCGGCCACGCGCAGCCGCAGCAGGCCGATCTCAAGACGCGCCTTTTCGGCGTTAGCGGGCAGCTCGTCCAGCAGGGCCAGGCCGCGCTCGGCCACCTGCGCGGCCTCGACATTCGCGAACGCGCGCAGCCAGTGCTCGCCGGCCGCCAGCGCCGCGCGGGCGGCGGGCAGCGCGTCGCCGGCCAGGCTGGCGTGGTGCACCACGGCGCCGTGCAGCCAGGGGTCGTCGCGGCTGGCGCTGGTGAACATGCGGGCGATCTGCCGGTGCAGCGCGCGCCGGCGGGGCGTGGCCGGCGCGCGGTACACCTGCTGGCGCACCAGGCCATGGACGAAGTCGAAGCCGCCTGCCTCGGTGGCGCGCAGCAGGCCGCGGCGCTCGAACTGGGCGATGCGGCCCAGCACCTCGGCCACCGGCAGCGCAGTGGCCTCGGCCAGCCATTCGGCGCGGAACTCGCTGCCCAGCGCGGCGGCCCAGCCCAGCAGGTCCTGCGCCGGCTCGTCCAGCATGCGCAGGCGCTCGTCGATCAGGGCCTGGAGCGAAGGCTCCGCCTGCGCCGCGCCACGGCCCTGCGCGCGGGCCAGCTCGCTCAGGTACAGCGGGTTGCCGCCGCTGTCGCGCAGCGCCTGGTCCGCATCGGCCAGCTGGTCGCCGAGCCACCGGCGCACGGCCTGCGCATCCAGCGGGCCGAGCCGCTGGTGTTGCAGCACACGCGCGCGCCCCAGCGACAGCAGGCGTTTGGCACCGGCGTTGTCGTCGACCTCGCCGGCGCGCGCGGCCGCGGCCAGCAGCAGGGGCAGCGGCGGATCGGCCAGGCGGCGCGCGACGTAGTGCAGCAGCGCGGCCGAGGCATCGTCGATCCACTGCAGGTCGTCCACCAGCAGGGCGATCGGCTGCTGCTGCGCCAGGGCGGCCAGCAGCGCGGCGGTGGCCTCGAACAGCTGCTCGCGGCTGTGGCCGCCTTCGCCCGGGCCGGTGTTGCCCGGGCCGGCATTGCCGCCGAGCAGCGGGCGGATGCGGGCGAGCAGCGCGACGTCGGCATCGCCGGTGGCCAGGGCACGCAGCGCATCGAGCCACACGCCGTAGGGGCGCAGCATCTCGGCCTCGAAGCAGCGCGCGCGGATCAGGCGCAGGCCAGTGGCCGCGGCGCGCTCGGCCAGGTGATCGAGCAGCCGGGTCTTGCCGATGCCGGGCTCGCCGGTGAACAGCAGCACCGGCGCGGTGGCGGGTGCGGCGATGGCCGCGTCAATGGCGCGGCACTCCTCGTCGCGCCCGAACAGCGCGGCGGCCGCAGACGACGGCCCGGCTGCCCAGGCCGCGAACCCGGTGCGGGCCCCGGCAGGCGGGGTCTCGGGCGAGGGCTCGCGCGGCGCTTCGCTGGCCGGCGTGGTCATCGCCAGGCGCTGCTGGCGCCGCACGCTGCGGATGCTGTCGTCGAGCAGGCCGCCATCGGGCAGCGCCAGCTCTCGCCGCAGCAGCTCGCGCGCCCAGGCGTAGTGGCGCTCGGCCTCGGGGTAGCGGCCCGCGGCGGCCAGCAGCCGCACCAGCGTGGCATGCGCGCCTTCGGCGAGTGGGTCGGCGGCCACCATCGCGCGGCCATGCGGCAGCGCGCGCTGCGGCTCGCCGGTGAGGCGGCTGACCAAGGTCTCCAGCACGGCGCGGCGCAGGCGGCCGAAGCGTTCGCGTTCGGCCATGACCCAGTGGTGGAAGCGGTAGCAGGCCGGCAGCTCCAGCCCGTCGAGGAACTCGCCCTGCAGGGCCTGCGCGGCCGACTCGAGCGCGGCGATGGGTTGCTCGTTCAGCGGGCCGCGTTCGAGCAGCACGCGCACCTGGGTGCAGTCGATGTCGCAGCCGCGGGCCTCGAAGGCGACGCGCTCGCGGTCGGCCTGCAGGCGCGGCTGCGCTTCGTCGTCGACCACCGCGCGCAGCTTGGTCAGGCTCCAGCGCAGTGCGGCACGCGGGTCGTCGGGGCCGTCCCACAGCAGGTCGCACAGGGCGGTGCGTGCTTGCGGTGTGCCGGTGGCCACCAGGTAGCCCAGCAGCGCGCGGGTGCGGCGCGAGGGCGGTAGCGGCCGCAGCGCGCCATCGGCACTGCGCAGCTCGAGCTCGCCGAGCAGGCGCACGCGCAGTCGAGGTGCAGCGGGGGCCTTCATCGTCGGCATTGGGCGCGCGGGCCGGGCAGGGCGTCAAGCCGGGTGCAACGCGCAGGCGGCCAGGTGCCCGAACAGGTGGGCGGCGATCTCGCGCACATCGTCTTCGGCCCCGTGGAGGAAGCTGGACTTGCGCCGGCGCAGCAGCGGCAGGCCCAGCACGTACAGGCCCGGCGAATCGCTGACGATGCCGCGGTCGTGGCGCAGCCGGCCGCGGCGGTCGAACAACGGCAGGTCCAGCCAGCGGAAGTCGGGTTGGTAGCCGGTGGCCCAGACGATGCTGCGCAGCTCGGTGCCGAGTTCGGCCTGCAGGCGCAGCGTGGTGCGGACGACGGTCGGCGCGAAGCGCTCGACGGCGTCGACCTCGGCCTCCAGCCGCTGCGCGGCGGCCCAGGCATCGAAGCCATCGAGCAGGCGGTTCATCTTCAGGTCGGCCAGCTGGCAGACGTTGCCCAGGCCGCCCGAGAACAGGGCCTGCGTGCCACGGACGCCGGCCAGGCGGCCGCAGACTTCGACGCCCTGCTGCTGAACGGCGTTGAGGTCCAGCGTCGCCCGCTCGGCACTGCCGATCAGCTGCGGCGAGGGCAGGCGGCGCGCGCGCTGCGGGTCGTCGACGTCTTCGACGCGCTGGTCCAGCACGCCGCTGGCCAGCAGCCACCACTGCACGTCGCGGCCACGGTACAGCCGCGGCAGGCGCACCTGCTCGCCGCAGGCCAGCAGCACCGGGCGGCCGCTGCGCTGCAGCTCCTGCGCCAGCTGCAGCCCGCTGGCCGAGGCGCCGACCACCAGCACGCCACCCGGCGGCAGCTGCGCGGGCCGGCGGTAGGACAGGGTGGTGAATTGCGCGACCGTGGTCGGCACGGCAGCGGCCAGCGGTGGCAGCGCCGGGCGGCGGCAGGCGCCGCTGGCCAGCACCACGGCGCGGCAGTGCCAGTCGCCTTGGGTCGTGTGCACGCGGTAGCCGCCTGCGGCTGCGGCCACGCGCAGCACGGTGGTGCCGGTCTGCAGGGGGGCCCGGATGCGTTCGGCATAGCGCGTGATGAACGCGGCCACGTCGGCGGCGCCCATGTAGCCGTCGGGATCGTTGCCGGCATAGGCCTGGCCGGGCAGGCGGCACAGCCAGTTCGGCGTCAGCAGGCGCAGCGAGTCCCAGCGTTCGGTGCGCCAGGCGTGGGCCACCTCGCCGCGTTCGATCACCACATGGTCGACCGCGCGCTGGGTGAGCGCCTGGCTCATCGCCAGACCGCAGTGGCCGGCGCCGACGATGACGACGTCGACCGAACGAGGCGTGCCGCGCACGATGCTCAGGCCTTGCTGCTGGTGACGCGGATGTCGGTGGGGTTGGCGATGATGTCGAACACCGCCGAGCGCTTCTGCGATTGCGCCACCAGCGCGGCAATCTGCTCGGGCGTGGCGTCGGCATCGATCTCGTAGTGCACGCGGATGCCGTCGAAGCCGTTGCGCACCCGTTCGTCGATGCCCAGCACGCCCTGCAGGTCCATGCCCGCTTCGAGGGTGGCGCGCACCGAGTGCAGCTGGAGGTTGCGGTGCTGCGCCACCGAGGCAATGCCGGCCGAGAGGCAGCCGGCCAGGCCCACCAGCATCAGCTCCACCGGCGTGGCGCCGTTGTCGGTGGCGGCGAAGATCTCGGGGTGGTCGACGTCGAAGTCGAAGCTGCGGCGGTGGCGCTGCTCCTGGCCCAGGCCGAAGAAGCCGTCGACGGTGGCGCGGCTGTGCGTGCCGTTGACCCACTGGCTGGTGGCGCGCCAGGTGAACTGCGCGCCTTCGGGCGCATCGGTCAGGGCGGCGCGGGCGGTGAGCAGTGCGTCGACGTTGACGCCGTTGTCGGCGCGGCGGGTCGTGGTGGCGGTTGTCATGGCAGTGGCTCCTTCGGGTGGATGGGCGCCGGTGCGTTCACCGGACGGAAGCCACTGTGCGCAGGTCGCGTTGGAGCGGGCGTGGTAACGAGCGTTGGCGTGCGCGCTCGCGTCAGCCCGGTGGGTCTTCGCCCGCCCCCGGGCCCAGGCGGTTCAGCAGGAATTCCACGGCCACGCGCACTTTCGGGATCTGGTAGCGCGTCTGCAGGTAGAGCAGGTAGATGCCGGCTTCGCCACCGCGGTTCACCGACAGCGGCTGCGCCAGCGGCACCGGCACCAGTTCGCCGCTGTGCAATGCGGTGCGCAGGCCCCATTCGGACAGCAGCACCAGGCCGCGGTGCTGGCGCGCCATGGCCAGCAGCGCGGCGCCGTCGTTGCTGATGAAGGCTGGCGTGACCGGCACCTCGCGCCAGCCGTCCTCGTCCAGGCCCTGCCACTTGATCACCGCGTTCGGGCCGCGGTACATCAGCGCGCGGTGGTGCTGCAGGTCGTCCAGCGTCTGCGGCGTGCCGTGCTCGGCCAGGTAGCGCGGCGAGGCGGCGAGCATGAAGCGGTTGGGGTCGAGCTTGCGCGCGACGATGCGGTCCTGCGGCTGCCGGCCGCCGCGGATGGCGATGTCGATCTGGTCGCGGCCCAGGTCGACCAGCGCGTCGCTCAGGTGCACGTCGAGCACGATCTCGGGATAGCGGTCGGCAAAGTCCTGCAGCGCCGGCATCAGCAGCAGCTGGCCGTAGCTGGGCATGGCGCTGATGCGCAAGGGGCCGCTGGGCGTGCTGCTGCGCTGGCCCACCAGCTCGTCGGCATCGGTCAGCCGCGCGATGCCGGCACGCACCTGCTCGAGGTACAGCGCGCCCAGTTCGGTGAGCCGCACGGTGCGCGTCGTGCGGTGCAGCAGCGCGACGCCCAGCTCGGCTTCCAGGTCGCTGATGCGGCGCGAGATCGACGAGGCCGGCACGCCGAAGGCCCGCGCCGCGCGCGAGAAGCTCAGGGTGTCCGCCACCTTCACCAGGTACTGCAGCGCACGCAGCTTGTCCATCGTGGACCTCCATCCGGCATCGCTGGCCATTGTTGCCGGCACGGCAAAGGAATTTGGCGATTGCGATGGATTCCGCTGACAAGGGCTTGTCCCTACGATGCCGTCATTGCACCCACACGACCCCGGAGACCGACATGACGACCCCGATGCTCAAAGCCCAGTACACCCGCCGCGGCCCGGTGCCGCAGGACGTGATCGAGGCCGTGCCCTTCGCCAGGCCCGTGCTGGCCACCGGCCAGGCGCTGGTGGCGGTGCTGGCCGCGCCGATCAACCCCAGCGACGTGCTGACCTTGACCGGCCAGTACGGCATCCTGCCGCCGCTGCCCGCCACGGGCGGCAGCGAAGGCGTGGGCCGCGTCGTCGAGCTCGGGCCGGACACGCAAGGCCCGGCCATCGGCCAGACCGTGCTGCTGCCGGCCGGCTCGGGCACCTGGGCCACGCATGCGGTGCTGCCCGCCGCGCGCCTGCTGCCGCTGCCGAACGAGGCCGACCCGCAGCAGCTGGCGATGCTGACCGTGAACCCGCCCACCGCGGCGCTGCTGCTGAGCGACTTTGCCCACCTGCAGCCCGGCGACTGGGTGATCCAGAACAGCGCCAACTCCGGCGTCGGCAGCTACGTGGTGCAGCTGGCCAAGCTGCGCGGCTTCAAGACCGTGAACATCGTGCGCCGTGAATCGGCCATCGCCGGCGTGCAGGCCCTGGGCGGCGACGTGGTGCTGGTGGACGGCGAGGACCTGGCCGAGCGCGTGAAGGCCGCCACCGGCGGCGCTGCGATCCAGCTGGGCATCGACGCGGTGGGCGGCAGCGCCACGATGCGCCTGGCCGCCACGCTGGCCGAAGGCGCGACGATCGTCAACTACGGTGCGCTGAGCGGCGAACCCTGCACCGTGTCGCCGCGCGAGCTGGTGTTCCGCGATGTCACGCTAAAGGGCTTCTGGCTCGCGCGCTGGTACCGCGGCGCGCCGCAGGCCAGGCAGATGGCGCTGCTGACCGAGCTGGCCGGGCTGATTGCCGCCGGCAAGCTGCACACGCCGGTGCAGGCGACCTATCGCGTCGAGCAGATCAAGGCAGCGGTGGCGGCTGCGGCGGCGGGGGAGCGGCAGGGGAAGATCCTGGTGGTGCCGGCGTAGTGGCGGCACTCGGCGCGGAGATGAAGTCGATCAGGATCTTCTCGACCTGATCGGCGGGCAGCGGCGGCGGCTGCCGCGCACCCAGGTCGACGGACAGGCCGGGAAACGCGATGACCAGTGCCGCGGCCAGCAACTGCAGGCCGATGAAGGGCCAGGCGCCGCGGTACAGGTGCCGGCTGTCGAACGACGGCGGCGCCACTGAGCGCAGCGTGTACAACGCCACCCCGAAGGGCGGATGCATGAACGAGGTCTGCAGCGCAATGCACACCAGCACCGCGAACCAGGCCGCGTCGATGCCCAGCGCCACGGCGGCGGGCACCAGCAGCGGCAGCGCGAGGAAGGCGATCTCGAAGTAGTCGAGGAAGAAGGCCAGCCCGAACACCAGCAGCATCGCCGCGACGAGAAAGCCGGTCTGCCCGCCCGGCAGGTGCAGCAGCATCTGGCTCACCCAGGTCTTGCCGTCCATCGCGTTGAAGGGCAAGGTGAAGAAGGTGGCGCCGACCATCACGAACAGCGTGCTGCAGCTGATCAGCGTGGTGTTGTCGACCACGGCCCGCAGCGCGGCCAGGCCGAGCCGGCGGCGGCCCGCGGCCAGCGCCAGCGAGGCGGTGGCGCCGAAGCCGCCGCTCTCGGTCGGCGTGGCCACGCCGGCCAGCACCGACCCCAGCGTGGCCGCGATGATCAAGGCCGGCGGCGCCAGTGCACGCAGCGCTGCGCGCACCGCCTGCAGGGTCGGCGCTCCGGCACGGGCCGGCGCCGTGCCCGGCCGCAGGCGCGTCAGCAGCAGCACGTAGAGCATGTACAGGCCGGCCAGCAGGAGGCCGGGCGCCAGCGCCTTCTCGTACAGGCGGAAGATCGGCACGCCGGTGGCATCGGCCATCACGATCAGCACCAGGCTCGGCGGAATCAGCTGCGCCAGCGTGCCCGCTGCGGCAATGCTGCCGGCCGCCAGGCCCGGGGCATAGCCTGCGCGCAGCATCGCCGGCAGCGCGATCAGGCCCATCGGGATGATGCTGGCCTGCACCACGCCGGTGGTCGCCGCCAGCACCGTGCCGACGATGATGACGGCCAGCGCCAGCCCGCCGCGCGCCCCCTGCAGCAGGGTGGAGAGGGCGCCCAGCATCTCCTCGGCGATGCCGCTGCGCTCCAGCACCAGGCCCATCAGCGTGAAGAACGGGATGGCGAGCAGCATGTCGTTGAACAGCAGGCCGTACACCCGCAGCATGTGGGCCTGCGCCATCGCCAGCGGGAAGAAGTCCAGTGCAGCCCCGAGCAAGGTGAAGGCGAAGCCGTGCACGACGAGCGTCAGCCCGACGGGAAACCCCAGCAGCAAGGCGCCCGCCATGCTGAAGAACATCAGCGCGACCAGTCCGTTGCTCATGCCGCTGACGCCTGATCGGAGCGGCCATCGGCCTGCTGCACTTGCGGCAGCAGCACCGACGCCGGCAGCCAGCCGCGCAGGACGCAGACACGCCGCAGCGCCTCGGCCAGGCATTGCAGGGCCAGCAGCGAGAAGCCGATGAACAGCGCCAGCTTCACCGGCCAGCGCTCCAGCCCGACCAGCACGTCCTCGGGTCCCTCGCGCCGCAGCAGAGAGTCGGTCCAGAAGGCCCAGTACGAACAGGCCAGGTAGACGCACACCATGCCCAGCGGACCCAGGAACAGCAGGTCGATGATGCAGCCGGCACGCAGCGAGAGGCGCTGCCGCAGCACGTCGACCTGCACATGGGCCTGGCGCAGCAGCGTGTAGCCCGCGGCGACCAGGTACACGCAGGCGAACAGGTACCACTGCAGTTCGCTGAGGCCGTTGTGCCCCCAGTGGAAGGCCTTGCGCACGGCGGCATAGGCCACGCAGACCAGCGGGATGGCCAGCGTCAGCCAGCGCACCGCTTCGCCGACGCGCAGCGTCAGCGTGTCGATGCGGGCCACCAGGCGCGGCACGGCAGCGCGCAGCGGCCTCATGTCGGCAACGGTTCCACCGCGGATATCGCACCGACCTCGAAGACCGTCGATCCACCCGCGGCCCGCCCGAGCAGCGCGGCATCCCGGTCCCAGAACCGGAACTGGCGCACCTGCATCCTGCTCACGTCGAACATCGAGGCCTGGGCGAGCAGGCCCTCGGCGGCCGGGACCGGGCGCTCGCCGTGCGCCACCAGCGCCGCATGGCTGGGGACGTCGACGATGTCCAGCGTGCAGCTGCGCGCGCCGTGCAGGCGCGGCCTGGCGGTGCCCAGCAGCGGACCGGCGGTGGGCCGCACCCAGCCGAAGGTCTGCGTCACCGCGGCGTACAGCGGACCGAGCAGGAAGTCGCGCGCGGCACTGGCGTGCTCGAAGAGGTAGACCGGTGCGTAGCAGTTGTCCGGCGTCGTGGCGTGCGCGCTGTCGGCCAGCAGCCAGGCCTTCCACACCAGGCCATCGTGCCGCTCGAACAGGTGGCGCTTGTCCGAGATGCGCCGTCGGATCACCCCCATGTCGAACGAGGGCGGCAGGTCGAACGCGTAGTGCAGCATGTACATGAGACGTCTCCTGGCGCCAGCTTAGGCACCGGCGCGGCCGGCCACCAGCGAGAAGTGCGGAACGCTGGCTTGAGAAAAACTCAAGCCTAGAATGGCCGGCGGCATCGGCAGAAAGGGGCGCGCTTGGAAGGGCTGGTTCATCGCTACCTGCGCGCCTTCGTGGCGCTGGCGGAGCAGGGCACCCTGGCCGGCGCCGGGGGCAGCCTGGGGCGCACGCCCTCAGCGGTGAGCCTGCAGATCTCGGCCCTGGAGCATCGCCTCGGCCGCCGCCTGTTCGTGCGCGGGCCGCGCGGCATGGTGCTGGCGCCGGCTGGCGAACTGCTGCTGGCGCATGCCCGCCAGATGCTGGCGCTGGACGCCGCGGCGATGGCCGCGGTCCGCGGCGCGGCGGTGCAGGGCGATGTCCGCTTCGGCATGCCGCAGGACTTCGCCTCCTCGCGGCTGGCCGCGACGCTGCAGCGCTTCCGGCAGAGGCATGCCGGGGTCCGGGTGCATGCCGTCATCGAACGCAACAACGTCATCGTTCGCCAGGTGCAGGAGCGTCAGCTGGACCTGGCGCTGCTGATCGGGCGCCGCCGCCATGAACTCGCACTGGCGGCCTACCTCCGGCCCACACGCTGGTTCGCTGCGCCGGGGCTGGCCTGGAAGCGCCGCGCGCCGCTGCCGCTGGTGATGCTGGAGGAACCGTGCATCTACCGCGACGACGCGCTCAAGGCGCTGCGGCGCGAGAAGCTGCCCTTCGAGATCGCCTTCACCACCGGCAGCGTGCCGGCGATGTGGGCGGCCGTGCAAGCGGGCACCGGTGTCACCGCGCGCATGGATCTCGGTGCGCCGCCGGATGTCGCCGAGGCCGGGCCGCAGCTGGGTCTGCCCCGGCTGCCGGCGACACGGCTGTCGCTGGTGAAGTGCCAGCCGGGCATGGTCGACGTGGTCGAGGCCTTGGCGGCCGTCGTGCGCGCGTCGCTCGACGACAGCTGAGTCGCGCCGTGCTCGAAGTGTTCCCAGTGGTCGGCCATGCTGCTGCGGCTGGGGCCACCGCGCCGCGGGTCCTGCTTGCGCAGGTCCGCCTGCACTTCGGGTAGCGACCGCGACGCACGCGTCGCGGAACGACGGACCGCAGTCCATGCAGCCCTCGGTTCGCACCCCAGCCGCTTCAACGGACGATGCCTTTGGCGCGGTGGCAGGAACGACTCTAGCGGCGCACCGCCACGCCGCGTTGCGCACGATCAAGGTCAGGCCGCAGCCGCGCTCTCGCGCAGGCCGCGCTTGAGCACCTTGCCGATCGGCGTCTTCGGCAGCGCCGTGCGGAACTCGATCGCGCTCGGGCACTTGTAGGCCGCGAGGCGTGTGCGGCACAGCGCCGCCAGCGCCGCGCCGTCAAGCGCGGGATCGGCCCTGACGACGAGCAGCCGCACCGCCTCGCCGCTACGCTCGTCGGGCACGCCGATCACCGCGCAATCGGCCACGCCGGGATGGCTGGCCACCACGTCCTCCACCTCGCTCGGATAGACCTTGAAGCCCGACACCACGATCATGTCCTTCTTGCGGTCCACCAGGCGCAGCCGGCCCTCGCTGTCCATCGTGCCCAGGTCGCCGGTGCGCAGCCAGCCGTCCGGCGTGAAGGCCCGCGCGGTCTCTTCCGGCCGCTGCCAGTAGCCCGTCATCACCTGTGGCCCGCGCGCGCAGATCTCGCCGACCTCGCCCGCCGGCAGGGCCACGTTGGCTTCGTCGCGGATCTCGATCTCGGTGCCGGGATAGGGCAGGCCGACATCGCCCGACCAGGCCGCGCTGTCCAGCGGGTTGCAGGCCAGCACGCCGGCCTCGGTGAGCCCGTAGCCCTCCACCAGGACCCGGCCGGTGGCGGCCTGCCAGCGCTCGGCCACGCTGCGCTGCACGGCCGCGCCGCCGGCGATCGAGCTGCGCAGGTGGCGCAGGTCGACCTTGCCGAAGCCCGGCGCGTCCAGCATCGCGCGGTACAGCGTGTTGACGCCGACGATCACGCTGAACCGGCTCGGCGCCAGCGTGTGCAGCAGGCCGGCGATGTCGCGCGGATCGGTGATCAGCAGGTTGTGGCCGCCGAAGTTGAAGTAGGCGAGCAGGTTCACCATCAAGGACAGCACGTGGTACAGCGGCAGCGGTGTCGCGACGACCTCCTCGCCCTCCCGGACGACCTCGCCGCACCAGACGTTGTTCTGCCGCACGTTGGCGACCACGTTGCGGTGCGTCAGCATCACGCCCTTGGGCGCGCCGGTCGTGCCGCTGGTGTACTGCAGGAAGGCCAGGTCGTCGGGGCCGAGCGGCACCTCGCCCACCGGCAAGGCATGGCCCTGGCGCAGCAGCTCGTGCCAGGCCACCGCCTGCGGCATCGTCCAGGGCGGCACGGCATGGCGCACATGCCGCACGACGAAGTTCGCGATCAGCGCTTTCGGCGCGGGCAGCAGGTCGCCGATGCGCGTGACGATCACATGCCGCAGTCCGCAGCGCGCCTGCACCGCCGCGACGGTGTGGGCGAAGTTCTCGAGCACGACGATGGCGCTGGCACCGGCGTCCAGCAGCTGCCGCTCGAGCTCGGGCGCGGTGTACATCGGGTTGACGTTGACGACCGTCAGCCCGGCCAGGAAGGCACCGAACAGCGCCACCGGGTACTGCAGCACGTTCGGCAGGATCAGCGCCAGCCGCTCCCCGCGCTGCAGGCCGAGCCCGTGGCGCAGGCCGCTGGCGAAGGCCTGGCTCAGCGCCTGCACCTCGTCGAAGCTCAGCGTGGTGCCCATGTTGCTGAACGCCGGCTTCGGGCCGTGGCGCGCGACGGCCGCGGTGAACAGGTGCCGCACCGACGGGATCCCGGCGATGTCCACGTCGAAGGGCACGCCGCGGCCGTAGTGGCGATGCCAGCGCTGCGTGGGCAAGGCGGCGGGCCGCTCGGTGCGCGGCGCGGGCCGCGAGGGGCTGAGGGTCATGGCGTGTTCCCTGCGGCGGTGCCCGATGCCGCGGACGGCGTGCGGCGCGCGAGCTGCGTGGCGAACCAGGCACCGGCGAGATCGGCCACCTGCTCCAGCGTGCCCGGCTCCTCGAAGAGGTGCGTGGCGCCGGGCACAACCTGCAGCTGCTTCTCGCAGGCCAGCTGGCGCAGCGCGTCACGGTTCAGCGCGAGCACTTCGCGATCGGCCTCCCCGACGATCAGCAGCGTCGGCGCCCGCACGCGCGCCAGCACCGGCGCGGCCAGGTCCGGGCGGCCGCCGCGCGAGACCACGGCCTGCACCGACCGCGGCCGCTCGGCCGCGGCCGCCAAGGCGGCGGCTGCGCCCGTGCTGGCGCCGAACAGCCCGAGCGGCAGCGCCACCAGCTCGCCGTGCGCCGCGCAGCCATCGATCGCCTGCACCAGGCGGCCGGCCAGCAGCGCGATGTCGAACACGTTCGCGCGGTCGGCGTCCTCGTCCTCGGTGAGCAGGTCGAACAGCAGCGTGCCCAGGCGCCGGCGATGCAGCGACTCGGCCACGTAGCGGTTGCGCGGGCTCAGGCGGCTGCTGCCGCTGCCATGCGCGAACAGCACCAGGCCCTGCGCATGCGCCGGCACGACGAGCTGGCCGGCCAGGCCGAGGGGACCTATGCGGATGTCTTGGGGGACCATGCGACCTCCGGTGAAGCAGGCCTCGGCGCCCGGGCCACATGGACGTCCTCGATCGTGATCCGGCAGGCCATCAGGTCTGCCCTGAATTGATCGAGCCGCGCGGCTTTCTCGCGGGCGGCGGCCTCGACCAAGGGCCAGGCATCCAGACCGAGGAACCTGATCTCCAGCGCCAGCTGCATGGTGGTCTCCGTCGTGTTCCTGCCAGTTGTGCGCCGAGGGTGCCGTGCGGCCGCGCCAATGCTTCCGGATGACGCGAACGAATCTAGTCCGGCCCGGGGATCAGGCGTTGAGTGACCGCAATGCCCGCGCCAGCGCCCGGCAGCGTGGGGCATCTGCGTGGCGATGGTCACCGCGGTCCGGAGACGCGTTGCGGGCCTGCGACCGCATGGCCCGACTCGAGGTTCGATGACCGAGCTCAACATGCAGGCCTGAGGGGCCATTCAGCATGAACGGGCTGCCCTCGGCGGGCAGCTCGGAGTGGATCATGAATGTCGAGTCGATCTGTACGCGGCGCATTGTCAGCGTCGACGGCGCGGAAACGCTGCAGCGCGCGGCGTTGGCGATGCGCGAGCAGCACGTCGGTGCCGTCATCGTCACCGCGCAACAGCCGGATGGCATGCACGTGATCGGCATCGTCACCGACCGGGACCTTGCCATCGAGGTGCTGGCGCGTGGCGCCGATGCATCGACGGTCCCGGTCGCGCGCCTGGTGCAGGAGCCGGCGCTGGGCATCGCGGCGGACGCGGATGTCGAGCGGGCGATGCTGCTGATGGGGACCGAGGGTGTGCGGCGCCTGCTCGTGCACGATCGAGACGGACGATTGGTCGGTGTGCTCTCCATCGATGACCTCCTGCCCGCGCTGATCGCGCCGTTGACCGCGCTGGGCGAGGTCTTCAAGCGCGGCCTGCAGCGTGAAGCGGCGCGCCGCGGAACGCTGGCCTCCACCGTGCAGCCGGTGCTGCGCGTGCCGGCCTTGGGCACCGCGGGATGGCACAGCGGCTCGCCACCCTAGGTCGCCGGCGGCTTTGCCCGTACCGGCCGCTCGATCCGAGGCCGGGAGAGGGAGATCAGGCATGCATGCATTGGAACTTGGCCGGGCTTTCACGCTGCTCGAGCCCGGCCCCGTGGTGCTGGTGACCACGCACGACGGCCATCGCCCGAACGTCATGACGATCTCGTGGACCATGGTCGTCGACTTCACGCCCAAGTTCGCCATCACGACCGGTGCGTGGAACCACTCGTTCGCGGCGCTGCGCGAGACGCGCGAATGCGTGATCGCCGTTCCCGCGGCCGACCAACTCGACCTGGTGGTCGGCATCGGCACCTGCTCCGGGGCCGACACCGACAAGTTCGCGAAGTTCGGCCTCGCGACGCGGCCGGGCCGCTTCGTCAAGGCGCCGCTGGTCCCGGCGTGCCTGGCCAATGTCGAGTGCAGGGTGATCGACCTGATCGCCAGGCACGACATCGTCATCCTGGAAGGCGTGGCGGCCTACATGGACATCGCGCGGAAGGAGAAGCGCATGCTGCATGCCGTGGGAGATGGCAGCTTCATCGCCGATGGGCGCAAGTTCGACCGCAAGGTCCAGATGGCCTCGAAGCTCCCGGCGCTGTCGTGAACGCGTCGTCGCGTGGCAGGTGCGAGCATCAGCGGCAAGCCGCCGCGCGACCCATCAGACGGCGTCGCATCAAGTTGCTTTCCAGGTCACATCTGCTGTGCGCACGCCTGTAGCAGGGCGCGCTTGACCAGGGTTTCGATCAAGGGCAGCTTGTAGGCATTGCCGGCCAGGGGCGCAGCACCGTCGAGGGCCGCCTTGCCCGCCTGCGCGGCGCTGGTTTCGTCGATGCGCTGCCCGAGCAGCAGCTGCTCCGCGGCGTGCGCACGGTGCGGCACCGGCGCCACCGCGCCGAGCACCACCGAGGCCGCGCGGCAGCGCTGCTGCGCGTCGAGCTGCAGCACCGTGGCCACGTCCACCAGCGGCCAGTCGAAGGCCTGGCGTTCGCTGAGCCGCAGGTGGGCGCTGCGCGAGCCGTCAGGCGCGGCGGGCAGCAGCAGCGCCGTGACGATCTCGCCCGGCGCCAGCCGGTTCTCGCGCCGCGCATCGGTGCGCACGCCGACGAAGAAGTCCTCCAGCGGCTCGACGTGCGGCCCGCCGCTGCGGCCAATGCGCTCGATGCGGGCGTTCAGCGCCACCAGCGCCGTGGCCAGCGTCGAGGGGTGCACGATGGCGCAGGGCCGGTTGTCGAAGACCGCGTGGTAGGCGTTGCACCCGCCGAGCGCGAAGCAATGCGTGCCGCCCTTGCGCAGGCACGGGTAGGCCGGCGATCGGAAGTACCAGCAGCGCGGCCGTTGCAGCAGGTTCCCGGCCACCGTGGCCACCTGGCGGATCTGCGGGCTCGCGCTGCCTTCGGCGGCCTGGGCGAGCGCCGGGTAGTGGCGGCGCAGCGCCGCATCGGCGGCCAGCCGCTGCAGCGTCACGCGTGCGCCGATGCGCAGGCCCGTGCCGCCCGTGCCTTCGGTGATGCGGTCGAGTTCGCCGATGTCGTCGAGCGCGACGAGGCTGGCCGGGCTCAGCAGCTGCTGCTTCATCAGGTCGAGCAGGTCGATGCCGCCCGCCTTGACCACGGCGGCGGCCGGCGACGCCTGCGCGGCCTCGCCCATCAGGCCGGCGACCGTGGCCGTGGCCGCGCGCGCGGCCTGCTCGACGCTGGCCGGGGCGAGCCGGGCGAAGGGTTCCATCGTCACCTCCCCGCCGGCAGGCGCCCCAGCGTGGCCAACGCGGCCAGCACGGTCGCCGGCCTCATCGGCGTCTCGCGCAGGCGCACGCCGATGGCGTTGAACACCGCATTGCCGATCGCCGCCGCGGTGGCGATGTTGGCCGGCTCGGCAATGCCGTAGGCATCGGTCGCGCTGCGGCCCTGGTAGTTTTCCAGCACGACCACGTCGATGCGCGGCACGTCGGCCGCGCCGGGGCAGCGGTAGTGCGCCAGGTCGGCATTGAGCATGCGGCCGCTGGCGCGGTCCATCACGCGCTCCTCGAGCAGCGCGAAGCCCAGCCCCATCAGCACGCCGCCCTGCACCTGGCTCTCGATCTGCCGCGCGTTGATAGGCCGCCCGCAGTCCTGCACCGCCACCACGCGCTCGACCCGGATCAGGCCGGTCTCGGTGTCCACCGCCACCTCGGCGAACTGCACGCCGCCCAGGTCCTGGCGCGCCTGGGCCATGTCGCCGAAGCGCTGGCGAAAGCCGCCGTAGTCCTCGCTGCGGCTGGCCACTTCGCTGATGCGCTCCACCGGCAGCCGCGCCGCGGCCTCGGCGAAGGACATCGAGCGCGCCGCGTCGCCGCGCACCGCGAGCCGCCCGTCGCGCGCGACCAGTTCGTCCGGCGCCGCCTGCAGCACAGGCGCCGCCGTGCGGGCCAGCGTGCGCAGCGCACGCCAGGCCGCAGTGCGCGCGGCCGGGGTGATCGAGGCGGTGGTCAGGCTGCCGTACGAAGGCGGGCCGGGCGGCAGGTCGGTATCGCCGATGCGCACGTCGATGTCCTGCGGCGCCAGGCCCAGCTCCTCGGCCACCACCTGCGCCAGCACGGTCCCGATGCCGGTGCCGATGTCCTGCACGCCGGAGGCCACCTGCACCGAACCGTCGCGCGCGATGCGCACCTCGCAGGCGGCGTTGAGCACGATGTTGGCGCCCCAGATCGATTGCGCGACACCGATGCCGCGCTTGACCGGGCCCGGATCGGCGCCGGGCGCGTGGCGCCGCGCCCAGCCGATGCGCTCGGCGCCGATGCGGCGCTCCTCGCGCCGCACCGGGCTCGGGTCGATGCGCTCGCGCAGCGCCAGCGGGTCCAGGCCCAGGCGGTCGGCCAGTTCGTCGATGGCCTGCTCCATCGCCCAGGCGCCCTGCACGTTGCCCGGCGCGCGCATCGGGCTGCCCGGCCCGCCGTGCGTGAACACGTCGTGCTGCGCGCCTTCGAAGTGGGGGCAGCTGTACAGCGCCTCGGCGACATTGCCCACGCCGGCGCCCAGGCCAATGCCGGCGGTGCCGTACGAGGTGAGCGCGATGGCCGTCAGCGTGCCGTCGCGCCGCGCGCCCAGGCGCAGCCGCTGCCAGGTGCCCGGCCGGTTGCCGGTGTCCAGCTGTTCCTCCTCGCGCGAGAGCACCAGCCGCACCGGCGCGCCGACCTGGCGCGACAGCTGCACCGCCACGCGCCCGTAGGCGCCCAGCGACGACTTGGAGCCGAAGCCGCCGCCCATCGCCTGCACCACCACGCGCACCTTCGCCAGCGGCAGGCCGAAGGCCTGCGCCGCCTCGCGCCGCACGCCGGCGGTGTACTGCGTCGAGATGTGGATCGTCAGCCCGTCGTCGCGCCAGTCGGCCACCACCGCATGCGGCTCCAGGCAGCAATGGGTCTGCACCTGGGTGCGGTACTCGGCCTCGACGACCACGTCGGCCTGCGCGAAACCCGCAGCGACATCGCCGCGCCGATCCATGCTCGGGCCGCGTACATTGCCCATTATCGGCAAAGCCGGCCGCGCCGGATAACCCGAGCCGTCGGCGCCCGGCGCCGCGCCCTCGTCGTAGACCCGCGGTGCCGACGCGGCGCGCGCGGCGTCGAGCTCCACCACATGCGGCAGCGGCTCGTAGTCCACCGCGATCAGGCGCAGCGCCTGCTCGGCGGTCGCCACGTCGACCGCCGCCACCGCGGCCACCGGCGCGCCGACGTAGCGCAGGCGGTCGCGCGCCGCGTTGCCGGGCTCCACCAGCGCCAGCACGCCGCGCACGCCGGGATGCTGCGCGGCGCGCGACAGGTCGAGCCGGCGCACCCGCGCATGCGCATGCGGCGAGCGCAGCATGCGCGCGTGCAGCAGGCCCGGCAGGCGCACGTCCACCGTGTAGCGCGCCTGGCCGGTGACCTTGGCGCGGCCGTCGTGGCGCGGCACGGCCTGGCCGACGCAGCGCAGCCTGTCGTTCGCAGGCCAGGGCGGCGGCTCGTCGGCCGGCACCTCGCGCGTCACCGTGCCCGTCGCGCCGCCGATGCCGGTGGGCCGTTCCTCCTGGCGCGTGGTGGCCATCGTCGCGCCCGCGTCACTCGCCTGCGGCGCGACGTGCCGCCGCGGCCGCCAGCGTCGCGTCGACCACATGCGGGTAGCTGCCGCAGCGGCACAGGTGGCCCGCGATGGCCGCCTGCACCTGCGCCGCATCGGGATCGGGCTCGCGTTCGAGCAGCGCGGCACAGCTCATCACGAGCCCGGGCGTGCAGAAGCCGCATTGCATCGCGTCGTGCGCGATGAAGGCCGCCTGCACCGGGTGCAGCGCATCGCCGCGCGCCAGGCCTTCGATCGTGGTGATGCGGTGGCCGGCGGCGTCGTGCGCGAACATCATGCAGGCGCACACCGGTGCGCCATCGAGCCACACGGTGCAGGCCGCGCAGGCGCCGCGATCGCAGCCCAGCTTGGTGCCGGTGAGGCCCAGCTGATCGCGCAACACCTCGACGAGGGTGGCGCGTGGCTCGACCGACAGGCGGTGTGCCATGCCGTTGACGGAGAGCGACAACGCTGCCGGCCCGGGCCCGATGGCCGCCACGACGCGCGATGCCGCGACCGGAGCCGCCTGCGCGGCGGCGGCCTGAGTGGCGGCAGCCTGAGTGGCGGCACAGGCGGCGCCAGCCGATGCGCCGAGAAACGTGCGCCGTGTGAAATCACCGCTGGTCATCGTCGCACCGCACCCCCAGGTTGCCCTGCACTATCCGGCGCCGCTGCGGGCCTGCATTGCGCCCGCTCAACATGCGATGGCATCCGGGCCAAGGGCGCTCTTCCGGTCAGAACCGGCACTACCAACCCAGGCCTGCGGGCCCGCACAGGGCCTGTCGCGGCCAGCGCTTGCGATTGACGAACAGCAAATGCTCGCCACCCACCGTGGACTACCCTCGGCCGTACAGGTTGAGTCGCCCGGCTTCATCATGCTCGCGCCTGCACCGACGACGATGAGTTCAGCTGCTCCTGATGGGTCCGCCAGCGAAGGCCCGGTGAGTCGCTTCGCATTGAGTGCCGAAGAGGATCTGCGCCTGCGAGAAGCTCATCTGGCGCGTGCGCAGGCACTCGCGCACCTCGGTAGCTGGCGGTGGGACATGGCCAACAACGCCGTGAGCTGGTCCACCGAGCTGTACCGCATCTTCGGCGTCGACCCGACGACATTCGTTCCGTCGAACGAAGCGGTGCATCAGCTGATCCACCCGGCGGATCGCGAGCAGCACCTGGTCAGTGTCCAGCGCGCGCTGCAGGGCTGTCCGGTTGCGCCGTTCGAGTCGCGCATCATCCGCCCCAGCGGCGAGGAGCGCGTCGTCCTGGCCAGTGGCTTCGACGTCGACCGGGATGCCGCTGGCAACGTGAGGACCCTGTTCGGCGCCATCCTGGACATCACCGAGCGCAAGCGGATGCAGCGGGACCTGGAGCAGGCGCATGGCGACCTGCAACGGCTGGTCGCCGCGCAAGATCGGGTCCAGGAGCAGGAGCGCCAACGCATCGCCCGTGAGCTGCACGACGATCTGCAGCAGAGCCTGGCCGGCATCATGCTGGAGGCTGCCGCCGCACGGGCGGGTCCGCCTGTCGATGACGCATCCGATCAGGCACTTGCACGCATCCAGCGCATCACGGCGCAGATAGTCCGGTCCACGCGCCAGATCATTCGCGACCTGCGACCCCAGGCACTCGATGAACTCGGACTGAAAGCCGCGCTCGACGATCTGGCAAGGCAGTTCAGCCAGCGCAGCGGTGTCGCCTGCATGCTGCACGCAAGCGCGCTGGAAGGGGCGACCGAGGCGCTCGTCGCCCCGCTGGCCACCAGCCTCTATCGCATCGCACAGGAAGCGCTGAACAACGTGGCCCGGCACGCCCATGCGCGACGCGTGCGCATCGAGCTCGCGGTCGTGTCCCCGGGCAGCGTTCGGCTGCAGGTCAGCGACGACGGCGTGGGGATGCCCATCGGCTCGCCACAGCGCGACGACACCTTCGGCCTGCTCGGTATGCGCGAACGAGCGCGCGCCGCCGGCGGATGCTTGAGCATCAGCAGCCAGCCGGGCGCGGGCACCACCGTGACGGCCGAGATACCGACGAGGCCGGCCGCTCCCGTCGCGTGATCGGGGCGCTGGTCAGCCGTCGAGTCGACGGCCGGACCGGAGCGCGAGAAGACCCGGACGATCGGCAACGAGCCAGCAATGACCTGCACGGCCAAGCCCTGCTGAGCCCCAGGGCGTAGCGCGACGCGGCGCTGATGCCTGTGGTCGAGCAGGTATGGAACGCCAACCTGCAGGTCGACGGCGCCGACAAGGTCTGGAAGCAGATGAACCGCGAGGGCATCGAGGTGGCGCGTTGCACGGTCGAGCGTCTGATGCGGCGCCTGGGCCTGCGTGGCGTCAGGCGCGGTAAGGTCGTCCGCACCACCGTCAGCGACAGCAAGGCGCCGTGCCCGCTGGACAAGGTCAACCGGCAGTTCCGCGCTGAGCGGCCGAACCAGCTGTGGGTGTCGGACTTCACCTATGTCTCGACCTGGCAGGGCTGGCTGTCCGTGGCCTTCGTGGTGGACGTGTTCGCCCGGCGCATCGTCGGATGGCGCGTGAGCAGTTCGATGACCATGGACTTCGTCCTCGATGCCCTGGAGCAGGCCCTGTACGCCCGGCAGCCCGAGCGCGACAGCAGCCTGGTTCACCACTCGGACCGCGGCTCGCAATACGTCAGCATCCGCTACAGCGAACGACTGGCCGAGGCCGGCGTCGAGCCGTCAGTGGGCAGCAAGGACGACAGCTACGACAACGCGCTGGCCGAGACGATCAACGGCCTCTACAAGGCCGAGCTGATTCATCGCCGCGCGCCCTGGAAGACCAAGGAGGCGGTGGAACTGACCACGTTGGAATGGGTGTCCTGGTTCAACAACCACCGCCTGCTCGAACAGGAAGCACCCATGCCCCGACTGCCAAAGCTGTCTCACCGCGTCGCGTTCGTTGAGATCCTTCAGAAGAATCCTTTCGGCGCAGCCACCCTCGTGATGCTGATCCTCAGTGTCGCGGTCCTTGCGTGGGTCGTCCGGCACTGAACTGGAGTGCAGGATGCCGACCTGATGCCGACCCCGAGCCCCACTGTCCCCACTTCCGTTGCCGCAACCGGGCAACAAAAAAGCACCTAGGCTTGCCACCTAAGTGCTTCTCGTACAAGCGTATCTTGGCTCTCCGACGTGGTCGCTGAGCCTCGACGTCCCGGCCCTTCAGGTCCCGACTGGCATCGCCCCGTCCGCCAGGCCCAGGGCCCAGGTCCGCCACTGGGCCGCAAGCTCGCGCGTCGCAGCTGACGCGTCCGAGGACAGGTGTGCAAGAGTGGTCGCGACGATGCCCCGAATGTGTTCGTTCTGCTGCTGCCTGTTGGCGGAGTCCGCCAGTTCAGTCACTGCCTTCATGTTCTTCTCCATGGCCGACGCTTGCAGGGCGTTCTGGGCGGACTGCGTTGCTGAAGTTGCTTCGTTCATGTGAGGTGTCCTTTGATTTGCAGTCGGCGAAAACAAAAAAGCACCTGGGCCTCGCGACCTGGGTGCTTCTCTTGTCTCGGTATCTTGGCTCCCCGACCTGGGCTCGAACCAGGGACCTACGGATTAACAGTCCGGCGCTCTACCAACTGAGCTATCGGGGAAGTGAGCCTCGCAGTATAGCGTGTTTTTTCGGCCTGTCTAGAAATCGGCGCTCAGCGAGGCATGAGCCTGGCGCGCGGGCAGGGGGTAGAGGTAGGCGTGGCCGAACTGGTACGGGGTTTCGCGCCAGGCGCGGCGGTTGGCGAGGTTGTCGATGCCAACGCGCCAAGTGAGCGTCCGCTGGCCCAGCCTCTGCTGGTAGCGAAAACCGATGTCGGCACGGGTCCAGGCGCCGACTTCCACGCTGTTGTCGGGCAGTACCGCGCGGCGGCCTTCGTGGGTGAGGTAGCCGAGGATCGCCAGGCCGGGCACGGCGGGCAGGTTGTAGGCAGCCTGCAGCTTCAGGTTGCGAGCCGGCACGTTGGTGGGCTTCAGGCCGTTCAGCGACGGGTCGCTGGTGTTCTGCACCCGGGCGCGCAGCAGCATCGCGCTGGCGCGCAGGTTCCACGCGCCGGCGCGCCAGTCGAGCTCGGCTTCCAGGCCGCGGTGGCG
>NZ_JBGAGA010000003.1:0-192881 GCF_044226965.1 Aquabacterium sp. | reverse complement strand
CCATGCGCACGAACCACTGCGCCGCGGCGCGGTAGATCACCGGCGTCTTGTGGCGCCAGCAGTGCGGGTAGCTGTGCGTGATGGTCTGCGTGGCGAACAGGCGGCCGGCGTTCTTCAGCGCGTCGATGATCGCCGGCACCGCCTTCCAGATGTTCTGGCCGCCGAACAGCGGGAAGTCCGGCGCGTAGCTGCCATTGCCCTGCACCGGGTTCAGGATCTGGTCGTACTGCATGCCGTGCGCGACGCAGGAATTGAAGTCGTCCAGGCCGTAGGCCGGCGAGGAGTGCACGATGCCGGTGCCGTCATCGGCGGTGGCGTAGTCGGCCAGGTACACCGGGCTCAGCCGGTCGTAGCCAGCGTCGACATGCGCCAGCGGATGGCGGAAGTTCAGGCCACCGAGCTTCTCGCCCGGCGCGGTGGCGACGATGCTGCCCTGCAGGCCATAACGCTCCAGGCACGCGGCCACCAGGCTCTCGGCCAGCACCAGCAGGCCGCGCTCGGTGTCGACCAGTGCGTAGGTGAGCGCCGGGTTCAGGTTCAGCGCCTGGTTGGCCGGGATGGTCCACGCGGTGGTGGTCCAGATCACGACAAAGGCGTCCTTCGTGAACGGCGTGACGTCGAAGGCCGCGGCCAGCTTGTCCGGCTCGGCGCAGAGGAAGCCGACGTCCAGCGTCTGGCTCTTCTTGTCGGCATACTCGATCTCGAACTCGGCCAGCGAGCTGCCGCAGTCGAAGCACCAGTACACCGGCTTCAGGCCGCGGTAGACGAAGCCGCGCTCGATCACCCGCTTGAAGGCGCGGATCTCGCCGGCCTCGTTGGCGAAGTCCATCGTGCGGTAGGGCCGCGCCCAGTCGCCCAGCACGCCCAGGCGCTTGAAGTCCTCGCGCTGCTGGTCGATCTGCTCGGTGGCGTAGGCGCGGCTCTTGGCCTGCATGTCGTCGCGGCTCAAGTTGCGGCCGTGCTTCTTCTCGATCGCGTTCTCGATCGGCAGGCCATGGCAGTCCCAGCCGGGCACGTACTGCGCGTCGAAGCCGGCGAGTTGCCGGGCCTTGACGATCATGTCCTTCAGCACCTTGTTGACGGCATGACCCATGTGGATCTGGCCGTTCGCATACGGCGGGCCGTCGTGCAGGATGAACTTCGGCGCGTTGCAGCGCGCGTCGCGCAGTTGCTTGTACAGCGCGCATCGGGAACGGGGTGTCGGGCAGGTTCAGCGTGCTGCGGTAATCGGTGCCGG
The DNA here is from genome assembly GCF_044226965.1 of Aquabacterium sp. Lineage (GTDB taxonomy): Bacteria > Pseudomonadota > Gammaproteobacteria > Burkholderiales > Burkholderiaceae_C > Pseudaquabacterium. The sequence goes on along the minus strand of NZ_JBGAGA010000003.1, from coordinate 191,644 downwards.
AGGAGGTGTGGGTGGTGCTCGAATCGGTCATGGCCTGTCGCGCCGCATGTGGCTCGGCGCGCTCGTCTAGGGAGGAGAAGTCAAGCCGCCGAGCCGTCAGGGCGCGGCGGCGGCTGGCAGATCAGACGATCGAGCGCTGAATTCGGTCGCGCGTGGTCTGGCGTCGCGTGGCGGCATGCCCACGCTGGCTGTCAAACTTGAACCCGCACAATGCCATGCCATGAATTCTACTGAAGCACGCTGTTCGTCCCGTGTCGTGTGGCGCGCCTGGGGCTCGGCGCTGGCGGCGCTGGCCCTGGCCGGGGCTGTCCGGGCGGCCGAATCCGAGACGCCGGAGGCAGGTGCTGGCGATTCGTCGCCCCCCGCCGCGCCGACGCGCTGGGAGGGGGCCGTCGGCCTGCTGATGCACTACAACCCCTCCTACCTGGGCAGCAACGACAGCAAGCTGCACGCGCGGCCCGGGCTGTTCCTGCGCTACGGCCGCTTCTCGGTCACCACCGCCGGCGGCTTCGTCACCCGGCGCAACAACGATGAAGTGCAGCGCGGCCTGGCGGCCGAGCTGGTCTCGCGCGACCGGCTGCGGGTGAGCCTGTCGGCGCGCCTCGACGGCGGGCGCGACGAGGGCGACGATCCCATCCTGCATGGCTTGGGCGATGTACGGGCCACGGTGCGCGGCCGGCTCTCGGCGGTGCGCGAGTTTGGCGAGGGCTGGAAGCTCAGTGCCGGCTTCAGCCCCGATCTGCTGGGTCGCGGCGGCGGCATCGTCGGCGACATGGGCCTGAGCTACGACTGGCCGCTGACGCCGACGCTGAAGGCCAGCGTCTCGGCAGGCTTCACCGCGGCCGACCACCGCTACATGCAAAGCTACTTCGGCATCACGCCGGCACAGAGCCTGGCCTCGGGCCATCCGGTGTACGAGCCCGGTGCCGGGCTGCGCGATGTCGGCGTCGGCTTCGGCCTGCGCGCCGACCTGGGGCCGCACTGGATCGGCTTCGCCAACGCCAACACCACGCGCCTGATGGGCCCGACGCTGGACAGCCCGCTGACCCGCAGCCGCAGCGCCTGGGGCATTGGCGGCGGCCTGGCCTGGCGGTTTTGACGGCCCCGGCTCAGCTGCGCGCAAACCACGCGCGCGCGTCGGCCTCGTCCTGTGCGATGCCGGCGCGCAGTGCCTCCAGGGACTCGTAGCGCCGCTCGTCGTGCAGCTTGTGCAGCAGCTCGACCTTCAGCACCCGGCCGTAGCCGGCCTCGGGGCCGAGCGAGGCGGGCCATTCGAGGCAGTGGGTTTCCAGCAGCACGCGACCGGCGTCTTCCACCGTCGGCCGCACGCCCAGGCTGGCCACGCCGGGCAGCGGTGTCTCGGCGAGCCCGTGCACGCGCACGACGAAGATGCCCATCGCCGCCGGCCGGCGGTGCGCGAAGCGCAGGTTCAGCGTGCGAAAGCCCAGCTCGCGGCCGAGCTTGCGGCCATGCACCACATGGCCGCTGATGCTGTAGGGCCGGCCCAGCAGTGCGGCCGTGCGGGCCATGTCACCGGCGGCCAGCGCCTCGCGCACCGCCGAGCTGGAGACGCGTAGCCCGTGCACCTCATAACTCATCATGCGAGCGACATCGAAGCCCTGGCGCTGGCCGGCGGCATCGAGCATCGCGTAGTCGCCGGCGCGCCGGGCGCCGAAGCGGAAGTCGTCGCCGACCAGCACGTAGCGGGCCTGCAAGCCCTGCAGCAGCACGTCGTCGATGAAGGCCTGCGGCGTCTGCGCGGCGAACGCGGTGTCGAAGCGCAGCACCACGACCTGGTCGACGCCGCAGCGTTCCAGCTCCGACAGCTTGTCACGCAGCGTCGCGATGCGCGCAGGGGCCTGATCGGGCTGGCCGCTGCGGGCCGCGAAGTAGTCGCGCGGGTGCGGCTCGAAGGTCATCACGCAGCTCGCCAGCCGGCGGTGGCGCGCCTCGTTGATCAGCAGCGCCAGCATCGCCTGGTGGCCGCGGTGCACGCCGTCGAAGTTGCCGATGGTCAGCGCGCAGGCGGGCGCCAGGCCGGGATGGTGGAAACCGCGAAAGACCTGCATGCCCCGAATTATCCCGGCTCAGCCGGTGATGGCCGCGAGCCCTTCGACCCAGGCCCACTGGCCCGGCGCCAGCGTGGCCGGCAGCAGCAGCTGGCCGAAGCTGCTGCGGTGCAGGCCGCTGACATGGTTGCCCACCGCCGCGACCATGCGCTTGACCTGGTGGTACTTGCCCTGCACCAGGGTCAGCCGCAGCGCCTGCGGGCCGGTCATCTCGCAGCCTTCGGCGCGCACCGGCTTCGGGTCGTCGTCCAGCACCACGCCGGCCAGCAGGCGCTGCACCTGCTGCGGCTCGACCGGCCGTGCGGTCTGCACCTCGTAGACCTTGGGCACCTGCTTCTTCGGCGAGGTGAGGCGGTGGATCAGCGCGCCGTCGTCGGTCAGCAGCAGCAGGCCGGTGGTGTCCTGGTCCAGCCGGCCCACCGGCTGCACGCCGCGCCGGCGCAGCGGTGGCGGCAGCAGCATCATCACGCTGGGCCAGGCCGAGGGCTTCTGCGAGCACTCGTAGCCGGCAGGCTTGTGCAGCATCACCAGCGCCTGTTCGTGGCAGACCCAGGGCCGGCCCTCGACCTCCAGTGCCAGGCCCTGCGCGACGAAGCCGGCGGCCGGGTCGGTGACGACCTCGCCGCCCACGCGCACCAGGCCGATCTCGATCAGGCCCGCGCATTCGCGCCGCGTGCCGAAGCCCTGCGCGAACAGGATCTGGTCGATGCGCTGCGGGCGCGGGCTCGGCCGCGCGGTCATTGGTGCAGTTCGAGCATGACGAGGTGGTTGTCCGCGGCTGGCCAGACGCGGCCGACCACCCGCTCGGCCAGCTCGCCGCTGCGGAATTCGCCGGCGATCGGCCGGTCGGCCGCGCTGGTGAGCTTGAGCTTGCTGCTGGACACGCCGGCCACGCCGGGCGGGATGCCGGGGGGCAGCTGGCCGTCGAAGCTGAGCGTGTCGCGCGGCAGGCCGAAGTAGCCGCGCGGCCGGGTGAAGGTGACGATCGCGGCCGCGCCCTTGTCGGCCTCGGCGATGCGCTCGGCGCGCAAGTGCACGATGTTCGACGACCGCGGGAACGGCGAGCGGTAGACATGCATCACCGCGTAGCCGGGCGCGCTGACGACGAACTCCAGCGCCGTGCGCGCGTCGGTGGTCAGCGGGCCCCACAGCCCGTCGGCGCCGACGGCCTGGTCCACCAGCGCGGCGCCGCGGCGGGCGCCGGTGTCGGCATCCACCGCATACACCGCCACGTGGGCGCCGGCCAGCGGCAGGTTGGTCGGCCCGCCCGGCCCGTAGCCCGAGACCTTGCCGCTCAGGGTGACGCGCTCTTCGGGCGTTATGGCCGTGCTGGCCGGTGCCCGGCCGGTGATGAACTCGTAGGCCGCCGCGAAGGCCTGCGGGTGGTAGCTGGTCTCGCGGTGGTCGCGCCCGGGCAGCACGATGTTGCGCGCACCCTTCAGCGCCGGGCCTTCGGCGGTGACGTTCGTCGGCGTGCCCTTGGCGCCGATCCACACGCCGTCGGGCTGCGCGAACTTGTCGTTGTTGTCCGAGCGCACGGTGGCCCATTGCACGCCGGGCGTCACCTCGTTGCCTTCGGCGCCTTTGGGCGCATTCAGCGCCTGCAGGAAGGGACCGGCGCCGTTGAACTCGTTGTTGGGCCGGAACTGCGGATTGGCCCACACGCCGTGGTTGGGCGTGCCGCCGAGGATGGCATGCGACACGGTCTTGTCGCCGCCGCCGTTCTGGATGTAGTTGCGGATGGCATTGCCGCCGCGCGAGTTGCCGATCAGCACCACCTTGGCGGCACCGGTGGCGGCCAGCACGCGCTGCACCTCGGCGGCGAGGACCTCGCGCTGCTCGGTGCTGCTGCTGCGGCCGGGCTGGGCCACGGTGTCATCGTCGCGCGCCAGCGGGTTCGGGAAGTCGACGGCGTGCAGCCGCTCGCGCGGCCAGCCCTGGCTTTCGTAGCGCCACTGCATCGTGGTCCACAGCGCGGCGGTGTCGCCGTTGCCGTGCACGAAGACGATGGGCGGCCGCTGGGTGGTGTCGGGTGGCGGGCTGGCGCAGCCGGCGAGCAGCGCGCCGGCGAGCAGCGCGAGGCCGGCCAGCAGGCCGCGGCGGGGCAGGAAGTAACCCATGGGCAATGTCTCCTTGGTGTTGTTCATCAGGACCAGCCGAGTTCGCGCGCCGAGGGCAGCTCGGGCAGGCCGGTGGTGTGCAGGCCCTCGGCCGCGGTGATGGCGTTGAGCACCGCGCGCGCCGTCACCTCGGCCGCCAGCGCGCCCAGCACCGTCAGGTTGCCGGGCCTGGCCGCGCCGCCGGTGGCCAGCGCGAACAGCGTGTCGCCATCGGTCTGTGTGTGGACGGGGTTGATGCTGCGCGCCAGCCCGTCATGCGCCATCGAGGCCAGCTTGTTGGCCTGCGCCTTGGTCAGCTGAGCGTCGGTGGCGACGATGCCGATCGTCGTGGCCATGCCCTGCATCAGCCGCTCGGGCAACTCGCCGCGCAGCAGGCAGGCCAGGCTGTCGCGCGGCGTGCGGCCATCGGCGGCGCGTGCGCCGGCCAGCACGCGGCCGCTGCGCGGATCGACCACGTCGCCGATCGCGTTCACCGCGATCAGCGAGGCCACGGTGATCGCGCCGACGCGCACCGACGCCGTGCCGATGCCGCCCTTCATCGCGTGGCCGATGCCGAACAGCTTGCCCACCGTGGCCCCGGCGCCGGCGCCCACGCTGCCCTGCGCCGGTGGCGCGCTGCTGGCGGCCTCGCAGGCCGCGAAGCCGGCCGCCGCATCGGGGCGGATGCGCGCATCGCCCACCCACAGGTCGAACAGCACCGCGGCCGGCACGATGGGCACGCGCGCCGGGCCCACCGGCACGCCATGGCCGCGCGCTTCCAGCCACTGCATGACGCCATCGGCCGCGGCCAGGCCGAAGGCGCTGCCGCCGCACAGCAGCAGCGCGTGCACCTGCTCGATGACGTTCTGCGGGTCGAGCAGGTCTGTCTCGCGCGTGCCGGGCGCTGCGCCGCGCACGTCGACGCCGCACACCGCGCCCTGCTCGCACAGCAGCACGGTGCAGCCGGTCGGGCGACGCGTGTCGGTGTGGTGGCCGATCTTCAGGCCGGCGATGTCGGTGATGCTTCCGGGATGCATGGGGATGGCAGCCTACCACCGGGCTCGCGTGCCCCGGGGCGCGCGGCCTTTACGAGATTCTTAAGGTGGACCGACGGGGATTCTTACGAACGCGCGGAGGCGCGAGTTCCTAAGCTGTCGGCACATCGTCAACACATCGGAACCGACCATGAGCAACGCCCCCCGTCACGACATCTACGCCTTCATCCACAAGGGCCTGCGCGCCTTCATGGCCCACACGCTGGTGCGCGTGGGCCGGCTCGATGCGCACGACCCGGCCGAGGTGGCCGAGGTCGGCGCCGAGCTGAAGGCGCTGCTGGCGATCTGCCGCGGCCACCTGGAACACGAGAACCACGTGATCCACAGTGCGATGCAGGCGCGCGCACCGGGCAGCGCCACCGCCCTGGGCATCGAGCACGAAGGCCACATCGTCGCGATCGACCAGCTGGCCCAGCTGCTCGAGCAGGTGCCCGGCAACGCCGAGGCCGCCAAGACGCTGTACCGCACGCTGAGCCACTTCGTCGCCGAGAACTTCGAGCACATGCAGCGCGAGGAGACCGAGCACAACGCGGTGCTGTGGGCCACGCACACCGACGACGAGATCCGCGCGCTGGAGCACCGCATCGTCAGCAGCCTGAAGCCCGAGCAGTCAGCGCTGTCGATGCGCTGGATGCTGCCGCACATGACGCCGGCCGAACGCGCCGCGATGCTGGGCGGCATGCGCCGCACCGCGCCGGCCGAGGTGTTCGACACCGTGCTGAGCCAGGTGCGCCCGCTGCTCGGCGGCCGCGACTGGCGCAAGCTCAGCGTCGCGCTGGACCTGGGGCTGTGATGTCGCTGGCGGGCTATCTCTGGCGGCTGGGGGGCTGCAGCACGCCGCCGCCGCGGGCCCCGGTCAGCCGTCGATGTCCATCAGCCGCACCGGCTGGCGCAGGCACAGCCGGAACAGGCCGCGCCCGGTCTTCTCGATCGCCAGCGCCGGGCAGCGCTCGGCCAGCCGGCGCTGCAGCAGCACCAGCCGCGCCTCGAGGTTGTCGCTGACCTCGGGCAGCCCCAGGTCGGTGGCGGCGCGCAGCTCGCGGTTGCTGAAGTCGCAGCGGCCGCTTTCTTCGTGTGTTAGCAACAGCTTCCACAGGATGGCGCCGGCCACGCCCTTGATCAGGTAGTCGTGGCCGACGAAGATGCTGTGGTTCTGCCGGTAGTGGCGGACCTCCAGCAGCGGCGCGGCGTCCACCGGCGGCGCCTCGATCGCCGGTGCCAGGTTCGGGTGCACGGCGGCCAGGTCGGCCGCCTGCTGCTGCTGCGCCAGCAGCGCCCCGGCCAGCACCGCGCCCAGCGCGACCAGCGCGTCCTCGTCGTCGTAGCTGAAGCGCAGGTCCTGCGGGCTCTCGACGCACAGCACGCCCAGCAGCCGGCCGGCGGCCAGCAGCGGCACGGCCAGCTGGCTGTGCGGCTCGGCCAGGCCGGGGAAGGGGATCTCGGTCTCCAGCGCGAGCCCGCGCGAGGCGGCACCGGCGCGCGCCGCCTGGCCGTAGGCGTACTCCATCGTCATGTGGTTGATGCGGATCGGCACGCGGTGCTCGGCGGCCACGCCGATCACCCCGTCGCCGAACGCGATCTCGGAGCCGACACCGGTGCTGCTGTAGCCGCGGCTGGCCACGGTGTACAGGCGCTGGCCGGGCTCGTCGGCCATCAGCAGCAGCGCGTGCGTGATGCCGAACTCCTGCGCCAGCAGGCTCAGGCTCAGGTCGAACAGCGCGCCCATGTCGCCGCAGTTCGCGAGCTGCAGGCTGGCGCTGCGCAGCGAGTTCAGCAGCAGCCGCGGGCCGGTGGGTCGCGGCCGCGACTGCACGCCCGGCACGCGGTGCACCGACTGCACGCGGTACACGTCGGCCCCCTGCAGCTTGAACACCCCGCTCATGCCGGTGTGCGAGGCAATGCCGGCCAGCTTGGCCTTCATCGACTGGAACAGCGGCCCCAGCGTCTCGGTGCGCAGGTACAGCAGCGAGAGGTGGTAGCTATCGCTGGTGATGGGGTCGATCACCAGCGCGGTGGCCTGCGGGTTGGCGAGGATGTTCTCGCGCGTCTTGTTGAAGAACTGGAACGACAGCGCCACATGCTGCGGGTCGACGTACTGCATCTGCGACACGTAGGTGGCATTGGGCGTGCCGTCGATCGCGCAGGTCGCCAGCACTGCGGGAATCACGCCTTCGAGGCTGGCGCGCACTTCGTCGAGCGTGGCGGGCTTGCCGCCGGGCAGCGTCGTCATGGTGCGGGCCGCGCCTGCAGGCACATCGCCGCGCCGGCGCCGGGGCCGGGTGTCTGCGAGAACGCGCCATCGGGCGTGAAGCGCACCGCCAGCAGCTGCGCGGGGTCGTGCCAGAACACCGCGTGCACGTATTCGTCCTGCCAGCCGAGCTGGCGCAGTTCGTTGGCAAACAGCGCCACGTGGCGCCGCGCCAGCGCCACGTCGGCGGCATTGGCCGGCACCAGGCGCGCATCTCGGCCCTTGAGCTGCACCGTGCGGTTGCTGCTGGGCAGGCTGAACACCACCGCGATCAGGCCGTTGTGCGCGATGTCGCGCAGCACCGCCTCGCCGGCTTCGGCGAACACCAGCACCGTGACCTGGCTTCCGTCGGCGCCGACGCGGCAGCCGACGCCCTTGGCGATCGAGGGCACCAGGCGGTCGTCGCGGCCGGCGACGGTGATCGACAGGCCGCTCTGGATGAAGGTGGCCAGCTCGGTTGGCAGTTGCTGCGGGGCGGGGGTGTCGTCGCTCACCCGCAAATGCTAGCCGAGCGATTCGGCCGGCTGCGGCGGTGTTTGCCGCAGGGCGGCTGCGCGCGCCGCCTGCGTCTGGCCGTCGTAGCCCCAGTCGCCGGTCGGCAGCTCGCGCACGATCACGTAGCTGGCCTCTTCCAGCCTTCCGCCGGGGGCCAGCTGGCGCTGCAGCTCGGCCTGCGCCGCGGCGATGAAGGCGGCCTTCTGCGCCGGCGTGTTGCTGCCGGCGCTGATGCTGATCTCCAGCCACGCGGTGGGCCGGCGCAAGGCCGCGCCGCCGATGAACCAGGCCGCATCGGGCAGGTCCTCGATCACCACCGCGGTGACCTCGCGGCGCTTGCCCAGCGTGTCCACCGTGATGTCGGTCAGCGCGCGGGCCAGCGCCGGGTACAGCGCCGGGTTGTGCAGCGGGGCGATCTTCAGGTTCAGTGTCGGCATGGTTCAGGCTCCGTGGACGCAGGGCGCACGACGGGCCGCGCGGGCATGGCGCGGGCGGCTCAGCAGCCGGCGCAGCGCGCGGCCGAGCGCGGACCAGAAGGCCTGCTCGGCCTCGGCGCGCAGTTCGGCGGCGCGGCGGCGGGCAGCGTCGAATATCGCGGCATGCTCGGTGGGGGACAGTCGGGGCGCTGGGCCGGCGAGGGACATGGTGGTCTCCAGTGAAGCGGGTTGCGGGAGTGGCTTCACTGTAGGAATCCGCGTCGCGCCGCGAAACGGCGTCGCGCCCAAAGTGGTGTTGCGCGCGCTGCAAAGCCCGTTTGGCGCGCGCCGCGATTAGCATGCAGCGCGATGGACGAGCTGGCCTTCGACGACCTGAAGCTGTTTGCACGCGTGGCGGCGCTGGGCACGCTGTCGGCCGTCGCCCGCGAACGCGACGTGCCGGTGAGCCAGGTCTCGCGTGCCCTGCAGCGCATCGAGCGCAGCTGTGGCGCACGCCTGATCCACCGCTCGACCCACGGCCTGGCCCTCACCGCCGAGGGCGAGACCTTCCTCGGCTATTGCCACCGCATCGGCGGCACGATGGAGGCGCTGGAGGGCGAGTTCGCCGCCCACTCGCGCGAGCCGGCCGGCCTGGTGCGGGTGGCGGCCAGCACGGTCATCGCGCAGTACCTGCTGGTGCCGAGCCTGGCGTCGCTGGGTCAGCAGCACCCCCGGCTGCATGTCGAGATCGAGGTCAGCGACCGGCTCGCCGACATGGCGCGCGATGGCATCGACATCGCGATCCGCACCGCCAGCGCGTTGCCCGAGACGATGATCGCGCGGCAGATCGGCCACCTGGGCCGGGCGCTGTATGCCGCGCCCGCGTACGTGGCGCTGCACGGCTTGCCAGCGCATCCGGACGCGCTGGCGCGGCACCGGCTGGTGACCAACACCGCGGCGCCGCAGTTGAACCACTGGCCCTTCCTCATCGACGGCAAGCCGATTAAGCTGGCGGTGGAGGGCGACTGGCGCACCAACGACACCGGGCTGGCCGCCAACATGATCCTGCAGGGCCTGGGCATCGGCCGCCTCGCGACGGTGGCCGCGATCCCGCTGGTGCAGCAGGGGCAGCTGGTGCCGGTGCTGGCCGACTACGTCGACCTGCAACAGGTGCCGATCTACGCCGTGACGGCCAGCAATCGCCAGCGCCTGCCGAAGATCCGCGCCTGCATCGACCACTGGAGTGCCTGGATCGGCAGGCACTCCGCGGTCTGAGTCAGGCGAAGACGCCGGCGGTGTCCTGCATCCGGGTCGACACCTCGCCCAGGTGGTACTGCGTGTCGCCCAGGCTCAGCTCCAGCATCGTCAGGCGCTTGAAGTAATGACTCGCGATGTACTCGTCCGTGACGCCGATGCCGCCGTGCAGCTGGATGCACTGCTGGCCGACGAAGCGCATCGAGTTGCCCAGCTGCACCTTGGCCTGCGACAGCGCGCGGCGGCGCGCGGCCGGCGCCTCGCCGAGCTTCAGCGTGGCGTAGTAGCTCATCGAGCGGCCGAGCTCGAGCTGCATCTTCACGTCGGCGATGCGGTGGCGCAGCGCCTGGAAGGTGGCCAGCGTGACGCCGAACTGCTTGCGCGTGTTCATGTATTCCACCGTCACCGCGACCAGCTTGTCCATCGCGCCGACGGCCTCGGCGCACAGCGCGGCGATGCCGACATCGGTGGCGTACTCCAGCGTCGCCAGGCCATCGGTGGTGACCAGCGCGGCCGGCGCGTTGGCCAGCTTCACTTCGCCCGCGCGGCCGCCGTCCTGCGTCGGATAGCCGCTGACCGTGACGCCGGCCGCGCCCTTCTCGACCAGGAACAGCGCGATGCCCTGCGGCCCGCGCGCCGAGACGATGAAGGCATCGGCCTCGTCGGCCGCGGCCACCACGCTCTTCTGGCCGCTGAGCGTCCAGCCGCTGCCGGCCTGCGTCGCGGTGGTGGTCACCGCATCGAGCCTGTAGCGCGCGCCGCGCTCGACGAAGGCCGGCACCACCAGCGCTTCGGCCGCGGCCACCTTCGGCAGCCAGGCGGCCTGCAGCGCGGCGGGCGCGGCCTGCAGCAGCGCGGGCGTCATCAGCGCGCCGGCGGCCAGCGGGGCGTTCACCAGGCCGCGGCCCAGCTCTTCCATCACCACCATGGCCTCGACGGCGCCGAAGCCCATGCCGCCATGTTCTTCCGGCACCGCCAGGCCGGTCAGGCCCAGCTCGGCGAGTTCGCCGTACACGTCGCGCGTCTTGCCGCCGGCCTTGGCAATGCCGTGGCGGCGCTCGAACGAGAAGCCTTTTTCGACCCAGCGGGCCACCGCGTCGCGCAGCGAGACCTGATCGTCGGAGAAGTCGAAGTCCATGATGCTCAAGCCCCCAGCACGGTTTGCGAGACGATGTTGCGCTGAACTTCGTTCGAGCCGCCGTAGATCGTCGTCTTGCGCATGTTGAAGTAGGTGCCGGCCAGCGGCGCCACCGCGGCCGCACCGGCGAACTCGCCCTGCCAGCCTGCTTCCATCGCCTCGTGCACGAAGGGCTGCGCGAAGGGACCGGCGGCCAGCATCATCAGCTCGGTGTAACGCTGCTGGATCTCGCTGCCGCGGATCTTCAGCAGGCCCGCGATGTCCAGGCTCTGCTTGCCGCTCTTTTCGGCCGATAGCACGCGCAGCACCAGCATCTCCAGCGCGACGATGTCCACCTCCAGCAGCGCGATCTGGTCGCGGAAGCGCAGGTCGTCGTACACGCCCTCGGCCTTGGCAAGGCGCTTCAGGCGCTCGAGCTCGCGCTTGGCGCGGTTGACGTCGGCGATGTTGGTGCGCTCATGCGCCAGCAGGTGCTTGGCGTAGGTCCAGCCCTTGTTCTCCTCGCCGATCAGGTTCTCGGCCGGCACCTCGACGTTGTCGAAGAACACCTCGTTGACCTCGTGCTCGCCGTCCATCGTGATGATCGGCCGCACGGTGATGCCGGGCGACTTCATGTCCACCAGGATGAACGAGATGCCGGTCTGCGGCTTGCCCTCGGTGCTGGTGCGCACCAGGCAGAAGATCCAGTCGCCGTACTGGCCGAGCGTGGTCCAGGTCTTCTGGCCGTTCAGGATGTACTTGTCGCCCTTGCGTTCGGCGCGGGTCTTCAGCGAAGCCAGGTCCGAGCCCGAGCCGGGTTCGCTGTAACCCTGGCTCCACCACACCTCGCCCGAGGCGATGCCGGGCAGGAAGCGCTTGTGCTGCTCGGGTGTGCCGAAGGCCATGATCACCGGCGCCACCATCACCGGGCCGAAGGGCACGATGCGGGGCGAGCCGGCCAGTGCGCACTCTTCCTCGAAGATGTGCTTCTGCACCGCGTTCCAGCCCGGGCCGCCGAACTGCCGGGGCCAGCCGTAGCCCAGCCAGCCCTTGGCGCCGAGGATCCTGGCCCAGCGCTGCATGTCCTCGCGCGACAGGCGCAGCGAGTTCAGCACCTTGTGGCTGATGTCCTTGGGCAGGTTTTCCGCCACCCACTGGCGGATTTCGGAGCGGAAGGCCAGTTCTTCCGCGGTGAAGTTCAGGTCCATGGCAGCTTGTCTCCAGGCAAAGCGGCAGCAGCGCCGAGTTTTAGCACGATCGTTCGAATTTGACTTGTCCCTGCCGTGACAGCGGGTCTGCCCATAATCAGTCGGATGTCCGAGGAATCCGGGCCGGGCCATCCCGGCTATCGCGCCACGGTGTCGGCGCTGGCGCTGGGCCAGCTGCTGTGCTGGGCAGCGCTGTACTACACCTTCTCCACCTTCGTGCTGCCGATGCAGCAGGCGCTGGGCTGGGACAAGCCCACGCTGATGGGCGCCTTCACGCTCGGGTTGGCGATGTGGGGCGCCGGCAGCTATGCCGCGGGTGCGGCCATCGACGCCGGCCGCGGCCGCGCGCTGATGACCGCCGGCGCGGCGCTGGCCGGCTTGGGGCTGCTGCTGTGGTCGCAGGTAAGTGCGCCCTGGATGCTGTACGCGGTGTGGGCGCTGCTCGGCGCGGCGATGGCGATGACCTTGTACGAGCCGGCCTTCAACGTGCTGACCAAGCGCTACCCGCTGCGCTACCGCGAGGGCATCACGACGCTGACGCTGGTGGGCGGCTTCGCGTCCACGCTGTGCTTCCCGGCCGTCGCCGCGCTGCAGGCGGCCTTCGGCTGGCGCGGCGCGCTGGCGGTGATCGGCGCGGTGCTGCTGCTGGCGATTGCGCCGCTGCACTGGTGGGCGCTGGGCGGCCCGGCCATCGTGGCCGCCCCGGCCTCGCACGACGAAGCCGACGACGCCACCTTGCACGAGGCGCTGCACGAGCCGGCGTTCTGGCTGCTGGCGATCTGCTTCACCTTGCACTCCTTCGTGCAGGCGGCGCTGTGGGCGCATGTGATGCCGGCCTTCGCGGCCAAGGGCGTGCCCGAAGGCCAGGCGCTGCAGGTGCTGGTCACCGTCGGCCCGGCCCAGGTGGCCGGGCGGCTGCTGTACGTGTGGCTGGGCCGCGGCTGGTCGCTGCGGGTGATCGGCGCGGTGGTGATGGCCTGCCTGCCGGCGGCGATGACCCTGTTCGCGCTGAGCCGCTCGCTGTACGCGCTGCTGGCGTTTGCCGTGCTGTTCGGCATGGCCAACGGGCTGGTCACCATCGTGCGCGGCGGCCTGGTGCCCGAATACTTCGGCCGCACGCATGTGGGCCGCATCGGCGGCGCGATGTCGGGCATCGGCCTGCTGGCGCGCGCGGCGGCGCCGCTGTCGATGGCCTGGCTGTTGCTGGTCGTGCCCGGCTACCGCGAGGCCCTGCTCGGGCTGGCGCTGATGGGCGTGCTGGCCACGCTGGCCTTCTGGCGTGCCCGGCCCCCGGTGGCCTCGGCGCCGCGCTGAAGGTTCAGCGGCGCTCCAGGCGCATCGTGTCGCTGTCGCGCCGCATCGTGAAGCGCGATAGGAAGCTGTTGCCCAGCAGCACCATCGGCATGTCGGCCTGGAGCACCACCGCGTCGACGTTCGACACCTCGACATCGCCGACCCGCACCGAGCTGAGGTTGACGCCGTAGACCGGCACCACGCCGCCAGCGGTCTGGGTCAGGTTGCGGCGGCCGCGCTTCCAGTCGATGCCGATGCGGTCGGCGTCGGCCTGGCTCATCGCGATCGAGGTGGCGCCGGTGTCGACCATGAACTGCACCGACTTGCCGTTGATGCTGCCAGTGGCCATGAAATGCCCGCCGGGGCCGACCGGCAGCACGATCTCGCGCCCACTGCCGGCGTTGCCGGCGCCGCCGACGCTGGCGGGCGCCGCGCCCAGCCGCACCAGCTGCGTCCTGCCGGCGATCTCGACCTCGGCCTCGCCATCGCCCACGCGCTTGAGCGTGACGCCCTTGACCGTGCTGCCCACCGCCACCGTGTGCGGCTGGCCGTCGATCAGCAGCAGCGCCTTGCTGCTGCCCAGGCTGCCCGACAGGGCCACCGATTGCGCCAGTGCCGCAGCACTGGCGGCCGCCAGCAGCAGGCCGGCGAGGCAGCGCTTCGTCATCGGCCGGCGCCTAGTCGCGGAAGTTGTTGAAGGCCAGCGGCACGTCGGTCACTTCCTTGCGCAGCAGCGCAATGGCCGCCTGCAGGTCGTCGCGCTTGCCACCGGTCACGCGCACGGTGTCGCCCTGGATCGCGGCCTGCACCTTCAGCTTGCTCTGCTTGATCAGCTGCTGGATCTTCTTCGCGGTGTCGCTGTCGATGCCCTGCTTGACCGGCACGCTCTGGCGCACCTTGTCGCCCCCGAGCTTTTCGAGCTTGGCGCTGAAGTCGAGGAAGCGCACGTCGACGCCGCGCTTGCTCAGCTTGGCCAGCAGGATGTCCTTGACCTGGCCGACCTGGAAATCGCTGTCGGCCAGCAACTGCAGCGTGCGGTCCTTGCCCGATTCGACGCTCTCGATGTGCGCCGACGAACCCTTGAAATCGAAGCGCGTGCCGATCTCCTTGTTGGACTGCTCGACGGCATTGCGCAGCTCCACCAGGTTGGGTTCTAGGACGGTGTCGAAGCTCGGCATGAGGGGCAGTTCGGGGCGTGGGCGAAGGGCAAAAATTCTGCCACGCCCATACTGCCTGCGGCACGTTGCCAGATCAAGTCCGGGCCATGTGCCGAGCAGGGCGGCCATCGGCGAAAATCACGCATGGACCGCGATCCCGATTCCGCCGCCTCGCCTGCCGCTGCGCCCGCACTGGCCATCGAACGCGGCGTGAACCTGCGCGGGTTCAACACCTTCGGCCTGCCGGCCACCGCGCACACGCTGGTGCGCATCCGCGCCGATGCCGACGTGCGCCGCGTGCTCGACCATCCCGAGCTCGGGCGTGCGCCCAAGCTGGTGCTGGGCGGCGGCAGCAACCTGATCCTGACCCGCGACCCCGAGGCCGTGGTGCTGAAGGTCGAGGTGATGGGCAAGCGCCTCGTCGAGGAACGGCCCGACGCCTGGATCATCGAGGCCGGCGGCGGCGAGCGCTGGCACGACGTGGTGGCCTGGTCGCTGGACCAGGGCCTGCCCGGCCTGGAGAACCTGGCGCTCATTCCCGGCACCGTGGGGGCCGCGCCGGTGCAGAACATCGGCGCCTACGGCATCGAGCTGCAGGATCGCTTCGAATCGCTGGACGCGATGAGCCTGGTCACCGGCCGCAGCGTGACGCTGGATGCGCCGGCCTGTGCCTTCGGCTACCGCGACAGCGTGTTCAAGCGCCAGGGCTTCGGCGGGCTGGCGGGCAAGTCCCTGATCACCCGGGTGCGGCTGAAGCTGCCCAAGCCCTGGCGGCCGATGCTGGGCTACCTCGACCTCGAGCGCCGCATGGCCGAGACCGGCAACCACAGCCCCGATGCCCGCACCATCTTCGACTGGGTCTGCGCGATCCGCCGTGCCAAGCTGCCCGACCCGGCGGCCATCGGCAATGCCGGCAGCTTCTTCAAGAACCCGGTGGTCAGCCCCGAGCAGTGCCGCGACATCATCGCGCGCGACCCGCACATCGTGCACTACCCGCTGGCCGATGGCAGCTTCAAGCTCGCCGCCGGCTGGCTGATCGACGCCTGCGGCTGGAAAGGCAAGAGCGTGGGCCGTGCCGGCGTCTACGAGAAGCAGGCGCTGGTGCTGGTGAACCGCGGCGGCGCGATCGGCGCCGAGGTGGTCACGCTGGCCAAGGCCATCGAGGAAAGCGTCTACGGCCGCTTCGGCATCCGGCTGGAGCCGGAGCCGGTGGTGGTGTAGCCGCGGCGCCGGGCGCTGCGGCCTGGCCGCGTCATTCGCGCGTCAGCCCCTCGGCGGCGCACAGGCTGCGCGTGGCCGTCACCAGCTCTTCGTAGCGCTGCACGGCCAGCGCCAGCTGCGCGGCGCTGAGCGTGCCGCCTTCGCGGCTCAGCGTGGCGGCGGCATCGGCCAGCGCCGGCAGGCCGAGGTTCAGCGCGGCGCCTTTCACCGCGTGGGCGGCGCGCTTGAGGGTTTCGGTGTCGGCCTCGCGCATGGCCTCGCGCATGCGCTGGGCGGTGTCGGCGGCCTGTTCGAAGAAGCCGCCGTACAGCGCCAGCGAGCGGCCGCTGCCCATCAGCTCGGCCACCTCGGCCAGCGCGGCGTGGTCGATCAGCGCATGTTCGCGTGGCGCGGGCGGCGGTGCGCCGGCCTCGGCGGCCGCCGTGCCGGGCAGCGCGGGCACCGGTGGCGCGGTGCTGGGGGTGCCGAACTGCCGCGCCAGCAGGGAGGTAAGCGCCTGCAGGCTCACCGGCTTGGTGATGACCTCGTCGATGCCGGCGCGCAGGCAGCGCTCGCGCGTGTCGGCGAACACGTCGGCGGTGAGGGCGATGATGCGCACCTGCGAGGCCGGCGGCGGCAGCTGGCGGATCGCTTCGGTCGCAGCCACGCCGTCCATCACCGGCATGTGCACGTCCATCAGCACCAGGTCGAAGGGCCGCTCGCGCATCGCCTGCACCGCTTCGAGCCCGTTGGTCACATGGTGGCCCTGGTGGCCCAGGCGCTCGAGCAGTGCAGCCAGGTACATGCGGTTCACTGGGTGGTCCTCGGCCACCAGCACGCGCAGCACATGGGGCGCGGCGCCGGCGTCGGCGGGGGCCGCCGGCCCGCCGCTCGCCGGCTCGGCGGCGGGCACCAGCGCGCAGCGGAAGCTGAACACGCTGCCGGCGCCCGGCGTCGAGCGCACGACGATCTCGCCGCCCATCAGTCGCGCCAGGTTGCGCGAGATCGCCAGCCCCAGCCCGGTGCCGCCCTGGCGCCGCGCGCGCGGGTCGTCGGCGCGGGCAAAGCGCTGGAACAGCCGCGACACGGTCTGCGGGTCCATGCCGATGCCGGTGTCGCTGACATCGAACTCCAGCTGGGCATGGCCGTCCAGGCCCGCGACGCGGCTGCAACGCAGGATCACGCTGCCGGCCTCGGAGAACTTGATGGCGTTGTTCAGCAGGTTGTAGAGCACCTGCCGCGTGCGGGTGGGATCCAGCCGCACATGGGCGGGCAGGCTGTCGTCGTAGCGGGTCTCGAGGGTCAGGCCCTTGGCGCTGGCCTGCGGCTGCATCAGCGCCTGCACCTCGTTGACCAGCGCGCGCAGCGCGACGGTCTGCGGCTCGAGCACCAGCGCGCCCGATTCGAGCTTCGACAGGTCGAGGATGTCGTCAAGCAGGCTCAGCAGGTGGGTCGCCGATTCGTCGGCGGTGCGCAGCCATTCGCCGGCCTGTGCGTCGCGCGGGGCTTCCTTCAGCAGCGAGAGCATGCCGAGCAGGCCGTGCAGCGGCGTGCGCAGCTCGTGGCTCATGTCGGCCAGGAACTCGCTCTTGGCATTGCTGGCCGATTCGGCCTCGATGCGCGCGTCGCGCAGCTGGTCGGCCAGCGTCTCCAGATGGCGGCGGCGCTGCTCGAGCTTGCGCATCTGGCGCAGCGCGATCAGCGCGAACACCAGCACCATCGCCGACAGAAAGCCGGTCAGGCCGAGCCCGATCTCGTTGTGCTGGCGCACCTGGTCCTGCCGCTCGGTGAGCTGCGAGGCCACCTGGTGCGAGGCGTCGAGCAGCAGCTGGTGGATCGGCTCGCCCAGGGCCACCAGCTCGGCCAGCAGCGCGCGCGCGGCCTGCGGGCTCAAGGGGCCGCGCGGCTCGGCGCTCAGGTACAGGTCGCCGCGGCTGCTGAAGCTGTCGATCTGCCGCAGCACCTGCTGCGCGTTGGGCACCTGCTGCAGCAGGCGCTGCGCGCGCTCGGTGCGCAGCAGCGCCACGCGGCTCAGGAAGATGTCATAGCGCAGCTGCAGGTCGGCGGGCCGGGACGCGGCGGTGTCCAGGTCCTGCCGCCATTGCTCGCGCAGCCGCAGGTACTCGGTCTCCAGCTGGTACAGGCTGAGCACCAGGTAGTCGTTCTGGCCCTGCACCGTCATGTTCAGCAGGGCGTACTGGCGCACCTGCACGAAGGCCGCCGCCAGCAGGGTGGCCACCAGCAGCAGCCCGGTGACGCCGAACCACGGCGACACCCGCTGGTTCATGCACAGGCCCCCAGGGGGTTGAGGCGGCGGCTCATTGGATTTCTATCGCCTTGAGTTGCCACGCGCAGCGGGTGTAGTACAGCGCGCGGCGCAGCGCGCTGTTGCTCTCGAAGGGGTAGATGATGAACAGCGGCCCCTTGTCGCGCACCGACATCGGCTTGTCGTCGAGCAGGCGGGCCAGCAGCACGTCGTAGCGCTGCACGTCGTCGAACGGGATGTCGACGCGGTAGTCGTTCAGCGCGGTGGCCTTCAGCGACTGGCCTTGCGCCATCGCGGCCGAGAGCACGTCCCGCAGCAGCGGGCCGGTGAACTTGCGCGGCTGGCTGTACCAGGGCGTGCGCGTGGTGAAGCTCTGCTGCGGCAGGCGCTCGAGCATGCCCATGTCGAACAGCGCCTGGGGCTCGCCCTGCGCCTGATGGTTGGGCGAGCGGATGCGGCCGGTCAATGTGAGCACCACCGCGCCTTCGGGGGCATCCAGTGCCCGCGCGGGCCTGGCGACCATCGCGCCCAGGGCGGCCAGGCACAGCAGGTGGCGACGTTGCATCGTGGCGCTAGGGCCTGTTCCGGCGGAAAGTGACTATGGTAACCGGCCCTTCGCGTGCTACCCGTGCGCCAGTTCACCAGATTGAGGTGAGCCCCGCTGGGACGGCGCGATGCCGTGGGTTAAGCTTTTGAATTATGTCCAGCGCCGGCACCTTTACCACCGAAGGGCACTCGAACGCCCTGCCGCCGGGCACGCGGCTGGGCGAGTTCGAGATCCGCCGGGTCATCGGCGTCGGCGGTTTCGGCATCGTCTACCTGGCCTTCGACCATGGGCTCGAACGCGAGGTGGCCATCAAGGAGTACATGCCCTCGTCGCTGGCCGCGCGCACGGCCACGCTGCATGTCTCGCTGACCTCGCCGAACAACGAGGAGACCTTCAAGCTCGGCCTGCGCAGCTTCGTGAACGAGGCCAAGCTGCTGGCGCGCTTCGACCATCGCTCGCTGATCAAGGTGCACCGCTTCTGGGAAGAGCGCGGCACCGCCTACATGGTGATGCCGCTGCTGCGCGGGCGCACGCTGCGCGAGGCCCGGCGCGTGCTGGGGCCGCCGGACGAAGCCTGGCTGCGCGGCGTGCTCGACCCGGTGCTCGGTGCGCTGGAGGTGCTGCACCGCGAGGACGTGTTCCACCGCGACATCGCGCCGGACAACATCCTGATCGGCGAAGACAGCGTGCCGATGCTGCTGGACTTCGGCGCGGCCCGCCACGTCATCCAGGGCCGCAGCCAGACGCTGACCGCGATCCTGAAGCCCAGCTACGCGCCGATCGAGCAGTACGGCGAAGCGACCAACCTGCGCCAGGGCGCCTGGACCGACCTGTATGCGCTGGGGGCGACCTTCCATTTCCTGATCACCGAATCGCCTCCGCTGCCGGCGACGGTGCGCACCGTCAGTGACGATGCGGCGCCGCTGGCCAGCGTGGCGCGGCCCGGCATCTCCGAACGCTTCCTGCGCACGGTCGACTGGATGCTCGCGCCGCGGCCGGCCGATCGGCCGCAGTCGGTGCAGGACCTGCGCGAGGTGCTCAGCGGTCGCATCGAGGTGCCGGTGCGCGTGGTGCTGCCGCCGTCGCCCACGGCCTGGCAGCGCACCGAAGTGCAGCCGGAGCGGGGCGCCGACATTCCGCTGGGCCTGGACGAGCTGCCGCAGAACGCCGTGCCGGTGTCGGTGCCGCCCTCCGTGCCGCCCTCGGTGCTGCCTGCGCCGCCGGTCCCGGTGCGCGCTGCGCCGCCGGTGACCCCGGCGCCGTTGCCGATGGAGACCGAAGAGTGGTCGGCCACCGCCGACCGCGTGTTGCCGCCGCAGCCCGGTGGCCTGCCCAAGCGGCCGATGTTGCCGATGCTGGCGGTGGGCGGCGGCGTGGTGCTGGCCGGCGCGGCGCTGCTGTGGGTGTTGCAGCGCCCGGCGCCTGCGCCCGCACCGGTGCCGGTGGCGCACGAGCCGGCCGCTTCGGCGCCGCTGGCCGCCTCGGCGGCCGCGCCGGTGGTGCTGGCCGCGTCGGCGGCCACCGTCGACACCAGCGCGGCCTCGGCCGCCGCCAGTGCGGTGGCGCAATCGCCCGTCGCCGCACCCGCTGCTTCCGTCGCCGTGGCGCCCACCCCGGTCGCGCCCTCCGCGCCGGTGCGCGTGGCCGCGCCTGTGCGCACGGCACCGGCCCCCGCGCCCGCGGCGATGACCGTGGACAACGCCGCGCTGCGACCCTTGCCGTCCTCTGCGACGGAGGCGGGCGGGGGCCAACGCCGTGCGGCCACTGCCGCCAACAGCCGCAATGCCACGGCGGCGGCCGGACCGGCCGTGACGAATCCGCCGCCCGAGCGCCGTCCACCGGTGCTGCCGGGCCCGGGCACCGATGGCGCACCGTACCCGCGCCAGAACGTCCCGGTCGAGACACCGGCGGCCGCGCGCGCCGGCAACGATGGTGCGCTGACCCCGATGCCCGCGAGCCGCAACGCCGACCCGCGCGAGAACTGCGGCGGCCGCATGCTGCTGGCCCTGCACAAGTGCCTGGTGCGCGAGTGCGCCAAGCCGCAGTACTACGACCATGCCGAGTGCGTGCAGGTGCGCGCGATCGAGGAGCGCGCCCGCGCCCGTGTCGGCGGCGGGTAGCCTGCCGCCCGGATGCGTCCCGCACGGGACATTCCGCGGGTTCGCCGGGTTGCCGCGCCGGCCCGGCATGGGCTACACCCGGGGGCTGGTTCCAACCCCCTGCCACAGACCCGCGCCATGCCCCTGCCCATCACCCGCCCGCACCATGCCATCTGGCCCGCGCGCCTGCCGCGCGCGCTGGTGCTGCCCGAGACCAGCCTGTGGTTCAACCTGGTGGTCTCGGCCACGCGCTTCCCCGATCGCGCGGCCTACCGGTTCTTCGGCCGCCCGATGACCTATGCCGAACTGCGGCGCCAGGCCGAGAGCCTGGCCGGCTGGCTGCAGGCGCAGGGCGTGAAGAAGGGCGACCGGGTCATCGTCTTCATGCAGAACTGCCCGCAATACGTGGTGGCAGTGCAGGGCGTGCTGCGCGCCGACGCGGTGGTGGTGCCGGTGAACCCGATGAACAAGGCCGACGAGTTCGGCCACTACATCAGCGACTCGGGCGCGCGCATCGTGCTGACCACGGCCGACCTGGCCGGTATCGTGGCCGAGGCCGATGCCGCATTGCCGGCCGCGCAGCGCCTGCAGCGGATCGTCGCCACGCGCTTCGCCGAGGCGATGCCCGAGGGCCCGCTGGACCCCGCCGAAACGCCGAACGAGGCGATCCTGAAATGGCTGCTGGCCGACCCGCCGCTGCCACCGGGCACCCTGCGCTGGGCCGAGGTGCTGGCCTCCGGCCATGCGCCGGCGCCGCACACCGCCGGCCCCGACGACATGGCGCTGCTGCCCTACACCTCGGGCACCACCGGCAAGCCCAAGGGCTGCATCCACACGCACCGCACGCTGATGCACAACGCCATCGGCGGCGGCCAGTGGGGCCATGCCGGGCCCGAGACCGTGAGCCTGGGCGTGGTGCCGATGTTCCACATCACCGGCTTCATCTACGGCGTGCTGGGCTCGGTGGCCGGCGGCGGCACCACGGTGATCCTGCCGCGCTGGGACCGCGAGCTCGCCGGGCGGCTGATCGCGCGGCACCAGGTCTCGCACTGGACCTGCATCCCGACGATGATCATCGACCTGTTCGGCAGCCCCCACTACGCCAGCTTCGACCTCTCCAGCCTGCGCTACCTGTCGGGCGGCGGCGCGGCCATGCCGCAGGCGGTGGCCGAACGGCTGCAGCGCGAGTTCGGCATCACCTTCGCCGAAGGCTACGGCCTCACCGAGACCGCGGCGCCCACGCATGCCAACCTGCCCGAGCGGGCCAAGCTGCAGTGCCTGGGCATCCCGATCTTCGGCACCGATTCGCGCATCATCGACCCCGACACGCTGAAGGAACTGCCGCCCGGCCAGACCGGCGAGATCGTCTCCAGCGGGCCGCAGATCTTCAAGGGCTACTGGGGCCACCCCGAGGCCACGCGCGAGGCCTTCATCGAACTCGACGGCAAGCCCTTCTTCCGCACCGGCGACCTCGGCCACATGGACGAGGAAGGCTACTTCTTCATCACCGACCGCCTGAAGCGCATGATCAACGCCAGCGGCTTCAAGGTCTGGCCCAGCGAGGTGGAGCTGCTGCTGTTCAAGTGCCCGGCGGTGCAGGAGGCCTGCGTCATCAGCAGCCGCGACGCCTACCGCGGCGAGACCGTGAAAGCGGTGGTCGTGCTGCGCGCCGAGGCGCGCGGCAAGACCAGCGAGCAGGACATCATCGACTGGGCCCGCGAGCACATGGCGGCCTACAAGGTGCCGCGCCTGGTGGAGTTCGTCGAGGCGCTGCCCAAGTCCGGCTCGGGCAAGGTGATGTGGCGCTTGCTGCAGGAAAAGGAAGCCGCTACCCAGTGAGCGGCGGCTTCACACGCCTTTACCTGCCGTGGCGTCGGCGACATTGCGGCGATGGCCGTTGCTGGGCATCCTTGGCTTTTCTCTCACTGGAGTCGCCCATGCTCACGAAGATCTCCGCTCCACTGCTGCTGGCCCTGGCGGCCGCGGCGCTTGCGCCGTCCACCTTCGCCGCGGAACGCGGCCGCGTCACCGAGGCCTGCAAGGCCGACATCAAGAAGCTGTGTCCCGGCGTCAAGCCCGGCGGTGGCCGCATCGCCGAATGCCTGAAGGACAAGAAGGACCAGATGTCCGACGAGTGCAAGGCCGACCTGGCCAAGAACGCGGCGGCGAAGAAGGGCGGCTCGTCCTGATCCTGCGCGCCGGCCGCTGATTTTCTGGGTTAGCTTTCCGGCGCCTGGAACAGCGCCGTGTAGCGGCGCTGCATTTCCTCCGGCGTGAGCTTCTCGATCTCGTGCCCCAGCAGCCACTGGTGGCCGAAGGGGTCGCGCACGCGGCAACTGCGCTCGCCGTAGAACTGGTCGGTGGGCGCCATCTCCATCGTCGCGCCGGCGGCCACGGCGCGGGCGGCGCAGGCATCGCAATCGTCCACATGCAGGTGGATCGAGGCGCCGAGCAGCTGCCCTGGCGACGGCGCCAGCAATCCGTACTCGGGGTATTCCTCGCTGACCATCAGCACGATCGGCCCCAACTGCAGCTGGGCATGCCCGATGCGGCCATCCGGCTCGACCAGCCGGAACTGCTCGATGGCGCCGAAGGCATGCACGTAGAACGCGATCGCGCTGGCCGCGCCCTTGACGCGCAGGTAGGGGAACACCTCGTGGATCACCGGGGCAGGGGGCAGCGTCATCGTCGGCTCCTGGGTTGCATGCCTGCAGCGAAGCTTACGGGCGACGGGCCCGCGCCGGCTTGAAGAATTTTTCTACGGGCAGGCCACGTGCGTCGCGAAGCCCGTGGCGTTGCGCAGGTAGTCGGTCGGGCTGAAGCCCGCGAAGCGCCGGAACTCGCGCGCCAGGTGGGCCTGGTCGGCATAACCTGCATCCGCAGCGGCCAGGGCCCAGGCGCCGGCACGCGGCGCGCGTGACAGCAGCGTGTGAAAGCGCATCAGCTCCGCATGCCGCTTCGGTGCCACGCCGCAGGCCGCGCGGTAGCGGGCGATGAAGCGCGCCGGCGAGCAGCCGCTGGCACGCTGCACGTCGCCGATGCGCTGCTCGCCGCCGGCCAGCCGGCCGATGGCCCACTGCACCAGCGGGTCTTGCAGGGTGGACGGCGCGGCCGTGCGACGCAGCCGGGCCCGCAGCGCGGTCTCCAGCGCCTGCAGCCGCGTTTCCGGCGCGGCGAGGCCCCGCGGGCCCGTCAGGCGCTCGCGCAGCGCGGGGCCGAAGCCGGGCCACAGGTCGGCCAGCGCGATCGTCTGGTCGGTGAAGCGGTCGGCCGGTGCGTCGAAGAATGCTGCCAGTCCGCCGGGCCGGAAATGCACGCCGACGACGCACAGCGCGCCCGCGGTGTCGCGCAGGGTCGGCCCTTGCTGCAGGCCCTGCAGCACGCCTTCGGCCAGAAGCCGGCCGCAGCGGTCGGCCACACCGTCGTAGCGGTGCACATGGTCCTGCGTCAGCGGCACCACCAGGTCGGCACAGCCGTTGGGCAGCCCCCATTCGCGGCCATGCGGCAGCGGCCCGGCGCGCTGGCTGGTCCACAGCGTGTCGATGAACAGGTCCAGCGGGGGTGCCGGACGGCGGCTGAGCCAGGGTGCGTGCATCGCCCGTGCCCGATGGTCAGAAGCCCGAACCGGGCGTCTTCAGGAACGCCAGTTCCTCGGGCGTGCTGGCCCGGCCCAGCGCCGCATTGCGGTGCGGGAAGCGGCCGAATCGCGCAACGATGTCGTGGTGCCGCTGCGCCCATGGCAGCAGCCCGGCCAGCGCCGGCTCGTCGCGCTCGAGCTGGCCGAACAGCGCGAGTGCGCGTTGCTGCTGCGCCAGGTCCTCGGCATGTTCGAAGGGCAGGTAGACGAACTGGCGCTGCACGCCGGTGAGGCCACGGTCCCGGCCGCTGTCCACCAGGGCCTGGGCCGCCGCCAGCGCCCGCGCGTCGCCGGCGAACGCGCGGGCGGTGTCGCGGAAGGCATTGCGCGTGAACTGGTCCAGCACGATCACCTCGGCCAGCGCGCCGTGCGCGTCGGCCGCCCAGGCCTGCAAGGCGCCGGCCAGGCCGGCCTCGATCAGATCGCCGAAGCGCGTGCGGATGCCTTCATCGAAGGCCGCGTCCTTGCGGAACCAGGCGGGCCGCTGCGCCGCATGCTGCGGATCATCGGGTGGGCCGAACCAGAAGTCCAGTACGGACTGGGCGCGCGGGTTGATTGAAGCCATGGCCCGAGACTCGATTCCTCAAACACGTGGATCGAAGACCGTCGCATCATAGCGACGGAGGACGTCGCGGGCGAGGTGCGCCTTTATGATTCGCGCCCAATAACCCGCATTGCCAACGTCATGGGAGGGAAGGGCATGGTTCACTTGTCCACGGTACGTGCGGCCGCATGTGCGCTGCTGGTCCTGCTGAGCAGTGGATGTGCGCTGCAGGCGCCGCGCTATCAACCGTCGATCGACAACGTCGAGGTGATCAAGCGCTCGCAGGCCAGGCCGGTGATGATCGGCAACTTCTCGGTGCAGGCGGGTGCGGTCGGCGGCAGTGCGATCGGATTGCGCGGCAGCAGCATGGCGTCGCCGGTGGGCAGCGACTATGCGGCTTACCTGGCCGACGCGCTGCGCCAGGAACTTGCGCTGGCCGGCAAGCTGGACTCGAAGTCCGACATCGAACTCAGCGGCCTGCTGACCAAGAACGACATCGCGGCCGGTGGGTTCAGCACCAACAGCGGCGAGATCGAAGCGCGCTTCATCGTGAAGTCCGGTGGCCAGGTGCGCTACGACGCCGTCAAGCGCGCCGAGCTCAGCTGGGAATCCTCGTTCGTCGGCGCCATTGCGATTCCCAAGGCCCAGCAGCAATACCCGGTGGTGGTGCAGCAATTGCTGAAGGCATTGCTCGAGGACGCGCAGTTCAAGTCGGCACTTCGGTGAACCAAAGGGAGAGAGACCATGACGATCATTCATCGCTTCACGCTCTGGGCCAGCCTGCTGCTGGTGGCGCTGCTCACGGCCTGCGCGCACCCGATCACGCTGGGCGGCGATGCTGGCAAGCTGACTGGCACAGGCGGTCCGAGGATCGATCGCAAGGTCGGCCTGTTGATCACCGACGCGCAGCGCCAGCAGCAGGTGACCACGCCGGGCGGGGGCGGTGACAAGGTGACCTACCAGCCCTACCGCGACCTCGAGACCGGTCTGTATGTCGCGTTGTCCGAATCGTTCGCCGGTGTCAGCAAGATCAGTTCGGTCGCCGATCCCAAGGTGGCGGCCGATGGCCTGAACTTCATCGTCACGCCGAGCATCGCGACCACCTCTCATTCGCCCAGCATGCTGACTTGGCCTCCGACGGTGTTCACGATCGAGCTCGCCGCCCGCTTCGCCGATCCGCGGGATCAGTTGGTGACCGAGCTCAAGGTGAAGGGCGAAGGCAGAGCCGAGTTCGAAGAATTCAAGGCGGACCACTCACTGTCGGCCCGCCGGGCTACCGACGATGCGCTGAAGAAATTGATCACGGCGATTTCGGAAGCTGCGGCGAAACTGCGCTGAGTTGTTGCCACAGGAAGGCGTAGCCCAACGCCAGCAGGTCCGCGCGCTGCGTGCTGTCGGCCGCGCCGGCATGGCCGCCTTCGATGTTCTCGTAGTACAGCGGCGCGTAGCCTTGTTCGATCATGCGGGCGGCCATCTTGCGCGCATGGCCGGGGTGCACGCGGTCGTCGCGGGTGGAGGTGGTGAACAGCACCGGCGGCAGCTTCTGTCCGGGCTTCACGTTCTGGTACGGGCTGTAGGCCGAGATCCAGGCCCATTCCTCGGGCTTGTCGGGGTTGCCGTACTCGCTCATCCACGAGGCACCGGCCAGCAGCCGGTGGTAGCGCTTCATGTCCAGCAGCGGCACGCGGCAGACCACCGCGTTGAACAGCTCGGGCCGCTGCAGCATCACCGCGCCAACCAGCAGGCCGCCGTTGCTGCCGCCTTCGATGCCCAGGTGCTTCGGCGAGGTGATCTTCGCGGCGATCAGGTCCTCGGCCACCGCGGCGAAGTCGTCGTAGCTCTTCTGCTTGTTCGCCTTGATGGCCGCCTGGTGCCAGGCCGGGCCGAATTCGCCGCCGCCGCGGATGTTGGCGATGACGAACACGCCGCCGCGCGCGAGCCAGGCACTGCCATAGGCGGGCAGGTAGCGCGGCAGCTGCGAGATCTCGAAACCGCCGTAGCCGTACAGCAGCGTGGGGTTGGTGCCGTCGACCTGCGTGCCCTTCGGCCAGACCACGAAGTAGGGCACGCGCGTGCCGTCCTTCGAGCGGGCGAAGCGCTGCTCCACGCGCATGCCGCCGGCATCGAAGAAGGCCGGCAGCGACTTCACCGGCGCCAGCGTGTCCTTCGCCGCATCGGCCAGGTACAGCGTGTCCGGCGTCAGGAAGCCGCTGTGGGTGAGCCAGGCACTTTCTGCCAACGGGTCGTCCTGCTGCAGCGGGTCGTGCAGGGTCTCCAGCGCCAGGGTGCCGGGGGTTGGCGTCTCGACCGCGCGGCGCTGCCAGCGGCCATCGACCTGGCGCCAGGCCTCGAGCCGGCTGCTCACGTCGTCCAGCACGTTCAGCAGCACCTGGCTGCCGGTGAGGTGGTAGCGCGCCAGCGAGCGGGTGGCGTCGGGCTCGAACAGGCGCTCGAAGCGACGCTCGCCTTTCATGAACGCGTCGAAGTCGGTCAGCAGCAGGGCGCCGCGCGGCTGCCGCTGCTCGGGCGCCACCTGCCAGTCGCTCTTGAGCTGGAGCAGCAGGCGCGGGCCCCAGAAACGGATCTGCGCATCGGGTGGCACCGGCATCGGCAGCAGCCGGCCGTCGGGCTGCAGCAGCGAGCGGCGGATGTCGGTGCGGTTCACATAACGCGTCAGCAGCACGTGCGCGAAACCGGGCGTGCGCACGACCTCAGCATCGGCGCTGACGTCGGTCTTCTCGCCTTCGAAGATCGTCGGCGCCTGGGCCAGCGGCTGGCCGCGTGACCAGCGTTTCAAGGTGCGCGGGTAGCCCGAGTCGGTCATCGTGCCGGGGCCGAAGTCGGAGCCGACGATCAGCGTGTCCGCATCCAGCCAGCTGATGTCCGACTTGGCCTCGGGCAGCATGAAGCCCCGGCCGTCAGCCGGGACGAAGCGCCGCTCGACGGTGTCGAACTCGCGCCAGACCTTGGCATCGGCACCGCCGCGCGAGAGGCTGATCATGCAGCGGCGGTAGCGCGGGCCCAGGCACTGCGCGTCGCCCCAGACCCAGTTCTCGTGCTCGTCCTTCGCCAGCGCGTCGAGGTCGAGCACGGTCTCCCACGCGGGCTGCGGCTTGCGGTATTCGTCCAGCGTCGCGCGTCGCCACACACCGCGCGGGTGGGCGGCATCACGCCACAGGTTGTAGAACCAGGCCCCGTGCCGGCTGACCGCGGGAATGCGGGCCTGCGAATCGAGCACCGCCTTCAGCCCGTCGCGCAGCGCGGTGTAGCCCGGCCAGGCCTGCAATTGCGCGCGCGCGGCGGCATTGCGCTCGCGCACCCAGGCCAGGGCCTTGTCGCCCTGCACGTCTTCCAGCCACAGGTAGGGGTCTTCGGTCGCAGGGGGACCCGCCGGCGCGGCCGGTACGGCCGGCTGGGCGGCCGCGCCCAGGCAGGCCGCCAGCGCGGCCAGCGCCACCGCCGCGCGCCGCAGCAGGCCCGTCACTTGCGGCCCAGCTGTTGCCAGAGGAACGAGAACTCCAGCGCCATCATGTCGGCCTTCTGCACGTTGTCGGCCGCGGCGCCATGGCCGCCTTCGATGTTCTCGTAGTACAGCGGCGCGTAGCCCAGCTCGGTCATGCGCGCGGTCATCTTGCGGGCATGGCCGGGGTGCACGCGGTCGTCGCGCGTCGAGGTGATGAACAGCACCTTGGGCAGCTTCTGGCCCGGCTTGACGTTCTGGTACGGGCTGTACTTCGAGATCCAGGCCCATTCCTCGGGCTTGTCGGGGTCGCCGTACTCGGCCATCCACGAGGCGCCGGCCAGCAGCCGGTGGTAGCGCTTCATGTCCAGCAGCGGCACCTGGCAGACCACGGCCTTGAACAGCTCGGGCCGCTGCAGCATCACCGCGCCGACCAGCAGGCCGCCGTTGCTGCCGCCTTCGATGCCCAGCTGCGCCGGCGTGCTGATCTTGCTGGCGATGATGTCCTCGGCCACCGCGGCGAAGTCGTCGTAGCTCTTCTGCTTGTGGGCCTTGACGGCGGCCTGGTGCCAGGCGGGGCCGAACTCGCCGCCGCCGCGGATGTTGGCCACCACCAGCACGCCGCCGTGGGCGTACCACGCGGTGCCGAAGCCGGCCGAGTACCAGGGCTGCTGCGAGACCTCGAAGCCGCCGTAGCCGTACAGCAGCGTGGGGTTCTTGCCATCGGCCTTGGCGCCGGCCGGCCAGACCACGAAGTAGGGCACCTTGGTGCCGTCCTTCGAGGTGGCGAAGCGCTGCTCGACGCGGATGCCGGCGGCATCGAAGAAGGCCGGCCGCGCCTTCAGCAGTTCACGCTCGTCGCTGCCGGTCCGGCCCAGCATCAGCGAATCGGGCGTCAGGAAGTCCGTGTACGTCACGAGGTAGGCCTCGGCCAGCGGGTCGTCCTTCAGCAACGGGTCGTGCAACGCACTGGCGCCCAGCGTGCCGGGGAAGGGCGCCTTCACCTCGCGCCGCTGCCATTGGCCGTTGGCAAGGTGCCACTCTTCGAGCTTGCCGGCCACGTTGTCGAGCACGTTCAGCAGCACCTGGCTGCGCGTGATGCTGACGCCGGCCAGCGAGCGCGTGGCCGTCGGCGTGAACAGGGCCGTGAACTCGCGCTTGCCAGCCAGGTAGGCCTTGGCATCCGTGACCAGCAGCGAACCCGCGGGCCAGGTCTTGCCGCCCACGTTCCAGTCGCTGCGCAGCTGCACCAGCAGCCTGTCGCGCCAGAAGGTGAAGTCGCTGTCGCTCGGGCGGTCCAGCACCTGCAGCTTGCCGTCGGCCTGCAGCAGCGAGAGTTCGCTGTTGTAGAAGTCGCTGGCGCGGCCGAACAGCGTGCGCTCGAAGCCGGGCGTGCGGTCCACCGTGGCGAAGGCGTACACGTCCTTGGGCTTGCCTTCGAACACCGTGACGGCCTGGGCCAGCGGCTGGCCGCGCTGCCAGCGCTTGACGATGCGCGGGTAGCCCGAATCGGTCATCGAGCCGGGGCCGAAATCGGTGCCGACGTAGACCGTGTTCTCGTCGATCCAGTCGACCTGGCTCTTGGCCTCGGGCAGCTTGAAGCCGTCGTCGACGAAGCGCTTGGCCTGCACGTCGAACTCGCGCACCACCACCGCGTCGGCACCGCCGCGCGACAGGCGCAGCAGGCAGCGGCGATAGTCCGGGCCCAGGCAGCTGGCGCCGGACCAGACCCAGTTCTCCTTCTCGGCCTTGGCCAGCGCGTCGAGGTCGACCACCGTTTCCCAGTTCGGCTGGGCCTTGCGGTACTCGGCCAGCGTGGTGCGGCGCCACAGGCCGCGCTGGTGGTCGGCGTCGCGCCAGAAGTTGTAGAGCCGGTCGCCCTGGCGGCTGAAGTAGGGGATCTTCTCGCGCGAATCGAGGATGCTGCGGAAGGTGTCGCGCATCTTCGCGAAATCGGGGTAGGCCTGCAGTTGCGTGCGGGTGGCGGCATTTCGCTCGCGCACCCAGGCCAGGGCCTTCTCGCCCTGCACGTCTTCGAGCCAGAGGTAGGGGTCGTCGGGGGTGGGGGTGGCGGCCATGGGCAGGGCGGAGGCGGTGGCCAGCAGCAGGGCCGGCACCAGGGTGTGCAGCAGACGGGGCATGAGAACAGGGCGCCGGGCCTTCGTGGGGCCGCGGCGGATCAAATGGGGTGGCCGCGATGATAGTTTCGGCGGGCGGCTCGCCGACCCTGCCGGGGGGCAGGGTTTACGCGGCGGGCCACAGCCTCTGCGGTACCAGTTCCACCGAATGCTGGTCGCCATTGACCCAGACATGGCCGTCCTGCACGGTCACCTGCCATTGCATCGAGCGCTGCGCCAGCGCCGCCAGCGCCTGGCTCTGCTCGGCCGGCAGGCGCCAGACCTCGAGGTTGCGCAGCCGGGTGACCCGGGTCTCGATGCCGGACCACCAGATGCCCGCGGCGGCGCTGTAGCAGTAGATCGTCACCCGCTCGGCCTTGGCGCAGGCCTTGGCCAGGCGGCGTTCGTCGGGCTGGCCGACCTCGATCCACTGCACGAGCTGCTCGGTCAGGTCCTTCTGCCAGAGGTCGGGCTCGTCGGCGTCCGAGAGGCCGCGGGCGAATTGCAGCGTGCCGTGCAGGTCGTCGGCCGGCACCTTCAGCGCGAAGGCCAGCAGCCGCACCAGCAGGCGCTCCTCGGTCTCGGAGGGGTGCAGCGCCAACGTGAGGGCATGGTCGCCGTAGACCTGGCGGTCCATGTCGGCAATCTGCAGGTTGGCCTTGTAGATGGTGGATTTCAGCGCCATGGACGCATCTTTTCAGTGTTAGGCGCGAAGGGCGCGGGAAGATCGGTAAGGCGCGAACCAGGCCAGCCCGGCCGAGGTGGCGCCGCGCGGGCGGTACTCGGCGCCGATGGGTTCGGCGTAGCCCAGCGTGTCGAGCAGCGCGAACAGGTGCGGGTGGTGCAACTCGCCCTCGTCGGGCTCGTGGCGGTCGGGCACGCCGGCGATCTGCAGGTGGCCCAGCCGCGCGCGGGCGGCGGGGTCGGCGAACAGCGTGCGCAGCTTCACCGTCAGGTCGCCTTCGGTGATCTGGCAGTGGTAGAGGTCCATCTGCACCTGCAGGTTTGGCACGCCGACTTCGGCGACGATGGCATGCGC
This sequence comes from Aquabacterium sp., assembly GCF_044226965.1. Lineage (GTDB taxonomy): Bacteria > Pseudomonadota > Gammaproteobacteria > Burkholderiales > Burkholderiaceae_C > Pseudaquabacterium. The sequence goes on along the minus strand of NZ_JBGAGA010000003.1, from coordinate 160,324 downwards.
TTCGGCCTGGCGGCTGAGGAAGTAGCCCGGCATGTCGCGCGGGTTCAGCGGCTCGATCAGCACCGCGATGCCGGCCGTCGCGGCCTGCGCCGCGGCCCAGGCCAGGTTGGCCAGGTAGGTGGCACGGTGGCGTTCCCGATCGGCCCCCAGCGGCAGCCGGCCGGCCATCACGTGGATGCGCGGGCTGCCCAGGGCCTGGGCATAGGGCAGCGCCTGCTCGGCGAAGCTGCGGCGCAATTCCTCCTCGCGGCCCGGCAGGCTGGCCAGCCCGGCTTCGCCCGGCGCGCCCGGCGGCGCATTGATCAGCACCTGCTGCAGCCCGGCGTCGTGCAGGCGCTGTTGCAGCGCTGCGGCCGGCTGGGCATAGGGAAACTGCATCTCCACCGCATCGAAGCCATCGCGCGCGGCCGCGTCGAAGCGTTCGAGCAGCGGGTGCTCGGTGTACATCAGGCTCAGGTTGGCAGCGAAGCGCGGCATGGGCAGGCGGTCGAACGGATCAGGGCGTGCTGCCCTGGCGGAAGGTGTCGCACTGCGCGACGCTGCCGGAGTCCATGCCGCGCTTGAACCAGGCCACGCGCTGCTGGCTGCTGCCGTGGGTGAAGCTTTCGGGCACCACGCGGCCCTGGGCATGGCGCTGCAGGGTGTCGTCGCCGATCTGCGCGGCGGCGTTCAGCGCTTCCTCGACATCGCCCTGGTCCAGGATCTGCCGCGCCTGCTGCGCATGGTGGCCCCACACGCCGGCCAGGCAGTCGGCCTGCAACTCCAGTCGCACGCTCAGCGCATTGCTGGCGGCCTGCGAGCCGCGCCGGCGCGCCTGCTCGACCTTGGCCGAGATGCCCATCAGGTTCTGCACATGGTGGCCGACCTCGTGCGCGATGACATAGGCCTGCGCGAAGTCGCCCGGTGCGCCCAGCCGGTCGCGCAGCGTCGCGTAGAAATTGAGGTCGATGTAGACCTTCTCGTCGCCCGGGCAGTAGAACGGGCCCATCGCCGCCTCGCCGGTGCCGCAGGCGGTGGGATAGCGGTTGCGGAACAGCACCAGCTTTGGCTCGCGGTAGGTGTTGCCGCTGGCGCGGAAGAGCTCGCGCCAGACATCCTCGGTGTCGGCCAGCACCATCGAGACGAACTTGGCCTGCGCGTCCTCGGCCGGTGGCTTGTGGGCGGGTGCATGCGGTGCCTGCTGCTGCACCACCGGCGCGCCGCCACCGCTCAGCAGCCCGAGGATGGTGAGCGGGTTGATGCCGAACAGCCAGCCGCCGACCAGCGCGACGACGATGGTGCCGATGCCGATGCTGCGGCCGCCCAGGAAGCTGCCGCCGCCGCCGACGCTGGCGCCGTTGTCGTCGCGCGCGTCCTCGACGTTGTCGCTCTCGCGGTGGCCATCCAGGCGCATGGTGCAGGCTCCTTCGGGTTCAGGGCTTTTCGGCCAGGGGTCTTGCCGCCGGTGGCAGTGTGCCGCAGACGCGCGATGGCATCATCGTCGATCCGATTTTTTCAGTGTGACAGTCGGCCGACAGCCGGCCCGTCAACCGATCGCCGAGAGACCCATGGACGCCCAGACCAACACCCTGCTGATCGATTGGGAGCAGCCTTTCGGCCTGCCGCCCTTCGCGCAGATCCGTGCCGAGGATTTTCCGGCCGCCTTCGAGCGCGCCATGCGCGTGCACCAGCAGGAGCTGGCGGCCATCGGGCAGCAGCTGGGGGCGCCGGACTTCGACAACACCGTGGCGGCCTTCGACCGTGCCGGCCGGCTGCTGTCGCGCATTCAGGCGGTGTTCTCGAACCTCGCGGCGTCGGCCACCTCGCCTGCGCTGCAGGCGGTGCAGCGGGAGATGGCCGGGCCGCTGGCCGCGCACTGGAGCGCGGTGTACCAGGACGAGGCCCTGTTCGCCCGCCTGGACGCGGTGCACCGCCAGCGCGAAGGCGCGGGCCTGACGCCCGAGCAGCAGCGCCTGGTGGAACGCACGCACCTCGGCTTCGTGCGGGCCGGGGCGCGGCTGCCGGCCGCGCAACGTGCGCGTTATGCGGCGGTGATGCAGCGCCTGGCCACGCTGACCACCAGCTTTGCGCAGAACGTGCTGCACGACGAGGCCAGCTACACCCTTCCGCTGCCCGATGCGGCGGCGATGACCGGGCTGCCGGACTTCCTGCGTGCCGCGGCGCGTCAGGCGGCGGCCGAGCGTGGACTGCATGGCGCGGTGATCACGCTGTCGCGCTCGCTGATCGTGCCCTTCCTCACCTTCTCGGAACGCCGCGACCTGCGCGAGCAGGCCTGGCGCGCCTGGGTCGGCCGCGGCGAGCAGCCGGGCGAGCACGACAACCGGCCGATCGCGCGCGAGATCCTGGCGCTGCGCCGCGAGCAGGCGCAGCTGCTGGGCTACGCCAGCTATGCCGACTACGCGCTGGCCGACACGATGGCGCGCACGCCCGAGCGCGTGTGGGCCCTGCTGGACGAGGTGTGGCAGCGCGCGCTGGCAGCCCTGTCGCGCGAGCGCGCGATGCTGGAGGAGGTTCAGGCCGCGGCCGGCGTGCCGGGCCCGATCGAGGGCTGGGACTGGCGCTACTGGGCCGAGAAGGTGCGCGTGGCGCGCTTCGCGCTCGACGAGGCCGAGCTCAAGCCCTACTTCGCGCTCGACAACATGGTGGCCGCGGTGTTCGACTGCGCGCAGCGCCTGTTCGGCCTGCGCTTCGCACGCCGCGCCGACCTGGCGGCGTATCACGAAGATGTCATGACCTATGAAGTGAGCGACAACGAAGGCCGCGTGCTCGGCCTGTTCCTGCACGACAACTTCTCGCGCCCGACCAAGCGCAGTGGCGCCTGGATGAGTGCGCTGCGCTGGCAGCACCGCAACACCGGCACGGCCGGCGAGGCCGCGCGGCCGGTCATCCTGAACAACAACAACTTCGCGAAGGCCGCGCCGGGCGCGCCGACGCTGCTGTCGCTGGACGACGTGCGCACGCTGTTCCACGAATTCGGCCACGGCCTGCACGGCCTGCTGTCGGACGTCGGCTACGAGCGCCTGTCCGGCACCCAGGTGCTGCGCGACTTCGTCGAGCTGCCCTCGCAGCTGTTCGAGCACTGGGCGCAGGAGCGCGAGGTGCTGAAGCGCCACGCCCGCCACGCCGTCACCGGCGAGCCGATTCCCGATGCGCTGATCGCGCGCATCGAGGCTGCGCGCAAGTTCGGCCAGGCCTACGAGACCCTGCGCTACACCGCCAGCGCGATCGTCGACATGGCCGCGCACGAAAGTGCCGAGCCGATCGAGGACATCGTCGCGTTCGAGGCGCGCGTGCTGGCCGAGCGCGGCCTGCCGCCCGGCGTGGGCATGAACCACCGGCTGCCGCATTTCCAGCACCTGTTCTCGGGTTCCAGCTACGCGGCCGGCTACTACGTGTACCTGTGGGCCGAGGTGCTGGACGCCGATGCGCACGACGCCTTCGTGGAGGCGGGCGACGCCTTCGATCCGGCGGTGGCCGCGCGCTTGAGGCGTTATGTCTACGCCGCCGGCGACAGCCTGGAGCCGGGCGCCGCGTACCGTGCCTTCCGCGGCCGCGACGCCCGCATCGAGCCGATGCTGCGCGACCGCGGGCTGATGGACTGAGGCTGCCGGCGCGTCAGGGCGCCGGGCCGAACATTTCGTCCAGCGCCGTCATGAAGCGGCGGAAGTCCAGCGGCTTGGTCCAGTAGTCGTCGAAGCCGTTGGCCAGTGCGTGGCGGATGTCCTCCGGCATCGCGTTGGCCGACACCGCGATGCAGCGGATCGCCGGCGCAGCACCTCGTGGCCGTCGAAGTCGGGCAGCTGCATGTCGATCAGGATCAGCTCGGGCGCGGTGTCGCAGGCCATCGCGATGCCGCTGCGGCCGTCGGCCGCGGCATCGAGCTGCAGGTCGCGCCGGCGGCTGACCAGTTCGCTGACGATCATCACGTTGACCGGGTTGTCCTCGATGTAGAGCAGGCGCCGCAGCGGCCGTTCGGCGGCCGGGGCCAGCGGGGCGTGGGCGCTTGGCGGGCCTTCCTCGACCGCGAGCTCGGCCGCGGCCAGCTGCACCTCGAAGCAGCTGCCGATGCCGGCCTCGCTGCGCACCGCCACGCTGCCGCCCATGCGTTGCACCGTGGCCTGCACGATGGCCAGGCCGATGCCGGTGCCGTCGATGCCTTCGCGCTCGGCGCCCAGGCGGTTGAAGGGCTGGAACACCTGCTGCAGCTGCTGCGCGGTCATGCCGCGGCCGTTGTCGTGCACGCACAGGCGTACCCGGTCGCCTTCGCGCGTGGCGTCGATCAGCACATGGCCGCCGGACCGGTTGTACTTGATCGCGTTGACCACCAGGTTGATCAGCACCTGGCGCAGCCGCATCGCGTCGGCCATCACCGCGTGGCCCAGGCAGCCGGTGCGGATTTCCACCTGCTGCTGCCCGGCCAGGTTCTCCACCAGCGGCAGCACCGACTGCACCACCGCCGGCAGCGCCACCGGCGCCAGCTGCAGCGGCCGTTCGCCGGACTCGAGGCTGGAGAGGTCGAGCACGTCGTTGATCAGCGACAGCAGGTGTTCGCCGGCGGCATGGATGTGCTCTGCGCGGCGCCGGCGCAGCGCCTCGTCCTGCGCGCTGCCGTCGGCCAGCAGCAGCTGCGCGAAGCCGAGGATCGCGTTCAGCGGCGTGCGCAGCTCATGGCTCATGCGCGCCAGGAACTGCGACTTGGCGCGGCTCTCGCGCTGCGCCAGCAACTGCGCCTGCTGCGCCTCGGCCGCGGCATGGGCGTCGGTCACGTCCCAGTTGATGCCGATGCGGCGCACGGTGCGGCCCTGCTCGTCCTTCACCGGCACCGAGCGCGACGCCAGCCAGTGCACGCTGCCGTCGGGCCAGACGACGCGGAACACCGCGTTCGATGCGCGGTCCTCGGCGATGGCCTGGCGCAGTTCGGCGCGCGCAGCGGCCATGTCCTCGGCGTGCACCCAGGCCGCGCGGTCGGCCAGGTCGGTGGGCTGGTCGCTCGGCTGGCGGCCGCGCAGCAGGAACATCTGCGCGTCCCACTGCGAATGGCTCATGCCGGGGGCCAGGTCCCAGGTGCCGATGCCGGCGCTGCGCGTCACCAGCGCCATGCGCTCGGCCGCCTCGCGCAGGCGGTGCTCGACGGCGTGGCGTTCGGTGACGTCGAGCATCACGCCGTACAGCGTGCTGCCGCGCGGACCGGTCTCGATCGAGGTGCGCGAGGCGACGCGGCGCATCGTGCCGTCGGCGCGCACGATGCGCAGGTCCAGGTCCACCAGGCCGCTCTTGCGCGTCAGCAGGGTGCGGATGGCCTCGCTGGCGGCTTCGCGGTCGTCGGGGTGCAGGTAGCGCTGGCGGTAGTCGTCGATGCCGGTGGCCACCACCGCGTCGGCGCCGCCGTGCAGCCGTCGCATCTGCTCGTCCCAGTGCATCTCGCCGCTGTCGACGTGCTGGGTCCAGATGCCGATGCCCGCGGCGCTGGTGGCCATCTCGAGGCGGCGCGCGAGCTCCTTCTCGCGCTGGGTCTGCGCAAAGCGCTCGCTCAGGTCCAGCGTCACGCCCAGGTAGCCCAGCAGCTCGCCCTGCTCGTCGCGCTGCGCGACGCAGCGCGCCAGCAGGTAGCGCCATTCGCCGTCACCGCGCTGGAAGCGCAGGCCCAGCTCCAGCGGGCCGTCGTCGGGCCGGTCCTGCTGCAGGCGCGCCTGCAGCTCGGGCCGGTCCTGCGGATGCACGCGCTCGCTCAGTGCCGCGAGGGGCATGCCCTCGGGCTGCGCCGGCAGTCGCAGCAGGGTCCAGCCGCGCGGGTCGCTGAACAGGCGCTCGCGCCGCTGCTCGTAGCGCCAGACCATGATGTCGGCCAGCTCCACCGCCAGCCGCAGCTGGGCATGCGTTTCACCGTAGGACTGGGCGAGGCGGAAGGTCTCGGTGTCGTCGCACAGGATGCCTAATGTGCGTTGTGGGCGGCCATCCGGGCCGGGATGGGTGTGCCACTGCGAGCGCAGGTGGTGCACCTGGCCGTCCCCGCTGAGCACGCGGAAGCGCACCGAGTGCGTGCCGCCTTCTCGCGCGGACGCAGCGAAGGCCTCGCGCAGCCGCGCCTGGTCGTCGGCCAGCACGCTGCGGATGGCCTGCTCGAACGGCGGCGCCTCCGGCTGCGGCGGCAGGCCCCAGATGCGCCAGACATGCGGGTCCCATTGGCCGGTGCCGCTGTGCAGGTCGCGTTCCCATACGCCGATGCGGCCGAACTGCTGCGCCAGGTCCATCAGCTCGCGCAGGCGGCCGGAGTCCTGCGCCGCATCCTGGGTCGGGTGCTCGGGCTCGGGCTGCAGGCTCAGCACGCTGCCGCACACCGGCGTGCCGACCGTGCGCTGGGACAGGCGGGCCCGCAGCGGCCGGCCCCGGGCGTCCTGGCCAGTGAAGGCCAGCGGCGCGAAGGCCTGCGGGGTCGCCAGGTGCCGGGCCAGCCACTGTTGCAGGGCGGGATCGGTGTCCGACCCGCACAGCAGCTCGTCGAGCCGGCGGCCCTGGCACGCCGCGAGTTCGTGGCCGGTCCAGGACTTGAACGCGGCGTTGGTCGCCACCAGCCGCCCCTGCGCATCGGCCAGCGCCACCGGCAGGTCGAGCAACTCGTAGGCGTCGATCGCCGGCAGGGCCGGCGGCGCGGGCGGCTGGGTCATCGTGGTGGGGGTGGACTGCAGGCGGTCTTGCGGCGGGGCGGGCCGATCCGACCGGGGGAGTCGCAGTCTAACGGCGCAATCGCCCTCGCTGGCGCACGGCCGGGGCCGGTCCCCAAGTTGAGGGGCCGGACAGCCATGCGCGCGCCGAGGTGTGCGCCGTCAGGCGCTGGCGCACTGGCGCTGCAGCTTCAGCGCCAGGCGCCGCAGCAGCCCGCTGGGCGAGGCCAGTGCCAGCGCCACGCAGCGTTCGGCATAGCCGCGGTCGCATTGCAGGCGCTCGACGTCGACGCGGCAACCCTGCGTGGCCATCAGCCACTTGAAGTCCACCCAGTCGAGCAGGCTGGGGGTGCGGGCGGCTTCGTGGCTGTTCATGTGCGGTGAGAATCGGCCCTCCCACAACGCCGGCCGCCGCGGCTGGGCTGACACACGAGGATTTCGCCGATGAGCCTGCCGCCGCCCCTGACCGCCCTGGCCGACCTGGACGCGCAGCTCGCGGCCAGCGGCTACGCGGTACTCGATGCCGCTTCGCTGGCGCGGTTGGCCGGCGTGGCGCCCGAGGCCCTGGCCGCCTGGCAGCCCTGCTGGGACGCGCTGCCACCCGACGGCTACCTGCGCGACGGCGGGCGCTACCGCCGCCGGCGGCACGGCTGCTTCGTGGTGGACCCGGGCCCCGACGCCACCGCGCGCCTGCGGCTGCAGCCCCGGCGTGCGCACTGGCAGCCGGTGGACTACAACGCGCTGCACGGCGGCATCGAGCGCTGGTTCGAGCCGATCGCACCGTCGATGACGGACGACCCCGCCTGGGCCCGGCTGTTGGCCGCGCTGGCCGACGTGGCCGGCCGCCTGCGCGGCGTGGGCGCGGTGCCGTGGTACGTCGAGGCGCATCCGTTCCGCATCGACACCACCGACGGCATCGGCCGGCCCACGCCCGAGGGGGCGCACCGCGACGGCGTCGACATGGTGGCCGTGATCTTCGTCGGCCGCCGCGGCGTGAAGGGCGGGGAGACCCGCGTCTTCGACGCCCGCGGACCGCAGGGCATGCGCTTCACGCTGAGCCAGCCCTGGAGCGTGCTGCTGCTGGACGACGAGCGGGTGATCCACGAGACCACGCCGATCCAGCCCCTGGACCCGGCGCTGGGCGGCCAGCGCGACACGCTGGTGCTCACCTTCCGCCGGCAGGGCTTCCAAGGGCCGGGCTGAACCCGCGTGCGCCGCTATGCTGCGGCGACTTGACCTGGAGACAAGATGAGCGACAGCCCGAGCAACAGCACCAAGTCCGAATCCGAGACCGACAAGCGCCAGCGCGAGAAGGCCGAGCAGCTGGTCGCCCGCCCCGCGGCGCAGAGCAGCGCCGGGGTGACCCTGGCCAATGGCCGGCGGCTGGACTACACCGCGAAGGCTTCCTTCGTGCCGGTGGCCGCTGGCGGCATCGACGCCCAGCGCGGTGAACTGCAGGCGGCGATCTTCACCCTCTCGTACAGCGTGGCCACGCCGGCAGGGCAGCCGCAGCGGCCGGTGTGCTTCGCGTTCAACGGCGGGCCGGGCTCTTCGTCGGTCTGGCTGCACCTGGGCGCCTTGGGGCCGAAGCGCGTGCCGATCAACGACGACGGCAGCAAGCCGGCGGCGCCTTGGGGGCTGGTCGACAACCCGCTGACCTGGCTCGAGCACTTCGACCTGGTGTTCTTCGACCCGCCGCACACCGGCTACTCGCTGTCGGCCAGCGATGCGGCGCGCAAGACCCTGCTGTCGGTGGATGGCGATGTCGATGCGCTCGCCGAGGCGATGCGCGCCTGGCTGGCCGCCAACGGCCGCTTCGGCGCGCCGCTGTACCTGGCCGGCGAAAGCTACGGCACCACGCGCGGCGCCGCGCTGGCCGACAAGATGCAGAGCCTGGGCCTGGCCTTGAGCGGCGTGATCCTGGTGTCCTGCGCGATGGACCTGCAGAGCCTGGTCTTCGCGCCCCGCAACGACCTGCCGTATGCGCTGTTCCTGCCGGCCTACGCCAATGTCGCGCAGTTCCACGGCCGGCTGAAGGGCCCGCTCGACGCCTCTCCCGAGGCCGCGCGGGCGGCGGCAGAAGCCTTCGTGGCCGAGGACTACCTGGCGGCGCTGCACGCCGGCGCACGGCTGGACGGCGCGGCGCGCACGCGCATCGAGAAGCGCATCGCCGAGCTCACCGGACTGCCCGAGGCCCTGGTGCACGAGAAGAACCTGCGCATCGACGACCAGTGCTTCTTCTTCGAGGCACTGCGCGAGCAGGGCCGCATCGTCGGCCGGCTGGAAGCCCGCGTCACAGGTCCGATGGCGGCCAGCCGCACGCGCGACTGGGAGTTCGATCCCGGCATCGAAGCCCTGAGTGCGCCGTACACCACCGCGGCGCTGGCCTACTACGCGACGCTGGGCATCCCCACCGAGCCGCGCTACGAGGTGCTGTCGCTGGAGGTGAACAAGGGCTGGCAGTGGGGCCGGGGCAGCGCCGAAGGCATGCGCGAGGCGAACGGTTTCACCTCCACCAGCGCCGACCTGGCGCGCGCGATGCGGCGCAACCCGCACCTGAAGGTGTTCGTCGCCAGCGGGCGCTACGACCTGGGCACGCCGTATTCGGCGTCGGACTGGTCGCTGGCGCAGCTGGACGCGCCGGCCGAAGTGCTGGCGCGGCTGACGCACCGCTACTACGACGCCGGCCACATGTTCTACACCCGCATGGCCGACCTGCAGCAGCTCAAGGCCGACCTGGCGGACTGGCTGGGCGACGCGTCGGCGCGATGAGCGTGGAATGTTGCATGCGCCGGAAAGTTCCTGTGGTTTTCTACGGATGCCAGACCGCGCCGACCGGCGTAAGGTGAAGCGGTCGCTGTTCCCGGACCCGATTCTTTCGGCCCAGGCAGCGGCGAAAGCGATGAGGAGCATTTCCCCTGGTGTCCCGTAGCACCAGGGGATCTTTTTTTGACCGCCGGCCGCCTGGCGGCCACCCCCTTGAGCAGGGCGCGTTGTGCTACTGGCTGCGGTTGCGTTCGCGCACGGCTTCGCGGCGCTGCTCGATGGCGCTGGCCTCGATCTCGCTGTTGAAGGCCTTGGCGCGCTGGCGTTCGAGCAGCAGGCCTTCGCCGTAGGCCAGCGCGTAGCCGTCTTCGATGATGGCCTTGTAGTGGCGCAGCATGTGCGGCAGGGTGCCCAGCATGTCGGCGGCGAGTGCGCGGGCCTGCGGCAACAGCGCGTCGGCCGGCACCACGCGGTTCACCAGGCCCCAGGCGGCGGCCTGCTCGGCGCTGATCCAGTTGCCGGTGAACGAGTATTCGCGGGCACGGTAGGGGCCGATCACGCGCGAGAGCTTCTGCGACAGGCCCCAGCCCGGCGCCACGCCGATGCGCGCATGCGTGTCGGCAAAGCGCGCCTGCGGGCTGGCCAGCAGCACGTCGCAGGCCAGCGCCAGCTCGAAGCCGCCGGTCACCGCGGCGCCGTTGATCGCGCCGATGATCGGGCCGTCGAAACGCATCAGCGCCTGCACCGGGTCGCGCGGGCGCTCGGCGCTGCGGGTGCCGAGGCTGCCGTCGCCGGCGCCGATCTCCTTCAGGTCCAGCCCGGCGCAGAACGCGCGGCCGGCGCCGGTGAGGATGATCACGCGCACCGCCGGATCGGCGGCCAGCGCATCCAGCGCGTCCGACAGCGCCGTCATCAGCCCGCGCGACAGTGCGTTCATCGCCTGCGGCCGGTTCAGGGTGAGCACCGCATAGCCGGAGGGGTCGCGCTCGGTCAGCACCAGCGCTTCAGGGGACAGCTCATCGCTCATTGCAGGATCTCGACTCGGTTGCGGCCATTGCGCTTGGCCTGGTACAGCGCGGCATCGGCGTTGTGCACCAGCGCGGCGGCGCCGGCGCCGGCCAGCGGCACGCTGGCGGCCACGCCGATGCTCACGCTCAAGGGGTAGCCGCCTTCGACGACGGCGGAAAAATCGGCCGCGGCCACCGCGCGGCGGATGTGCTCGGCCATCTCCAGCGCGCCGGAGGCACCGGTGCCGGGCAGCACCACCGCGAATTCCTCCCCGCCATAGCGAGCGGCCATGTCGCCGGCGCGGCGCACGTTGTCGCGGATGATGCGGCCCACGCGGGCCAGGAAACCGTCGCCGGTCTGGTGGCCGAACAGGTCGTTCAGCTGCTTGAAGCGGTCGACGTCGATCATCATCAGCCCGAGCGGCGCGCCGTCACGCAGTGCGCGGTACCACTCCTTCTGCAGGGTGGCGTCGAACTGGCGCCGGTTCGGCAGGCTGGTGAGCGCGTCGGTGGAAGCCAGCGCCGAGAGCTCGGCATTGGCCTGGCCCAGCGCTTCCTCGGCGCGCTTGCGCTGGTCGGCGTCGCGCAGGGTCACCAGGTAGTCGCCCAGGCCGTTGCCCGGCGGCAGCGAGGCCACGCGCGCTTCCACCCACATCGTGCTGCCGTCGTGCCGCAGCACGCGGAACAGGTCGGGTCCCTGGCCACGCTGGGCCGACTTCGTGAAATGGCGTGCGATGAACGCGGCGCGGTCCTCCGGCACGAACAGCTCGGCCAGCGTGTGGCCGTTGAGCTCGCGCGGCGCGCAGCCCAGCAGGCGCTCGGTGGCAGGGGAGGCGTAGCACACCGCCAGGTCGGCATCCACCGCGACGATGAGGTCCAGCGAGTGCTCCGCCAGCAGCTTGAAGCGCGTGTCGCTCTCGGCGCCGGAGCGCTGGCTCAGCACGATGCGCCGGCCGTCGCTGAGCGTCAGCTGGCTGGCGCGGGGTGCTGCGGCGGGGCGGTGGTGGCGGTTGCTCACCATGGCGCGGCCCTTCGCGTCGGCCAGGCTGAAGCCCAGGCCGCAGCCCTCCAGCAGCAGCGCCAGCGCTTGGAAATCAGCTTCGTTCAAGCCCCGATCCCCCCGGAATGCGACTGTCTCAGGCGGGCCGGACGAGACGATCGCGCTGCGCGAGGGCAGGGAACAGCCGCATCCACATCAGCACCACCAGCAGGGTGCCGACGCCTCCCGAAACCGTGGATGCTACCGGGCCCAGCCACGCGGCGATAGCACCCGACTCGAATTCGCCCAGCTGGTTGCTCGCGCCGATGAACACCGAGTTCACCGCGCTGACGCGGCCGCGCATCTCGTCCGGCGTTTCCAGCTGCACCAGGGTCTGCCGGATCACGACGCTGACCATGTCGGCGGCGCCCGACAGCGCCAGCGCCGCCAGCGACAGCGGGAACCAGCGCGAGAGACCGAAGGCCACCATCGTCAGGCCGTAGACGCCCACGGCGCCCAGCAACCACGCGCCGGTGCGGCGCTGCACCGGCCAGCGCGCCAGCGCCAGCGACATCGCCAGCGCGCCCACCGCCGGCGCGCCGCGCAGCAGGCCCAGGCCCCAGGGGCCGACCGCGAGGATGTCCTTCGCGAAGATCGGCAGCAGCGCGGTGGCGCCGCCCAGCAGCACCGCGAACAGGTCGAGCGACACCGCGCCCAGCATCACCTGGCGGCGCCAGATGAAGCCCAGGCCCGCGAACAGCGAAGCCAGCGAGGGCGGCTCGCCGCTGCGCTGCGACGGCCGCGGCTTCAGGCCCAGAACCGCTGCCAGCGCCGCAACGAAGCCCAGTGCCGCGATGCCATAGACCATCGGCGCGCCGGCTGCACGCCACTGCACGGCCAGCGCCGGCCGCAGCGCGTACAGCACGCCGCCCAGCGCCGGCCCGCCGATGATGGCGCCCTGCAGTGCGGTGGACGACAGCGCCAGCGCGCGTGGCAGCCGGTCCAGCCCCACCAGCTGCGGCAGCAGCGCCTGCGCCGCCGGCATCTGGAACGCGCGCACGGCGCCCAGCACCATCGACAGCAGCAGCACCCCGTTGCGTCCCAGCACCTGCTGCTGCGACGCGCCCGCCAGCACCAGCGCGACGGCGGCCTGCACCGCCAGCGCCATGGCCAGCACACGCTGGCGGTCGCGGCTGTCGATGGTGTGGCCGGCGGGCAGGGCCAGCAGCAGCGCGGGCAGGAACTGCGCCAGGCCCACCAGGCCCAGGTCCCAGGCGCGGCCGGTCAGCTCGTACATCTGCCAGCCCAGCGCCACCATCGTCATCTGGCCGGACGCGGTGGCCAGCAGGCGCATGCACCAGAAGCGGAAGAAGTCCGGCTGGCGCAGCAGCGCCGCCGGCCGCGCGGTGTCCGGCGCCGCGCTCACGCCTGTTCGCGGCCGCGCGCCGCAGCGTCGGGTTGGTCCGCTGGGTCCGTCTCGTCCGGCTCGTCGGCGTCAAGCGCCTCCAGCTGCTGCAGCTGCACCAGGCGCTGATACAGGCCGCCGGCGATCGCCATCAACGCCGCGTGGTCGCCGCGCTCGGCGATGCGGCCGTGGTTCAGCACGACGATCTCGTCGGCCTCGCGGATCGTCGACAGCCGGTGCGCGATGGCCACCACGGTGACCCGGCCGCGCAGCGCGGCCAGCGCCTGCTGCACCACACCTTCGGTCTCGCTGTCGATGTGCGAGGTGGCTTCGTCGAGGAACAGGATGCGCGGCCGGCCGGCCAGCGCGCGGGCGATCGCGATCAGCTGCTTCTCGCCCACCGACAGCCGTGCGCCGCCTTCGCCCAGTGGCGTGTCGTAGCCCCGCTCGAGCCGGCGGATGAAGCCATCGGCGCGCGCGGCTTGCGCGGCGGCGACGATCTCGTCTTCGCCCAGCCCGCGGCCCATGTCGATGTTCTCGCGCGCACTGGCGGCCAGCAGGAAGGGCTCCTGCGGCACCAGGCCGACGGCGCGGCGGAAGGCTTCGTCGCCGATGCTCGCGATCGGCTGCCCGTCGATCACCAGCGTGCCGGGCGCGGCTTCGTAGAAGCGCAGCAGCAGCGACAGCAGCGTGCTCTTGCCGCTGCCGGTGTGGCCGACGATGCCGACGAAGCTGCCTGCCGCGATCTCCAGGTTCAGCCCGTGCAGCACGGTGCGGCCCGGCAGGTAGCCGAAGTCCAGCCCGCGCACGCTGATCGCGCCTTCGCGTACCGTGCCGGCGCTGGCGGGCTGCGGCGCCTCGGCTTCGTCGAGCAGTGTGTTGACGCGCGCCGCCGCCACCATCGCCTGCTGCAGCTGCGAGAACTGCATCGTGATCTGGATCAGCGGCTCCACCACCCGCGCGATGTAGCTGACGAAGGCATAGAGCACGCCGACTTCCACCGCGCTGATGCTGGCGCCGCCTTCGAGCCGCTGGCCGTAGACCGCGATCACCGCGCCCAGCATCGCGACGTTCAGGAAGTCGAGCGCCGGCCGCAGCAGCCAGGCGTTGGCGCGCAGTTCCTGCCGGCGCGACTGGTAGTGCGCGGCATTGGTGGCATCGAAGCGCGCATTGAACGCCGCCGCCGCGCCGGCGGCCTGGATCACCGGCATGCCGGCAATCGACTCGGCGGCCTGTGCATTGATGTCGCTGCGCAGCGCGCGGCTGCGGGTGACCGCCGGTGCGGAGAGCCGCTGGTACAGCCACACGATGCCGAACACCGCCGGCACCAGCGTCGCGACGATCAGCATCAGCCGCCAGTCCAGCAGCGCCATCGTCAGCAGCATGCCGGCCAGCATGATCACGCTGTCGAGCATCACGAACAGCACCTGCACGTACAGCTGCTTCACGGCCTCGGTGTCGTTGGTGACGCGGCTGACCAGCTGGCCGGTGATGGCGCGGTCGAAGAAGCTCATCGGCAGCCGCAGCACATGGCCGTACACCGCTTCGCGGATGCGCTGCACCGAGCGCATCGCCAGCCCCGCCAGCCGCACCAGCTGGCCGTAGCGCAGCCAGCTCGCCACGCAGCCGGCCAGCAGCGCGCCACCGAGCAGGCCGACGATGGCCGGCAGGTCGGCGTTGCGCGGCAGCAGGTAGCGGTCGATGAAGGCCTTGCCCAGCACCGGGCCGATGGCTTCCAGCCCCGCGGCGGCCGTCAGCCACAGCAGCGCGGTCCACAGCAGGCGCTTCTCGGGCAGCGCGGCGCGCAGCAGCAAGGCCAGCGCGGCGCGGCGCTCGCCGCTCACTTTGGGGGTTTGGGACTCGGGTTGCATCGTCATTCGGCTTCGAGCGAAGCCTCCAGCTGCTGCACCCGCCACTGCGTCGCGTACCAGCCGCCTTGCTCGACCAGCGCGCGGTGCGTGCCCTGCTCGGTGACCTGGCCATGGCGCAGCACCAGCGTCTGGTCGGCATCCACCAGCGTCGACAGCCGGTGGCTGACGATGATCACCGAGCGGCCCTGGCGCGCCTCGCGCAGCGACGCCAGGATGCGCGCCTCGGTCTGCGTGTCCACGGCCGACAGCGCATCGTCCAGCAGCAGCAGCGGTGCGTCGGCCAGCAGCGCGCGGGCAATGGCCACGCGCTGGCGCTGCCCGCCCGAGAGCGTGACGCCGCGCTCGCCCACCGGCGTGTCGTAGCCCTGGGGCAGCTGCAGGATGTCCTCGTGCACGCTGGCCTGCATGGCGGCGCGTTCGACCATCTCGCGCGTGGCGTCCGGCCGCGCCAGTTTGATGTTGTCGGCCACGCTGGCCGAGAACAGGAAGGCCTCCTGCGGTACCCACGCGATGCCGGCGCGCAGCGCGGCCAGCGTGTAGTCGGCCAGCGCCACGTCGCCCCAGCGCAGGCTGCCGCGCTGCGCGGTCCATTGGCGCAGCAGCAGCTTGATCACCGTGCTCTTGCCCGAGCCGGTGGGACCCACCAGCCCCAGCGTGCGGCCGGCCGGCAGGGTGAAAGAAACATCCTTCAGCGCCGGCTGCGCCTGGCCGGGGTAGCTGAAGTGCAGGCCGCGCGCCTCGACCGCACCGGGCAGCACGGTGCCCACGCTGCCGTGGTCGTCGACCACCAGCGGTGCCTCCAGCACCGGCGCCAGCCGGCCCCAGGCGGCGCGGCCGCGCTCGATCAGGGCCAGCACCCAGCCCGCGGCAAACATCGGCCAGATCAGCTGGCCCAGGTACATGCCGAAGCTGGTGAGCTGGCCCACCGTCATCTCGTTGCGCCACACCAGCCAGCCGCCGAAGCCGAGCGAGAGCACGATGGCCGTGGTGAGCGTGAAGCCCACCGCCGGCTCGTAGGTGGCCTCCCAGCGCTGGGCCTGCAGGCTGCTGGCCGCGGCCTCGCCAGCCAGTGCAGCGAAGCGCTGGCTGCTGCGCGCTTCCAGCCCCAGCGCGCGCAAGGTGCGCACGCCGGCCAGGGTTTCCTGCACCTGGTCGTTGAGCCGGCCGAAGGCGGCCAGCGCCTCGCGCGAGGCATCGTGCACATGGCGCGAGATCCACCAGAACGACAGCGCCATCGCCGGGAAGGGCAGCAGCACCACCAGCGCCAGCCGCCAGTCCACGCCCAGCGTCATCGTCGCGACCACCAGCACCAGCGTCAGCGTGCCGTCGAAGCCGGCGAGCATGGCCTCGCCAGCGGCCATCTCCACCGCATCGACATCGTTGGTGGCCAGCGCCATCAGGTCGCCGGTGCGGCGCGTCTGGTAGAAGCGTGGGCCCTGCAGCGCCAGGCGCTGGTACAGCTGGGTGCGCAGCTCCACGCCCATGCGGTAGGCGGCCGAGTACAGCTGCAGCCGCCAGGCCACGCGCAGGCCGTAGATCGCCAGGCCCGCGGCGAGCAGCCAGCCGATCTGCTGCCACAGCGCCGGGCCCTGCAACTGCCGGCCGAGCAGCCCATCGACCAGGTGGCCCACCTGGCGCGGCAGCCACACCGTGAGCAGCGCGATGGCGGCCAGCATCACGCCCGACGCGGCATAGGCGCGCCAGTGGCGAAGCACGAAGCCACCGATCAGGCGGGACAGGCTCATCTACGGACGAAGACGCGGGGTCCGCAGCGAGGTCAGCCGCGCAGGTCGCCCACCGGCTCGTCGCCGAAGCTGGCGGCCTGCAGGCGGGCGAGCAGCTGCTGGGCGCAGGCCTGCGGCGACATCAGCAGGCCCTCGGACTTCAGCTGCATGAAGCGGCCATGGTCCGGGAACTTGGCCGGGTCCATCGCGCGCAGCTCGACCTGCATGTCGGTGTCGATCACGCCGGGCGCCATCGAGACGATGCGGGCGGGGTTCGGCTGCGTGGCCTGCTCCAGCGCGATGGCGCGGCTCAGGTGGTCCATGCCGGCCTTGGCCGCGCAGTAGGCGGTGCTGCCGGCCATCGCCCGCCGGCCCAGCCCGGACGAGATGTTCAGGATGCGGCGACGGCCCGGCCAGTCGGCGGTGCGTTCCAGGAACGCGGCACTCAACAGCAGCGTGGCTTCGAGGCCGACGCGCAGCGCGTTGGACAGCAGCTCGAGCGCGATCTGCTCGACCGGCGCGCCGCCGCCGATCACGCCGGCGTTGTTGATCAGGTTCACGCTGCCGAAGACGGCGGGGTCGAAGGCCGACAGCCATTGCTGCAGGTCGCGCGCCACCGGCAGCGGATCGCCCAGGTCGCGCGGCCATTGCTCGAGTTGCAGGCCGGCCTCGTCGGCCATCGATTGCAGCGCCTCGTTGTGCTGGCGTGCGATGCCGAGCACGACATGGCCGGGCTTCAGCAGCTGCTGCACCAGGGCCGCGCCCACGCCCCGCGACGAGCCGGTGACGATGTACAGGTGTTGGGAAGTCATGCGCCGCAGCATACGTCACACCCAAGCGGCGCGACCCGTTCAGAACGGCGCGGGGCTGTGCAGCAGAAGGGGCATTCCGGTCGCGGGATGGGTGAGTGAGAGACGGCTCGCATGCAGCAGCAGCCGCGGTGCCGCGCCGGCCACCGGATCGGGCGCGTACAGGTTGTCGCCGACGATCGGGTGGCCGATCGCCATCAGGTGCACACGCAGCTGGTGCGAGCGCCCGGTCACGGGTTGCAGGGCCACGTGGGTGCGGTGGCCGCGTACATCGCGTGCCAGCACCTGCCAGCGAGTGAGCGAGGGCTTGCCGATCGCATGATCGACCTTCTGCCGCGGGCGATTCGGCCAGTCGGCGATCAACGGCAGGTCGATCTCGCCGGCCTCGTCGGCGAGCAGGCCCTGCACCACCGCGATGTACTGCTTCTCGACGCGGCGCTCGGCGAATGCGATGCTCAGCGCGCGCTGCATCGCGGCACCGCGCGCCATCAGCAGCAGGCCGGAGGTGGCCATGTCCAGGCGGTGGACGATCAAGGCCTCGGGGTAGTGCGCCTGGACGCGGCTGGCCACGCAGTCGGCATTCGCCGGGCCGCGGCCGGGCACGGCCAGCAGGTCCGCCGGCTTGTCGACGGCGAGCAAGGCGTCGTCGAGGTGGACCAGCGGCGGCAGTGTCACGCGCCGAGGATAGCGGCGAAAAGAAACGATACACGCCGATACCCCGGCGAGACGACGCCCGCGCAGCACCGCGCGACGATGAACGCCATCTTCACTTCCTTCGATGCAAGAGGACTTCATCATGAAACGCTGGATTCGACGTTCGCTGATCGGGCTGCTGGGCGTGGGTGTGCTGTTCGGCGGCCTGGCCGCCTGTGGCCACCAGCGCTACGGCCACGGCGGCTGGAGCAACATGAGCGAGGCCGACGCTGCCAAGCTGCGCGAGCGCCTGATCGACAAGGCCAGCCGCGAACTGCAGCTCGACGAGGCGCAACGCGTGCGGCTGGGCCAGCTGGCCGACACACTGAAGGCGCAGCGCGCCACGCTGATGGCCGGTGGCAACCCGCGCGCCGAAGTGCAGTCGCTGGTGGCCGGCGCGCAGTTCGACCGCGCCAAGGCGCAGGCACTGGTCGACGGGAAGACCGCGGCACTGCGCGACGGCGCGCCGGCGGTGATCACCGCCTTCGGCGACTTCTACGACAGCCTGCGCCCCGAGCAGCAGCAGAAGCTGCGCGACTTCATGGCCCGCGGTCGTGAAGGGCATCACCACGGCTTCTGGCGCGGGTGAGCGCGATGGCCGCCGCCCGCTGGGTGAACCTGCACCCGCTGCGGTTGGTACAGTGACGACGCGGCCAGCGTCCGCCGCTGGCTGTGAGTCTTCCGCATGCACCGCATCCTGCTGATCGACGACGACGAGCACCTGGCGCCGCCGCTGGCCGCTTACTTGCGGCGTTTTGACATCGAGCTCGAATCGGCACTGCGACCCAGCCTCGGGCTGCAGCGCCTGGCCGCGGGCGGCATCGATGCGGTGATCCTCGACGTGATGCTGCCGGAGATGGATGGCTTCGAGGTCTGTCGCCGCATCCGCCGCGACAGCGCGATCCCGGTGCTGATGTTGACGGCGCGTGGCGATGTCACCGACCGCATCGTCGGGCTCGAGCTCGGTGCCGACGACTACCTGCCCAAGCCCTTCGAGCCGCGCGAGCTGGCGGTGCGGCTGCAGACCATCCTGCGTCGCATGCGGCCGGGGCCCGAGGCGGCCCCGACCCACGCGACGCAGCTGCGTTTCGAGGGCTTGCTGATCGACACCGAACGCCGCGAGGTGCGCCGCCAGGGCGTTCCGGTCGAGCTGACCGGCACCGAGTTCGAACTGCTGCTGCTGCTGGCGCGCGAGCCGCACAAGGTGTGGAGCCGCGACGAGATCCTGAACCGGCTGCGTGGCCGCGATGCCGATCTCTACACCCGCGCGGTCGACATCCTGGTCAGCCGGCTGCGCCGCAAGCTGGAGCCGGTGGCCTGCATCAAGACGCTGCGCAATGCGGGCTACACCTTCGCGCTGGGCCGCGATGTCTGAGCCGCACAGCCGGCCGCGGCGCTGGCACAGGCGCTTTCGCCATTCGTTGCGCGGGCGGCTGGTGGCGATGTTCCTGCTGCTCGCGCTGGCCACGACGCTGGTCTTCGTCGGCGGCACGCGAGTGGTGTTCAGCAGCGGCTGGCGCGAGCTGGTCCAACCGCTGTTCCGCGACTATGTCGACCGGCTCGCCGCCGAGATCGGCAGCCCGCCCGACATCGCCCGCGCCCAGGCCCTGACGCAACGCCTGCCGATCGCCGTGCGCATCGAGGGGCCGGTGGTCAACTGGTCTTCGCATGCCCGGCTGGGGGGCGGCCAGGAGGGCTTCATGCAGGCGATGCTCAGCCGCAGCACCGCCGATGGCCATGTGATCCGCTTCGGCCTCGGCGACTGGCATGCGGACCGGCGGCCGCAGGGCGTGGTCTGGCTGATCCTGGTGGCGATGCTGCTGCTGCTGGCGCTGGCCTTTGCTTACGTGCGCCACCTGTTCCGGCCGCTCGACGACATCCGTGCCGGTGCGCAGCGCTATGGCCGCGGCGATTTCTCGCGGCCCATTCCGCTGCGGCGGCACGACGAGCTAGGCGACCTCGCGCTGCAGGTCAACAGCATGGCCAGCGGGCTGCAGCACCTGCTGGAGGGCCAGCGGGCGCTGCTGCTGGCCATCAGCCACGAACTGCGCTCGCCGCTGACGCGCGCGCGCCTGAATGCCGAGCTGGTGGCCGA
The DNA here is from genome assembly GCF_044226965.1 of Aquabacterium sp. GTDB lineage: Bacteria > Pseudomonadota > Gammaproteobacteria > Burkholderiales > Burkholderiaceae_C > Pseudaquabacterium. The sequence goes on along the minus strand of NZ_JBGAGA010000003.1, from coordinate 140,313 downwards.
AGGCGCGTCGCGCGACGCCTTGCTGCGTGACCTCGCGCTGATGCGCGACCTGATCAGCGACCTGCTGGAAAGCGAGCGCCTGGCCGGTGGCCATGCGGTGCTGCAGCGCGAGGACAGCGACCTGCATGGCTTGCTGCGCGAGGTGATCGCGCAGCATTTCGCGGGCCAGCCGATCGCGCTGGCGCTGGACCCGGCGATGCCGAGGCTGGCGCTGGACCGCAGCCGGATGCAGATGCTGGTGCGAAACCTGCTCGACAACGCGCTGCGGCATAACGCTCATCAGGAGCGGCCGGTGGAAATGAGCACGGCTGTCGAAGGCGAGCGCCTGTGCCTGCGCGTGCGCGACTGCGGACCGGGCGTGAGCGAGTCCGACCTGGCCAAGCTCGCGCAGCCCTTCTTCCGCCCTGATGCGGCCCGCACACGGTCCAGCGGCGGCGTGGGACTGGGGCTGTACCTGTGCCGGCTGGTGGCGCAGTCGCACGGCGGCGAACTGCTGTTCCGCAATGCGCAGCCGGGGCTGGAGGTGACGCTCAGCTTGCCGCGAGGCTGATGTCGCCGTACCAGGCGTTGAAGACCTGCTTCGTCGCGTCGCTGTCGGTCAGCACGCCGACGCTGATCAAGGGCCCCGGCGTCTCGCCGAAGGCGCGGCGGAAGTCGGCGACGACATCGCGCTCGTAGTGCAGCCAGTGCCCGCAGCGGTGCGCGCCGCTTTCCGCGGCCAGGTAGCGCACGCGGCTGCTGCGGTGGTTGTGCACCACGGATTCGGCCGCCAGCGCGCCGTCCCAGACGTACATCAGCGTCGCGTAGGGCATGCGGTGGCCGGTGAAGAGCTCGACCTGGTCGGCAATCAGGCGCTCACGCAGCGAGAGCCTGGCCATGTCGCCGTCGAAGGCCAGGATGATGCGGGCCGGCGAGTCGTCGCTCTCGGCCGTTTCGACGCTGATCGGTCCGATCAGACTCCGCGTGCGCCAGCTGAAGCGCAGTCGCGGCTGTGCCAGCGGGTCGATCTGAACCGGGCAGCGCAGACCGCTGGCGGCGCCGGCGGCGTGCGCATGCAGCACGTGGCGCTGCTCGTCTGCGACCACAGAGTACTGGGTGGTGGGCTTGTCGCGCCGCCAGACATAGGGCTCCCAGCCGGCCGGGAGGGCACTGCCGGCCGCGGCGGCCGAGAACGGCGCGACCCGGACAGCCGGTGCAATGACGCCACCCGGCGCATCGTGCGGCCGCGAGGCGCAGCCCGCCAAGCCCAGCGCGCCAAGCCCGAGCAATTGCTGCAGGCCGCGGCGACGGGCGGGGGCCTCGAGCGAACCGGCACCCAGCCGGTCAAGAAACCACGGGGTCATGGGACATCCTTGCCGCAGGCGGCTGACCACCAGCCGGCGCGGAATGGCCGGTCTTGGCGCACAGGATGTTATCGGCCCCGGCGGGCCACGCCTTCAGGGCAATGCCCGAGGCTGCGGCCGATGCGCCACCACCTGGTCGGCGGCAGCGCCGGTCACAGGCTTACGACTGCTGCGAGCGGTAGACCGCGGCGCGCAGGTCGGCGGCAAAGCCAGGATCGGTGGCTTCGATGCTGCGGGCCCAGCTCAGCACTTCCTCGGCCGTCTGCGGGCCACTCTGGGCCTTCTTCAGTTGCCAGGTGTCCATCTTGCGCAGCAGGCCGATCAGCACGGCGGCGCCGTTGGCGAAAAAGCGGGAACCACGCGGAATGGTCGTGCGGGTAGCGCGACCGAAGGTCATGGAAGCGGCAGTCATGGTGTGCTCCGTTCGAAAGAGTTCGAACCCGGTTTGAGTTCGTTGTGCAATGCAGTATAGGGTTATCACCTATACCCGACAAGCTAGCAGTGTCGGGTTAACCCTAGGATCGAGCAGTCCTGCACGCTGGCGGCGGCCGTTCGACGGCGGGTTGACGTCGCTCGACGCGCCGGTCACACTCCCGCCCCTCAACCGACACCGAGCGAAGGAGGCTGCCATGACGGACCTTGTGACCCCCCTCTTCGTCGGCCCGCGCGCGCTGATTGCTGCGTAGCGCTGCGGCCGCCGGGCTTGTTCGCCTGGCGGGCCGCCTCGGGTTCCGGATCCTGCCGGACCTCGGACCCCGGACCCTTTCGGATCTTTCGCTGCGCCGCCGCGGCTGCGCGCATGTCGCCGACCCTGCTGCCTTGTTGCGCCTGCCGCTCGCAGGCGCCTTTCGGGCCTTGCCGTCCTTCCTCGGCGGGCCCTTGCAGACACGGAACGGATCGATCCGAACATGTTGGATTCCCTCGACTTCGAGGCGCTGCACCGCATTGGCCTGGCGGCGCCCTTGCTTCAACAACTGGCATCCCTGGCACCGGATGCCGACACCCGACTGCTGCGGGTGGTGGAGGTGCAGCGCGAGCACCTGCTGCTGCATGACGGGCATGCCGAGCAGCGCGCCCGCAGCGGTCCGGCACTGCTGGACGCCTTGCAGGCCGAGGACGACGGCCTGGCGGTGGGCGATTGGGTGCTGGCCCGGCCCGACGGCCAGGGCGGCTGGTGGATCGTCGAGCGCCTCGCGCCGCTGACCCAGCTGGCCCGTCGCGTCAACGACGGGCGTGGCAGCCCGCGCCGGCAGGTGCTGGTCAGCAATGTCGGCACGGCCGTGCTGGTGATGGGCCTGGACCACGACTTCAACCTGCGGCGGCTGGAGCGCTACCTGGCGCTGGTCCGGCTGGCCGGCGTCGATGCGGTGCTGGTGCTGACCAAGGCCGACACCGTCGACGCCGCCACGCTGGCGCGGCGCAGCGCACAGGCGCGCGAGATCCTGCCGCCCGCGACCTGCCTGCTGGCGCTGGATGGTCGCGCTGCGGCCACGGCGCAGGCGCTGTCGCCCTGGGCACGTGCGGGTCAGACCCTGGTGCTATTGGGCTCCAGCGGCGCCGGCAAGAGCACCCTGACCAACACGCTGACCGGCCTGGCGACCCAGTCCACCGGCGATGTCCGGGCCGACGACAGCCGCGGCCGCCACACCACCACCGTGCGAACGTTGCGCTGCACCGCTGCGGGCGCCTGCGTCATCGACACGCCGGGACTGCGTGCGCTGCGGTTGGACGTCGGCGGGGAAGGCGAGCTCGATGCGGTGTTTGGCGACGTGGCGCACTGGGCGGGCCAGTGCCGATTCCGAGACTGCCGCCACCAGGCCGAGCCCGGCTGCGCGGTGCGCGAGGCCGTGGCGCCGGAGCGTCTGCGCAACTTCCACAAGCTGCAGCGAGAAGCCCGGCGCGACACGATGACCGCGCTGGAGCGACGTGAGCAGGTGGCGGTGTGGAAGGCGCGCGGGCGCAACGCCGCCGTGCGCATGCGGGCCAAGCGCGAGGGATGACGCCGATGGCAGGTCCGCCGGCAACGGCATACTGGCTGGACTACCGCGCCTGCCATGACGCTGCACATCCCCACCCTGATGCTGGCCCTGCTGCTCGGCTTCCTGCTGCTGGCGCTGGAACTCGGCGTCGCGCAGCGGCGCACGACACGCCGGCCCGAACTGCGCATCTGGACCCTGGGCTGCTGGGCACTGCTGGGCGGCTTCATGATGCTCGCTGCCCGGCTGGTGCTACCGCTGTGGCTGTCGGTGCTGGTGGGCAACGCGCTGCTGTGCCTGGGCCTGGCGCTGTATGCCCGCGCGCTGTACCGGATGCTGCTGGAGGCGCCGCCGCCAGCGTGGCTGAACAGTGCGCTGGCCGTGTCGGTCCTGGGCACCGCGCTGATGCTGTCCTGGCCGTTGCACCAGCGCACCGCGGTGCTGTCGCTCTTCAATGTGGTGCTGATCCTGCCGGGCGTCTGGGTGATCGTGCGCCATGGGTGGCGCGCCGAGCGCTCGCTGCGCACCGTGGCGGTGACGCTGGGGCTGGCGGCGCTGGCCTTGACGATTCGCGCGGCCCATGCGTGGACCCACCCCGACGACTACACCGACCTGCTGCAGGCCAGCCTGGGCCAGGGGCTGACCTTCCTGATGGCCTTCATGTGCATGCTCGGTGCGGGGTTCGGCTTCGTGCTGGCCGTGTTCGAGCGCGTGGCGGTGCAGATGGAGCGGTTGGCCACGCACGATGGGCTGACCGGATGCCTCAACCGCAGCACCACCGACACGATGCTGCAGCATGCGCTGGAGCGGGGCCGGCGCGAGCAGCAACCGGTGGCCTTTGTGCTGCTGGACCTTGACCACTTCAAGCAGATCAACGACCTGCACGGCCACCGTGCGGGCGACGAAGTGCTGCGCTGCTTCGCCCGCACGGTGCGCGAGCGGCTGCGTGCGTCAGACGTGTTCGGGCGCACCGGCGGCGAGGAGTTCGGCCTGGTGCTGCCACGCACCGACCTGGCCGGCGCGCGGCGCCTGATGGAGCAGGTGCGGCGCGCGGTCGAGAGCATGCAGGCGCACGATGCGCATGGCCATGCGCTGCGGGTGACCGTGTCGGCGGGCATCGCGGTGGCGGCGCCGGACGCACCGATCGACGGCGACCGCCTCTACGGCCGCGCCGATCGGGCCTTGTACGAAGCCAAGCATGCCGGGCGCAACCGCGTCGAGCACTACGTGCCCGGCGCCGAGTCGGGCTTCTTCACGCTGGAGCGGCAGCCTCAGTAGTTCAGGCCCATCGCCTCGCGCACGTCCTTCATGGTCTGGCGGGCCACGGTGCGGGCGCGCTCGGTGCCCATCTCGACGATCCAGTGCACCTGCTTCGGGTTCGCGAGGTAGGCCTCGGCGCGATCGCGCCAGGGCTGCTGCTCCTTCAGCACGCCGTCGATCACCGGCTGCTTGCAGTCGAGGCAGCCGATGCCGGCGCTGGTGCAGCCCCTGACGACCCAGTCGCGCGTGCTCTCGTCGGAGTACACCTTGTGGAACTGCCACACCGGGCACTTCTCCGGGTTGCCTGGGTCGGTTCGGCGCACCCGTGCCGGATCGGTGGGCATGCGTTCGATCTTCTGGCGCACCTGGGCCGGGTCTTCGCGCATGCCGATGGCATTGCCGTAGCTCTTGCTCATCTTGCTGCCGTCCAGGCCCGGCAGCTTGGTGACCTCGGTGTGCAGGGCCTGCGGCTCGGTCAGGATGCTGCGGCCGGAGCCCTTCAGGTGGCCGAGCAGCAGCTCGGCGTCCTGCTCGGACAGCGCGGCGCGGCGCACCACCGCTTCGCCCTTGGCTTGTGCTTCGGGCGATCCGGTTTCGCCGAAGGCCTTGCGCTGCTTCTCGAAGTAGCGCGCGTCATCCTTGCTCAGCAGGGCCAGCGCGGCGGCCACGCGGGCCTCGAAATCGGCGCTGCGGCCATACAGGTGGTTGAAGCGCCGCGCCACCTCGCGCGTGAGTTCGACGTGCGAGGCCTGGTCTTCGCCGACCGGCACGTAGCTGGCCTTGTAGATCAGGATGTCGGCCGCCTGCAGCAGCGGGTAGCCGAGAAAGCCGTAGGTCGCGAGGTCGCGGTCCTTGAGTTTCTCGATCTGGTCCTTGTAGGTCGGCACGCGCTCCAGCCAGCCCAGCGGCGTGCCCATCGCCAGCAGCGTGAACAGCTCGGCATGCTCCGGCAGGCGGCTCTGGATGAAGATGGTCGACTTCTCGGGGTCCAGGCCGGCGGCGATCCAGTCGATCACCATGTCGTAGACGTAGCGCTCCATCACGTCGCGCTCTTCGTAGTGCGTGGTCAGCGCATGCCAGTCGGCGACGAAGTAGAAGCAGTCGTAGTCCTGCTGCAGCTTGACCCAGTTCTTCAAGGCGCCGTGGTAGTGGCCAAGGTGCAGCGCGCCGGTGGGGCGCATGCCGGAAAGTACGCGGGGTCGCATGGCGTGAGGCTTCGACTCGAGGAAAGACGCGATTCTCGCAGACCGTACACTCGTCGACCTTTGCCCAGACCATGAAGCGCATCGTCATCCTGATCTCTGGACGCGGCTCCAACATGGAAGCCATCGTGCAGCGCTGTGCGGCCGAGGGTTGGGCGGCTCGGGTGGCGGCGGTCATCGCCAACCGGCCTGACGCCAAGGGCTTGGCCTACGCAGCGGCCCAGGGCATCGCGACCGCCGTGGTCGACCATCGGGCGCATCCGTCGCGCGAGGCCTTCGATGCCGCGCTGGCGCAGGCGATCGACGGCTTCGCGCCCGACCTGGTGCTGCTGGCCGGATTCATGCGCATCCTGGGCGAGCCTTTCGTGCGGCACTACGAAGCGCGGCTGCTGAACATCCACCCCTCGCTGCTGCCGGCCTTTCCGGGCCTGCACACCCACCGCCAGGCGATCGAGGCGGGCTGCAAGCTGGCGGGCGCGACGGTTCATTTCGTGACACCGCAGCTCGATCATGGGCCGATCGTGATGCAGGCGGCGGTGCCGGTGCTGCCGCAGGACGATGAACACGCGCTGGCGGCGCGCGTGCTGGCCGCCGAGCATGTGATCTATCCGCAATCGGTGCGCTGGTTTGTCGAGGGTGCGCTGCGCGTGACGCAGGGCCGCGTGATCCAGCGCGATGGCCTGTCGCAGCTGCTGATCGGTTGAGCAGCGATCCCCACGGCCCGGCCGGGCGACGCGGATAATCCGCCGATGCACCCCTCCGCCCTGCTGGACCTGTGCACCGAGCTGCTGAAGTCGGTGCTGAAACTCGACATGCCGGCCGACGCGCTTGTCTCGGCCTTCTTTCGCAAGCACCGGGCCCTGGGCGCCCGCGAGCGCCACACGCTGGCCGAGACCACCTACCAGGTGCTGCGCCGGCGCAGCCTGCTGCAGCATCTGGCGCAAAGCGGCAGCGGTGCGCTGGAGCGCCGGCTCGCGATCCTGGCCTGGCAGGGCAACGACGCGGCACTGCGCGGCGCGCTGGGCCCGCACGAGTTGCAGTGGCGCAGCCAGGTGCAATCGGTCGATCCGGCAAGCTTCTCCGACAAGCTGCGGCACAACCTGCCGGATTGGCTGGCCGGCCCGCTGCGTACCGAATTGGGCGAGGCCGAGTTCTGGGCCTTGATCTCGGCGCTGGAGCAGCCGGCACCGCTGGACCTGCGCGTCAACACGATGAAGGGCCGGCGCGAGGACCTGCAGCGGATGCTGAACGAAGCCGGCATCGAGGCCGCGCCGACGCCGTACTCGCCTTGGGGCCTGCGCGTGCACGGCAAGCCGGCGCTGAACAAGCTGGAGGCCTACCTGCATGGCGCGATCGAGGTGCAGGACGAAGGCAGCCAGTTGCTGGCCTTGCTGACCGATGCCAAGCGTGGCGAGATGGTGGTCGACTTCTGCGCCGGCGCCGGCGGCAAGACGCTGGCGCTGGGCGCGTCCATGCGCAGCACCGGGCGGCTTTATGCCTTCGACGTGTCCGGCCACCGCCTGGAGGCATTGAAGCCGCGGCTCCGCCGCAGCGGGCTCTCCAACGTGCACCCGGCGCAGATCGCCCATGAACGCGATGATCGCGTCAAGCGCCTGGCCGGCAAGATCGATCGGGTACTGGTCGACGCGCCCTGCTCGGGCCTGGGCACCCTGCGCCGGAACCCGGACCTGAAGTGGCGGCAGTCGCCGCAGGCGGTGACCGAGTTGCAGGCCAAACAGCGGGCCATCCTGGCGAGTGCGGCGCGGCTGGTGAAGCCGGGTGGCCGTCTGGTGTACGCCACCTGCAGCCTGCTGCGCGCGGAGAACGAGGACGTCGCAGCCGAATTCGGCGCGGCGCACCCGGACTTCGTGCCGCTACCGGCGGCGGAGCTGTTGGCGCAGGCGCACGTCGATCGCGCCGAAACGCTGGTGAACGCCCAGGGCCAGCTGCGCCTTTGGCCGCATCGCCATGCCACCGATGGCTTCTTTGCCGCGGCCTGGCAACGGCGCTGAGTGCGTCCGTCGGCTTGCGAAAGTGCAAGTCAGACCCACATGACCGGTGGAATCGCGGTTTGGGCGGCATTCGGTAGGCAGTTTCCACAGCTGCCGGGCGGAGGCTCGCCCCTACAATGCCGCATCCGCCAGTCCGGCTGCGGTATGAAAGAGGCAAGATGAGTGTGATGACGACGTTGTGGGATGCACTGACGACCTGGTTGGCCAGTGGGCTGTGGTCGAGTGCGCATTGGTGGCAGATCGTGCTGTTCACCTTGGCAACGACCCACATCACGATCGCGGCGGTGACGATCTTCCTGCACCGCGCGCAGGCGCATCGGGCGCTGGACCTGCACGCGATTCCCTCGCACTTCTTCCGGCTCTGGCTGTGGCTGACCACCGGCATGGTCACGAAGGAGTGGGTCGCCATCCATCGCAAGCACCACGCGAAGTGCGAGACGGTCGACGACCCGCACAGCCCGGTCACCAAGGGCATCAAGACCGTGTTGCTGACCGGCAGCGAGCTGTACCGCAGCGAGGCCAAGAACCAGGAAACCCTGCGCAAGTTCGGCCACAACACGCCGGACGACTGGCTCGAGCGCAACCTGTATTCGCGCTACAGCTGGCAAGGCGTGGGGCTGTTGCTGATCCTGGATCTGGCACTCTTCGGCGCCATCGGTGCCACCGTGTGGGCGGTTCAGATGCTGTGGATTCCGATCACGGCCGCGGGCATCATCAATGGCATCGGCCACTACTGGGGCTACCGCAACTTCGAGGCGGCGGATGCCTCCACCAATGTGCTGCCCTGGGGCATCATCATCGGCGGGGAAGAGCTGCACAACAACCACCACACCTATCCGACCTCGGCCAAGCTGTCGGTCAAGCCCTTCGAGTTCGACATTGCCTGGGGCTATATCCGCGCGCTGGAGTTGATGGGTCTGGCCAAGGTGCGCAAGACCGCGCCACAGCTGCAACTGGGGCCCATCAAGCCCCAGGCCGATGCCAAGACGCTGGAGGCGATCATCGCCAATCGCTACGAGGTGATGGCCAAGTACGCCCAGGACCTGCGTGCGGCTTGCGGCAGCGAACTGCGGCATCTGAAGGAGCAGGGCGCCAAGAACTCCGCCCGCTGGGCCGATCTGCGTCTGGCCAAGCGCTGGCTGCACCGCGATGACGAGAAGATCCCGAGCGACGTGCGGGCCCAGCTTGTCAGCGCGCTGAATGACAGCCCGAAGCTGGCGAAGCTGGTGGCCATGCGCGAAGAGCTGCGCCAGCTGTGGACGCGCACGAATGTTTCGGCTGAACAGCTGGTGGCCGATCTGCAGGCCTGGTGCAAGAAGGCGGAGGCCAGCGGCATCGCCTCGCTGGAAGAGTTCTCGATGAAGCTGCGGGCCGTGCGGCCGCGCTGACGCGCGAGCTGATGCCTGGTCTGCGTTCAGGCAGCAAGAAAGCCAGGCAGCAAAAAGCCCGCATCAAGCGGGCTCTTTGCATTCTGGGGTGAAACCCTGTCCGGGCCGAAACCCGGGGCGAGGCATCACTTCAGCTTGATTTCCTTGTACAGCACGTGCTTGCGCGCCTTCGGATCGAACTTCATGAATTCGAGCTTTTCGGGCGTGGTCTTCTTGTTCTTGGCCGTGGTGTAGAAGTGGCCGGTCCCCGCGGTGGATTCCAGCTTGATCTTTTCGCGTCCGCCTTTGGCTGCCATGGTCTGCTCCTGATGGTCTGCGGGGGATTACAGCGCGTTCTTCGCGCGCAGGTCAGCGACCACCTGGTCGATGCCCACCTTGTCGATCAGGCGCAGCGCAGCGCTGGTGACGCGCAGGCGGACCCAGCGATTTTCGCTCTCGACCCAGAACCGGCGGTACTGCAGGTTGGGCAACCAGCGGCGCTTGGTCTTGTTGTTGGCGTGGGAGACATTGTTTCCCACCATCGGGCGCTTACCCGTGACTTGACAGACGCGTGCCATGACGCTTCTCCAGACTCTTGACTGTTGCAGGCACGGCAGCCAGAGCAGGGGGCTGGTTCGGATGATCCGCCGCCTGATGGCTGCCCTTCGAAGTTTCAACAGGCCCGGCTGTAAGAGCCGGTGCCAGCTTTCGGCAAAGACCGCGATTATAGCCAGAACTTTTTCCGAGCCGGGGGTTTACGCCTGCTGCTCGAGGAAGCGCTGTGCGTCCAGTGCGGCCATGCAGCCGGTGCCGGCCGAGGTGATGGCCTGCCGGTAGACATGATCCTGCACGTCACCAGCAGCGAAGACACCGGGCACGCTGGTCATCGTCGCAAAGCCGTTGAGGCCCGAACGCGTGACGATGTAGCCGTCCTTCATTTCCAGCTGACCCTTGAAGATCTCGGTGTTCGGCTGGTGGCCGATGGCGATGAAGCAGCCCTTGACGCTCAGGTCGCGCGTGGCGCCTGTCTGTGCATGCTTGAGTCGGATGCCCGTGACGCCACTGGCGTCGCCCAGCACCTCGTCCAGCGTCTCGAACAGCTCGAGCACCATCTTGCCGGCCGCCACCTTCTCGTGCAGCTTGTCGATGAGGATCGCCTCGGCGCGGAACTTGTCGCGCCGATGCACCAGATGCACCTTGGCGGCGATATTCGACAGGTACAGCGCTTCCTCGACCGCGGTGTTGCCGCCGCCGACCACCGCCACGGTCTCGTTGCGGTAGAAGAAACCGTCGCAGGTGGCGCAGCCACTGACGCCGCGGCCCATGAACGACTGCTCGGACGGCAGGCCCAGGTACTTGGCACTGGCGCCGGTGGCAATGACCAGTGCATCGCAGGTGTATTCGCCACTGTCGCCCTTGAGCCGGAACGGCCGCTTCGACAGATCGACCTCGTTGATGTGGTCGAACACCATCTGTGTCTGGAAGCGCTCGGCATGCTGCTGGAAGCGCTGCATCAACTCCGGTCCCTGGACGCCCATCACATCGGCTGGCCAGTTGTCGACTTCCGTCGTGGTCATCAGCTGGCCACCCTGGGCGATGCCGGTCACCAGCACCGGCTTCAGGTTGGCGCGGGCAGCGTAGATGGCAGCGGTGTAGCCGGCAGGGCCGGAACCGAGGATCAGGACCTGGGCATGCAGGGGCGTGGTGCTCATGGTGGGGTGCAGGTGGGCGCGGCACGCAATGTCGCGCCGCAGTGACGGGAGATTGTCACATGGGGGTCGTTGGGTATACCGGCAACCCTGTCAATCGGCACAATAGAGAAATTGATCAGAAATGCGGCATCTTGCCCGCAGGGCGCCAGGCGGGCCGGCTGGTGCCAGACATAAACAGGCTGAAGTAAAGGGGATCCCACGATGTCGATGCTGACGAATCTCGACCTGATTCGCCGTGTACCGCTGTTCTCGATGCTCACCAACGAGCAGGCCCAGTCGATTGCCGACAGCGTGGTCAAGCGCCGCTTCCGCCGTGGCGAGCTGGTGGTGGAGCAGGGGCGCAAGAGCAATGCGCTGTTCATCCTGCTCAATGGCCGCGCCCGCGTGCTGACGTCTGATTCACGCGGCCGCGAGGTCATCCTGGCGGTGCTGGAATCGGGCGACTACGTTGGCGAGATGAGCCTGATCGACAACGAGGCGCATTCGGCCACCGTGCGCTGCGAGATCCAGACCGACATGCTGATCCTGGGTCGCGCCGAATTTGCGCGCTGCCTGCCCGAGAACTCCACGCTGTCCTATGCCATCCTGCGCGGCCTGGTGCGTCGGCTGCGCCATGCCGACCGGCAGATCGAGTCGCTGGCGCTGCTCGACGTCTACGGCCGCGTCGCGCGCACGCTGCTCGAGATGGCCGAGGACGTCAACGGCGTCAAGCTGATCCGCGGCAAGGTCTCGCGGCAGGACATGGCCAAGGTCGTCGGCGCCTCGCGCGAGATGGTCAGCCGGGTGATGAAGGACCTCGAAGAGCGGGGCGTCATCGAGACGCAGGAAAACGGCTCGGTGATCATCAAGGAGCGCAGTCAGCCCGAATGAGCGGGCCCTGAGCGACTCCCGGGCATGACGCCGCAGCGCAGCGGCCATGCCCCACAATCGTCGGCATGACGTTTCCCCTCGGATCTCTCGGTGCGGACGGCGCGGCCGGCATGGCTGCCCGGCGCCGCGCTGGCGTGGCCGCCGGCGGCGGCTGGCGCTGGCCGCGTCAGGTGGTGCTGGCGGCGGCCGCAGTGCTTTGGCTGCTGGCCTTGCTGGCGCTGGCGACCCACAACGCCGCAGACCCTGGCTTCTCCACATCGGGCACGGGTGCGCCGCTGGCCAATCGCGCCGGGCTGCTGGGCGCGTGGGGATCCGACCTGTTGCTGTTCGCTTTCGGCTACTCGACCTGGTGGCTGATGCTGGTGGCATTGCGGGCCTGGCTGTCGTCCCTGGCGCACGCGCTGCGCGGCACCCCGCCCGACGCCGACCTGCCGCCGCGCTGGGTGTTCTGGCTGGGCCTCATGCTGCTGATGGCGGCCAGTTGCACGCTGGAATGGACGCGGCTGTACCGCTTCGACGCCGGCTTGCCGGGCGGCGAGGCGGGCGGTGTGCTGGGCCATGTGCTCGGCACCTTGTCGATGAAGTGGCTGGGTTTCGCCGGGTCTGGCGTGCTGTGGATCGCGGGCCTGGTGCTGGGCCTGTCGCTTTCGCTGCGTTTCTCGTGGGCACGCTCGGCCGAGGCGCTGGGCGCCTGGATCGAAGGCTTCGGTCAGCGTCGCAGTGCGGCGCGCGAGCGGCTGGAGGACGAGCGCATCGGTGAACGCGCCATGCGCGAGCGCGAGCAGGTGGTCGAGGTCGAGCGCGAGGTGGTCGAGGACCATGCGCCCATCGTGATCGAGCCGCCGGTGATGGAGGTGCCCAAGTCCACCCGCGTCGCGAAGGAGCGGCAGAAGCCGCTGTTCGTCGAGTTGAGCGACACCAAGCTGCCCCAGGTGGATCTGCTCGATGCCGCGCCAGGCCGCATCGAGACCGTGACGCCCGAGTCGCTGGAGATGACCTCGCGGCTGATCGAGAAGAAGCTCAAGGACTTCGGCGTCGAGGTGCGCGTGGTCGCGGCCTCGCCCGGCCCGGTGATCACGCGCTACGAGATCGAGCCGGCCACGGGCGTGAAGGGCGCGCAGGTGGTGAACCTGGCCAAGGACCTGGCACGCTCGCTGTCGCTGGTGTCGATCCGCGTCGTCGAGACGATTCCGGGCAAGACGACGATGGCGCTGGAACTGCCGAACGCCAAGCGGCAGATGATCCGGCTGGCCGAGATCCTCGGCTCGCAGGTGTATGCCGATGCCGCGTCGCAGCTGACGATGGGCCTGGGCAAGGACATCATCGGCGCACCGGTGGTGGCCGATCTCGCGAAGATGCCGCATTGCCTGGTGGCCGGTACCACGGGTTCGGGCAAGTCGGTGGGCATCAACGCGATGATCCTGAGCCTGCTCTACAAGGCCGAGGCGCGCGACGTGCGCCTGATCCTGATCGATCCGAAGATGCTCGAGATGAGCGTCTACGAAGGCATTCCGCACCTGCTGTGCCCCGTCGTCACCGACATGAAGCAGGCCGCCAACGCGCTGAACTGGTGTGTCGGCGAGATGGAGCGCCGCTACAAGCTGATGAGCAAGCTGGGCGTGCGCAACCTGGCGGGCTACAACAAGAAGATTGCCGATGCGGCCGAGAAGGGCGAGAAACTGCCGAACCCGTTCAGCCTGACGCCCGAGGCACCCGAACCGCTCGACCGGCTTCCGTTCATCGTCGTCGTGATCGACGAACTGGCCGATCTGATGATGGTGGTGGGCAAGAAGATCGAGGAGCTGATCGCACGGCTGGCGCAGAAGGCGCGTGCCGCCGGCATCCACCTGGTGCTGGCCACGCAGCGGCCCAGCGTCGACGTGATCACCGGCCTGATCAAGGCCAACATCCCGACGCGCCTGAGCTTCCAGGTCTCGAGCAAGATCGACAGCCGCACGATCCTCGACCAGATGGGCGCCGAGGCGCTGCTGGGCCAGGGCGACATGCTCTACCTCACGCCCGGGGGCGGCATCCCGGTGCGGGTGCACGGTGCCTTCGTGTCGGACGACGAGGTGCACCGCGTCGTCGAGTACCTGAAGTCGCAGGGCGAGCCGAACTACATCGAGGGCATCCTCGAGGGCGGCACGCTGGATGGCGATGCGGAAGGGGGCGCGCCGGGGGGCGGCGGCAGCGGCGATGGCGAGGCCGACCCGATGTACGACCAGGCCGTGGCCATCGTGCTGCAGCACAAGAAAGCCTCGATCTCGCTGGTGCAGCGGCACCTGCGCATTGGTTACAACCGCGCGGCGCGATTGCTGGAACAAATGGAGAAGTCCGGCCTCGTATCGGCCATGGCCGCCAACGGCAATCGCGACCTGCTGGTGCCGCGACGCGACGAATGAAGCGACTCCCGATCGCCGCCCTGCTGATGGCGGCAACCCTCTCGGCGCGGGCCGATGCGGTGGACACGCTGCGCGAGTTCGCGCGCGAGGTGAAGACCGGCCGCGCTGGCTTCACGCAGACCGTTACCTCGCCCGACGGCGCGAAGAAGAAGGTGTCGAACGGCAGCTTCGAGTTCGCGCGGCCCGAGCGTTTCCGCTTCAGCTACGCCAAACCCTTCGAGCAGACCATCGTGTCCGATGGCCGCAAGGTCTGGCTGCACGACGTGGACCTGAATCAGGTGTCCGTGCGCTCGGCGACCCAGGCCTTGGGCGCGACGCCGGCGGCATTGCTGGCGGGCAGCGAGATCGACAAGGATTTCGAGTTGAGCGCGCAGCCCGCGCGCGACGGGCTCGACTGGGTGCAGGCCACGCCCCGCAAGCAGCAGGCAGCGGGCGACAGCACCGTCAAGCAGGTGCTGATCGGCTTTCGCGGCAAGACGCTCGCCGCGCTGGAGATCGTCGATGCCTTCGGCACCCGCTCGGTGCTGCAGTTCAAGGACGTGGTCGTCAACCCGAAGCTTGCCGACGACGCGTTCAAGTTCACGCCGCCCAAGGGGGCGGACGTGATCGAGCAGTAGCGTCAGTGCACGGCGACGTCCATCAGGCCCATCTCTTCGCTGCTCATCATCTGCTCGATGTCCATCAGGATCAGCATGCGCTCGTCATCGCCGGACTTCACCGTGCCCAGGCCGGTGATGTAGGCAGAGTCGATCTGGCCGTTGAATTCGGGCGCGGGCTTGATCTGGTCACCGCGCAGTTCGAGCACGTCGCTGACCGAGTCGACCACGATGCCGACCGTGCGGCCCGCCACGTTCAGGATGATCACGACCGTGAAGGCGTCGTACCTCACGTCCTCGAGGGCGAAGCGCACGCGCATGTCGACGATCGGCACGATCACGCCGCGCAGGTTCACCACGCCCTTCATGAAGCCGGGCGCGTTGGCGATGCGGGTCGGCTGCTCGTAGCCGCGGATCTCCTGCACCTTCAGGATGTCGATGCCGTATTCCTCGGCACCGAGCTTGAAGGACAGCACCTCGCGCGGCGTGCCGTGCACGGCACCCGCGACGGCGGGGCTCAGGACCGATGCGTTGTCGTTCGTCGTGGGCGTGAGGTTCATGGCGGGTCTCGCTGGTCGGGTGAGCAAAGGGCTGTCGACCGTGACAGCGCGGCCAGTGTGGGCCGGACAACGGGCGTCCGATCGCGCGAATAGCGGTCCGGCAGAGTCGCAATTCGGGCCGGCACGGGCGGCACTGAGACAATCGCCCGATGCCCGCACAGGATTCGCTGTTCGACGCTGGCGACGAGCCGGCAGCCGATGCGCCACAGCCCGACACGGTCGCGCCCGATGCACCGCTGGCCGAACGCCTGCGGCCGCGCACGCTCGACGAGGTGATCGGCCAGGCTCACCTGCTCGGGCCCGGCAAGCCGCTGCGCGTGGCCTTCGAAAGCGGCCGGCTGCATTCAATGATCCTGTGGGGTCCGCCGGGGGTCGGCAAGACCACCTTGGCACGCCTGGTCGCCGGGGCGGTGAAGTCGCGCTTCATCGTGTTGTCCGCGGTGCTGGCGGGGGTCAAGGACATCCGCGAGGCAGTCGACCAGGCCAAGGCCGAGCGGCGCGCGGGTCGCGGCACCGTGGTGTTCGTCGACGAGGTGCATCGCTTCAACAAGGCGCAGCAGGACGCCTTCCTGCCGCACGTCGAGTCGGGGCTCTTCACCTTCATCGGTGCGACCACCGAGAACCCTTCGTTCGAGGTCAACTCGGCCCTGCTGTCGCGTGCCGCGGTGCATGTGCTCAAGCCGCTGGCGCCCGATGAGCTGGTGCAGCTGATCGCGCGGGCGCAGGCGGTGCTGCAGGCTCCCGCATTGACCGACGCCGCGCGCGATCGACTGATCGGCTATGCCGACGGCGACGCACGGCGGCTGCTCAATGCCTACGAGACCCTGGCCGAACTGGCCGGCCCCACGCGCGGCGAGCCAATGGACGAGGCGCTGCTGGAGCAGGCGCTGGGCGAAATGCTGCGCCGCTACGACAAGGGTGGCGAGCAGTTCTACGACGCGATCTCGGCACTGCACAAGTCGGTGCGCGGCTCGGACCCTGATGCTGCGCTGTACTGGCTGGCCCGCATGCTCGATGGGGGCGTGGACCCGCGTTACGTCGCGCGCCGGGTGATCCGCATGGCCAGCGAGGACATCGGCCTGGCAGACCCGCGCGGCCAGCAGTTGGCGCTGCAGGCGGCCGAGGTGTACGAGCGCCTGGGCTCGCCCGAGGGCGAGCTGGCACTGGCCCAGGCCGTCGTGTACCTGTCCGTGGCACCGAAGTCGAATGCGGTCTACAAGGCCTGGGGTGCGGTGCGCGAGTTCGTCAAGGCCGACGGCACACGGCCGGTACCGCTGCACCTGCGCAATGCGCCTACGAGGCTGATGAAGAACCTGGGTTACGGCGCCGGCTATCGCTACGCGCATGACGAGGCCGGGGGTTTCGCGGCGGGCGAATCGTACTGGCCCGAGGGCATGGCCGCTCAGCGCTTCTACCAGCCCGCAGGGCGCGGGCTCGAGCAGCGCATTGCCGATCGCCTGGCAGAGCTGCGACGTCTCAACGACGAGGCTGGCCGCTGATCGCGGCACGCGCCAGCGGGAATCTCCCCCCCTCGCGGTGATCGGACCGCCTCCTACAATCCCGCGTAGCGCGGAACGGCCGGGTTCTTGCTACCCGCATTCAGAAGCGCTGCCCGCAGGGCGGCGACGGATGGAGATCGATTGATGGATACTTTTCTGCAGCAGATCATCAACGGTCTGGTGCTGGGCAGCATGTACGCGCTCGTGGCACTGGGCTACACGATGGTCTACGGGATCATCAACCTCATCAACTTCGCGCACGGCGAGGTGCTGATGGTGGGGGCCCTGACCAGCTGGACGGTGGTCACCGCGCTGCAAGGCGCCGGGCTGCCGGGCTGGCTGTTGTTGGTGCTGTCGCTCGCGGCGGCCATCGTGGTCTGCGCGCTCCTGAATTTCACGATCGAGAAGATCGCCTACCGCCCGCTGCGCAATGCGCCGAGACTGGCGCCGCTGATCACCGCCATGGGCATGAGCCTGCTGCTGCAGACCCTGGCGATGATGATCTGGAAGCCCAGCACCAAGCCGTACCCGATCCTGCTGCCCTCGGAACCCTTCTTCCTCGGCGGCGCGGTGATCAACGTGACGCAGATCCTGATCCTGGTGATCACGGCGGTCACGCTGTTCGGGCTGATGTACCTGGTCAACCGCACCAAGCTCGGCCGGGCGATGCGCGCCACCGCCGAGAACCCGCGCGTCGCGGCACTGATGGGCGTGCGGCCCGACATGGTGATCTCGGCCACCTTCGTGATCGGCGCGGCGCTGGCCGCACTCGCCGGCGTGATGTACGCGGCCAACTACGGTTCGGTGCAGCACACCATGGGCTTCCTGCCCGGCCTGAAGGCCTTCACCGCCGCGGTGTTCGGCGGCATCGGCAATCTGGCCGGCGCAGTGGTGGGCGGCGTGCTGCTGGGGCTGATCGAGGCACTGGGCTCGGGCTACATCGGTGCGCTCACCGGTGGCGTGCTCGGCAGCCAGTACCAGGACATCTTCGCCTTCATCGTGCTGATCCTCGTGCTCACGGTGCGGCCGCAAGGCCTGCTTGGCGAGCGGGTGGCCGATCGCGCCTGACACGGGAGCCCAGACCTCATGAAGAACAAACTCGCCGTTTTCCTGTTCGCCGCCCTGGCCCTGGTGGTGCTGCCGTTCATGGCCCAGTACGCCGGCAACTTCTGGGTGCGCATGCTCGACTTCGCGCTGCTGTACGTGCTGCTGTCGCTGGGCCTGAACATCGTGGTCGGCTATGCCGGCCTGCTGGACCTGGGCTACGTCGCGTTCTATGCGGTCGGCGCCTACATCTTCGGCCTGCTCGCCTCGCCGCAGCTGGCCGATGCCTTCCCGGGCATCGCGGCGATGTTCCCCAAGGGCATCCACCTCTCGGTGTGGCTGGTGATCCCGCTCGGTGCTGCGGTCGCCGGCCTGGCCGGCATGCTGCTGGGCGCGCCAACACTCAAGTTACGCGGCGACTACCTGGCCATCGTCACGCTCGGCTTCGGCGAGATCATCCGCGTCTTCGTCAACAACCTCGACCGGCCGGTCAACATCACCAATGGGCCGAAGGGCATCCAGCAGATCGATTCGGCCCGCCTCTTCAGCATCGATTTCGGCCGCCCGGGCGAGCTGTTCGGCTTCGACATCTCGTCGGTCACCAAGTACTACTATCTGCTGCTGGGGCTGGTGATCGTCAGCGTGCTGATCTGCTACCGGCTCGAACGCTCGCGTGTCGGCCGCGCCTGGATGGCCATCCGCGAGGACGAGATCGCCGCCAAGGCGATGGGCATCAACACCCGCAACCTGAAGCTGCTGGCCTTCGGCATGGGCGCCACGTTCGGCGGCGTGTCGGGCGTGATGTTCGCGACCTTCCAGAACTTCGTGTCGCCCGAGTCCTTCTCGCTGCAGGAGTCGGTGATGATCGTCGCGATGGTGGTGCTCGGCGGCATCGGCCACATCCCCGGCGTCGTGCTGGGTGCGATGCTGCTGGCGGCCCTGCCCGAGGCGTTGCGCTGGGTGGCCGGCGAACTCGATCTGCAGCGCCTGACCGACGGCCGGCTCGACGCCGCGATCCTGCGCCAGCTGCTGATCGCGCTGGCGATGATCGCGATCATGCTGGCGCGGCCGCGCGGGCTCTGGCCATCACCCGAGCATGGCAAGGCCGCGGCATCGCCGACCAACAACAAGAACTGAGGCGGGGGCGCATTCCATGGCAAACGAGGTCCTCAAGGTCGGCAACGTCTCCAAGCGCTTCGGCGGCCTGCAGGCGTTGTCCGACGTCGGCATCACGATCCAGGCCGGGCAGGTGTACGGGCTGATCGGACCCAATGGCGCGGGCAAGACGACGTTCTTCAATGTGATCACCGGGCTCTACACCCCGGACTCGGGCAGCTTCGAGCTCGGCGGTGCGCCCTACAAGCCCAGCGCGGTGCACGAGGTCGCCAAGGCCGGCATTGCGCGCACCTTCCAGAACATCCGCCTGTTCGCCGAGATGACGGCACTGGAGAACGTGATGGTCGGCCGCCACGTGCGCAGCCGCTCGGGCCTGCTGGGGGCGGTGTTTCGCACCGGCGCCTTCAAGGCCGAGGAAGCGGAGATCGCCCAGCGCGCGCAGGAACTGCTCGACTACGTGGGCATCGGACGTTACGCCGAGTACAAGGCGCGCACGCTGAGCTACGGCGACCAGCGCCGGCTCGAGATCGCCCGCGCCCTGGCCACCGACCCCAAGCTGATCGCGCTGGACGAGCCGGCCGCCGGCATGAACGCCACCGAGAAGGTGGTGCTGCGCGAGCTGATCGACCGCATCCGAAACGACGGCCGCACGATCCTGCTGATCGAGCATGACGTGAAGCTGGTGATGGGCCTGTGCGACCGCGTGACCGTGCTGGACTACGGCAAGCAGATCGCCGAGGGCACGCCGGCCGACGTGCAGAAGAACGAGAAGGTGATCGAGGCCTACCTCGGCGCCGGCCACAAGGCGCATTGATCATGAGCGACAACATCCTGCTGAAGGTCAATGGCCTGAAGGTGGCCTATGGTGGCATCCAGGCCGTCAAGGGCGTGAGTTTCGAGGTGCGCCAGGGCGAGCTGGTCAGCCTGATCGGCGCCAACGGCGCGGGCAAGACCACCACGCTCAAGGCCATCACCGCCACGCTGTCGCCGGCGGGCGGCACGATCGAGTTCATGGGCAAGAACATCGCCGGCCAGGGCGCCTGGGACCTGGTGAAACAGGGCCTGGTGATGGTGCCCGAAGGGCGCGGCACGTTTGCCCGCATGACGATCGTCGAGAACCTGCAGATGGGCGCCTACGTGCGCAACGACGGCGAGATCGAGGCCGACATCGACAAGGTCTTCGCGCTGTTCCCGCGCCTGAAGGAGCGCGCCGCGCAGCTGGCGGGCACGATGAGCGGTGGCGAGCAGCAGATGCTGGCGATGGGCCGCGCGCTGATGGCCAGGCCCAAGGTGCTGCTGCTGGACGAGCCCTCGATGGGCCTGTCGCCGATCATGGTCGACAAGATCTTCGAGGTGGTCAACGACATCCACAGCCGCGGCACCACGGTGCTGCTGGTCGAGCAGAACGCCAGCCGGGCGCTGCAGCTGGCCAACCGCGGCTACGTGATGGAGTCCGGCGAGCTGACGATGAGCGGTGACGCCAAGATGCTGCTGAACGACCCCAAGGTGCGCGCGGCCTATCTCGGCGAGTGAGCGGGCGCGCGGTTCCGCCGGGCGGGCGCCACGTCGGAGGCTGCGCAACTCCGCACACTTGGGGCATGCGACGGCCTGGGGCTTTCCCTGGCCCTGCGGGAATTGCAAGCCTGCTTTAAGGTACGGACGGTTACCGTCGCGGCCACGCGCCAGGGTGGCGCCGGAGCTGGACCATGCTGTACCGATGCCGCGACCTGCGAACCCTGGGCCTGACATTGCACCGCCAGGCTGCAGGATGCCTGGTTGCCCTGCTGATGGTGGGCGGCGCTGCGCAGGCGCAGGAGGTCGCTGCACCGCTGCGTGTGGGATTCATCTGCCCATTCACCGGTGGTTCGGCTGACTTCGGCAACAGTGCCCGCCTGGGCGCCGAGCTGGCGGTGCACGAGATCAACGAGGTCGGCGGATTCCTGGGCCGCAAGGTCGAACTGGTCGAGCGTGACGACCAGGCCAGTCCCGACCGCGGACGGCAGCTGGCCGAGGACCTGGTGCTCAAGGAGAAGGTGGCCTTCACGATCGGCTACTGCAACACCGGCGTCGCGCTGAAGTCGATCGACGTCTTCCAGGAACACAAGCACCTGCTGATGGTGCCGGTGTCCACAGGCTCGGCGGTGACGGCCCAGTACCCGGCGGCGCAGAGCTTCATCTTCCGCATGTCGCCGCGCGATACGCTGCAGGCCGGCTTTCTGGTGGACGACATCGTCGGCAAGCGCGGCCTGACCAAGGTGGCGGTGTTCGCCGACAAGACCGGCTATGGCGAAGGCGGCCTGAAGGACGTGATCAAGTTCCTGGCCGACCGCGGCATCGAGCCGGTGCAGGTCACGCGCTTCGACCTCGGTGTGCAAAACCTCAGCGCCGAGGTGCACCAGGCGAAGGCCGCCGGCGCGCAGGCGATCGTCGGCTATACCGTCGGCCCGGAGCTCGCGGTGCTGGCCCGGGCCCGCGCCGAGGCCAGGTTCGAAGGCCTGCTGTACGGCCCCTGGCCAATGTCGTTCCGCACCGTGTGGGAGCGGTCGAACGGTGGCGCCGAGGGCGCGATGATGGTGCAGTCCATCATCCCGAACTTGGCCAATGAACGGCGCAGCTCGTTCATCGCGCGCTTGAAGCGCCAGGCGGGCAAGGAGCATGTGGCCTCGCTGATGGCCGCGGCGCAGACCTACGATGCAGTGCACCTGATGCTGCGCGCGGTCTTCCAGACCCGCGGCGACACGCGGGCCGAGAAGCTCAAGGCCGCGCTGGAGCAGCTGGACAAGCCCTACGTGGGCGTCATCACCACCTACGACCAGCCCTTCAGCGCCAGCGACCACGACGCCTTCTCGATCAACATGATCTGGCTCGGTGTCTGGCGCAAGGGCGAGATCCGCTTCCAGTACGCCGAGGACGAGAAGCGCGCCAGCTTCATCCGCCGCAAGCAAGGGCCCTGAGCTTCGCTTCCAGCAGCTCCAACGCGAGGTCGACCTCGCCCGCGCTGATGTTCAGCGCCGGCATCCAGCGCAGCCGCTGCGGCCGCACCGGGTTCACTAGCAAGCCGGGCAGGTCGCCACGCGGCTGATCGCGCAGCGCCTCGACCAGCGCGTTCGACATCGGCTGCGCCAGGTCCAGCGCCAGCAGCAGGCCGCGGCCGTGCACGGCGCCCTGGCCCTGCCGGCGCGACACGTCGACCAGGCCGGCGCGCAGTTGCCGTCCGCGCGCGGCCGCCTGCTCGATGAAGCCGGGCGCGGTCACGGCCTGCAGCACCGCCAGCGCCGCGGCACAGACCAGTGCGTTGCCGTTGTAGGTGCCGCCCTGGTCGCCCGGCTCGAAGCAGCAGACCTCCTCGCGCGCCATCAGCGCGCCGATGGGCACGCCGCCGCCCAGGCCCTTGCCCAGCGTCATGATGTCGGGTGTGATGCCGTACTGCGTGTGCGCGAACAGCGTGCCGCAGCGCGCGATGCCCGTCTGCACCTCGTCGACGATCAGCAGCAGCCCGTTCCTATCGCACAAAGTACGCAGCTGCGAGACGAAGACCGGGTCGGCCTCGATCACGCCGGCCTCGCCCTGCACCAGCTCCAGCATCACCGCCACGGTGTCCGGGCCGATGGCCTCGGCCACGGCCGCCAGGTCGTTGTACGGCACCTTCACGAAGCCGGGCACGGCCGGCGCGAACAGTGCGTCGAAGCCGGGCTTGCCGCTGGCGGCCATCGTCGCCAGCGTGCGGCCATGAAAACTGTTGCCGAAGCTGATGATGGTGCTGGCGCCGCCGCGGTGGCGCTGGCCGTACTTGCGCGCCAGCTTGATCGCGCCCTCGTTGGCCTCGGCGCCGCTGTTGGTGAAGAACACGCGGTCGAGGCCACTCAGTCGCACCAGTTGCTGCGCCAGCAGCATGGCCTGGTCGTTGTAGAAGCCGGGGCCGACGTGCAGCAAGGTGCCAGCCTGCTGCTGCAGCGCCGCGCTGATCTCGGGCGCCGCATGGCCCAGCGTGTTGACGGCCCAGCCCTGCACGCAGTCGAGGTAGCGGCGGCCTGCGGAGTCCCACAGCCAGCTGCCCTGGCCGCGCACGAAGACCTGGGCAGGTCGGTGGGTCACCTGCATCAGGGCATCGGTGGGATAGTGATCGAAGGACAGCAGGGCGGACATTGGGATTCCTTGTCGTGGGGTGGGAGGGGAATGAACCACCCGCCGCGGCTGTCTCTCGAACCATGCTTCCGGGCCATCCGGGCCCCAGAAGCAACAAGGCCACGACGGGTGTCGTGGCCTTGGATGGCGGCCCGCTTCGGGCCCTTGGCAACAACGATCCCGCTCAACGATGTCGTCGAGCGCGGCGTCGCAGCGAAAGGGTGAAGGTCAGGGTGCGCATGGCGAGGCGAAGACTAAGGGCAAACCGTCTCGCGCGTCAATCGACTTTCGCGCCCGAGGCCTTGACGACCTTCTCGTACTTCGCGAGCTCGGCCCTCACGAAGGCAGCGAACTGTTCGGGCGTGGTGGGCGAGGGCTCGGCCATCAGGCTGGCCATGCGCGCCTTGACGTCCGGCGTGTGCAGCGCCTCGACAAAGGCCTTGTTCAGCCGCGCCAGTACTTCGGGCGGCAGGCGGGCCGGCCCGAACAGGCCGAACCAGGTGCTGACGTCGAACTGGCCCAGGCCATCGGCCTTGCCACTCTCGGCAATCGTCGGAACTTCCGGCATCGCGCTGGCGCGGCGCGCCGAGGTCACCGCGATCGCACGCAGCTTGCCGGCCTTGATGTTGACCGAGGCGGAGGCCAGGTTGTCGAAGTTCAGGTCCACCTGGCCCGACAGCAGCGCCAGTTGCGCCGGGTTGCCGCCGGCATACGGGATGTGCACCATGAACACGCCGGCCTGGGCCTTGAACATTTCGCCAGCCAGATGCCCCGCACTGCCAGTGCCGCCGGAGCCATAGTTCAGCTGCGCGGGGTGCCGCCTGGCGTACTGCACCAGGTCGTGCACGCTGCCGATGCCCAGGCGCTGCGCGGTCTCGCTGTTCATCACCAGCACGTTTGGCACCTCGGCCACGCGGGTGATCGGCGTGAAATCGCGAATCGGGTCGTAGGGCATCTTGGCGAACAACCAGGGGTTGATCGCATGCGTGGCCACCGCACCCATCACGAGGGTGCTGCCGTCCGGTGCTGCCTTGGCCGCCAGGTCTGCGCCGAGGTTGCCGCCGGCACCCGGCTTGTTCTCGACGATCACGGTACCGAGCGAATCCTTGACCGCCGCAGCCAGGGCGCGCGCGACCAGGTCCAGCGGCCCGCCGGGGGCATAAGGCACGATCAGCCGGATGGGCCGGGCCGCGGGCGTCTGGGCCCGCGCCGGCGCCCAGGCAGTGGGGACGAGCAGTGTGGCTGCCGCGGCAGCCAGGATCAGCAGAGGGCGGCGTGTCATGCCGCCGAGGATAGTGCAGAAGCGGGTCGGTACCTGTCCGGCCCGACCCTTTCACGCGGCCGGCGCCCGCCGACCGCGGCTGCGGGACGCGCCCAAGGCCGCCAGCGCGGCCAGCACCAGCACCAGCGACTGCGGCTCGGGCGCGGCGCCGGCCGAACCGAAGCTGAGGTTGTCGACGACGATCTTGCCGTTCGTCAAGGCGAAGCCCCAGATGTCCGGATTGTCGACCGCGAAGCCGAAGAACTGGCCCAGGCCCGTGGCCGCCGGGTCGTTGAAGCTGAAGTCGAGCGAGTAGGACTGGAATCCCTCGCCGGCAACCAGCAGCACGTCGCCGTTCTGGTCCAGCGCGGCAATGGTCGTCGAACTGTCGATGATGTTCGGATCGAAATTCAGGAAGCCGCCGACGAACTGCACGCCGTGGTCGAACATGAAGGTCATCGTGCCGGCCGCGGTATTCAAGCCCGCGAAGCCGCCGCTCGTGGGCCAGTTGCCGTTGACACCCAGCGAGGTGTTCACCGCGCCGAGGATGCGCTCGTCAGTCGTGCCCGGGAAAGTGAGCGTCACCGCTTCGCCGATTTCTGCCGTGCCGACGTCCACCGGCGCATTGAAGCTGCTCGTCGTGGTGACGCCGTCGTAGCTGGAGAAGGTGATGGTCTTGGCGGCAATGCCCGCGGGCACGGCGCTGACGAGCACGGCCTGGGCGGCAGCGGTGGCCCCCAGCATGGCCAGCAGGCCCAGCAACTGGATCAGCGGTCGACGGATCAACATGGTGGTGCTCCCCGGGGGCTCATTGGACTTGGCATCGCGAAGCTTTGACACTAACCCGCCGGCCGCCATTGCATGCGGTCGGATGTGTGACAAGCGGTGGCCGGGGCGTGAAATCCTCACGCGGTCCGCTGATCGGGTGGTCATCAGCTGCCGTGCTTGTCGGCTTCGGAGGTGAAAGCGTCGGCGTGGAACTCGTCCGCGGGCAGGCCGCAGCGGGCCACGAAGTCGCGCTGCGCGGCTTCGACCATCACCGGCGCGCCGCAGGCATAGACCTGGTGGCCCGAGAGGTCCGGCAGGTCGGCCATCACCACTTCGTGCACGAATCCGACGCGGCCGCGCCAGTCGTCCTCGGCCCGGGCCTCGGACAGCACCGGCACATAGCGCAGGTTCGGCATCGTGGCGGCGGCTTCGCGTGCCCAGTCGTCGCGGTAGAGATCGGCCCTGCGGCGGCAGCCCCAGTACAGCACCGCGGGCCGCGTGCTGCCACTGTCCTGCAGGCGTTCGATGATGGCCTTGATGGGCGCGAAGCCGGTGCCCGAGGCCAGCAGCACGATCGGCTTGTTCGAATCCTCGCGCAGGTAGAAGCTGCCGAACGGCCCTTCCATGCGCAGGATCTCCTTTTCCTTCATCGCACCGAACACGTGGTCGGTGAACTGCCCGCCGGGCATGTGGCGCAGGTGCAATTCGATGGCCGGCGGATCCATCAGCCGGCCCGGTGCATTGGCCATCGAGTAGCTGCGCCGCGCACCATTGCGCAGGATGAACTCGATGTACTGGCCCGCGTGGTACTGGAAGCGCTGGTTCGCGGGCAATTGCAGCGTCAGCACCATCACGTCCGGTGCCGCGCGTTCGAGTGCCAGCACGCGGGTGGGCATCTTCAGGATCGGATGGTCGCCGGCACCGGGGACGGTGCGCGCCTCGACCACGCAATCGGTCTGCGGCGTGGCGCAGCAGGGCAGGATGAAGCCGGCTTCCTCTTCGGCGGCGGACAGCGCCTTCAGCTGATGCGCACCGTGCAGCACGCGGCCTTCGATCAGCCGGCTCTTGCAGGAGCCGCAGGCGCCATCGCGGCAGCCATAGGGCATGCCGATGCCCTGGCGAATGGCGGCGGCCAGGATGGGCTCGTCACGGGCCACGTCGAACACGCGCTCGGCGGGCTGCAGGGTCACACGGAAGGTCATGGTGGCGCCACTAAACTTGCGCCTCATTGTGCCTGCCGGGCCTTGCCCGGTCGCTGACCGAGAGATGCCTGTCCCCCCTTCGGCCCTGCGCCGCCCCACGCTGCTCATCGTCGGCTGTGGCGATGTCGGCCTGCGCGTGCTGCACCTGCTCAAGGGGCGCTGGCGCCTGCTGGCACTGAGTTCCTCGCCGGCGCGCCTGCCGGCCTTGCGCGCCGCGGGCGCGGTGCCGCTGCTGGGCAACCTCGACCAGCCGGCCACGCTGGCACGGCTGGCAGGGCTGGCCGATGCGGTGCTGCACCTGGCCCCGCCGGCGTCCGCCGGCCAGGACGACCTGCGCACGGCCGCTCTGCTGCAGGCCTTGGCACGCTGCCCGCGCGTGCGGCGACTGGTGTATGCCAGCACCACCGGTGTTTACGGCGATGCGGGCGGCGAGCGCTTCGACGAGACCCGTCCGCCGCGTCCGGCCACCGACCGCGCGCAGCGTCGCGTCGCCGCCGAGGCGCGCGTGCGCTGCTTCGGCCGCCAGCACGGCGTGGCGGTGAGCCTGCTGCGCATTCCCGGCATCTATGCGCCGGACCGCGCCGGCGGCGACCCGCGCGAGCGCCTGCGCCGCGGCACCCCGGTGCTCGAACCGGAGGACGATGTGTTCACCAACCACATCCATGCCGACGACCTGGCCCGCGCCTGCGTTGCCGCGCTGCACCGCGGCTTGCCGCAGCGCGTGCTGCATGTCTGCGACGACAGCGAGCTGACGATGGGCGACTATTTCGACCTGGTGGCTGCATTGAGCGGCCTGCCGCGGCCGCCGCGCATCAGCCGCGCCAAGGCGCGCGAGCAGATGAGCCCGCTGCAGCTGAGCTTCTGGAGCGAGTCGCGACGGCTCGACAACCGGCGGCTGAAGCAGGAGCTGCGCCTGCGGCTGCGCTACCCCACCGTGCGCGAGGGGTTGGCGGCGCTCAAATCCCCTGCGGGCGCTTGATCGTCGCGCTGCGGTCGACGCTGAACACCTTCACCGTCTGCGCGGCGCCGTCGCGCTGGATGTCCAGCACCACCTCGCGCTCGGCGGCGCCGAGCCACAGCGCTTTCCACAGCGCTTCCAGCGCGTGCACCTCGCTGCCGTCGACCCGCAGGATGCTGTCGCCCGGCTGCAGGCCGGCCACGTCGGCGGGGCTGTCATCGGTGACGCGCACGACGCGCAGCGTGCCGTTCTGTTCGATGCAATTGATGCCCAGCCAGGCGCGCCGGTGGGCAGCGATGCTGCCGGTGCGGCGCAGCTCGGGCAGGATCGGCGCGAGCAGGTCCACCGGCACGAACATGTTGCCGGGCCATCGATCGGTGTCGTCCGCCGCGCCTGCATCGGCCAGGTACAGCGAGCCGATGCCGACCAGTTCGCCGCGCCCGTTGAAGAGCCCGGCGCCGCTGTGGTCGCGCCGTGGCGGTGTGGTGAACAGCGCCCCGTTGATGTGGTATTCCCAGTACCCCGAGAACGCCCGGCGCGACATCAGCCAGGCCGGGCTGACTGCAGCTTCCTCGCCGCCGCTGGCGATCATCAAGGCCTCACGCAGCGCCAGCGCACCCGAGCGACCCAGGGGTGCAGGCTCGATCTGCAGCGGCGCCAGCGCCTGCACCAGGCCGATGCCGGTGGCGCTGTCGTACCCGACCACGCGGGCCGGCAGCGTGCGGTCATGGTCGGTGAGGATCTGCACCTGCTCGGCTTCTAGCACCAGGTAGCCGATCGTGAGCACCAGCCCGTCGGCGCCGATCACGACGCCCGAGCCGGCGCGCTGCGAACCCAGGGTCGCAGAGGAGCGTGCCCCCTCGACGGCGATCACCTGCAGCCCGACCACCGCAGTGGCGGCGCGCTGCAGCGCGCGCGACCGCTCGGCCAGATCGGAGGGCTCGGCGCTGCCGGTGCCCGCGGCGAAGGCACGGCAGGACATCGACAGCAGCAGAAGCAGCCAGGCGAACGAGGGCAGACGCAGCTTCATGACGGCGCTCCCGACAATGACGGGACAGGCGCAGCATGAACCATTCCCGCCACCAAGGCGAGGTCGGGGTCGATCAGGGGATCGCGAGCCGGGGCGAGGGGCGCCGATTCAACGGCGGCGCCGCGCGCCACCACCGCCGCCACCACCGCCAAAAGGCAGGCGGCCGCGCCAGTACAGGATCATCAGCCAGCCGCCCAGCATGCCGCCGGCCAGGTGCGCGAAGGAGGCGAAACCACCGCCGCCCAGCAGGCTCAGCAGCAGGGCCAGGCCCGCAAAGACCATCACCGCGATCTTCGCCTTCACCGGGATCGGCGGTATCAGCAGCATGATCTGCCGATCCGGAAACAGCATGGCGTAGGCCAGCAGCAGGCCGAACATCGCGCCGGACAGGCCTATCTCGGGCAAGCCGCTGCCCAGCAACCACCCCGCCAGCAGGCCGACGATGGCCGCCGACAGGCCGCAGACCACCAGCATCTGGATGTAGCGGCGTTGGCCCCACAGCTGCTCCAGCGAACTGCCGAACAGCCACAGGCCGAGCAGCGTGAAGATCAGGCCGGTCAGGTCCGCGCTGAGGAACACGTAGGTCAGGACCTGCCACGGGGCGAAGTTGCCGCTGGCCAGTGGCCACAAGGCCAGCCAGACGACGGCGCTGCTCCACAGCCATTGCACGCAGAAGACTGCCGTGCAGATCAACATCAGGGCTTGGGTGACCGGTGGCAGTGGTGGCATGGGGACGGGGGCGAGAGCCTGGTGCCCCCGGCCAGACTCGAACTGGCACGCCTTGCGGCGGCGGATTTTGAATCCGCTACGTCTACCGATTTCGTCACGAGGGCGCGTGGACGCACGCCGGGTGTTGGCGTGGGCGCGGATTATGGCATGCGGGTTCTGCGGGCTTCCCGCGCGGCTGACACAATGGGTCGTGGAGGTGCTGCTTTCCATGCCCAGCTACAAGACCATCGAGGACGTGATCGGCCAGACGCCGCTGGTTCGCCTGCAGCGCCTGCCCGGCGCCGCGATCGACGCCCGCGGCAACGTGATCCTCGGCAAGCTCGAGGGCAACAATCCGGCTGGCTCGGTGAAGGACCGGCCGGCGATGAGCATGATCCGCCGCGCCGAGGAGCGCGGTGACATCCGGCCCGGCGACACGCTGATCGAGGCCACTTCCGGCAACACCGGCATCGCACTGGCCATGGCCGCTGCGATCCGGGGTTATCGCATGGTGCTGATCATGCCGGAAGACCTTTCGGTGGAACGTGCGCAGACGATGAAGGCCTATGGCGCCGAGCTGATCCTGACGCCGCGCTCGGGCGGCATGGAATACGCCCGCGATCTGGCCGAGCAGATGCAGCGCGACGGCAAGGGCCACGTGCTCGACCAGTTCGCCAATGCCGACAATCCGCGCGTCCATTTCGAGACCACCGGCCCCGAGATCTGGCAGGAGACCGAGGGCCGCATCACGCACTTCGTCAGCGCGATGGGCACCACCGGCACCATCACCGGCGTCGGCCGCTACCTGAAGGCGCAGAACCCGGCGGTGCGCATCGTCGGTGCGCAGCCCTCCGAGGGGTCGCGCATCCCCGGCATTCGCAAGTGGCCCGAGGCCTACCTGCCGAAGATCTATGACCCGGCTCAAGTCGACGAGCTGGTGCTGGTGGAACAGTCGGCGGCCGAAGACATGGCCCGCCGGCTGGCGCGCGAGGAGGGCTTGTTCGCCGGCATCTCGGCCGCCGGCGCGGCGTGGGTGGCGCTGCAGGTGGCGCAGACGGTGAGCAATGCGACGATCGTCTTCGTCGTCTGCGACCGCGGTGAGCGCTACCTCTCCACCGGCGTGTTCCCGGCCTGAAGGCGCGCGACGCCATGACGCACCAATACCGCTTCTGCCCGAACTGCGCCACGCCCCTGGCCGAGACCGAGTCGCTGGAAGACG
The DNA here is from genome assembly GCF_044226965.1 of Aquabacterium sp. Taxonomy (GTDB): domain Bacteria; phylum Pseudomonadota; class Gammaproteobacteria; order Burkholderiales; family Burkholderiaceae_C; genus Pseudaquabacterium. The sequence goes on along the minus strand of NZ_JBGAGA010000003.1, from coordinate 110,083 downwards.
GCGGCCTCAAGCTGCGGCTGCGCTGCCCGGCCTGCCAGTGGACCCACTGGAACAATCCGACGCCGGTGCTGGCCGCGGTGATCGAATGTGCCGACCGTGACGGTCAACTGCTGCTGGCCCGCAATGCCGCCTGGGGTGGCCGGCTGTTCGGCCTGATCACCGGCTTCATGGAAGCTGGCGAGACGCCCGAGGAGGGCCTGACGCGCGAGGTGGCCGAGGAGACCGCGCTCGAGGCACTGAGCACGAAGCTGATTGGCGTCTACGACTTCCAGCGCATGAACCAGGTCATCATCGCCTACCATGTGCTCGCGCGTGGCGAAGTGCGCCTGTCGCCCGAACTGGCCGAGTACAAGCTGTACGCGCCGTCCGAGGTGCTGTGCTGGCCCGCCGGCACCGGCTACGCGCTGGCCGATTGGCTGACATCGCGCGGGCATGAGCCGCGCTTCATGGAATGGCCGCCGAGGCGCGGCTGAGAGACACCTGCAAGGCAGATCCGACGATGCAAGCCCAGAAGGAAATCGACACCCGCGGCCTCAACTGCCCGCTGCCCATCCTGAAGGCCAAGAAGGCGCTGGCCGAGATGACCAGCGGCGAGGTGCTGAAGGTGCTGGCCACCGATCCCGGCTCGGTGCGCGACTTCCAGGCCTTCGCGCGGCAGACCGGCAACGAACTCGTCGAGCAGTCGAACGCCGGCGACGAGTTCGTGCACTACTTGCGCAGGCGATAGCCCTTCACAGCGCCAGCGATTTCAGGAACTCGCGCGTGGTCTCGCCGAGTTCCGGGTGCTGCAGCGAGAGTTCGATGTTGGCCTGCAGGAAGCCTTCCTTGCTGCCGCAGTCGTAGCGCTTGCCCTCGTAGCGGTAGGCGAACACCTTTTCGCGGCGCAGCAGCGAGGCAATGCCGTCGGTCAGCTGAATCTCGCCGCCCACCCCCCGCGGCTGGGTGGCGATCTCGTGGAACACGCCGGGCGTCAGGATGTAGCGGCCGGCCACGCCCAGGCGCGATGGCGCTGACGCGGGGTCGGGTTTCTCGACGATGCGGGTGATGTCCATCAGGCGCTCGTTCACCGGCGTGCCGGCGACGATGCCGTAGCGCTTGGTCTGGTCGGCCGGCACTTCCTGCACCGCCAGGATCGAGGCCCGCCACTCGGCAAACTGGTCCACCATCTGCTTGAGCACCGGCGGGTTGCCCACCATCAGGTCGTCGGCCAGCAGCACCGCGAACGGTTCGTTGCCGACCAGCCGCTGGCCACACAGCACCGCATGGCCCAGGCCCAGCGCCTGGGCCTGGCGCACGTAGATGCATTCCATGTCGGCCGGTTTGACGCTGCGCACCACCTCCAGCAACGCGGTCTTGCCCGCTTGTTCGAGGGCTACCTCGAGTTCGAAGGTCATGTCAAAGTGGTCTTCGATCGGTCGCTTGTGGCGGCCTGTCACGAAGATCATCTCGCGCACGCCGGCGGCGTAAGCCTCCTCCACCGCGTACTGGATCAGCGGCTTGTCGACCACCGGCAACATTTCTTTCGGCTGGGCCTTGGTGGCGGGCAGGAAACGGGTGCCCAATCCGGCTACTGGAAAGATCGCCTTCTTGATCAACATCTGCTTACATAGAATGGGGGTTGCGGATCAAAACCATTCTGGCACGCCCTGTGCTGTGAATGCGTGGCAGTGATCCCGCGAAAGCAGATGGATGTCCTGATCGTCGAGCCGCTGGACCCGGAGGTGATGCACTGGCTGGTGGCCCGTCACGCCGTGCGCTATGCACCGGACCTCGCGCGGGACCCACGCGCCTTCCGCCAGGCGCTGTACAACGTGCGCTCGCTGATCCTGCCGCCCTCCGTGGCGCTGGACGCTGACGCGCTGCGCCATGCGCCGATGCTGCGCGCGGTCGGGCGCATCAGTGCCGGTGCCGAGAACATCGACCTCGATGCCTGCTCGCGCGCCGGGGTCGAGGTGGTGCGGCCGAGCAATGCCACCGCGGCCGCCGAGGCCGAATTCGTCATCGGGGCGATGCTGCAGATGCTGCGCCGGGTGCCGGTGGTCAACGCCGAGGGGCTGCTGGTCGGCCGCGAGCTTGGCGGTTCGACGATCGGCCTGATCGGCATGACGCCGACCGCGCGGCCGCTGGCCCAGCTGCTGGGCGCCTTCGGCGCGCGCGTGGTCGGCTACGACCCGGCGGTGCACGCCAGCGATCCGCTGTGGCACCGCTGGAAGGTCGAGCCGGTTGGCCTGCGCGAGCTGCTCGAGGAAAGCGAGGCCACCAGCGTGATGCTCAGCTACTTCAGCCGCTACCACGGCCTGCTGGGCGAGCGCTTCCTGCCGTTCTGCCGGCCGAATCAGGTGATGGTGTGCATCGCCCCTTCGAGCGTGTTCGACGAAGCGGCGTTGGCCGAGGCGTTGGCCACCGGCCGCATGGCTGCTGCCTGGTTCGACAGCATGGAGCCCGGCATGCTCGAGCCCGGCCGGCCGCTGCACGACATCGACACCTTGCAGATCACGCCGCGCGTGGCCAGCACCACGCGCGAGTCGCGCGTGCGCAGCGCCTGGGGCGTGGCGCGGCGCATCGACGAGCTGCTGTCGCAGCCCGCCGGCCGCGCCGACATCAGGTCGGCTGACCCTGCTTCAGGCGAGCCGCTTGATCTTGCAGCCGGCGGAGCGTCTGCTTGAAATCGGCCAGGCGCTGACGCATCTCGGCCACCACGGTTTCCGGCGCCCGCGCGACGAAGCGTTCGTTGCCCAGCTGGGCCTCGGCCTTCGTGATCTCGCCTTCGAGGCGGGCGGTCTCCTTGCCGATGCGCGCCAGTTCGGCCGCGACATCGATCTCGACGTGCAGCGCGAGCCGGATGTCGCCGACCACCGCCACCGGGCTCAAGGCACTGGCTTGGTCGAAAGCCGCCTCGTCCTCGAAGGACTTCAGCTCCGACAGCTTGGCCAGGGCCTTCAGCACCGGCGCAGCCTGCACGACGAAGGCGTAGTCGCCGATCGCGTACAGCGGCTTGCGGTCGCCCGGCGACAGGTTCATCTCGCTGCGCAGGCTGCGCACCGCGGCCACCAGCGACTTCATCTTCGCGACCCAGGCATCGGCCGCCGGGTCGATCTTCTCGAGCTGCGCCTGCGGGTAGGCCGCCGCGGCGATGGTGCCCTCGGTCGGGCGCCCCGCCACGGGTGCCACGCTCTGCCACAGCTCGGCGGTGATGAAGGGCGCGATCGGGTGCAGCAGGCGCAGCACGGTTTCCAGCGTGCGGATCAGCGTGCGGCGCGTCGCGCGCTGCTCGGCCTCGGTGCCGTTGGCGATCTGCACCTTGGCGATTTCCAGGTACCAGTCGCAGTACTCGTCCCACACGAACTGGTAGATGGCGTTGGCGACCAGGTCGAGTCGATAACCCGCGAAGCCCTCGGCCACCGCGGCCTCGACGCGCTGCAGTTCGCCGGCAATCCAGCGGTCGGCCGGCGAGAAGCGCATGTAGCCGTGGAACGGGCCGCCGGGCGCGCACTCGGCTTTCGTGTGCTCCTTCAGCCCGCAGTCCTGGCCTTCGCAGTTCATCAGCACGAAGCGCGTCGCGTTCCAGAGCTTGTTGCAGAAGTTGCGGTAACCCTCGCAGCGCTTGGAGTCGAAGTTCACGCTGCGGCCCAGCGTGGCCATCGCCGCGAAGGTGAAGCGCAGCGCATCGGCGCCGTAGCCTGGAATGCCTTCGGGGAATTCCTTCTCGGTCGCCTTGCGCACCTTCGGCGCGGTCTCGGGCTTGCGCAGACCGGTGGTGCGCTTGTCCAGCAGCGGCGCCAGTGCGATGCCGTCGATCAGGTCCACCGGGTCGAGCACGTTGCCTTCGCTCTTGCTCATCTTGTGGCCGTGCGCGTCGAGCACCAGGCCATGGATGTAGACGTCGCGGAACGGCACCTGGCCGGTGAAGTGCTTGGTCATCATGATCATCCGGGCGACCCAGAAGAAGATGATGTCGTAGCCGGTGACCAGCACGCTCGAAGGCAGGAAGAGATCCTGCTCGATGGTCTTCTCGGGCCAGCCCAGCGTGGAGAAGGGCACCAGGGCCGACGAGTACCAGGTGTCCAGCACGTCCTCGTCGCGCTTGAGCGGGCCGCTGTAGCCGGCGGCCTGCGCCTTCAAGCGCGCCTCGGCCTCGTCATGCGCGACGAACAGCTCGCCGCCCGTGCCGTACCAGGCCGGGATCTGGTGGCCCCACCACAGTTGGCGGCTGATGCACCAGTCCTGGATGTTCTTCATCCACTGGTTGTAGGTGTTGACCCACTGCTCGGGCACGAAGCGCACCTCGCCCGCGGCCACCACCTCGATCGCTTCCTGCGCGATCGACTTGCCATTGGCGCCTGGCTTGCTCATCGCGACGAACCACTGGTCGGTCAGCATCGGCTCGATCACCTGGCCGGTGCGGGCGCAGCGCGGCACCATCAGCTTGTGCTTCTTGGTGTCGACCAGCAGGCCCTCGGCCTCGAGCTGCTCGACGATCTTCTTGCGCGCGACGAAGCGGTCCAGGCCGCGGTAGGCCTCGGGCGCCTCGTCGTTGACCTTCGCGTCGAGGGTGAAGATCGTGATCATCGGCAGCCGGTGCCGCTGTCCGACCGCGTAGTCGTTGGTGTCGTGCGCCGGCGTGACCTTCACGACGCCGGTGCCGAAGCTCTTGTCGACGTACTCGTCGGCAATCACCGGGATCAGCCGGTCGGCGATCGGCAGGCGCACCTGCCGGCCAATGAGATGCGCATAGCGCTCGTCCTCGGGGTGCACCATCACCGCGGTGTCGCCAAGCATGGTCTCGGGCCGGGTGGTGGCCACCACCAGGTCGCCCGTGCCGTCGGCCAGCGGATAGCGGATGTGCCACAGGAAGCCGTCTTCCTCCTCGCTCTCGACCTCGAGGTCGGACACGGCGCTCTTCAACACCGGGTCCCAGCTCACCAGGCGCTTGCCGCGGTAGATCAGGCCCTCGTCGTACAGCTTCACGAAGGTGTCGGTGACGATGGCCGAGAGCTTCTCGTCCATCGTGAAGTACTCGTGCGCCCAGCTCACGCTGGCGCCCATGCGGCGCATCTGGCGCGTGATGGTCGCGCCCGAGCTCTGCTTCCAGTCCCACACCTGCTTCAGGAAGGCCTCGCGGCCCAGGTCGTGGCGCGACAGCCCGGCCTCCTGCAGCTGGCGCTCGACGACGATCTGCGTCGCGATGCCGGCATGGTCGGTGCCCGGCACCCACAGCGTATTGAAGCCGCGCATCCGGTGGTAGCGCGTCAGCGAGTCCATGATCGTCTGGTTGAACGCATGGCCCATGTGCAGCGTGCCGGTGACGTTCGGCGGCGGCAGCTGGATCGAGAACGAGGGCTTGCTGCGGTCGAGCGTGGGCGCGTACAGCCCCGACTGCTCCCACAGCGGGCCCCAATGGGCCTCGATGGCAGCCGGCTCGAAGGACTTGGACAGTTCGGACTTGGGCTGTTCGGACATGGCGGCGACGGTTCAAGCGACGAAGCCAGGGGATCGCCCTGGCTTCGGATCAAGGTCTAGGGGAGCCCGCAATTGTAGAGGCGGGGTCTCCCGGCGGCGCCGTGGCCGTCAGAGGTTCATCTTGAACTGGACGCCCCAGGTGCGCGGGTCGTTGATGAAGCCGGTGTTGTTGTTGAAGTCGATGCCGCCGACTGCGCGGATCTGGTTGGTGATGTTGCGGCCGAACAGCGCGGCTTCGTACTTGCCGTTGCCCCAGTTGTAGCCGACGCGCACGCCGCCTTCGGTCAGCGACTTGCCGGTGAACTCGACCGCTTCGTACAGGAAGAAATTGATCTTGCTGCGGTAGACCCAGTCGGTGTAGACGAACACCTCGGCGCCCGGGCCCACCGGGAAGGCGTAGCGCGCGGTGAAGTTCAGCGTGTACTTCGGCGCCTGCGGCAGCGCGTTGCCGTTGATGTAGTAGAAGTTGCCGGTGCCCGGGCGCTTCGGGTCGATCATCGTGCACTGCGAGCAGCCGGCCACCGCCAGGTCCGAATCCTTGATCTTGGTGTCGTTGACGCTACCGCCCAAAGTGACCAGCAGGTTTTCCATCAGGTAGGCGTCGAGGTTGAACTCGATGCCGTCGCCGGTGGCCTTCTTCGCGCTCTTCAACTCGGTGACGTTGGCCGCGCCGCCCACCGCGGTGAGCTGCAGGTTCTTCACGTCGTAGTGGAAGACGCCGATCGCGATGCGGGCGCGCTTGTCGAGCAGGTCGCCCTTCAGGCCGGCTTCATACGAGGTGGTGGTCTCGGGACCGGCCTGGGTCTGGCCGCCGAAGGCCGAAGCCGCCTGGATGCTGGAGCCGCGGAAGCCGGTGGCCACGCGTGCGTAGGCATTCAGTGCCGGGCTCAGCGCATAGCTGCCGCTGAGGTCGCCGCTGACCTTCGAGTCCTTGGTATGAGCGGTGAGCCCATTGCTGGTGTTCACCGTGCCGAGGATCGGCGTGGTCGCGAAGTCCTTCTTGTCGCTGGTGTAGCGCAGGCCGGCGCGCAGGTTCAGTTCCTTGCTCACCGCGTAGTTCACCGAGCCGAAGGCGGCCCAGGCATTGTTCTTCTGCTCCGTCACCACCAGGCCCTGCAGCGTGCCGCCGCCCAGCGTGTTGTAGTCGTAGCTGTCGATCGCGTACTTCTCGTGGAACAGGTAGACGCCGGCCTGCCACGCGAGCTGGCCGCCGGTGGGCGACTCGACCCGGAACTCCTGCGACACCTGGCGGTGGCCATGGATGCCGCCGGCGGTTTCGGACGGGAAGGGGATCAGGCCTGGCCCGCCGCCGCTGGGCAGGAAGGCGGCGCCGTAGCCGCCGTCGATGTCGCCGCGGCTGTAGGCGTGCACGGTCTCGAGGCCGGTGATCGAGTGCAGGCGCAGGCCGCCCAGGTCCCAGGTCAGGCGGGCGCTGGCGCCGGTGTTCTCGAGCTGCTGTTCATTCTTGCCGTCGGTCGAGATCTTGCGCTCGTCGAAACCGTCGACCAGGTCGTTGGTGCCCTTCTTGATGATGTTGGCGCGGAACAGGCGGGCCGATCCGTCGAGCGAGCGGTTGTGGATGTTGAACAGCGCGCTGAAGTCCTTGCTCGGGGCCAGCAGGGCCTGCACGCGGATCGCACGGTCGTCATAGCCCTCGAGATCGTGGGTCGGCGCGTTGGCGACGGTGTTGGTGACCCAGTCGTTGCGGTGCTGCACCTGCGCCGAGATGCGCATCGAGGCGCTGTCACCAAGCTGGATGTTGCCCGCGCCCTCGGCATTCACGGTGCCGAAGGTGCCGTAGGAGATGCTGCCGTAGGCGTTCTGCTTCTTCGAGGGCTTGACCGAATCGAACTTCACCACGCCGGCCGGCGTGTTGCGGCCGAACAGCGTGCCCTGCGGGCCGGCCAGCACTTCCACCGCCGCCAGGTCGAACACCGGGTAGCCCTTGAGAATCGGGTTCTCCTGCACCACGTCGTCATAGATCAGCGAGACGGGCTGCGAGGCATTGCTGCGGAAGTCGGTGTTGCCATAGCCGCGGATGTAGAAGCGCGGGAAGGCGCGGCCGAAGGACGACTCGATGTTCAGGCTGGGCACGCGGCCGGCGAGCATGCGCACGTCCTGGCCGCTGGAGTTGATGACGTCGAGCTTCTCGCCGGAGAGGGAGAACACCGAGCTCGGCACGTCCTTGATGTTCTCGGTGCGGCGCTCGGCGGTGACGGTCACCGTCTGCAGCTTGCCGGTTTCCACCGGTTCGGCGGACTGGGCGAAGGCCGGGGCCGCGAAGGCCAGCGCCAGCGCGGCGGCCAAAGGATGACGGGCAAGGGTGGGGCGCAACATCGTGGGGCTTCCTGGTTGGAAAAGGGTCGCCCACCGATGCAAGCCCTGTGCCGCTGACGAGGCGGGCCAGACCCGTGGGACATCACAGAAGCATTTCATTCTGCATGTCAGGTCGCCTCAAAAGATGACCAAACGGTCAGGTGTTGCGCGGGCAACACGCCGGCCCCGGCGGGCCGGCCCATGGGTCACATGAACAAGTGCTCGCCGGCGTTCTCGCCGCCCAGCACCACGTAGTTCACCTTGCGCAGGTCGGCCAGCGCCCGGCCGCCGGCATAGCTGATCGAGCTCTGCAGGTCCTCGCGCATCTCGCGCAGGGTGTCCTCCAGTCGTCCCTTCACCGGCTCGAGGATGCGCTTGCCCTCGACGTGCTTGTACTCGCCCTTGTTGAAGTCGCTGGCCGAGCCGTAGTACTCCTTGTACAGCTTGCCGTCGACCTCGACCGTCTGTCCGGGCGACTCCTCGTGGCCCGCGAACAACGAGCCGACCATCACCATCGCGGCGCCGAAGCGCACGCTCTTGGCGATGTCGCCATGGTGACGGATGCCGCCGTCGGCAATGATGGGCTTGGTCGCGACGCGCGCGCACCATTTCAGCGCGGAGAGCTGCCACCCGCCAGTGCCGAAGCCGGTCTTCAGCCGCGTGATGCACACCTTGCCGGGGCCGATGCCCACCTTGGTGGCGTCGGCCCCCCAGTTCTCGAGGTCGATCACGCCCTCGGGCGTGCCGACATTGCCGGCGATCACGAAGGCCTGCGGCAGCTTCTGCTTGATGTGCTCGATCATGCGGCGCACGCTCTCGGCATGGCCGTGCGCGATGTCGATCGTGATGTAGTCGGCGCCCACGCCCTCGGCCGCCAGCTGGTCGACGACCGCGATGTCGGCCGGCTTCACGCCCGAGCTGATCGAGACGAACAGCCCCTGCTCGCGCATGCGCCGCGCATAGGCCACGTTGTCGAGGTCGAAGCGATGCATCACGTAGAAGTGGCCGCTGCGGGCCAGCTGTTCGGTGATGGTCTCGTCGACCACCGTCTTCATGTTGGCCGGCACCACCGGCAGCTTGAAGCGGCGGCCGCCGAATTCCACCGAGGGGTCGCACTCGGCGCGGCTGTCGACGCGGCATTTGCGCGGCAGCAGCAGGATGTTGTCGTAGTCGAAGATTTCCATGGCTCGGGTCTCGTCAGTTGACGCGGCGGCGTTGGGGCAGTGCCGCCACTGGGGCTGCGAGCGCTTGACCTGGGAACCCGGCACGGGCTGCGAGAGCCGTCCAGCGGGGAACGGTGCGGCCACGGAAAACCGGGCGCCAGAATTTGGGCCCGGTGGCTGATTCTACGCGGCGCCCAGGGCCAGCGGCGGCTGCGGGTTATCGGTGCCGAACGAGGCCTCGATGCCTGCGCCGAGGGTCGGCCGTTGTCGGCGCCCGAGAGATCACGCGCCTAGCGCCCAAAAGACGCGTCACGGACCTCAGCGCCGGCCGATCCTGCTGCCGCAGCGCGCTTCCGTCACTGCCAGCAGCCGGCCGTCGCGATCCTCGACCCAGCCACGCGCCTCGAAGCGCGTGGGGTCGGCACCCGACGGCCAGCGCAGCGCCCGCAGGTGCTTGGTGCCCTGGGCGCCGGCGGCGCCTTCCACCGGCAGCGGGCCGACGACCGTGCGCATCAGCGAGCGCTCGATCGCCGACCCCTCGCTGCCGGCGGGGATCTTCTCCACCAGCGCCATCCAGGCGCTGCTGCCGGGCGGCAGCGGGCCGCGCAGCTCGATCTGCAGCCCGAAGTAGCCGTTCCAGGCCGGGCCGGACACCATACGCAGGCGCAGCTTCGTGCGCGGCAGCGGCTGCGGCGGCGCGCTGCGCTCACCGGCCGGTGGCGGCGGGCCGCCGAAGCGCTGCGCGCGCTCGAGCGCTTCGCCGGAGGCGGCGGCCGACAGTGCGGCCTCGTCGCCCTGCGGTGTCGGCACGATCCAGTCGAACACCCAGGCCCCGGCGGGGGCGGCGGCATCGGGGCGGGCGGCCCAGCACTCGGGGCAATCGGCGCCGATGAAGCGCTCGACCACCGGTGCACCGGCGCGCGGGCAGGCCGGCGCCACTGGCGCCGCTGGCGCGGCCGACACGGTGCTCGAAGCGAGGGCCGAACCGAGGACCAGCCCGAGGGCGGCGAAGGCATGTCTTGACATGCGGCGCATTGTGGCGCCGGCACCGGGCGCGCGGGGAGCGGCTCCTAGAATCCCCCGATGCACCCTGATGTTCCCGATCGGCAGGCCGCGCTGGACGGCACCGGCACGCTGCTGCACAACCTGAACCCCGAGCAACTGGCCGCGGTGACGCTGCCGGCCAGGCCCGCGCTGATCCTGGCCGGCGCCGGCTCGGGCAAGACGCGGGTGCTGACCACGCGCATCGCCTGGCTGCTGGCCACCGGCCAGGTCTCGCCTGGCGGGCTGATGGCGGTGACCTTCACGAACAAGGCCGCCAAGGAAATGCTGACCCGGCTGCAGGCAATGCTGCCGATCGCCGTGCGCGGCATGTGGATCGGCACCTTCCACGGCCTGTGCAACCGCTTCCTGCGCGCGCACTGGAAGCTGGCCAACCTGCCGCAGTCGTTCCAGATCCTCGATTCGGCCGACCAGCTCTCGGCCGTCAAGCGCGTGATCAAGGCGATGAACCTGGACGAGCAGCGCTTCGTGCCCAAGCAGGTGAGCTGGTTCATCGCCGGCAGCAAGGAAGAGGGCCAGCGTCCAAAGGACGTGGAGGCACGCGACCCGCAGACGCGCACGATGGTCGAGGTCTACCAGGCCTACGAAGACCAGTGCCAGCGCGAAGGCGTGGTCGACTTCGCCGAGCTGATGCTGCGCACCTACGAGCTGCTGCGCGACAACGCCGCGCTGCGCGAGCACTACCAGCACCGCTTCCGCCACATCCTGGTCGACGAGTTCCAGGACACCAACCGGCTGCAGTACCGCTGGCTGCAGATGTTCGCACCGCCGCCCGGGCGCCAGGGGACGCACGGCCCGCTGGCGCAGGGCGTGTTCGCGGTCGGCGACGACGACCAGAGCATCTACGCCTTCCGCGGCGCGCAGGTGGGCAACATGGCCGACTTCGAGCGCGAGTACCACGTCGAGCGGGTGATCAAGCTGGAGCGCAACTACCGCTCCTTCGGCAACATCCTCGACAGTGCGAACGCGCTGATCTCGCACAACAGCCGGCGCCTGGGCAAGAACCTGCGCACCGAGGCCGGCCCTGGCGAGCCGGTGCGGGTGAGCGAGGCCACCAGCGACTATGCCGAGGCGCAGTGGCTGCTGGAAGAGGCGCAGCAGCTGCACCGCAGCGGCACGCCGCGCAGCGAGATCGCGGTGCTGTACCGCAGCAACGCCCAAAGCCGCGTGATCGAGAGCGCGCTGTTCAATGCCGGCATTCCCTACCGCGTGTACGGCGGCCTGCGCTTCTTCGAGCGTGCCGAGGTCAAGCATGCGCTGGCCTACCTGCGCCTGGTCGAGAACCCGAACGACGACACCTCGTTCCTGCGCGTCGTCAACTTCCCGGCGCGCGGCATCGGCGCGCGCAGCGTCGAGCAGCTGCAGGACGCGGCGCGCCAGAGCGGCCGCAGCCTGTACCAGAGCGTGGGCGCGCTCAGCGGCAAGGCCGGCGCCAACCTGGCCGCCTTCAATGCGCTGGTCGACGGCCTGCGCGAGCGCACGCGCGGGCTCACGCTGCGCCAGATCATCGACGAGATGCTCAAGGACAGCGGCCTCGTCGAGTTCTATCGCACCGAGAAGGAGGGGGCCGAGCGCATCGAGAACCTGCAGGAACTGGTCAATGCCGCCGAGGCCTTCGTCACGCAGGAAGGCTTCGGCAAGGACGCGGTGGCCTTGCCGGTGGACGAGACCGCGCCCGGCACCATCGCCGAGGGCACGCCCACCGCGGTGGCGGCGGTGACGCTGACGCCCGATGCCGAGACCGGCGAGATCCTGTCGCCGCTGGCGGCCTTCCTGACCCATGCCGCGCTGGAGGCCGGCGACAACCAGGCCCAGGCCGGCCAGGACGCGCTGCAGCTGATGACGGTGCATGCCGCCAAGGGCCTGGAGTTCGACTGCGTCTTCATCACCGGGCTGGAAGAGGGCCTGTGCCCGCACGAGAACGCGCTGTCCGATGCCGACGGGCTGGAGGAAGAGCGCAGGCTGATGTACGTGGCCATCACCCGCGCTCGCAAGCGCCTGTACCTGAGCTTCAGCCAGACCCGGCTGCTGCATGGGCAGACGCGCTACAACGTCAAGAGCCGCTTCCTCGAAGAGCTGCCCGAGGGTGCGCTGAAATGGCTGACGCCGAAGAACCAGGGCTTCGGCTCGGGCTATGCGCGCGAGTACCAGAGCGCCTGGGCGCGCGGCTCGGGCCTGGGTTCGGTGGTGGGCGCCGGGCGGGTCGAAGGCCGGCCGGCCTATGCCGCACCACCCCCGCCGCCGATGATGCCCAGCAAGACCGCCGCGCCGGCGCACGGCCTGCGCGTGGGCCAGTCGGTGTTCCACAACAAGTTCGGTGAAGGCGTGGTGCTGACGCTCGAAGGCAGCGGCACCGATGCGCGGGCCCAGGTGCACTTCAACCGCCATGGCGCGAAGTGGCTGGCGCTGTCGGTGGCCAAGCTGACGCCGGTGAGCTGATGCCTGCCAGCGCGCCGCGGGCCCGACACCTCGCCGCCTGGGGGGTGCTGGCGGCGGCGCTCGTGGTGTCGGCCGTGTCGTTCTGGCTGGTGCGCACGCTGGTCCAGCGGGAAGCGGCGGCGCGCTTCGAGGCCCAGGCCACCGACACCGCCGCACGCATCCAGGCCAGGCTGCTGGCCTACGAGGCGGTGCTCGACGGTCTGCGTGCGCTGATGATGAGCCGCCCGGAGGTGAGCCGCGGGGATTTCAGGCGTTATGTCGAGACGCTGGACCTGCCACAGCGCTACCCGGCCATCCTCACCGCCAACTTCGCGCGACGCGTGCTGCAGGCCGAAAAGGCCCGCTACGAGGCCGCGGTGCGGGCCGACAGCAGCCGCGACCCCGGCGGCTACCCGGGCTTTGCGATCTACCCGCCCGGCGAGCGCGACGAGTACCTGGTGATCGACTACATCGAGCCCTTCGACGAACCGGGCCGCAATGCCACGTTCGGCCGCGACGTCTACGGCGTGCAGCCGCATGCCGAGCAGCGCATCCGCGCCAGCGAGCTGGCGCGCGACAGCGGGCTGCCCTACAGCTCGGGCCGTCCGATCGACGATCCGCGGGTGCTGGCCACGCCGGTGCTCGGTGTGCGCCTGGCGGTGTACCGCGCCGGCGCACCCATCGACACCGTCGTGCAGCGGCGCGCGGCCTTCAGTGGCTCGGTGGGCTATGCGCTGTCGATCAACCACCTGCTGGAGGTGGCGATCGGCCAGTCCGCGGCGCGGCGCTTCGATCTGCGGCTGGAAGATGCCGGACCGGTGGGCGTGACGGGCGAGCCCGCATCCGAAGCGTTCGTGCTGTTCGACAGTCACGACCCCGATGCGCCGGCCGGCCATGCGATGCCCTTGCAGGCCCAGCGCGAGCTGGCGATGGCCGGCCGCCGCTGGCGCCTGGAGTTCACCGACCGCGCCCCGCCCGACATGGCGGCCACCTTGCTGGTGTGGGGCACGCTGCTGGGGGGGGCCTGCATCGGCCTGCTGCTGTTCTCGCTGGTGCGCTCGCTCGAATCCTCGCGCCAGGTGGCCGTGCTGCGCGAGCGCGAGGCACAGCTGGCCGCGCACCGGGATGCACTGGAACAGCAGGTGCACGAACGCACGCTGCAGCTGCAGGCGGCCAAGGAGCGCGCCGAGGCCGCCAGCGAGGCCAAGACCGGCTTCCTCACCCGCATGAGCCACGAGCTGCGCACGCCGCTGAATGCCGTGCTGGGCTATGCCCAGCTGCTGCAGATGGACCCGGCGCTCGGTGCGCGCCAGCGCCATGGCGTCGACACCATCCGGCTCAGTGGCGAGCACCTGCTCGGGCTGGTGAACGACATCCTGGACCTCGCGCGCATCGAGGCCGGCAAGGCCGAGCTGCTGCCCGCGCCGCTGTGGCTGGCGCCGTTCCTGCAGGGCGTGGCCGACATCGCCCGCGTGAAGATCGAGGAAAAGGGCGTGGCCTTTGCGGTCGAGATCGATCCGGCGCTGCCGCCCGGCGTGCTGGCCGACGAACAGCGCCTGCGCCAGGTGCTGCTGAACCTGCTGGGCAACGCCGCGAAGTTCACCGATCACGGCCAGGTGCGCCTGGCTGTCCGGCGAGATGTCGATGCGCCGCCCGAAGCCGAAGGCCGGGTGGCCATCGCCTTCAGCGTCGAGGACAGCGGGGTAGGCATCGGGCCCGAGCACCTGGAGTCGATCTTCCAACCCTTCGAGCAGGCGGGCGAGGCGCGCCGCCGCGCCGGTGGCAGCGGGCTGGGCCTGGCGATCACGCGCCAGTTGCTGAGACTGATGGGCAGCGACATCGCGGTGCACAGCACGCCGGGCGCGGGCAGCCGCTTCGCCTTCACGTTGCGGCTGCCGGCGCTGACCGCCGTTGCGAGCGCCTGAGCGCCACAGGGTCGCGGCCCGCGCCGCTGGATCGCCCTGGTCGGGACCAGCGTTCAGGCGTCAGGGCGCCGATGTCCCCGCGCCGGCATCGTCCGGCGCGAAGGTGTCGATGAACATGAACCACAGCGAGGCATAGAACGCCGAGCTCAGCGACAGCATGATCAGCAGGCCCGGCAGCAGGGCCAGCGCGCCACCGCCGCCCGCCGCGAGCAGCGCGCTCAGCAGGCCGGCCAGCAGGCTGCCCAGCAGCGTGCAGCCGATCCATGACAGTCCGTACAGCAGCACCGCGCCGCGCGTGCGCCACAGCGCGATGGTGCTGGAGAACAGCGCCTGGAAGGCGCCCTGGCCGCCCCAGCGCACCAGCGCCAGCGCATGCCAGTACGGCACCGAGACCAGCGCGACCAGCAGCGTGATGGTGTTGGCCAGCCGCGCCACCGCGGCGCTGCCGAACACCTCCATCATGTCCTGCGCTCCCGACTGCGGCCGGGCCAGGGGCTTGAAGGCCTGCCGCAGTTCGTCGCCGCCGCTCCAGAAGGCCAGGGCGACGATGGCGGTCACGAGCAGGCCGTAGGCGCCACACAGCAGCAGCATCGTGCGCAGGCGGCGCGGCGGCTCGCGCCACAGCGCGAACCAGTGCGCCAGGCCGATCGGCCGGCCCTGCTGCACGTCCTGCGTGGCGCCCATGAACAGCAGCGACAGCAGCGGCAGCAGGCTGGTCGCCAGCCAGGGGCCCAGCAGCGGAATCGAGCCCAGCAGCGCGCTCGTCAGCAGGAAGGCGAAGAACAGCAGGCTGTAGCCCAGCGGGTGGTGGAAGTAGGCGCGAAAGCCCTCGCGCAGCCAGGCCTGGCCTCGCGAAGCAGCTACCGGACGCAGGCGCAGTCCCATCGTGGTCAATCGGTCAGGTGTCGGATCAGCGCGGCGGATGCCACGGGGCGTCGAGCCGTGCACGCAGCACGCGCTCGAAGTGCTGCGGGTCCTTGGGCTGCAGCAGCGCGGCCTCGCGCGGCAGGAACCAGTCCCCCAGCCGCGAGAGCCAGAAGCGCAGCGCCGCGGCGCGCAGCAGGGCGGGCATCAGCCGCACCTCGGCCGGCGACAGCGGGCGTTCGCGCTCGTAGGCCTGCACCAGCGCAGCGGCCAGCGGCTCGTCGAGCCGGCCGGATTCGTCGTCGACGCACCAGTCGTTCAGGCACACCGCCAGGTCGTAGCCGAAGGTGTCGGTGCCGGCGAAGTAGAAGTCGAAGCAGGCGGTGAGCTTCTCGTGGCCGGGCAGGCCGTCGAACAGCACGTTGTCGCGGAACAGGTCGGCATGCACCGCGCCGCGCGGCAGCGCCTGGTAGGCCGCCGAGGCGGCGAGCTGCTGCTGGAACGCCAGTTCGTCGGCCAGCAGTGCGCGCTGCGTGTCGGCCAGGTGGGGCTGCAGGCGCGGCGCGATCTGCTGCCACCAGTCCAGCCCGCGCAGGTTGGGCTGCTGCAGCGGGAAGTCGGCCACGGCCAGGTGCATGCGCGCGAGCATCGCGCCCAGCTGTGCGCAGTGGTGCAGGTCGGGCGCCAGCTGGTGATGGCCGGGCAGCGCATTGACCAGCGCGGCCGGCTTGCCGGCCAGGCGGTGCACGATCTCGCCGGCGGCGTCGGCGCGCGGCTCGGGCACCGGCAGGCCGTGGCGCGCCAGATGCTGCATCAGCCGCAGGTAGAACGGCAGCTGCTCGAAGCCCAGGCGCTCGAACACCGTCAGCACCCAGCGGCCGCGGCTGGAGTCGACGAAGTAGTTGGTGTTCTCGATGCCCGCGCCGATGCCCTGCATCGCGATGAACTCGCCGGCATCCAGGCGAGCCAGCAGCGCGGCGGCATCCGCCTCGGAAATCGGTGTGAAGACGGCCATGAGCGGGCGGATTCTACGCAGCGGGTGCCGGCGATCCGCTCACGCACAATCGCCCGATGAACTCTCCCGCGCACGTGCCGACCCTGCTGCTGGTCGACGGCTCCAGCTACCTCTACCGCGCCTACCATGCGCTGCCAGACCTGCGCGGGCCGGACGGCTTTCCCACCGGCGCGATCCACGGCCTGGTGGCGATGATGAAGCGACTGCGCGAGCAGGTCGGCGCCGGCCATGCCTGCTGCGTGTTCGACGCGCCCGGCAAGACCTTCCGCGACGACTGGTACCCCGAGTACAAGGCGCATCGCGCGCCGATGCCCGACGACCTGCGGCTGCAGATCGAGCCGATCCACGAGGTGGTGAAGCTGCTCGGCTGGCCGGTGCTGCAGGTGCCGGGCATCGAGGCCGACGATGCGATCGGCACGTTGGCGCGGGTCGGCGCGGCCAGCGGCCACCGGGTGGTCATCTCCACCGGCGACAAGGACCTGGCCCAGCTGGTCAACGAGCAGGTCACGCTGATCAACACGATGAGCAACGAGCGCCTGGACATCGAGGGCGTGAAGGCCAAGTTCGGGGTGGCGCCCGATCGCATCATCGACTACCTCACGCTGATCGGCGACACGGTGGACAACGTGCCCGGCGTCGACAAGGTCGGTCCGAAGACCGCCGCGAAGTGGATCGCCGAGCACGGTTCGCTCGACGGCGTGATCGCCGCCGCGCCGGGCATCAAGGGCGCCGCCGGCGAGAACCTGCGCAAGGCGCTGGACTGGCTGCCGCAGGGCCGGCGGCTGATCACCGTGGTGACCGACTGCGACCTCGGCGGCCACCTGCCCGGCTGGCCCTCGATCGAGCAGCTGGCGCTGAAGGAGGTCGACAAGCCCGGGCTGCTGGATTTCTACCAGCGCTTCGGCTTCCGCGCCTGGCGCAAGGAGCTCGAGACCGACCTGGGCGTGGCGCCACCGCCTGCCGCCGCAGCCACGGTGGGCACCGTGGGCGCCGACGACGATCCGCCACCGCCGCCCGATAACACCGGATTGACGCGGCACTACGAAACCGTGCTGACGATGGAGCGGCTGCAGCACTGGATCGGCGTGCTGCAGCGGGCCGAGCTCGCGGCGCTGGACACCGAGACCGATTCGTTGGACCCGATGCGCGCGCGCATCGTCGGCGTTTCGTTCGCGGTGACGCCCGGGGAGGCGGCCTACGTGCCCCTGCGCCACGACTACCCCGGCGCGCCCGACCAGCTGCCGCTGGACGCGGTGCTGGCCGCGCTGCGCCCCTGGCTCGAAGACGAGCGCTTTGCCAAGGTCGGGCAGAACACCAAGTACGACACGCACGTGCTGGCCAACCATGGCATCACGGTGCGCGGCTGGCGCTTCGACACCTTGCTGGAAAGCTACGTCTTCGAGGCGCATCTCGCGCACAGCCTGGAGAAGCTGGCGCAGCGGCATCTGAACCGCCAGGGCCTGAGCTACGAGGACCTGTGCGGCAAGGGCGCGAACCAGATCCCGTTCTCGCAGGTCGACATCGCGCGCGCCACCGAATACAGCGGCGAGGACAGCGAGATGACGCTGCAGGTGCACCAGGTGCTGTACCCGCGCATCGCGGCGCAGCCCGGCCTGCTGAAGGTGTACGGCGAGATCGAGATGCCGGTGTCGGCGCTGCTGGCGCGCATCGAGCGCCATGGCGTGCTGATCGACAGCGCGCTGCTCGCGCAGCAGAGCCGCGAGCTGGCCGAGCGCATGGTGCAGCTCGAGCAGCAGGCCTACGAGATCGCCGGCCAGCCCTTCAACCTGGGCTCGCCCAAGCAGATCGGCGAGATCCTGTTCGGCCGGCTCGGCCTGCCGGTGAAGAAGAAGACCGCCTCGGGCGCGCCGAGCACCGATGAAGACGTGCTGCAGGAGCTGGCCGCCGACTTCCCGCTGCCGGCGCGCATCCTCGAGCACCGCAGCCTGGCCAAGCTGAAGGGTACCTACACCGACAAGCTGCCGCAGATGGTGAACCCGGCCACCGGCCGCGTGCACACCAACTATGCGCAGGCGGTGGCGGTGACCGGCCGGCTGTCGAGCAACGACCCGAACCTGCAGAACATTCCCATCCGCACGCCCGAAGGCCGGCGCGTGCGCGAAGCCTTCATCGCGCCGCCGGGGCATGTGGTGGCCTCGGCCGACTACTCGCAGATCGAGCTGCGCATCATGGCCCACATCAGCGGCGACCCCGGGCTGACGCGCGCCTTCGCCGAAGGCATGGACGTGCACCGCGCCACGGCGTCCGAGGTGTTCAACATTGCGCCTGATGCGGTCACCAGCGAGCAGCGGCGCTATGCCAAGACCATCAACTTCGGCCTGATCTACGGCATGGGCGCGTTCGGGCTGGCGCAGTCGCTGGGCATCGAGCAGAAGGCGGCGCGCGACTACATCGACCGCTACTTCGCGCGCTTTGCCGGCGTCAAGCGCTACATGGACGAGACCAAGGCGCAGGCCGCGGCGCGTGGCTATGTCGAGACGCTGTTCGGCCGCCGCATCGAGCTGCCGGACATCCGCGGCGGCAATGGCCCGCGCCGCTCGGGCGCCGAGCGCCAGGCCATCAATGCGCCGATGCAGGGCACCGCAGCCGACCTGATCAAGCTGGCGATGATCGCGGTGCAGGGCGCGCTGGATGCGCAGCAGCGGCGCACCGCGATCGTGATGCAGGTGCACGACGAGCTGGTCTTCGAGGTGCCGGAAGACGAGCTGGACTGGGTGCGCACCGAGGTGCCGCGGCTGATGGCCGGCGTGGCGCAGCTGAGCGTGCCTTTGCTGGCGGAGATCGGCATCGGTCCCAATTGGGACCAGGCACATTGAGCGCCGTCCTCAGCGCTCGGCCGCTGACTTTGCCAGGTACCGCTGCAGCTCGTCGAAGCTGACGCTGCCGCTGCCCTGCGTGTCGATGCGCTCGAAGTGGCGGCTGACGAAGCCGAGGCCGGCGCGTTCGGCCTGCGCGCGGCTGATGGCGCCGTAGCCGCGCGGGTCGGCGGCGTCGAAGCGGCGGCGCAGCGTGTCGGTCACCTGCGCCTGCAGCGCGGCGCCCGAGGTCGGCGGCTCGGCGCTGCGGATGCGCGCGGCGGGGGGCACCCAGGGATCGGCGCGGCGCGGCGCGGGCGGGTCAGCCGCGTGCAGCGTGGCCGGCAGCAGCAGGACCAGCCAGGCCAGGCGGGTGGCGTTCATGGCGTGGTCCTCAGGCTGCGGTAGAAGTCGGCCAGCACGGCACGCTGGGCGCGGCGGCCGTCGTCGTCCAGGTAGGTCATGTGCCCGCCAGCGACATGGTGGAAGGTGATGCGCGACTGCGCGGACAGGCGCCGCAGGTCGCTGCGCGTCTGCTGGAACGGCGTGGCCAGATCGTGGTGGCCGTTGAGCGACAGCACGCGCAGCCGCGGGTTCAGGGTCATCGCGGTGGCGAGGTCGGGCACCGTGTCGGGCAGCGACTTGCCGTTGTGCGAAAAGCGCCATGCGTCGATCGCGTTGCTGAAATCCGTGTAGGTCGTCGGGCTGGTGTAGGCCAGGTCCTGCGCCAGGTAGCGGCGTGTCGCGGCGATGTAGGCCGACTGGATGACGGTCAGCGAGGGGTCGCCGTCCACCGCCAGCGGGCCGTTGGCCGCACCGGCAATGCGGGCGTCGTAACGGCCGAGCAACTGGCCCGGCAGCAGCTCGGCGCGGAACACGTCCGGCTGGAGGTTCAGTCGCGCCTGCCATTGCGTTGCCGGCAGGCCGGTGAGGGCGGCCAGGTCGGTGTAGAGCTGCGGCGTCGGCAGCGCCTGGCCCACCAGGTAGGCCGACAGCGCGGGGCCGTAGCGCTCGTCGGCAAAGCTCATCGCCTGCAACACGAAGGCCGTCACATCGGCCGGCGCCGGCTGGGTGCGGTTGAACCAGGCGCCGGTGGCCGCGTAACTGGGCAGGTAGCCCCCGCACGAGGCGCCGGCATCGTCGACCACCCCGCAATTGGTGTTGTAGTTCAGCACCGAGGACAGCAACACCACCCCATCGACGCCGATGCCGGCGGCCTCCAGTTCCTCGGCCAGCACCGCCGAGCGCGTGGTGCCATAGGACTCGCCGAAGATCACTCGTGGCGCGGCCGCGCGGCCATTGGCTTCGAGGTAGCGCGCGATGAAGTCGCGGAACACCTTGGCATCGGCATCCACGCCCCAATAGCTGCGGTTGGTGGCCGGCGCAATGGCCTGCGAATAGCCGGTGCCCACCGCGTCGACGAACACCAGGTCGCTGACATCGAGCAGCGTCTCGGCATTGTCGACCAGCGTGAAGGCGCCGGCGATCTGGTTGCTCGGCATGCGCGTGTCCAGCCGCTTCGGGCCGAAGGAGCCCATGTGCAGCCACAGCGAGGCCGAGCCCGGACCGCCGTTGTAGAAGAAGGTGACCGGCCGCGTGGCCGGGTTCGCGCCATTGAGCGTGTAGGCGACGTAGAAGAACGAGGCCTGCGGCTTGCCGGTGCCGACCTCGTTGGCAATGAGGTGGCCGGCGGTGGCGCTGTAGTCCAACGTCCCGCTGGCCAGCACCACGCGGTGCTGCGTGACGGAGCGGGCTTCGCTGGGCACGGCCAGCGTGGCGTTGGCATCGGTGGCATACAGCGTCGGGTCGGTGAACGGGGTGCTCACCGGCGGCGGGGTGCTGGTGTCGCCGCTGGTGCCGCCGCCCCCACCGCCGCAACCCGGCAACGGGGCCAGGCAGGCGATCGCGAGCCAGGCCGCCAGCCGGCGCCGGCCACGCGGTGACAGAAGCAGGTCAGGCACTGTCATGAGCGATCTCCCCGCGCGATGATCGCAGCATGCCGGCACCTGACCAAGACAGGGATTTTCCGCTCCTGCCGCCTGTGGCCGCGACGCCGCAGGCGCGTGCCATCGGTGTCACAGACTTGTCGCACGAGCGTCATATGCTCCCGTCAATGACGTCCGCCAGCCCCGAGCAGCCGGGCCTGCCGCCGCTGCTGAACCGCGAACAGGCCATCCTCGAATTCAACCGCCGCGTGCTGGCCCAGGCCAGCCGTGCGGACGTGCCGCTGCTCGAGCGGCTGCGCTACATCACGATCGTCTCGTCCAACCTCGACGAGTTTTTCGAGGTGCGCTTCGCCGATGCGCTGGAAGCCATGCGCGAGGCGCCCGGCGGCGGCCCGCAGCGCGACGCCCTGCGGGCGGTGGCCGCCGAGGCGCACGCGATCATCGACCGCCAGTACGCGGTGTTCAACGACGACCTGATGCCCGCGCTGCAGCGCGAAGGCATCGTGATCCTGAACCATGCCGAGCGCAATGCGGCGCAACGCCAGTGGGTGGCGCGCTTCTTCGAGGCGCAGGTGCGGCCGCTGCTGGTGCCGGTGGGGCTGGACCCGGCGCATCCGTTTCCGCAGGTCGCGAACAAGTCGCTGAACTTCATCGTTCACCTCGGTGGCAAGGACGCCTTCGGGCGCGAGAACCCGATCGCCATTGTCAAGGTGCCGCGCGTGCTGCCCCGCGTGATCGCGCTGCCGCGCGAGCTGTGTCCGCCGGGCACGCAGGGTTTCGTGCTGCTGACCAGCGTGATCCGTGCGCACCTGGAAACCCTGTTCGGTGGCCGGCCGGTCGACGCGTTCTCGCAGTTCCGCGTGACACGCGATTCGGACCTCGATGTCGACGAGGAGGACGTGGCCAACCTGCGGCAGGCCTTGCGCACCGGCCTGACGACGCGGCACTTCGGCCAGGCCATCCGCATCGAGGTGGTGAAGAGCTGCCCCGAGTCGCTGTGGCGTTTCCTGCTCGACCAGTACGCGCTGCCCGAGGCGGCGCTGTACCGCGTCAACGGTCCGGTCAACCTGGTGCGGCTGAACCAGCTGATCGACCAGGTCGATGCGCCGCACCTGCGCTTCCCGCCCTTCGAGCCCCGCTGGCCGGCCTTGGGCCTGCCGCCCGGCGAGTCGATCCTGGCGCAGGTGCGCGAGCGTGACGTGCTGCTGCACCACCCCTTCGAGAGCTTCGAGCCGGTGGTGCAGTTCCTGCGCGAGGCGGTGCAGGACCCCGACGTGCTGGCCATCAAGCAGACCATCTACCGCACCGGCAACCGCTCGGTGCTGATGGAGCTGCTGATCGAGGCCGCGCGTCGCGGCAAGGAAGTGATCGCGGTCGTCGAGTTGAAGGCCCGCTTCGACGAGGAAGCCAACATCAACTGGGCCGAGCGGCTGGAGGCGGTGGGCGCGCAGGTGGTCTACGGCATCGTCGGATTCAAGACCCACGCCAAGCTGCTGCTGGTGACGCGGCGGGAAACCGGCCCGCGCGGTGCCACGTTCTTGAGGCGTTATGTGCATCTGTCGACCGGCAACTACAACCCGTCCACCGCAAAGCTCTACACCGATGTCGGCATGTTCACCGCCGACCCGCACCTGACGGCCGACGCCGATGCGGTGTTCCACCAGCTCACCAGCCTGACGCGGGTGCGCTCGCAGCGCCACCTGCTGACCGCGCCCTTCGTGCTGCACCGCCGGCTGATGGCCCACCTGGCCGAGGTCGCCAAGGCCGCGCGTGCAGGCCGGCCGGCGCGGGTGGTGGTGAAGATCAACGCGCTGACCGATCCGGCCCTGATCGGTGCACTGGTGGCCGCGGCGCAGGCCGGTGCCGAGGTCGACCTGATCGTGCGCGGCGCCTGCATGCTGCCCGCGGGCCTGCCTGGCCTCACCGACCGGGTGCGCGTGCGCTCGGTGGTCGGCCGTTTCCTCGAGCACACCCGGGTGCTGTACTTCCGCTGGGGCGCCAGCGAAGAGGAGGAGGTGCTGTACCTGTCGAGTGCCGACTGGATGGGCCGCAACATGTTCCGCCGCATCGAGCTGGCCTGGGCGGTGCGCGATGCGCAGCTGCGCCAGCGGGTGATCGACGAATGCCTGGTGCCCTACCTGCACGACGAGCGCGATGCCTGGCTGCAGGCGCCCGACGGCAGCTACCGCCGCGTGGCCGAGAGCGGCAAGAGCGCCCAGGCCGCGCTGATGGCGCGCTATCGCAGTGCCTGACCGGCCTGGCGGACGGACGATGGACCTGATCCTCTGGCGCCATGCCGAAGCCCGCGACGTTACCGAGGGCGAGGACGACCTGCAGCGGCCGCTGACCCTGCGCGGGCAGAAGCAGGCGCAACGCATGGCCGAGTGGCTGAACCGCTTCCTGCCGGCAAGCACCAGGGTGCTGGTGAGCCCCGCCCTGCGCACGCGGCAGACCGCCGATGCGCTGGGCCGCAAGTACCGGCTGATCGAGAGCCTCGCGCCGGGCGCCGGTTCGAGCCAGCTGCTGACGGCCGCGCGCTGGCCCGACAGCCGCGAGCCGGTGCTGGTCGTGGGCCACCAGCCGACGCTGGGCCAGACCGCGGCCTACCTGATGGCGGGTGCCGATGCGTTGCAGAGCCCGGCCTGGGGCGTCAAGAAGGGCGCGGTGTGGTGGCTGCGCCACCGGGTGCGCGACGGCGTGCCCGATGTCGTGCTGGTCTCGGTGCGCACGCCGGACAAGCTGTAGCCGCTGGCGCCGGGGCGTGGCCCTGCGGCCGGCGGATGCTTCAGCCGCCGACCTGCAGCTGCAGGCGCGGCGCCTCGTGGCGGCTCCAGGCCTCGACCTCTTCATGCAGCTGGTGCAGCGTGCGCGGATGGGTTTCGGCCCACGCGCCATTGCATCGGAGCAACGCATGGCGGCCGCTGCGCGCCAGGCGCAGTGCGCCGGGTTCGAGGTCGCCACGCGCATGGCAGGAGATAACACCCAAACGCAGCGTCATCACCTGCCAGGCGAAGCGCTCGCTGCACAGCTGGGCCTCCAGCTTGCGCAGGCCGCCGCGCTGGCCCAGCACCAGCTCGGCGATGCGGCGCTGCTGGCTCTGCGAGAAGCCGGCGGCGTCCGCATGCGACAGCAGGTAGGCACTGTGGCGGTGATGGTCGTGGTGCGAGACCATCAGGCCGATCTCGTGCAGGTCGCAGGCCCAGCCCAGCTCGCGCAGGGCCTCGTCGTCGCTGTGCGGCAGCGCCTGCGCGAACAGCTGCGTGGCCACCTGGCGCACGCGTGCGGCCTGCTCGACATCGACGTCGAAGCGCTGCTGCAGCTCGGCGATCGTGTGCTCGCGCACGTCGGCGCCGCCGCTGCCCCGCTGCGTGGCGTGGCGCTCGTGCAGGTCGACGATCACGCCCTGGCGCAACGCGCCCTTGGCCGGGTACAGCGCCTCGACGCCGAAGTGCGTCAGCAGCGTGTACAGCAGCGACAGGCCGCCGCCGATGATGGGCTTGCGGTCTTCGCTGAGCGAAGGCAGCTTCAGCCGGTCGACATGGCCGGCGGCCAGGCACTGCGCGATGCACCAGCGCAGGCCGTCGGGGGTGATGCGGCCATCGCTCAAGCCCGCCGCCTGCAGCACCTGCGAGACCGCGCCGGCCGTGCCCGAGGAGCCCAGCGCCTGCTGCCAATGCCGCGGCGCAAAGGGCTCCAGCGCTTCCTCGAGCTCGGCGCCGGCGGCCACCTGCGCATCGCGGAACATCTGCTCGGTGAAGCGCCCATCGGGAAACCAGCGCATCGACAGGCTGACGCTGCCGGTCTTGAACGATTCGGCCACCATCGGCACGCGCCCGCGCCCCAGGATCATCTCGGTGCTGCGGCCGCCGATGTCGATCACCAGCCGCGACGATTCGCTGGGCTGCAGGTGCGCCACGCCGGCATAGATCAGGCGCGCCTCCTCGCGGCCCGAGATCACCTCGATCGGATGGCCCAGCGTGGCCTCGGCGCGCACCAGGAAGGCATCGCGGTTGCGGGCTTCGCGCAGCGTCTGGGTGGCCACCGCGCGCACCTGCGCGCTCTCGAAGCCCTGCAGGCGCTGGGCGAAGGTGGCCAGGCACTGCAGCCCGCGCTGGGCGGCTTCTTCGGTGAGGTAGCCGTTCTCGTCCAGGCCGGCACCCAGGCGCACGGTCTCCTTCAGGTAGGCGATGCGGCGGTAGCGACCATGCTGGAGTTGACCGATCTCGAGTCGAAAGCTGTTCGACCCCATGTCGATCGCGGCAAGGGGCGCATTGGCCCGCGGCAGGCGAGAAGGCATGGGCCGAGATGCTAGCGGCTATTCGTGGCACGGCCGGGTGGCGGCGAAGCCCTCTCTAGAATGATCGCCCCCAGGAGGAGATCTGCCCATGCTGCAACAGGACCTCGACAGCCTCGTGCCGTCGCGTGACTTCAGCCGCCGTGGTTTCGTGCGCGGCGGGCTGGGCGTGGGCTTCGCGGCCGCGGTGCTGCCGATCGCAGCGCAGACCGTGGTGAAGACCGATGCCGAGGGCCTGCTGGTCGGCGAGGTGACGATTCCCGTGGGCGACTTCAAGATGCCGGCCTACCGCGCTGCGCCGGCGGGCAAGGCCGATGCGCCGGTGCTGCTGCTGGTCAGCGAGATCTTCGGCGTGCACGAGCACATCGCCGATGTGGCGCGGCGCTTCGCGAAGCAGGGCTACTTCACGATTGCGCCCGAGCTGTTCGTGCGCCAGGGCGATGCCGGTGCGTACGGCGAGGTCGCCAAGCTGCTGGCCGAGGTGGTCGACAAGGTGCCCGATGCCCAGGTGATGGGTGACCTGGATGCGTCCGTGGCCTGGGCCCGCGGGCAAGGCGCCGATGCGTCGAAGCTGGCCATCACCGGCTTCTGCTGGGGCGGGCGCATCACCTGGCTGTACAGCGCGCACAACCCTGCCGTGAAGGCCGCGGTGGCCTGGTATGGCCGACTGGTCGGCGCCCGCAGTGCATTGATGCCGAGGCAGCCGATCGACCTGGCCGGCGAGCTGAAGGCGCCGGTGCTGGGCCTGTACGGCGGGCAGGATGGCGGCATTCCGCTCGAGAGCGTTGAGCAGATGAAGGCCGCGCTGGCCGGCGGCAGCGCGGCGGCCAGGCGATCGGCGTTCGTCGTCTACCCCGATGCGCCGCATGCCTTCCATGCCGACTACCGGCCCAGTTACCGCCAGGCGGCCGCCGAAGACGGCTGGCGGCGCTGCCTGGCCTGGTTCAAGGCCCAGGGCGTGGCCTGAGCGTGTTGAAGCACCGATGACCTTGTTCTACATCGTGCTGGCCACCACGGCCGGCGGCCTGCTGTCGGTGGTGATCGCGGCCTCCTTGACGCTCAGCCTGCTCGGCCGGGTCGTGCGGCACCTGGTCAGCCTGTCGGTCGGCGTGCTACTGGGGACGGCCTTGCTGCATGTGTTGCCCGAGGCCTTCGAGTCGTCGGTCCCGCCGCAACGGCTCTTCGTCACCTTGCTGGTGGGCCTGCTGTTCTTCTTCCTGCTCGAGAAGGCGGAGCTCTATCGCCATGGCCATCACCACGAAGGCGATGGCCACCACCACCACCATCACTTCGACGCCGAGCAGGCCGGCCGTGGCGGCTGGAGCGTGCTGGTGGGCGACAGCATCCACAACTTCTGCGACGGCATCATCATCGCCGCCGCCTTCCTGGCCGATACGCGCCTGGGCCTGGTGACCTCGCTGGCGATCATCGCGCACGAGATCCCGCAGGAAGTCGGCGACTACATCGTGTTGCTCAATGCCGGCTTCAGCCGCGGCAAGGCGCTGCTGTACAACGCACTGTCGGGGCTGTCGTCGGTGGTCGGCGGGGTGCTGGGCTACTTCATCGTCGGGCCCTGGGAAGCGCTGTTTCCCTACCTGCTGGTGGCCGCGAGCAGCAGCTTCGTCTACGTGGCCGTGGCGGATCTGCTGCCGCAGCTGCAGCGGCGGCTGCCTTGGCGATCGACGATGGCGCAGCTGGCGTGGATTGGGGCCGGCCTGGCGGTGGTGGTGCTGGCGCGCAGCCTGTTGCACGAACACTGACCGGCAGCGACAGGCGCTGACACTTCGGCGCTCAAGTGACGCGGTCCACGGCCGATAGTGCGAGGCAGATGCACTCCCTTTGCGCTGCCTCGCGATGAAGCTGCTGCCGCTTGCCGACCTGAAGGACGCGCTGGCCCCTGGCCAGCCGCTGCCCTGGGGCGTGCGCGACCAGCGCGGCAACCTGCTGCTGGGCCAGGGCCATGTGGTCGGCAGCGAAGCGATGCTGCAGGCGCTGCTGGACCGCGGGGTGTTCGTCGATGCACAGGAGGCGGCCGCGCTTGCGCCGGTGTCGACTGCGGCACCGGCTGCTGCACCGGCCACGGCGATCACCGGCACGCCGTTCGAGCGCTGGGACCGGCTGTGCGAGAACCTTGCCGCGGTGCTGTCCAGCCCCCGCGAGCAGCATTTCCTGCGGCGCGTGCGCGAAGCGGCCCTGCACGTGCAGGCCCTCAGTGAGATCAACGCCGACCTGCTGCTGTTCCTGATCCTGCGCCAGGACCACGGCCAGTTCCAGCACTACGGCACCATGCATGCGCTGCACGTGGCCTGCGTCTGCAGCCTGATGGCGCGCCGGCTGGGCTGGGACGAGGGTGACCGCCAGCGTGCCATCGGGGCCGCCCTGACGATGAACCTGTCGATCATCGAGTTGCAGGGCAGGCTGGCCGCGCAGGGCACCCCGCTGACGCGCCGGCAGCGCGAGCAGATTGCCGACCATCCGGCGCAGGCGTCGATGATGCTGCGGGCCGCCGGCCTCGACGACGAACCCTGGTTGACCGCGGTGGAAGACCACCACGAACGCAGCGGCGGCGGTGGCTATCCGACCGGGCGGGCCGAGCCGGGCACGCTGTCGCAGCTGCTGCGGCTGTCCGACCAGTTCACCGCGAAGCACAGCGCGCGGGCCACCCGGCCGCCGTTGCCGGCCCAGCTGGCCGCGCAGCAGCTGTTCATCGAGAACCCCGGTGACCCGCTGGCGGCGATGCTGATCAAGGAATTCGGCATCTACCCACCGGGTTGCCTGGTGCGGCTGGTGAGCGGCGAACTCGGCATCGTGGTGCGACGAGGGGTGAGCGCCAACACGCCCATCGTGGCCACCTTGACCGATGCGCGCGGCCGCGCCGTCGCCACGCCGGCCCAGCGAGACACCGCGCGGCCCGCACACGCCATCGTCGGCAGCGTGCCCGAGCCGGCACAACGGCTGCGCATTGCCGCGCAGGCGCTGTACCCGGAGGCGCTGGCGCTGGAAGAAGACGCCGCGGCTACTTGACGATCAGCACCGGCAGCGGGCTGTGCGTCAGCACCCGGCTGGTTTCGCTGCCCAGCAGCAAGGCGGCCACGCCACGACGGCCGTGCGAGGCCATGACGATCAGGTCGCAGCCCTGTTGCTTGGCCTGGTCCAGGATGGCCTCCCACGGATGCAGCGCGACCGTGAAGCCTTCGCAGGCCAGGCCGGCTGCTTGGCGGCATCGACCACTGCCCGCACGCGTTCGGCGGCAATGCGTTCCTGGGCGTCGTAGAACTCCTGCGGCGGTACCGGCTGCATCTCGCTCCGTTGACGGCAATGGGTACGGGCCTGATGCCCGGCATGCCAGGCAGTGTGCGCCGGCCATCGCCATGCCGGTTGAGCGGTATCAAGCCATCAGGATTCTGCCGTCGGCGTGACCGACCGCGGTGCGGTCTCGTGGCGCAGCGCGGTGGCCGCGACCCCGGCACCGATGATGGTCAGCATGCCCGCCAGGGCCAGGCCGGTGATCGGGTCCTTGAACAGCCAGACGCCGTAGCCGAACGAGAACACGATGCCCAAGTACTGCAGGCTGGCATTCACCAGCGGCCGGCCGATCGCGTAGGCACGTGTCATCAGCAGCTGCGCCAGGCTGGCCAGCAGGCCCGTGGCCAGCAACAGCGCTGCGCCAGACGCCGTGTGCGCATGCGGGCCCTCGATCAGGGCGATGACCGCCCCGACGACCATGCCGCCAAGCGAGAAGTAGAAGACGACCCGCAGTTCGGGCTCGCCCGCCCGGCCCAGGGCGGTGACCTGCAGGTAGGCCGTGGCCGACAGGATGCCCGAGAGCAGGCCGGTCAGGCCATGCCAGAGCTGGTTCTGCTCGATGGTCGGTCGCAGGATCATCGCGACGCCGGCAAAGCCCAGCAGCACCGTCAGCACCAGGCGGCCGTCGACACGGTTCGCACCCATCAGCACCGCGCCGCCCAGCAGGAACAGCGCCATCCACACCGAGGACATGTAGTTCAGGGTCACTGCGGTGGCCAGGGGCAGGTTGCCGATGGCGTAGAACCAGAGGGTCAGCGCGCTGACGCCGCTGAAGCCGCGCCAGAAGTGCATGGCGGGCACCGGCGTGCGCAGCGAGATGCCGCGGTGGCGTGCCAGCAATGCCATCAGGCTGGCGCCCACCAGGCCGCGATAGAACACGATCTCCCCGGTGCCGTAGTGGGCCGAGGCGAGCTTGACCGTCACGCCCATGGTCGCGAACAGCAGCGTGGAGAACAACATCAGCAAGGCAGCAGGCATGGCGTGCATTGTCGCCACGCATCGATTTACTTTCGCGTCAGCTTGCGAAAGCCTTTGATGCCATGCTATAGTCTAAGACTCGCTTGAACAGCCATGGAGTGGTAGTTCAGTTGGTTAGAATACCGGCCTGTCACGCCGGGGGTCGCGGGTTCGAGCCCCGTCCACTCCGCCAATAACAAGAGCAAACGGGCCCCTGAAAAGGGGCCCGTTTTGCATTGGTCCCATCGCCTTGCTCCGATGAGGCGGCGCCGCTGTCAGCCGGATTCCTACTTCAAGTCGCGAATCCGTCCGACCCGCGCCATCGGCAGGCGCCCAGCGTCAGGCGCGCGCACTTTGCCTAAGCTGTGGGCATCGAACTTCCGATCATCCCCCTGCGCCGAGCGAGCCCATCATGTCCAGCAAGCTGCCCATGGAGTCCGGCAACGGCTACGAATTGCGGTTCGACTCCCTCTTCGTCGAAGGACGGGGCATGTCGTTCCCCTGTGACGCCGGCGGGCATGTCGACCTCGACAACCTGACCGAGCGCGCGCGCCGCAATTACCTGTATGCGCGTGCCGTCGTGGGGCGCGAGTTCCGCACGCCGGCTGTGCGGCTGCGCGACCTGCACTGACCGGCACTGCGCTGTCAGGTCAGGAACGCATCGCGGTCCACCAGGCGGCCGAGCACTGCCAGATCGTCGCCGATCCGATCGATGGCGACGAATCGCAGCGTGATGGCCTGCGACAGGGCGGACAGTGGCAGCAGCGCAGCAATGTCCCGGCCGGGGCCCAGCAGCTTGGGTGCGAGGTAGATCAGCAGCTCGTCAACCAGTCCGGCCTGCAGCAGTGCGCCGTTCAATCGCGCGCCGGCCTCCACATGCAACTCATTGACGCCGCGGTCGGCCAGCAGCGGCATCAAGGCCTGCAGGTCCACCTGGCCGTGGCCATCGGGCAAGACCAGCGTCTGGGCGCCCGCGGCGTGTAGCGCCGCGATGCGTTGCGAGGGCGTGTCCGTCGCGCCCACCACCAGCACCTCGCCCGGCGGGGCGAGGAGGCGCGCCGCGGGCGGCGTGGCGAAGCCCGAGTCGAGCACCACGCGCAGAGGTTGCTTCGCGGTGTCGACCAGGCGCACATCGAGCCGCGGGTCGTCCGCACGCACGGTTCCGATGCCGGTGAGCACGGCGCCCGCGCGGCGTCGCCATCGGTGGCCATCGGCCCGGGCCTCGGGACCGGTGATCCATTGGCTGGTGCCACTGGGCAGGGCCGTCCGGCCATCCAGGGACGCGGCAGCCTTCATGCGAACCCACGGGCGGCCGCGCAGCACGCGCGAAAAGAATCCGATGTTCAGCTCGCGCGCAGTCTGCGCCACCGCGCCGTCAGCGACATCGACCTGGATGCCGGCGGCGCGCAGGCGCGCGATGCCCTGGCCTGACACCAGGGGGAACGGATCGGTCGTTGCCACCACGACGCGCGCGAGTCCCGCGGCGATCAGGGCATCGCAGCAAGGCGGCGTGCGGCCATGGTGCGCGCAGGGCTCCAGGCTGACCCAGGCTGTGCCGCCGCGCAGGTCGTGCCCGGCAGCGGCGGCCGCGCGCAGCGCCATCACCTCTGCATGGGGGCCGCCGGCCTGCTGGGTGAAACCTTCACCGACCAGCCGGCCTTCGGCGTCGTGCAATACGCAACCGACTCGCGGGTTCGGATCCGACAGACCGATCGCGCACCGGCCCAAGTCGACTGAGCGCTGCAGCAGCGCGATATCGGCTGGAGTCAAGGCCACGTCAGGCCTCTTCGGCAGGCGCCCGCCTCAAGGCTGGTGCTGCAAGGTGTTGCTGTTGACCAGATCGCCCGCCGCGGGATTGATCGCGGTGTCGGTCGGGCAGGTCTTGGTGCCGTCAATGATCAGGAAATTCTGATTGATCAGGTTGCCCTTGACCGGTGTGCAGGCAGGTTGGCCGCCGCCGCCGCAAGTCGAACTCCATTTGGAGTAATAGGCGGGATGATCGGCATTGTCGGTGAAGTCGGTACTCGCGGTCGTGTATCGGCACACCCGATAGTTGCCAGCAGCCGTTCCGATGGTCCAGGCGGTCACGCCATCGCCATCGGAGAAGGCTGCCGGTGCGATGGTGCTCTTGCCAAACCACGATTGCGTCGAATTCGGATAAATGATGCAGAAATACTCGACGGTATAAGGCGCATTGGCCTCGACTGAGCTGCCCGGCGCATTCGTCACGCATTGCGCGGGACTGGCATGGCCGGTGCTGTCGACTTGCAGAGACACCGAGAGATTCATCGCGGGCCAGGCCGGGAATTCCGAATCATTCGCGGTCAAGACGTAGGACGCCGAATCGGCTGGATCAAAGGTTCCGATGGGCAGATCGAACGACGGATTCACCGAGGCGCATCCGGGCGGTACATCGCTTGCGAGCAGTGCTGCAGTCGATGTGCCGGCTGGCACATTGCAGCTGCGCACGACCTTGGACTGGCTGTTGTCGATGACCCACGCAATCGTGTCGCCGGCGACCGGCTTGTAGACGCTGATGCTGCCGAGGTTGTTTGTCACGCCACGGAGATTGAATCGCACGAAGCCCGACAGCAACTGCGCATTGGTCGTGCTGCACGACACGAGGTCGCCCGATGAAATGGTGCCGGACTGGCTGCCGGCAGACACGACGCAGACCCGCGTGATCACGCCGGTGGTGTTGTTGAAGACCCAGGCCAGAGTCCCGCCTTCCTTGGGCTTGAAGACACTCTCGTTGCCCCCGATCTGGTCGCCCGCCCGGAGGGGGATCGATGGATGACGATTCTTGCGCTGTCCGACGACCGTGACCGTTCTCATCGCGGACACCAGTCCTGACAGGGTCGGGGCTGTTCTGGAAATCACATCCCGCAAGACGACTCGCCGCTCCACGTCGTAGCGATCAGTCCACGTCACCAGGACCTTCACGGTCTGCTGAATGCCGTCCGCCTGGGGCGTGATCGCGACAGTACGCTGGTAGCTGGTGTTGCTTTCCGGCAGCGTGATGGTGGCGGGTGTTCCTTGGCTCACCAGGTTGTCGTATTCCGAGGCTCCCGCGTTCCCGCTGCCTACCGTGCGAAACGCTCGGATGGCTTCGATCTGCTGCTCCGCGATGCGCGTCGCTTCGGCACGCTGCTTGGCGAGGTCGGCATTGATGCGCAACGTGGATTGCACGCCCACAATGGCGAGCATCCCGAACGCCATCACGGCCATTGCCACCAGGGCCTCGATCAGCGTCACGCCACGCTGGCGGCTCGTCTGCTTCGGAAAGGGTCTCATCAGAGAACACTCCAGGAGCCCGGCACCCGCACGAACGAGCCGTAGGATTGCTGCAGTCGGCGAACAACCTTCGCGTCATAGGCGAGGTTCACGTCCGAGTTCGCATTGAAATTGTTGCGCGCCACGACGGCGCCGGACACGGAGGCCGCACTGTTCGACCAGTTGATGCTGCCGTGGCTGTAGATCACGCCGGTGAAGGCGGCGCCCTGCGAGATGGTCACATCGCCATTCACCACGACCATGGCGGGCAGGTTGGCGCTGCCGATGGCGGTGGCTTGATCGATGTTCAAATCGCCATTGACCCAGATGATGCGTGTGGGACTGCTGGCCAGTGCGGGAATCAGGTCCGCACTGGCTGTGCAAGCACTCGCACACGTCAACCGCAGTGCGGCCGGCTGGTTCTGATAATCCGACCGCATCATGCCGAAGAGGCTCTGGAAGAGGTTCTCGCCCGATCCTGACGATGCCGCGCTGGACAAGGCGCTGTCGCCCTGCTGCTCCAATCCGGAGGTGGAAGACCCCGCGGGTCCGCTGAAACTGGTGGTGGCACTGGCCTTCTGAATGGCTCCTCCGGCATGCAGGACCTCGCCGGTCGCCGAATCGGTGTTGCTTGCACGCATGGTGGTACCGCCAGACAACACGATGTCGGCGCCTGCCGTCACCGCCGCAACCGGCGCCACTGGCAGCGCACTGACCAGCCCCAGCACGGTTCCCATCCGGGCCTGGC
The DNA here is from genome assembly GCF_044226965.1 of Aquabacterium sp. Taxonomy (GTDB): domain Bacteria; phylum Pseudomonadota; class Gammaproteobacteria; order Burkholderiales; family Burkholderiaceae_C; genus Pseudaquabacterium. The sequence goes on along the minus strand of NZ_JBGAGA010000003.1, from coordinate 76,520 downwards.
CATCCACATCGGCCGACTCGGTCGGCTGCCTCATGTGGCATGCCAACGTGGAGTTCAAGTTGGCGGCGCTGACGTCTCCCGTCAGCGCACTTGTGCAACCCTTGACCGTGAGTTGAATCGCTCCTGGCACGCCCACAGCGTCCCAGGCAGACATCTTGACGGAAAAGACAACCGGCGCTTCTGCGGTCGACGGGGCAGGCAAGGACGTGTCGCCGCTGCTCGGACAGCCACAGATCCAGCCCGTGTCGGTCATCGTGCAGCTTGGCCTGGGCGTCTGGACCGGACCCGCGGCGGACGCCCATGTGGACAATTGGAATGCGCCGCTGGGAAGCAGATTCAGATAGCGGCTGCGGAAGTCATTGGTGGCACCGGCACCGCCTTGGCAATTGCTGTCGATGATGCCGCCGTTGAGCATGGCGACTGTCCAGTCGACACCAGCATCCGCAGCAGCCAGGGCCTGCGCGCTGCGGTAGCTGTTGGCAGCCGTGCGCTGCTCGAAGACCAGATTGCGGTTGGTGTAGGCGGCCACCATGGCCACGACAAAGAACAGGATCATCACGACCGCCAGGGTCGCCATGCCCTGGCCCGAAGATCGAGTTTTGTACAGGCGCTGCGAGGGCTTCATTGGCACACCTGATCGTTTCTCACCCGAACGGTGCTTTCGAGACTCCGTCTCACGCTCGGGTCGTGCACTGCTTCGCCGACGATCGTGATCGTCACGTCCCGCACCAGCGCACGACTCTTGCCCCCGCATGCGGCGGTCACCGCACTGACGGGCGCCGTCATCGCGCAGGGCGGGGAAGCACACACCGGCAGATCGAGCGGCGTGGTGTTGACCGTGGCGGAAAACTGCGTGATTCGCACCACACTCGGATCGGTCAGCGCTTGGTAGTTGCCAGCCCCGAGTTGCACGTCGATCGTCCCTGCGCCGCTGTTGAAGACAAACCCGTTCTGTTCGTTGGACGAGACGACGTTGTCGTCCGGATTCACCGTTTCTCGATTCAGGGTGTACGAGACGATGTCAGGCGTCGTCGAGAACGCGCCAGCGGGCGAATACGGATTGATCACCGGGCCTGTCGTCGGTGCGATGGAGGTATACGAATTCCCCCAGTAGCCGCTGCGCCGAATGTCCCGGGCGATGATGTCCATCGCCGCTCGCAAGTCCTGTTGGATTTGCGTTTCGAGCAGCAAGCGTCGGTTCTCCACCATCTGATTGGTCGTCACCATGGTCGCGCCAGCCAGGACGAACATGCCAACGGCGATGCCGACCAGCAGTTCAACGATCGACAAGCCCGCATTGGACTGGTGGCGCGGCGTCATGGGCATGCATGCACTCCTGTCATGATGGAGCCCGAAGGGACGCAGACGGAGGGTCGCTGCACGAATGCTGAAGCCTGCACGGTCAGGGCCTTGTTCCCGCCGTCGGAAATGGATACGACCAATGGGGTGACATCCGTCGAAAAGACGCCACCGGCCAGGAGCTTCTCAGTCTGGTTGGCGGTGATGGTGACCCCTGTGTCTCGAAGCACCGAGACTGTCTTGACCTCTTTCAAAGTCACGGAAGCCCCGCAAGCCGTTCCGAGGGGCTTGGTGCAGTCGCAACCGCCACCGAAACTGGTGCCCGTGAAGATCGTGTAGCAAGTCTGGGCTGAATTGCCATTGAATTTCACGGAGGTTTGCAGGTTCGTCCGAATCGCCTCGGAGCGGGCCAGTTGCAGGTCCGTCACCAGCTCGGCAGCGATCGACGACACACGCTGCTTCATCATCCATTCGCGCATCGAGGGAATTCCCAGCCCCAGCACGATCGCCAGGATGGCCACCGTCACCAGGATTTCGATCAAGGTCATGCCGCGACGCGGAGGGAACCCGATGTGCTTCGCCATGCCGACTACCTCGACCAGCAAGGGCTGTTTCCGGTGACTTCGGCGGATCCGTCTGAGGAGCCGTAGACCGGTGTGCCGCCCGTCTGCGTGACAAACAGGATCTTGCACTTCGTGTCGTTCGCCTGACTGCCCGTCGCAGTCGCGGTGATGCGAAACTGCTTCGCCGTCACCGCCCCGTCGATGGAGAGCGTGTAGCGCCCATCAGGCGACGTCGAAGGCATACCCAGGTCAGACAGACTTGCCGAATAGGTGGCATTGCTGGAACGCCAACGCTCCTGGGCTTGTTGCACGCGAACGATGCCCGCGATCCCGTCGGAGCGGCGACTCTTGTAGATCGAGGCCATCAGGCTCGGGTACGCCAGCGCACCGATGATGGCAAGAATCGCCAGGCCGACCAGGAGTTCAATCAAGGTGAAGCCGCGACCGCGACTCGGCGCAGAGTGAAGATTCATCGGGCAATTATTCTCCCGGCCTCTGGATTCGTCGGTGAGGTCGCACTCCGTTCGTCGAGAGCGCTCGACCGTCTGTCGGCGGCCCCCATGTTCGAGGGGCTCAGCAGGCCCTGACACCCAAGGCCGCAGGCTGTGGCGAGCAGCTGCGCACGCGCCCCATGATGTTGACGATTTGGTGGAGGGCACGGCCCTGCGCGTCCGCCAGCTTGAGCGTCGCCGTCGGCGTGACAGTGCCGCGTTGAGGGTCGAAGGCAAGGGAGACCTTGGTCGTCGTGAGCCGGACCGAACCGTCGCGCCGCTGTTCCGAGACGCGCAGGATCTGGGCGTCTCCCGTGCAGTGCGCCAATCCTTGTCCGCTGCATTCGCAGGCGTGGGCGCTCCCCGTGTGGACGATGTAGCAGCTGCTGCCGCCGAGGGCCTGCGTGTCCAGCCTCACGATCTGGTTCATCGCCACCGCGCTGGACCGGGCCAGGTGGATGTCGGTTTCCAGCGCGGCCGCCTCGGCATGCAGCGCCTGCCGGAGCTTCCACGACTCCATCGCCGGGGCCGCCAAGCCGACAGCGGTGGCCAGCACCGAGGCGGCGCAGAGGGTTTCGATCAACGTGACGCCGCGCTGGTGGCTGACGGCGACCGATGGACGAACGAAGGAATGCTTGGACATGTGAACGCTCCCTGTGTTGGTATGCGTCCACTGTAGAAATCGGCGCCGCGCGGCGCTTCGCCCTGAGGTGGGGGTTGGGCGGATTTCCCCCTTTTGGGGGTGAGCGGATCAGATGTCGCGGATCAACTGCCGGAATTCGTCCACGTCCTCGAAACTGCGGTACACGGAAGCAAAGCGGACGTAGGCGACCTTGTCGATGCGTTTGAGTTCACGCATCACCAGTTCGCCCAGACGGGCGCTGGGGACCTCGCGCGCGCCGGTGGCAAGCAGTTTGTCCTGGATGCGGTCCATCGCCGCATCCACTTGCTCGACACTGACCGGCCGCTTGCGCAGCGCCAGCATCATCGAGCCACGGAGCTTGACCGGGTCATATTCGGTGCGCGCGCCGTCCTTCTTCACCACCGCCGGCATGGCGATCTCTGCCCGCTCGTAGGTGGTGAAGCGCTTGTCGCAGCGCAGGCATCGCCGGCGCCGGCGGATGACATCGCCCTCGTCGGATTCACGGGTCTCGACGACCTGTGTCTCGTCATGGCTGCAGTAGGGGCAGCGCATGGTTCAGACGAGGGGATGGCAGCCTTGCCGGCCTTGCCGCGTCAGCGGTAGACCGGGAAGTCGCGCGTCAACGCGGCGACCTTGGCGCGGACGGCGGCGATATTGCCGTCATCGGCCGGCTTGTCCAACACGTCGGCAATCAGGTGCGCGGTTGCGCGGGCCTGTTCTTCGCCGAAGCCGCGCGTCGTCATGGCGGGCGAACCCAGTCGGATGCCGCTGGTGACCATTGGCTTCTGCGGGTCGTTCGGGATGGCGTTCTTGTTGCAGGTCATGTGGGCGCGGCCCAGCACGGCCTCCGCTTCCTTGCCGGTGATGCCCTTGGCTCGCAGGTCCACCAACATCACGTGGCTTTCAGTGCGACCCGAGACGATGCGCAAGCCGCGCTGCACCAGCGTCTCGGCCATTGCGGCGGCGTTCTTCACCACCTGCTGCTGGTACGCCCTGAACTCAGGCGCCAGCGCTTCCTTGAAGGCCACGGCCTTGGCAGCGATCACGTGCATCAGCGGTCCGCCCTGAATGCCAGGGAAGATGGCGCTGTTGATCTGCTTGGCGACATGGTCCTTCATCAGGATGACGCCGCCACGCGGGCCTCGCAGGGTCTTGTGCGTGGTGGAGGTGACCACGTCGGCGTGCGGTACCGGGTTCGGGTAGACGCCGGCAGCAATGAGGCCGGCGTAGTGGGCCATGTCGACCATGAAATAGGCGCCGACGTCCTTGGCCACCCTGGCAAACCGCTCGAAGTCGATGCGCAGCGCGTAGGCAGACGCACCGGCGATGATGAGTTTCGGTTTCTCGGCGTGGGCCTGGCGCTCCATGGCGTCGTAGTCGATGGCCTCGTTGGCGTCTAGTCCGTAGCTGACCACCTTGAACCACTTGCCGCTCATGTTCAGCGGCATGCCATGGGTGAGGTGGCCGCCTTCGGCCAGGCTCATGCCCATGATCTTGTCGCCCGGCTGCAGGAGGCCGAAAAACACACCCTGGTTGGCCTGGGAGCCGGAATTCGGCTGGACATTGGCATGGTCGGCGCCGAAGAGCTGCTTCACCCGGTCGATCGCCAACTGCTCGACCACGTCGACATGTTCGCAGCCGCCGTAGTAGCGCTTGCCGGGATAGCCCTCGGCATACTTGTTGGTGAGCTGGGTGCCCTGGGCCTGCATCACCGCCGGCGACGCATAGTTCTCGGACGCGATCAGCTCGATGTGGTCTTCCTGGCGCCGGTTCTCCGCCTGGATGGTGGACCAGAGCTCGGGATCGACGTGGGCAATGGTGGAGATGGAGCGGTCGAACATGACGGGCAATCCTCGAAGAAGATGTTGTCCTGCGTGGAGCCCAAACCACCCTGGGCGGGCGGCGGGCTCGGCGGCAGATTGCCCAGGCGAACGGCTGACAGGACGGCGGCCTCGGGCCACCGGTCGCGCTCCACGGTGGTGATCCACCTCGGGCCGCAGGCCCTATCGCCAGTCGCGCAACGTTCGGAGTGTATCGGAGAGCCTGCGCTCAGCGCAGAAGGGCGACTTGCTCGGCGGCCGGCTTGGGCGTGCTGGTCTCGGCAGGCGCGGCAACCGCTGCGGCAGCACTCGCCGCGCTCGGCAGCGGCGTGTTCACGGCCACAAGCTTCCCGTCGGCCACCCGGCGCAGGTTCAGCTGCTCGGCCAGCACCTTGACGACATAACCACCATCCTCACCCAAGGTGGCGGCCCCGACGTAGTGGCGCAGCCCGGCTTCCAGGCTTCCGGCTCGGGCAATGCACTCCTTCAGCACCAAGGCGCCGACGCGCAGGTTGGTGACCGGGTCGAAGGCCGCCCGCGTGCCGCCGAAGGCTTCGTACTTGTCGTCATGAATCCGCGTCATCACCTGCATCAAGCCCTGGGCCCCCACCGGACTCTGGGCGAACGGATTGAAGCTCGATTCGATTGCCATCACGGCCAGGATCAGCGTGGGCTCGATGCCCGTGCGCTGGCCCACTTGCCAGGCTTCCTGAACCAGTGCGCCCACCGGTTCGGGCGCCACGCGGTAGCGCCGCGAAAGCCATTGAACGACGGCCTTCTGCTGGCGCGGCAGCGCGTTGAGATCCACTGCGGTGGCGCGCGCCACTGCATCGGGCTCGGCCAGTTCGGTCACCGGAGACACCGGCTCACGGGCTTCCTGGCGCGCCAGCAGCCACCCGAGGGCCTGCTGCTCGATGCTGTCGCGCACATCGGCACGGCCGCCGGCAAAGACGGCCGCGGCCACGACGCACAGGCCCAGCAAGGCCAGCGAGTTGTGGCTGACTTCCAGCAGTCCGGCGCCGACGTCACGCATGAAGACCCCGGCGGATCGCGCCACGAGACTGTTGAGCGCCCGCAGCTTGCTGATCGCTGTCATGTTCTTCCTTTCCACGGCACCACCCATCACGGCCGACAGGGCAGTCGGTTCCGCGTGATCAGGTGACGACGATAATGGCCGTTAGCTGGAAAGACCGCTGGTACGCGGCGCCCGCACGGCTCTGGCAGCGAGAGCCCCCTTCCCAACGAAGGGGGCACGGGAAAACCCTGAAGAATCAGGAACGGGCGAATTCTAGGAAGGCCAAAAATAACCGGTCAACCATAAGAGGTCGATTTCTCATGTCTGATTCGCCATGAAGTACCGTGATTTGAGGGACTTCATCACCCAGTTGGAGGGGATGAGTGAACTGCGACGGGTAACCGAGCCGGTGTCGCCGGTGCTGGAAATCACTGCACTGGCCGACCGCGTGCTGCGGGCCGAGGGCCCGGCGCTGCTGATCGAGCAGCCCTCGCCCTGGCGGGTGCCGGTGCTGGCCAACCTGTTCGGTACGCCTAGGCGCGTGGCCTTGGGAATGGGGGTCGACAATCTGGCCGAGTTGCGCGAGATCGGCGCATTGCTCGCCCGTCTGAAGGAGCCGGATCCGCCTCAGGGATTGAAGGATGCCGGCCGGCTGTGGCAGATGGCCAAGGCGCTCTGGGACATGAAACCGGTACGCCGTCGCGACGGGCCGTGCCGCGAGATCGAGCAGCAGGGCGACGAGGTCGATCTCACCGCCTGGCCGATCCAGACCTGCTGGCCAGGCGATGTTGCGCCTCTGATCACTTGGGGCTTGGTGGTCACCCGCGGGCCGCAGGCTGGCGTAGCCAGGCCCCGCTTGCGGCAGAACATCGGCATCTACCGGCAGCAGTTGATCGGCCGGCGCGAGCTCATCATGCGCTGGCTCGCTCACCGAGGTGGGGCGCTGGACTTCCGCGAGTTCGCGCTGGCGCGTCCGGGACAGCCATTTCCGATTGCGGTGGCCCTCGGCGCAGACCCGGCCACCACGCTGGGCGCGGTGACGCCGGTACCGGACACCCTCTCCGAATATCAGTTCGCCGGCCTGCTGCGCGGCAGTGCCACCGAACTGGTCGATTGCGCCGTCGGCGAAGCCGGGCGCCCCCTGCAGGTGCCAGCCACGGCAGAAATCATTCTCGAGGGCCACATTCCGCCGGCGCCGGCCGGTTTCTCAGGCCACAGCGAGCATGGTGTGCCGCTGCAAGAGCGCGGTGGCTACCTGCACGCGCTGGAAGGGCCCTATGGCGACCACACCGGCTATTACAACGAGCAGGACTGGTTTCCCGTGTTCCGGGTCGACCGGCTGACGCACCGCCGGGACCCGATCTATCACTCGACCTACACCGGCAAGCCGCCGGACGAACCCGCGGTGCTCGGGGTTGCGCTGAACGAGGTGTTCGTGCCGATCCTTCAGCGGCAGTTTCCGGAGATCGTCGACTTCTACCTGCCGCCCGAGGGCTGCAGCTACAGGATGGCGGTGATATCAATGCGCAAGGCCTATGCGGGCCACGCGAAGCGGCTCATGTTCGGGCTGTGGAGCTTTCTGCGCCAGTTCATGTACACCAAGTTCATCGTCGTCACCGACGACGACGTCAACATCCGGGACTGGAAGGACGTCGTCTGGGCCATCACGACCCGCATGGACCCCGTGCGCGACGCCACGCTGGTCAGTGACACGCCGATCGACTACCTGGACTTTGCATCGCCGGTCAGCGGCCTGGGCGGCAAGATGGGTCTGGACGCCACCAACAAGTGGCCCGGCGAGACCCAGCGGGAATGGGGGCGGCCGATCACCATGACACCTGAAGTCGAGCAACGCGCCGGGGCATTGTTCGACCGCCTGATGGGCGGCGGCCGCTGAGCGGGGCGAGCGGGGAGCCCGTTGCTGAGCCGAATCAAGGCACGCGCGGAAATCCGGGCTTGAAAGGCCGCGCCGGCTGCACTAAGGTTGTCATGCCTTCTGTTGAAGGTAACACCCGTTGCGCAGTCTCTGCGCTACAGGGGCCCTGGACCCATTTCCTCCGGAGCTCCATACGGTGGCTGGTGGCCACCCACCCCTCCGCGCCGCAAGGTTCGGAGGGGTTTGACTTTCAGGCCCCGAGCAGGCGTCCGAAGACTTCGCGCACGACCAGTCGCACTTGGGCAAAACCCTCGTGGCTGGGCAGCCAGTTCAGCGTCGGCCGGTCGAGCGGAGCAGCCAGACCCATCGGCGCCGGGATGATCTGGATGGCCTGGCTTCGGCGCGCCGCGGCTTCCTCGAAGGCTCGCACGGCTCTTGGCATGTGCCAGCCGTGCGTCACGAGGACAAGCTCGGTGATGCCCTGGTCCGCCAGCATGGCCAGGCTGGCGCTGGCGTTCTCGCGGGTGTCCCGAGAGGTGTTCTCGACCCAGCGCAGGCGCCGGCCATAGTCGCGCTCCGCCACACGCGCGGCGATGTCGGCCTCCGCAGGTCCGGGCGCCTGCGCGAGGCCGGTACCGCCGGAGAACATCACCGGCGCATTCAGCCTTCGCGCGAGCCACAGGCCGTAGTGCAGCCGCTGCATCGACCTGGCGGACAGGTGTGCTTCGCCGTACTCCGGCGCCAGTGATTCGCGGCCGCCGCCGAGGATCAGCACCACCGCCTTGCCGCGGGCCGCGGCATCCTGGCGGGTCGCCTGGATGCGGGCCTCGCTCAGCGCAGGCGGTGGGTGCAGCAGCCCGCGTTCCAGCGCGTGACCGACCGCTGCGCAGCAGCTCAGCCACAGCAGCAACACGCCGGACAGCAACAGCATGGCTCCCCACTCGCGGCGCCGGCTTGAGGTCAGCAGGCGCGCGCCGGCCAGCACCAGCACCAGCAGCGGTACCGGCGGCAGCAGCAGCGCGGTGAGCATGGGTTTGAGGTCGGACAGGCCCAGGGTCACCATCAGACTGTCCACAGCAATTCCTCCGGTGCCCGCCACCGCAATCCGCGCGGATTGTGACGCGATCGTCCGCCCGGCCTGTAAGCATTTCGCCGCACGGCCGACAATCGTTCATCGTTGAACCAGTTCGGGAAGCCAGGATGTCGATTCAAACCATCACGCTCGGCGGCGGGTGCTTCTGGTGCCTGGAAGCGGTGTACGAACAGGTCGAGGGCGTGCTCGCCGTCGAATCTGGCTACAGCAACGGCCAGGTTCCCAATCCCACCTACGAGCAGGTCTGCACCGGCGACACCGGCCATGCCGAGGTGGTGCGGGTGCAGTTCGACGATCAACAGATCAGCCTGCGCGAGATCCTCGAAATCTTCTTCGTCATCCACGACCCCACCACCCTGAACCGGCAGGGCAATGACGTCGGCTCCCAATACCGATCAGGCATCTACTGGCACACACCGGAACAGCAGGCCGTGGCCCGCGAGGTGCTCGCGCAGCTGAATGCGGCCAACGGTGGCCGTGCCGTGACCGAGTTGCTGCCCGAGGCGGGCTACAGCCGCGCCGAGGCCTACCACCAGCATTACTTTGCCAACCACCCGGGGCAAGGCTATTGCGCCTTCGTGGTGGCGCCGAAGGTCGAGAAATTCCGCCGCACCTTCGCGGCCCGGGTCAGACGCTGAGTCGGGCCCGCGGCCCGGGCGTTACACTGGAATTCGTGCATGCATCGCCGCAGGCGACACGAACTTCTCTGGGTGGCCGATGGAGCAGGTGTGGCGTCTGGCGCCGACGCCGGCCGTGCGCGTGCGCACTGGCGCCGGTGGCGCGCGTCATGAACTGAACGACGCGGCGCTGCAATGGCAGCGCGACTGCGGGCTCGATGCTGCCCAGATCGAGCAACTCGTCGCCAGCCTCGAGAGCCCCGGTGACACCGACCGCCTGCTGGGCCCGGACAACCGGCGCGTTCGATGCCGCGTGGTCGCGCTGGATGACGGACGCCTGATCTGGCTTCAGCCCGACATCGTTTCGCAAGCCCAGTGGGACGACGACCGTGCGCTGATCGAGCGCGCGCTGTACATGTCGGATGTTTCGGTGTGGTGGGTGGACGCCGAGATGAAGCGCATCCATTTCTTTCGCCGTGGCCCCGGCTCGCTGGGCTCCAGCGGCAACAGCGCCAGCGTCCCGCTGGCCGACCACCGTGCGCAGATGCATCCCGACGACGTGGCCGGCATCGCCGAGGCCGCCCGGCAGGCGCTGGCGGGCGATCGTGTGGCCGACGCGATGGTGCGTTACGCCCTGCCGGCCGGCGGCTGGCGCTCGCTGCTCACCCGCCGGGTGGCCCACCGCGACGCCCAGGGCAGGCTGCTCGGGCTGCTCGGCGTGTCGATCGATCTGAGCGATCTGGTGGCCGAGCGCGAACGCGGCCTGCACCTGTCCGAGCGCATGCGCCTGGCGGCCGAGACCATCGGCCTCGGATTCTGGTCGCGCAACATCGACACCGGCGTCGGTGAGTGGGATGACCAGATGTACCGGCTCCACCATCGCCGCCCCGAGGAGGGTCCACCGACTTTCGAGGAATGGGTGACGCGCCACGTGCATCCGCTCGACCGCGATTGGATGCGCGAGCGCCAGCTGCTGACCAACGCCAACTGGCCCCGCGTCGACGATGTGGTGTTTCGCATTCCGGTGCCCGGCAGCGATGCCATGCGGTGGATTCATGCCCGGTCACGCCAGCTGATGCAGGGCGGCCAGCGCGTGATGGTGGGCGTGCATGTGGACGTGACCGAGCAGGAGCTGTCGCGTCTGGCGCTCGAGCGCGAGCGGGAGCGGATCGGATTCGTGCTCGCGGCGGCCGGGGTGGGGGTCTGGGAGCGCCGGTTCGATGGCGGCAACTCCTACCTCAGCGATGTGGGCTACCGGCTGCGCGGGCGTGAGCCTTCGCGCTTGCCGGTCGAGGAGGTGGTGGCGGAGTCGACCGATCCGCTCGACCTGCAGGCCTACGAGCAGGCGTTGCAGCGCCACGTCGAGCAGGGCGAGACCTTCCGCCACGAGTTCCGCGTGCGCTGGCCGAATGGCGAGCAGCGCTGGCTGGCCGCTTTCGGCCGCGCCGTGCGCGATGCCGCGGGCCATGCGACCTACGTGGCGGGTGTCGACATCGATGTCACCGAGCGCCGCGTGGCAGAAGCCATCGCCCGCGAGACCCAGCGCGCTGAGCAGGTCAGCCGCGCGAAGAACGAGTTCCTGGCGCGCATGAGCCACGAATTGCGCACACCGTTGAACGCGGTGCTGGGTTTTGGCCAGCTGCTGCTGCACGACGACGAGGACGCGCCCAGCCCGCGGCAGCGCGAACGCCTGCTGCGCATCGAGACCGCGGCCCGCAAGCTGCTGTCGATGATCGAAGAGGTGCTGGAGCTTACCGGTGACTCGGAAGGCCCGGCGGCGCTGGTGCTGGAGCCGGTGGCGCTGGAAGACGTGGCGGCGGACGCGGTGTCGCAGGCGGAATCGGCCGCCCGCGAGGCAGGCGTCGAGCTGCGCTGGCACCGTCGGCCGTTGCCCGGCCGCGTGTTGAGCGACCGCCTGCGACTGACCCGCGTGCTGGGTCAGCTGCTGGACAACGCGATCCGCTACAACTGGCCTGGCGGCCATGTCGAGATTGACAGCTGGGCCGAGCCACGCGGTGAGGCGCCAGGCTGGGTGGTCGCAGTGCGCGACAACGGTCGCGGCATGAGCGCCGAGCAGTTGCAGGCGGCGTTCGAGCCCTTCCAGCGTCTGGGCGTCGAGGCGGAGGCCATCGATGGCCCCGGCATCGGCCTGACCCTGGTGCGGCGGCATGTCGCCCGCCTCCGGGGCGAGGTCACGGTCGACAGCCGTCCGGGGCGGGGCAGCGAGTTCCGGGTCTGGCTGCCCCAGGCGCAGGCGATGCCGCTGCCCCTGCAGGCCACGGACGACCCTGCGCCGGCGCTCAGGCTGCTGTGCGTGGAGGACAACCCGGTCAACCTGCTGTTGCTGCGCGAGGTGTTCGGCATGCGGCCGGCGCTGGCGGTACAGATGTGCGAGGACGGTGCCAGCGCGCTGGCCTGCGCCGCGCAGTTCGGGCCCGATGTGGTGCTGCTCGATCTGCAACTGCCCGATCTCCCGGGCATCGAGGTGATGCGGCGCCTTCGTGCCGACCCACGCCATGCGCATTGCCGCTTCATCGCGCTGTCGGCCAACGCGATGCCGGATGACGTGAAGGCCGCACGCGACGCCGGCTTCGACGACTACTGGACCAAGCCGATCGACGTGCGGCGCTTTCTCGCGTCGATCGACACGCTGATGATGCAGGCCGAGCGTAGCTGAGGCCGCGCGCGCGTCAAGGCGCCAGGCGTTCCCGCACCCACTGGCCCGCGTCGAGCCGGTAGCGCAGCCGATCGTGCAGCCGGCTGCGGCGACCCTGCCAGAACTCCCAGCGGTCGGGCACCAGTCGGAAACCACCCCAGTGGGGCGGCCGCGGCGGCGATAGCGCGAACTGTGCCGCATAGCGCGCGGCATTGGCCACCAGCACCGCCCGCGAGCTGATCACCTGGCTTTGCGGCGAGGCCCAGGCGCCGATGCGTGAATCGAGCGGACGCGACGCGAAGTACGCGTCCGCCTCCTCGCCGCCGAAGGTCTGCACCAGGCCTTCGATGCGCACCACGCGCTCCAGTTCGACCCAATGGAATTGCAGTGCCGCCGCCGGATGCCCGGCGATCTCGCGGCCCTTGCGACTCTCGAAGTTCGAGTACCAGACGATGCCGCGCTCGTCATAACCCTTGATCAGCACGACACGCGTGGAAGGCCGGCCATCGGCGCCGACGGTGGCCAGCGTCATCGCATTCGGCTCCGGCAGCTGCCCGTCGATGGCCTGCTGCAACCACAGGGCGAACTGGCGCAGCGGCAGGGCCTCGGACGCCGATTCGTCGAGTTCGGCACGCTCGTAGCTCTTGCGCAGGCTGGCGATCTGGTGGCTGTCCATGCACGACAGTATGCCGCGCAGGGCGTGGCGCGCCCGTCAGCGGCTCGTGGGATCTTCGGGGTCTGCACCGGGTTGCGGGGCTTTCCCTACGTGGAAGGCCTTAAGTGATCCTCCGACTGTCGAAGGGCGGGTGCCGACCTCATGCTTGTGTTCATCCATGAAATCGCAACCCGTCGTCATCGTGCTTGCTGCCGGCCGCGGCAGTCGCTTTCGTGGCGCCGGGCACAAGCTCGAGCAGGGCCTGGGCGAGCAGAGCGTGCTTGGGCAGACGATCTCGCATGCCATCGAAAGCGGCCTGCCGGTGGTGGTGGTCACGACCGCGCCGCTCGCGTCGGAGGCCGCGCGCTGGGTGGCCCGGCGCGACGTGGTGGTGCTGCCCGAGGTGGGCAGCGGCAGTCCGGCCGCCCTCGGCATGGGGTACTCGATCGCCGCAGGTGTCACCGCCCGGCCCCATGCGCCGGGCTGGCTGGTGCTGCCCGGCGACATGCCGATGGTCAGCCCGGCCACCTTGAGCACGGTGGCGGGCTTGCTCGGCCAGCATCCGGTGGTCTTCGCGCAATACCGCGGCCGGCGCGGCCACCCGGTGGGTTTTGCCGCCGAATTGTTCTCGGACTTGGTGCAGCTCAGTGGCGACGAAGGGGCGCGGCGTGTCGTGGCCCGCTACCCGTCGTACGGCCTCGAGGTCGACGATCCCGGCGTGCTGGTGGACGTTGACACCGAAGCCGACCTGGACGCACTGCGCTCGGGCCACACGGTGCCCGGTGCCCTGCGCAGCGCCGGCCTGCCCTGATTCAGGTCAGCAGGCCCTGGCGCCGCGCCAGGTTCACGAGGCGCTCGATCTCGCGGTCGCGCACCTGCTGCATGCGCAGCGCGTGGGCTGTCTGAACCAAATAATCCAGCGTGCTGCCATAGCGTCCGTGCGCATGGCGCAGGATGTGCAGCATCTGGGCGTCATCGATGCGGCCGGTGAAGTTGGGGCTGCGACGGCTCAGGGTGAAGGCCAGCGCCTTCACCGGCCCCTGTGGCGTGTGGCAGCGCAGCCAGCGCGGGTCGTAGACGCCGGTGGGCATCTCGCGCTGCCACAGCCGCACCAGTTCCTCATCGGCCCGCTCGCGCGGAATGCGGAACACCACCCCGCGGCACATGCCGCCGGAGACCAGCGCGAACACCAGGCCCGGCTGCTCCGGCGAGCCGCGGTTGACGCGTGAACGCATCTGGAAGGCACGGTGCCAGCCGCGCACCCAGGCATGACGTCGCTCGGCCGCCTCGAACTCCGGGCGCCAGATCAGCGAGGCATAGCCAAAGACCCAGAGGTCTTGCTCGCCACCCCACTCGGCGAGGGTGCGTTCGAGCAGCGGGATCGGATCGCGCAGTGGCTTCAGCATGGTGGCGGCCCGCAAGCATGCCAGAACGCGGCCCTCATCCCGAGTGATCCGCATGGCAATGTAATTTGATTACCTGTTATGGGCGCCATGAGTTACCATTTCGCCATGAAGACACGCATCGCCGACATCACCGGGCGCATCCGCGAGCGCAGCGCGGGCACCCGGCGCGACTACCTGGACCGCATCGACGCCTTGGCCCAGCGTCCTGCCGGCAGCCAACGCATGGGCTGTGCCAACGTGGCGCATGCCTTCGCGGCGATGCCGGGCGACGAGCGCTTGCGCGTGGTGGCCGAGCGCGCGCCCAACCTGGCGGTGGTGACGGCCTACAACGACATGCTGTCGGCGCACCAGCCCTACGAGAACTACCCGGCGCTGATCCGCGACGAGGCGCGCCGCCATGGCGCCACCGCGCAGGTGGCCGGCGGGGTGCCGGCGATGTGCGACGGCGTGACGCAGGGCCTGCCGGGCATGGAGATGTCGCTGTTCTCGCGCGACACCATCGCGATGGCCACCGCGATCGCGCTGACCCATGACGTGTTCGACGGCGCGCTGCTGCTGGGCATCTGCGACAAGATCGTGCCGGGCCTGCTGATCGGGGCGCTGCACTTCGGCCACCTGCCCTGCGTCTTCGTGCCCGCCGGGCCGATGAGCTCGGGCTTGTCGAACAACGACAAGGCCAAGGTGCGTGAGCAGCATGCGCAAGGCCTGGTCGGTCGCGACCAGCTGCTGCAGGCCGAACAGGCCGCCTACCACGGCGCCGGCACCTGCACCTTCTACGGCACAGCCAACAGCAATCAGATGCTGCTGGAGGCGATGGGCCTGCATGTGCCTGGCGCAGCCTTCGTGCACCCGCATGCCCCGCTGCGCGAGGCGCTGACGCGCGAGGCGGTGCGTACCGTGCTGGGCATCACCCGCGCGCAGCGCTACACGCCGATCGGCCGGCTGGTCGACGAGCGGGTGATCGTCAATGCGATGGTCGCGCTGCTGGCCACCGGCGGGTCGACCAATCACCTGATCCACTGGGTCGCGGTGGCGCGCGCCGCCGGCATCCTGATCGACTGGACCGACTTCTCCGAGCTGTCGGCCGAAGTGCCGCTGCTGGCGCGCGTGTACCCGAACGGCAGTGCCGACGTGAACCAGTTCCAGGCGGCCGGTGGCACCGGCTTCGTGCTGCGCGAGCTGCTGGACAGCGGTTGCCTGCATCCCGATGTCGCCACGGTGGCCAGCGGCGGCCTCGCGGCCTACGGCCAGGTGCCGCGCCTGTCCGACGACGGTCTCCGCTGGCAGACGCTCCCGGCCGAGAGCGGCGACAGCGCGGTGGTGCGCAGCGCCACGGCGCCGTTCTCGCCGTCCGGCGGCCTGCGGCTGCTGACAGGCAACCTCGGCCGCTCGGTGATCAAGGTCTCGGCGGTGCCGGAAGACCGCCATGTGGTCGAGGCGCCGGCCATCGTGTTCGAAAGCCAGGAAGCGCTGCAGAAGGCGTTCAAGGCTGGCGAGCTCGAGCGCGACTTCGTCGCCGTGGTGCGCTTCCAGGGGCCGCGCGCCAACGGCATGCCCGAGCTGCACAAGCTGACGCCGCCGCTGGCCGTGCTGCAGGGCAAGGGCTTCAAGGTGGCGCTGGTGACCGATGGGCGCATGAGCGGCGCCTCCGGCAAGGTGCCGGCGGCGATCCATGTCAGCCCTGAAGCGCTGGCCGGCGGGCCGCTGGCCCGGGTGCGCACCGGCGACCGCATCCGGCTCGATGCGGTGCAGGGCCAGCTCGATGTGCTGGTCGACGAGGCCGAGTGGGCGGCACGCTCAGCGCAGACCCTTGACGCGGCGCAGGCCGTGGACAACGCCCACGGCCTGGGCCGCGAACTCTTCGGTGGCATGCGCCGCCATGTCAGCAGCGCCGAGCAGGGCGCCATCACCTGGTTGTGAGCCTGACGAGAATGAAGCCCGAGATGATCGATACCCTCAGCCTGGCCAGCCATGGCCCCGTGATTCCGGTGATCGTGCTGCAACAAGTGGCCGATGCGGTGCCGCTGGCCGAAGCGCTGCTCGCCGGCGGCGTGAAGGTGCTGGAAGTGACGCTGCGCACGCCGGTGGCGCTGGACTGCATCGAGGCCATTGCCAAGGCGCTGCCCGAGGCCATCGTCGGCGCCGGCACGATCCGCAGTGCGGCCGATGCGCGCGCGGCGCGCGATGCGGGCAGCCGCTTCGCCGTGAGCCCTGGCTACACCGCCGAAGTCGGCCGCGCCTGCCGCGAACTGGACCTGCCGCTGCTGCCCGGTGTGGCCACCGCCAGCGAGGTGATGAGCGCACACGGCGATGGACTGGACTTCCTGAAGTTCTTCCCGGCGCAGCAGGCCGGGGGCATCCCGATGCTGAAGGCGCTGGCCGGCCCGTTCCCCGATGTGGTGTTCTGCCCCACCGGGGGCATCACGCTCGAGACCGCGCCCCAGTTCCTGGCGCTGCCCAATGTCAAGGTCTGCGGCGGTTCGTGGCTGACGCCCGCCGATGCGGTGGCGGCGAAGGACTGGGCGCGCATCACGCGGCTGGCGCGCGAGGCGGCCGCCTTGCGCTGAAGCAGTTGGCCGCGCCGGATTGGCGTTAGGCCGGCGTCAGGTGCGCGTCAGCGCGGCCGCCGGTCGGCGCGCCGGTCGAGCCAGATGCCCAGGCCCTGGGCATTGAGCTCGATGTCCAGCGCCAGCGCCTCGGTCGCGCTGTCGGCCGTGATGCCATGGCGTTGCAGCTGGCCGCGGTACAGCGCGCGCAGGCCCTGCACCAGCTGGGCATGCCGATCGGCGGCGTGGCGCAGCGCCAGGCCCAGCGCCACCATCGCGTCGATCTGCTCGTGCAGCAGCTCGGCCAGCCGCGGCACACCCTGCACGCGGCTGTAATGCGTCAGGTACATGCAGCGTGGCTGGGCCGCCAGCAGCCGGTCGATCGAGCGGCGCAGCGGATCGGGCTCGAACTGCACCGGCGTGGTGGTCGGCAGGATCCAGGCGCCCTCGGTCGTGTCGAATTCGCGATAGGACAGGCCGAAGGTGTCGCCGGTGAACCAGCCGCCGGTGCGTTCGTCCCAGATGCAGTGGTGGTGGCGCGCGTGGCCCGGTGTGTCGATGAAGCGCAGCGGGCGGCCGGCCAGGTCCACCGTCTCGCCATCGGCCGGCGTGCGGACCCTCCGGGCGGGCACCGCGTGCAACTGGCCGTAGGCACGTTGCATCTCGTCGGCGCCGTAGACCGACAGCGCACTGAGGTACAGCGCAGTCGGGTCGATCATGTGTCGCGCGCCGCGCGGATGCACCAGCATCGTGGCCCGGGGCAGCGACTGCATCAACAGCCCGGCCCCGCCGGCATGGTCGAGGTGCACGTGTGTCGGGATCACGTAGTCCACGTCGTCCGGGGCGAGCCCCAGCGCGTGCAGGGCGGCCAGCAGGCGCGGCACCGCGAAGTTGGTGCCGGTGTCGATGAAGGCCGCGCGACCGGACTCCACCAACAAATAGGCCGCGTCGTAGCGCGGCCGATGGAAGCCGGTGTCGATGGCATAGACGCCATCGCCCAGCGCTTCGAGGTAGGGCAGCGCCAACGCGTCGAGATTCAACCGTTGGTTTGTGCGTACAGCGCCCACAGCCGGCCGAGGTCGGCGCCGCCGTCGTTGCCTTGCACGCTGCGCAGGGTCTGCACGGCCTTGGCCTTGGCCTTGCCGCCTTGCAGCAGGGCCAGGCCCAGCCGCAGCTTGGCGTCTTCGGGTCGCTTCAGGCCGCCCTTGGCGATGCCTTGTTCGATCAGCGGAATGCCCTTGTCGGCCTGACCCATCGTGACGTAGGCATAGCCGATCTGCACCAGGTCGTTGCCGTCCTTGGCGGTGGCCGCGTCCTTTGCGCGCTGTTCGATCGAAGCCTTGCTTTCGCCCTCCTGCTTGATGGCCAGGTCGCGCAGGCGCTTGTGGCGCTCGGCCTCGGGGCCTTGCCCCAGGGCGCCGCTGGCAAAACCCTTTTCGATGATGGCCTTGCCCTCGGCCGGGTAGCCGGCCTGCAGCGAGAGCTGGGCCATTTCCATGAATTCCTCGGTCTTGCTCAGGTTGCCGGTGGCCAGCTTCAGGCGCATCACGTCGAGCGAGAAACGGTCGGAGAAGCCGCTCTTGCGGGGCAGGCGGCCCAGGAAGATGGACCAGTATTCCTTCTTCGGATAGTAGGTCAGCAGCTTGTCCAGCGTGGCCGTCTGGCCGGCGGCATTGCCGGTGCGCTGCTGGGCATCGGCCAGGCGCAACAGGTCGCCTTCCTCGGGACGGCGGCCCGCCTGTTCGGCGGCGGACACGGCCGCGGCGGCTTCGCGCGCGATGGCGCTGTAGTCACCGCTCTGGCTCTGCACATAGGCCAGCAGCTGCTTCAGCTGCGGACTCGTGCTGCCGAGCGATTGGGCCTTCTGCGCCCACTGGCTGGTGCGCGGCCAGTCCTTCTGCTGCGAGAAGGCGAAGGCCAGCTGCTCGGCCACCTGAGCCGCATCTGCGCCCGACAGCTTTGGGAACAGCGCTTCGAAGGCCTGGATCGCGGTGGCAGTGTCACCGGCACGCTGTGCCGCGGCACCGCGCATGCGCTCGATCATCGTCTGCTCGGCGGCGGTCTTGCCGCCGACAGCATCGGCTTCGCGCACCTTGGCCAGCGCCTCCTTGGCCTTGCCCGCGCGCAGCAACTCGCTGGCCTGCTGCAGCGGCTTGCCGACCTCGGGGCGCACGGCCTGGGCCTGCGCCGCGCCGATTGCCACCGCCAGCATCGCAGCGGCGGCCAAGGCGTGGAGCTTTTTCATCGTGGGCTCAATTCAGGAATTGCTCGTTGCCGACCAGGCCGATCTTGGTGACACCCAGGCGCTGCGCGCTGGCCATCACCATCGCGACGACCTTGTAGCTCACCAGCTTGTTCGGGCGCAGGTGCACCTCCGGCTGATCGGGCTGTGCAGCCACCTGGGACAGGCGGGCCTCGAGGTCGTTGCGGTCCGGCACCAGGATGCCGTTCCAGCCGATCGTGCCGTCGAAGTCGACGTCGATGCGGATGATCTCGGGCGGCTTCGGCGGCGGCGCCGCATTGCTGTTGACCGGCATGTTCATCTTCACCGCATGCGTCTGCACGGGAATGGTGATGATGAACATGATCAGCAGCACCAGCATCACGTCGATCAGCGGCGTGGTGTTCATGTCCACCATCATGTCGTCGTCGCTGGCGCCCACACTCATGGCCATGTTCAGGCTCCTTCTGTCTTGTCGTTCGCGGGCTTACTGGCCGTTGGGCGGCGGCTCGGTGATGAAGCCCACCTTGGCGATGCCGGCCCGCTGGGCCGCCACCACGAGGCGGCCAACACTTTCGTAGCGCGCATCCTGGTCGCCGCGGATGTGCAGTTCGGGCTGCGGCTCCTTGACCGCTTCTTTCTTCAACTCGGTCACGATCGACTCGATGTCGGGCATCTTGCGCGTGTTCCAGTAGTAGTCGCCGTCCTTGCTCACGGCCAGCAGGATGTTCTCCGGCTTGGTCTGCGTGGGAACGTTGCGCTCCTTGGGCAGCTCGAGCTGGATGCTCTGCGTCACCACCGGAATCGTGATCAGGAAGATGATCAGCAGCACCAGCATCACGTCCACCAGGGGCGTGGTGTTGATGCTGGAATTCATCTGGTCTTCGCCGTCGCCATCAGGCGAGCCAACACTCATGGCCATAGCTCTACTCCTTGCTCGGCATCAGGCGCGCGACCCGCTCGTGACGGGCCGGTACGCGCCTGCTGGCAATGTCTTCAGCGCTTGCCGGCCAGCAGCACGTTGTGGATGTCGGCCGAGAACGCACGCACGCGCTCCATCACGCCCTTGTTGCGGCGGATCAGCCAGTTGTAGCCCATCACCGCGGGCACCGCGACGGCCAGGCCGAACGCGGTCATGATCAGCGCCTCGCCCACCGGGCCGGCCACCTTGTCGATCGAAGCCTGACCCGCAATGCCGATGGCCGTCAGCGCGTGGTAGATGCCCCACACCGTGCCGAACAGGCCGACGAACGGCGCGGTGGAGCCCACCGTCGCCAGGAAGGCCAGGCCGTCCTGCAGGCGGCTGTTGATGTTGTCGGTGGCGCGTTGCACGCTCATGCCGATCCAGGTGTGGCGGTCGATCTGTTCGACCAGGCTGCCTTCGTGGTGCTCGTCGGCCTTGATGCCTTGCTCGGCGATGTAGCGGAAGGCGCTGCTTTCGTCCAGCGAGCTGGCACCCTTGGCCACGGAACCGGCCTTCCAGAAGCTGTCGTTCACGCCGTCGGCGGCCTTGAACAGACGGCGCTGCTCCCAAAGCTTGGTGAAGATGATGTACCAGCTGCCCATCGACATGATGATCATGATGATCAGCGTGCCGCGGGTCACGAAGTCACCATCGCGCACCATCGTGGCGATGCCGTAAGGGTTCTCGACGCTTTCCTTGGCCACGGTGGCGGCCGGCGCGGGCGCGGGTGCCGGTGCTGCGGCCGGTGCCGGCGCTTCGGCCGCCGGCGCGGATGCCTGGGCCTGCGCCGTGGTCGGCAGCGTGGTCGAGGCGAGGGTGGCAAGGGCCATCAGTGCAGCAGCCAGCGGCGCACGCAGATACTTGTTCAGGAACATGGGTGACTCCAGGCAGGAACGGGCGCGCAAATCCCTCGGTAAGAGATCTTGCTGCGCGGTTGAAACAGGGTAGGGGAGAGGCGTGGCAACGAGCAGCGTATGGGCGTGCGCTACTCGATCTTCCAGACGTAGTCGACTTCGAACGTGCCGCCCGCGGGCTTGCCGTTCTCGTCGATGCCAGGCGTGAAATTGCAGCTGCTGAGCTTCTCGAGCGCGACGCGGTCCAGCAGGCGATGTTCGCGCGACGAGCCGGCCGACTTGACCACATCGGACTTGATGAGCTTGCCGGCGCCATCGATGACGAAGCGGACCTTGGTCGTGCCGGTGGCCTCGGCGCGCAGCGCGGCCGGCGGGTAGTCGTCACCCTTCGGCGCGCACTGCTGCACGTTGGCAATGGCCGGCTTCGCGGCAGCGCGCGGGGGCGGAGCCGGCGGCGTCGGCGGTCCGGGCGGCGGCGCAATCGTCACCGGAGCGGCGGGCGGCGGTACCTCACGCGTCACCGTGATGCTCGGCGCCGGCGGAGGGTTGGCGATCTGCACTTCCGGCGGCGGCACGAAGGAAGGCGGCGGCGGCGCCGTCTTCGGTGGCGGCGGCAGGTTCTCCGGCGGCGGGGGCGGAGGCGGCTTCACCTCCTCGATGATCTTGGTTTCGATCGGTGCCTTGACGACTTCGACGATCTTGCGGGCCAGACCGTTCACCAATGCCCATCCCAGAATGATGTGCAGAACGACGACCACTGAGAACCCGGTCAGGTGTTTGCCCGGGTTGCGTTGCTGTTGAGCGTAATCCACTCGTTAACCTCCAGAAGGCCCGTCGTTTTGACGTCGGGTCTCTGTGACTTTTTACGATACGTGGCCTTGTGGGCCAGCCGCAGCTCTCTCCACTGCGAAGGGGGGGAATATAGCTTGAAAGAATTCGCTGTTTTCTTGGTGCAACACCTTAAAGCGTCAAGGCGGTTACCAGCGTGTTTACGCTTGAAAGTTCATCGCAATTCGGATAAGCAAATACGTCCTCAAGAGGGAAAGAGATGCACGTGGCGTGCCAAGTGCGAGCCGCTGACCGCGCACTGAATTGGCGCGGGCCTGTGCCTGCTTGGAAACCGGCGCGAAGTCGCCGTCAATGGTCCGAGCTGCGGCCCCAGGCCTCGCGCAGTTCGCGCTTGAGCACCTTGCCGATCGCGCTGCGTGGCAGTTCATCGGTGAAGCGCAGCGCCGCCAGGCGCTGGGTCTTGCCCACCTGGGCATTGACCCATTCGCGGATGGCCTCTGGCGTGGCCTGGGCCTCCGGCCGCGGCACGACGCAGGCCACCGGCGTCTCGCCCCATTCGGCCGAGGGCACACCGATCACCGCGGCATCGGCCACCGCCGGGTGTCGGCGCAGCACGGCCTCCAGATCGCTCGGGTAGATGTTGAAGCCGCCGCTGATGATCATGTCCTTGCGACGGTCGAACAAGGTGAGGAAGCCATCGGCATCGAAGCGGCCGATGTCGCCGGTGCGGATGTAGCGCCGTCCCTGCGCGTCGTACCACTCCGCTTCGGCCGTCTTGGCGGGCTGGTTGTGGTAGCCGGTCATCATGCCGGGCGAGCGGCCCACCACCTCGCCGGCCTCGCCGGCCGGCACTTCCTGTCCGGCCTCGTCGATCAGCCGTATGTCATGCCCTTCGGCGGGCTGCCCCACCGTGTGCAACTTGTGCGGGAACAGGTGGGCCTGCAGGATGCAGGTGCCGCCACCCTCGGTCATGCCGTAGTACTCCACCAGCGCGCCGGGCCACCGGGCCAGCACGTCGGCCTTCAGATCGGCATGGAAGGGTGCGCTGGTGCAGAACTTGGCCTTGAAGGACGACAGGTCGTAGTCATCGAAGTCGGGTCGCGCCATCAGCCGCTGGTATTGCACGGGCACCAGCATCGTGTGCGTGGCGCGATGGGCCTGCGCGAGCTGCAGATACTTCTGCGCATCGAACTTCGGCATCAGCACCACCTGGCCGCCATGGGCGAGCGTCGGGATCACCGACACCAAGGTGGTATTGGAGTACAGCGGCGTCGCGATCAAAGTGACGGCGTCGGGCGCATAGCCCGACATCGCCGCGCGCTGGATGTGCGCCCAGCGCATCGCATGCGGCTGGACGATGCCCTTGGGCGTGCCCGTGGTGCCGGACGAATAGATCAGGTTGAAGGCCCAGGCCGGATCGATGCTGACCGGGCGCGGTCGCGCGCCCGCCGGCAGCAGCCACTGCGCCAGCGGTCGATCGCCATCGCCGGTGCCTGCATCGAGCCTGACGCTCACCACTTCATCGCCTAGGTCGATGGCGCCTTCGGCCAGTGCGCTTGCCACCGGGGCGTCGAGGAAGAGCATCCGTGCGCCCGCATCGGCCACCATGCCGGCCAGCTGAGCCGGTGTGGCACTCGGCGCCAACGGGGCCACCGCGAGGCCGGCGCGCAAGGCGCCGAGGAAGACTGCCAGGTAGTCGATGCTGCTGGCCGCGCAGATCGCGATCACGTCCTGCGGCTGCAGGCCGTCGCGCTGCAGGCTGGCCGCCACGCGGTCGACCAGGGCATCGAGCTCGCCGTAGCGGAGGCTGCCTTGCGCATCGTGGAGGGCCAGCGCATCGGGCCTGGCGTTCGCATGCTCGCGCAGCAGCGACGGCAGGTCGCGAAAGGTGTCGGCAGCAGGAGCGGCGGTGCTGGTCATCGTGGGCGGCGGGGAAGGGCGACGGCCGATTCTAGGAAGCGCCCCTCGTTCCCACGCTGCCGTTGCTGTCGCCGCCGGGACGCTAGACTGGCTGTCATGACCGCCACGACCGCTCCGACCGAAGCCGCGCTGCTGGCAGCGCTGAAGACTGTTCCCGATCCCCACACCGGCAAGGACCATGTGTCAAGCCGCCAGTTGAAGAACCTGCGCATCGAGGGCGGCGACGTGTCCTTCGATGTCGTGCTGGGCTACCCGGCCAAGAGCCTGTTCGCCTCGGTGCGGCGTGCGCTGATCGACGCGGCGCGCCAGGTGCCGGGCGTCACCAACGTCAGCGTGACGGTGAACTCGCAGATCACCGCGCATGCGGTGCAGCGTGGCGTGCAGCTGTTGCCGGGCGTGAAGAACATCGTCGCCATCGCCTCCGGCAAGGGCGGCGTCGGCAAGAGCACCACCGCCGCCAACCTGGCGCTGGCGCTGGCCGCCGAAGGCGCGTCGGTGGGCGTGCTCGATGCGGACATCTACGGCCCCAGCCAGCCGATGATGCTGGGCGTGACCGGCCGGCCCGAAAGCGAGGACGGCAAGACCATGGAGCCGATGCATGGCCATGGCCTGCAGGTGATGTCGATCGGCTTCCTGGTCGAGCCTGACCAGGCCATGATCTGGCGCGGCCCGATGGCCACGCAGGCGCTCGACCAGTTGCTGCGGCAGACGAACTGGAAGGACCTCGACTACCTGATCGTCGACATGCCGCCCGGCACCGGCGACATCCAGCTCACGCTGAGCCAGCGCGTGCCGCTGACCGGCGCGGTGATCGTCACGACGCCGCAGGACATTGCCCTGCTCGATGCGAAGAAGGGCGTCGCGATGTTCGAGAAAGTCGGCGTGCCGATCCTCGGCCTGGTCGAGAACATGGCGGTCTACTGCTGCCCGAACTGCGGTCACACCGAGCACATCTTTGGCGCCGACGGCGGCCGCAAGATGGCTGCCGAGTACAAGATGGACTACCTGGGCGCGCTGCCGCTGACCCGCGCCATCCGCGAGCAGGCCGACTCCGGCCATCCCACCGTGGTGGCCGACCCCGACGGCGAGACCGCCGCGCTCTACCGGCAGATCGCGCGGCAGCTGGCGGTGAAGATCGCCGAGAAGGCCAAGGACTTCAGCGCCAAGTTCCCGACCATCACGGTCAGCAAGGACACCTGATCGGCTACTGCCCGATGGCCTCTTCGCCGCCCAGCGCGTCGATCAGGTCCCCGAGCAGCGGCGCCAGCTCGCCGGTGGCAATCGCCGCGTCGGCGTCGAAGGCCTCGTCCTTCTTCGCCTTGCGACCCTCGAACACGCCGTCGAGGAACGCGAGCTTCTTGATCTGCATCGCCTCGGTCAGCACGAGGGACACGCGGCCCTGCCAGGTGAGCGCCAGCCGGGTCGGCTGCTTGCCGGCCGCGATGTGGCCGCGGATCTCGTCGATGTCCAGCGCATGCCGGGCATAGCGCACCGCGGGCTTCTCGCCTTCGGCGGCCTTCAGTTCGCAATCGCGGTCGATGCTGAAGCCGGAAGGCGCTTCGCCGCTGCTCAGCCATTCGGCCATGGCCGCGGCGGGTGAGAGCGCGGTGTTGATCAACTGGGCCGACAGCCCGGGCAGGCTCTTGGTCAGCTGCGTCAGCACCTCGTCGGCCTTCGCGCTGCTGCCGGCATCGATCATCAGCAGGCGCTCGGCCGGCGCAATCCAGACCCGCATCGCCGCGCGCTTGGTGAAGGCCATCGGCAGCAGGTCCAGCTGAGCCTGGTCCTTCAGCTCGCGCAGCTGCTTCTTGCCGGGCTTGCGGCCGGTCTGCTGCTCGATCTTCGCGGCCAGCGCTTCGACCTGACGCTTGACCACCGCGCCGGGCAGCACCTTCTGCTCGACCATCAGCATCAGCAGCCACTGGCCGTCGACCACCTCGATCAGCGGGCCGTTGGCCACTTCGCGCGGCTCGACCCAGCCGGCCGAGCGCGGCTGCGTCGCGCCACATTCGACGAAGCGCGCCTGCTGCAGCTTGTCTTCGATTTCGGCCGGGCTGGCCGACCAATGCGGCGCCAGGCGGTAGACCATCAGGTTCTTGAACACGGGAGGCTCGACGCCCGCGCCGCGAGGCGGGGCAAAAAGCCTGCGATTGTGCCCGTGGCGGCGGCCTCGTCGCGCTTCAGCGCGGACTCACCACTTGCTGGTCAGCAGCAGGCCCAGGCGACCGCCGCGCGGCCGCAGCGAAAGCTGTGTCTGGCCGCTCAGCTCCAGCCGCATCAAGGCGCCGCGCCGCAGCGCAGCCAACGAATCGCTGGGCTTGAGCACCAGCGAAAGCTCCATGGTCCGCGGCGGTTCCTGCCCATCGCGTGCCAGCCCGGCCGGCACGGGCGTGCGCCATTGCAGCTGGGTGCTGGCACTGGTGTCCAGGCTGGCCCCGAGCAGCATGCGCGGCGCCGGCAGCAACCCCGGCTGCAGCATGCCCGCGGCCTGCGCAGCGGGCTGCTCCAGCCCCAGGCCCCACTGCACCGCGCCCCGGCGCGACCACAGCATCGTGCGGGTGCCGGACGCATACTGGGTCGGGCCGCCGGTCGCGGGCTCGCGCAAGGCGCGCTGGGGGGTGACATCGACGATCACCGCATCGGTGTCGACCGAGAGTCCGTCGCGCGGCGCCGCGGGCTCGTCCGCCCGCGCCAGGTTCGCGCCGGCCGTCAGGGCCAGCGCGGCGGCGAGGGTGGGCAGGGGGCTGCGGGGCATGCACCCATACTAGGCGCAGCCCTTGTTTCCTGCTGTCAGCGTGAGCCTGCCAATCGTGTCAGATCACGCGAAGTCGAGCGTGTCCAAAGTCAGGTTCGTGACCCGCTTCACGCCGTGGCGGCGGCTGGCGCGCCGCTGCGGATCAGGTGGTCGAAGGCGCCGAGCGCGGCCTTGGCGCCGTCGCCCGCGGCAATGATGATCTGCTTGAACGGCGCCGTGGTCACGTCACCCGCCGCGAACACGCCGGGCACGCTGGTCTGGCCCTTGGCGTCGACAACGATTTCGCCGTGCCGGCTGAGCTCGAGCGTGCCCTTCAGCCACTCGGTGTTCGGCACCAGGCCGATCTGCACGAACACGCCTTCCAGCGCGAGCGTGTGGGACTGGCCGGTCGCACGATCGGTGTAGGCCAGGCCGTTGACCTTGTGGCCATCGCCGTGGATCGCGGTGGTCTGCGCGCCGGTGGTCACGGTGACATTGGGCAGGCTTTTCAGCTTGGCCACCAGCACCGCATCGGCGCGCAGCTGGTCGGCGAATTCCAGCAGCGTCACCTGGGCGACGATGCCGGCCAGATCGATCGCCGCTTCGACGCCGGAGTTGCCCCCGCCGATCACCGCGACGCGCTTGCCCTTGAACAGCGGGCCGTCGCAGTGCGGGCAGTAGGCCACGCCACGGTTGCGGTATTCGCGCTCGCCCGGCACGTTCACCTCACGCCAGCGCGCGCCGGTGGAGACGATGACGCTGCGGCTCTTCAGCGTCGCGCCACCGGCCAGCTGCACCTCGACGATCTCGCCCGGCACCAGCTTCTCGGCCCGCTGTGCGTTCATCACGTCGACCTCGTATTCGCGCACATGCTGTTCCAGCGCGTTCGCGAACTTCGGGCCTTCGGTGTGCGCCACCGAGATGAAGTTCTCGATGCCCAGGGTGTCCAGCGTCTGGCCGCCGAACCGTTCTGCCACCACGCCGGTGCGGATGCCCTTGCGCGCCGCGTACACCGCCGCGGCCGCGCCGGCCGGGCCGCCACCGACGATCAGCACGTCGAACACCGGTTTGTCGTTGAGCTTTGCGGCGCTGCGCTGTGCGGCGCCGGTGTCGAGCCTGGCCAGGATTTCGGCGACGCCCATGCGGCCCTGGCCGAAGGCCTGGCCGTTGCGGAAGATCGAGGGCACCGCCATGATCTGCCGCTGCTGCACTTCGTCCTGAAACAGCGCGCCGTCGATCGTGACATGCGTGATGCGCGGGTTCAGGGCCGCCATCAGGTTCAGCGACTGCACGACCTCCGGGCAGTTCTGGCACGTCAGCGACATGTAGGTCTCGAAATGGTGCTCGCCCTCCAGTGCCTGGATCTGGGCAATGACCTCCGGCTCGAGCTTCGGCGGATGGCCGCCCACCTGCAGCAGCGCCAGCACCAGCGAGCTGAACTCGTGGCCCAGCGGAATGCCGGCGAAGCGCACGCGCGCCGGCTCGCCGGCCGCGGCGATCGCAAACGAAGGCAGGCGTTCGCCGTCGTCGCGCAGGCTGACGCTCACTTTGGATGACAGCGATTCGATCTGCCGCAGCAGCGTCAGCAGCTCCTGCGACTTCGGCGACGCATCGACCGAGGCGATCAGCTCGATCGGCTTGCGCAGCTTCTCGAGGTAGGCCTTCAATTGCGTTTGCAGGGCGGTGTCCAGCATGAGCGGCTCCAGACGTCGATGGCAAGGCTTCACCCAAACCAGGCGCAGCGCGCCGGGTTGGGCCATTCGAGTGACCCCGCGGAACCGGCTTTGCCGGGCCGCCCGGGGGCGCCCCCTTGAGGGGGAGGCGGCCGCAAGGCCGCTACGGGGGTGGGGTCAGATCTTCCCGACCAAGTCCAGCGACGGGGCCAGCGTCTCGGCGCCCGGCGTCCACTTGGCGGGGCAGACCTCGCCCGGGTGGTTGGCCACGTACTGGGCGGCCTGCACCTTGCGCAGCAGTTCCTGGGCGTCGCGGCCGATGCCGTTGTCGTGCACTTCCATCAGCTTGATCTGGCCTTCGGGGTTGATCACGAAGGTGCCGCGCAGCGCGAGGCCTTCTTCCTCGATCATCACGCCCATGTTGCGGGTCAGGGTGCCGGTCGGGTCGCCGATCAGCGGGTACTTGACCTTGGCGATGGTTTCCGAGCTGTCGTGCCAGGCCTTGTGCGTGAAGTGCGTGTCGGTGGAAACGCCGTAGACCTCGACGCCGAGCGCCTTGAACGTGTCGTAGTGGTCGGCCAGGTCACCCAGCTCGGTGGGGCAGACGAAGGTGAAGTCTGCCGGGTAGAAGAACAGCACCGACCACTTGCCCTTCAGGCTGGCTTCGGTGACCTCGATGAACTTGCCCTGGTGGTAGGCGGTGGCCTTGAAGGGCTTCAGCGTGGTGTTGATCAGCGACATGGCTTGTTTCCTGTTTGGAGTGGGTTGGAACAGGCGTCATGCTATGTGCGCTGCAGCATTGCGTGGGTTGATTAAGAGGATCGCCGCGATTGGGATCTTTTATTGAGCGACCTTCTGCCGGGCAATCCAGTCGTCGACCAGTCGCTCCAGCACCTGCAGCGGCACCGCGCCCTGGTCCAGCACGGCCATGTGGAACTGGCGGATGTCGAACCGGGCGCCCAGCGCCTGGCGGGCCTTGTCGCGCAGCGACAGGATCTTCTGCTCGCCGATCATGTAGGTGAGCGCCTGCCCCGGGTTCGACAGGTAGCGGTCGACCTCGGCGCTCACCATCTCCTGGTCGTAGCCGGTCTGTTCGGCCAGGTAGTCGATGGCGCGCTGCCGCGGCCAGCCCATGGCGTGCAGGCCGGTGTCGACCACCAGCCGCGCGGCACGGAAGATCTGCGCCTGCAGATGGCCGAACAGGCTGTAGCGGTCGGTGTACAGGCCAAGCTCGGGCCCCAGGGTCTCCGCATAGAGCGCCCAGCCTTCGCCAAAGGCCGGGTAGAAGGCGCTGCGCCGGAACGCCGGCAGGTCCCGCAACTCCAGGGCCCGCGCGGTCTGCAGGTGGTGGCCGGGGACGGCCTCGTGCGCGACCAGCGTTTCCATGGTCCAGCGCGGCCGCAGCTTCCAGGCTTCGGTGTTGGCATTGAACCAGCCGGCCCGCTTGCCGTCGGCGGTGCCGCGGGTGTAGTTCTCCGCAGCACCCGGCCCCAGGTAGGCGGGCATCGCGCGCACGCCGTAGGGCAGGCGCGGCAGTTCGGCGAACAGCCGGGGCAGTTCGGGATCGATGCGCTTGGCGATGTCGCGGTAGCCGGCGAGCATGGCCTCGGGGCTGGCGTAGAAGAACTTCGGATCGGTGTTCAAGTACCGCAGGAAGGCCTTGAAGTCGCCGGTGAAGCCGCTGTCGCGCATCACGTCTTCCATCTGCGCCCGCAGCACGGCCACCAGCTCGAGACCGAGCGCATGGATCTCGTCGGGCGTCATCGTCGTGGTGGTCTGCTCGCGCACCAGGGCCGCGTACACCTTGGCGCCGTCGGGATAGCCGCTGTAGGCGCCCTCGGCCGGCGCGGCGGCCATGTAGGGGCCGGCCACGAAGTCGCGCAGCCGGCGCAGGGCCGGCTGTGCCTGCTCGGCGATCTGCCGCGCCGCCTGTGCGCGCAGGGCCTGGGCCTCGGCCGGTGCAACGCCCGGGCCGAGGTTCTTGAAGGGCTCGAAGATCGCGGTCGTCTCGGGCTCCTGCAGCAGCGCGTCGATCTGCGCCAGCGCGCGCTGCAGCACCGGCTTGGACGCCACCCAGCCCAGCGCGATGCCGCGCCGCAGCTGTGCCATTTCCTGGTCCAGCAGCACGGGGTAGGCCGCGATGCGGGCCAGCATCTTCTCGACCTCGGCCTTGCTGCGGTTCGGATTGACGCGCAGCACATCCGGCAGCACGGTCTGGATGCCGCGCAGGCTGCCCAGCCGCATCGTGCGCCAGCCCTCGAAGGCCTGCATGCGCACCTCCGACTCGGCCCGCTCGCGGGCCATGTCGAGCGACACCGCATCGCTGGCCGAGAGCTTGCTGCGGTCGAAGCCCCGCAGGGTGGCCAGCCATTCGCGCTCCAGCCGGTCGCGCTCGGCCCGCGCTGGCGCCGAGTTGTCGGTCCAGCGGTCGTCGTAGCGGCTGTCGCCGCGGAAGGTGGCGAACTCGGGGTAGCGCTGGGCCAGCGCGTCCCATTCGGTCTCGAAGGCCGCGCGCAGGCGCTGCGTCTCGACGGGATCGACGGTCTGTGCAGGCGCGGCGCAGGCGCCGATCAGCAAGGCCAGCGCCAAGCCGGCACGCAGGGCGAACATTGTCGGCACCCTCGGTGATGCGGGGCGGCCATCATAGAGGCCGCCCACGGCCACCGCGGGCCGGCGGCTTCAGCGCTGGCGCGGCGGCCGCGAGGCGGCCAGCAGCAGCAGGCCCAGGCCCGCCAGCCCCAGCACGCCCGGCTCCGGCACGTAGAACAGGCTGCTGAACACGGTCTGCGTCACGTTGCCGCAGCGTGCGTCGCTGCAGACCTCGTAGATCATCGTGTAGCTGCCGCCGCCGAGGTCGGCGAAGCGGTAGTCGGTGCTCTGGTTCTGCAGCAGCTGGATCGGGTCGGTGTCGATCAGCTGCGCCGCGGCAAAGAAGCTGCTGCTGCGCACCAGGTCGTCCGCCAGGTCGACCGCGCCGGCCTGGTACTGCACGCGGCGCCGGATCCAGACATCCCCCGCGCTGGTGTTGGTCACGCGCCCGTCGAGCCGGTCGGTCGGTTGCCTGCAGAGGAATTCCGGCCCGCCCAGCCGGGCGCCGTCCAGCGACCAGTATTGGTCGATCGTGCCCCACGGGCCGGCGGGGTAGATCTCGTAGCCGATGTGCACGCTGTCGCCCGAGGCGATCTCGCGGCCCGAGTAGTGGATCAGCGCGCCGTAGCTCTCGGTGGAGACGCTGACGTCCGGAAAGTACTGCGCCGGCCGCAGGAAGACCTGCCGGATGTCGTCGGCCGTCACGCCGCTGAGCTGGATGTCGAAGTCGTTGGCCGTGGACCCGGTGAGGTTGTAGGCGTCGATGTTGCAGTCGATGGTCTGGATGTGGCCGGCCTGCGCCGCCATCGCGATGCCCAGCCCCGCGCAGCACAGGCCGTGCTTGAACAGCTGTTGCAGAGTGCCCACCTGGCCTCCTCCTTCCCCGACCCGGGTTGCCATGACCGGATCTTGAGGGCGGCGCGCGCTGGCCGTCGTTGAGCCTGCGCAACGGCGGGCTCAGTGCACCTGCAGGCTCTGCGGCAGCGTGTCCGACGGGTTCAGCGGCGCCGGCTGCGTCGGCGCGGCCTCCAGCAGCTGCGGCACGGCTTCCGGCGGCAGCGGCCGCGAGAGGTAGAAGCCCTGGCCCTGCTCGCAGCCCAGGTCGCGCAGCTGTTCCTGCTGCGAGCGCGACTCGATCCCCTCGGCGATCACCCGCTTGCCTAGCGAGGTGCCCAGCAGCACGATGGCGCGGATCACAGCTGCCTCGCTGGAGCCCACACGCAGGTTGCGCACGAAGGACATGTCGATCTTCAGGCTGTCGATCGGCAGCACCGACAGGTGGCTCAGCGACGAGTAGCCGGTGCCGAAATCGTCCACCGCCAGGCCGACGCCCAGCTCGCGCAGCTGCCGCAAGGTGCCCATGGCCGCGGCCAGCTGGGTCATGAGGATGTTCTCGGTCAGCTCGATCTTCAGGTGGCGCGGACGCAGGCTGGTGCGCTGCAGCACGTCGGTGACGCGGCCGACCAGCCCGCCGCGGGCGACGTCGTTCGACGCGACGTTGATGTGCACCGCGATCTCGTCGAACTCGGGGTTGGTGCGCTGCCATTCGCGCAGTTGGCGGCAGGCGCTGTCGAGCACGAAGTCGGTGAGCTGCACGACCAGGCCCGATTCCTCGGCGATCGGGATGAAGGTGCCCGGGCTCACCGGCCCCAGCGTCGGGTGGTTCCAGCGCGCCAGCGCCTCGAAGCCCTGCAGCCGGCCCGTGGCCAGCTCGAACATCGGCTGGTAGGCCACGGTGAGCTGGCGGCGTTCCAGCGCCTCGCGCAGGTCGGCTTCCAGCCGCAGCCGGCTCGACACCTCGGTGTGCAGCCGCACGTCGAACAGCGCGAAGCGCGCCTTGCCGTCGACCTTGGCCCGGTACATCGCGATGTCGGCGTCGCGCAGCATGTCCTCGGGCGAGCGGTAGCCCATCGAGCTGAAGGTGATGCCGATGCTGGCGCTGGCGGTGATGGCGATGCCGGGCAGGCCCAGCGGCTCGCGCAGCGATTCGAGCAGGCGCTCGGCCAGCGTCACCGCGTCGCCATCGTGGGCCAGGTCGTCGGCCAGGATCGCGAACTCGTCGCCGCCCAGCCGCGCCAGCGTGTCGCGGTGGCGCAGGCAGCGGTGCAGCCGGCCCGAGGCGCGCACCAGGAACTCGTCGCCGACGGCGTGGCCCTGGCTGTCGTTGATGAGCTTGAAGCGGTCGAAGTCGAGGAACAGCACCGCGAAGCGGCGGCTCGGGTCGGTGTGTGCCGCGTCGAGCGCGCGCGACAGCAGCTCGTTGAAGCGGTCGCGGTTCGGCAGCCCGGTGAGCTTGTCGTGGAAGGCGCGGTGGCGCAGCTCGTGCTCGGCGCGCCGCCGTGCGCTGATGTCCTGGATCTGCAGGATGAAGCAGGGCTCGTGCGCGCCGGGCTCGGAAAACAGGCTGCCGTTGGCGATGACCCAGACCTCGCTGCCGTCGCTGTGGCGGCAGCACAGCTCCAGGCTCAGCGACTCGGCTTCGCGCCGCATCACGCGGGCCATCTCGCGTTGCAGCGAGGCCGCGTCCAGCGGGTTCAGCACCTCGGTGAAGAGCCGTGTCTCCAGGTCGCCGCCCTCGAAGCCGAGCAGCGTGTGCAGCGCCGGATTGGCCTGGCGGATGTGGCCGTCGAAGGACATCAGCGCCATGCCGATCGGTGCATGCGTGAAGGCGTTGTGGAAGCGTCGCTCGCTCAGCGCCAGCTCGCGCACGTGCTGGGCCTTCAGCGCGGCGGCACGCTCGCGCGCGATGCTGGCGGCCAGTTCGGCCTCGCGCTCCACCGCATCGGCGGCGGCCTGGCGCACCGCATCGTCGGCCTGCTGCTGCAGCGTGAAGAAGTGCAGCGTGGTGAACAGCAGCCCGACGATCAGCGCCATGGCCAGCATCACCGTCAGGCCCGAGCGTTGCTGCTCGATGAACAGCAGCGCGGCGATCGCCGCGGTGGCGGCATGGGCGATGCCGGTCCAGCCGATGCCCCTGCCGAAGTCTTCGGGGCTCGCCGGGCGGCCCTGCAGCAGCGGACGCAGCGCGGCCATCAGCGCCGTGCTGGCGGCATGGTGCAGGCTGCCGAACAGCATGGCCGCCATCAGCAGCGTGGCCAGCATGCCCGCAGTGCCGCGGGACAGCAGCGGCAGCACGGCCTGCAGCACGCTGCCGCAGGCCACCATCGCCAGCGCCGCGGCACTGGCTTCGATCACCGGCGCGACGCGGCGGTTGGCGCGGCGCCAGCGGCCGCCCCAGGTTTCGGCGGCCGCCGCCAGGCCGGCAGCCGCCGGGCCGTGCATCAGCAGCAGCAGGATGGTGAAGATGCCGGCGGCCGAGAAGCTCTGCTCGCTGCGGGCGATGCGCACCGGAAACTGGCTGGCCAGCAGCGCCAGCAGCACGCCGGCGCCGACCTGGCCGGCCGCGCCGGGCGTCAGCTGGCCGACGGAGATGACACCGTGCACGCACGCCGCGCAGCCCAGCAGCACCAGCAGGGCCCCGGTCCACTGGCCCAGGCGCGCGCGCAGCCAGGCCGCCGACAGGCGGTGGGTCACGACGGTGCTGCTGCGGGATTCAGACATCGGTCGTCCTGGGGCGGCGGTGGCGGTTGAACAGCGCGAGGGCAGGCCGCGCCCGTCCATCCGGCGCGGTCCCTGTAGGGCGTTATCGACAGCCGGCGTGCGGACTTGACTCGCCGCCCGCGCGGCCGCTCACGCCAGCGGCGCCAGCAGCCCGGGCAGGTCGTCCGCGTCGAACTTGGTGGCCAGCGCCTCGTCCTCGCCCAGCACCCGGTCGGCCAGCACGCTCTTGCGCTGCTGCAGCGCCAGCATGCGTTCCTCGATGCTGCCCTCGGCCAGCAGGCGCAGCACCAGCACCGGCCGCGTCTGCCCGATGCGGTGCGCGCGGGCGCTGGCCTGCTGCTCGACCGCCGGGTTCCACCACGGATCGAGCAGCACCACGGTGTCGGCCGCGGTCAGGTTCAGGCCCACGCCGCCGGCCTTCAGGCTGGCCAGCAGCAGCGGCACCTCGCCGGCCTGGAAGCGCTGCACCAGCGCGCCGCGCGCGGGCGGCGGCGTGGCACCGGTCAGCAGCAGGTGGGGCAGCTGCAGCGCATCGAGCTCGGGCCGCAGCAGGTCGAGCCAGCGCGTGAACTGCGAGAACAGCAGCACGCGCCGCCCCTCGGCCAGCAGCGTCGGCAGCATCTCGCGCAGCCATTGCAGCTTGGCGTTCTCGACGGGGGCCGCCGCCGGCGCGTCACGGACCAGCCGCGGATCGCAGCAGACCTGGCGCAGCTTCAGCAGCGCATCGAGGATCGCCACGCGCGCGCCGGGGAAGCCGATGCGGTCGAGCAGGCGGCGCACCTGCTCATCGGCGCTGAAGCGCAGGCTTTCGTACAGCAGGCGCTGCGCGCCTTCGAGCCGCACGCGCAGCAGCTGCTCGGTCACCGGCGGCAGTTCGCGCGCCACCTCGTGCTTGCGGCGGCGCAGGATGAAGGGCCGCACGCGCTCGGCCAGCAGCTGCGCGCGCAGCGTCTCGCCGTTGCGTTCGATCGGCGTGCGCCAGCGGCGCTGGAACTCGCGCGCGTCGCCCAGGTAGCCCGGCATCAGGAAGTGGAACTGCGCCCACAGCTCGCCGAGGTGGTTCTCCATCGGGGTGCCGGTCAGGCACAGGCGATGGCGCGCCTGCAGCCTTCGCGCCGCGGTGGCGGTACGGCTGCCGGCGTTCTTGACCACCTGCGCCTCGTCCAGGATCACCAGGTGCCAAGGCTGCCGCCGCAGGGCGCCGCCGCCATCGCGCCACAGCAGTGGGTAGCTGGTCAGCACCAGGTCGTGGTCGGCCAGGCTGGCCGCGTCTTTTGGGCGTTGGGGACCCTGCCAGACCAGCAGCTTGAGCCCGGGCGCGAAGCGCTGTGCCTCGGCCTGCCAGTTGAACAGCAGCGAGGCGGGCGCCACCACCAGCGCGGGCCGGTCCAGCCGGCCGGCCTGCTGCTCGAGCAGCAGGTGGGCCAGCGCCTGGGCCGTCTTGCCCAGGCCCATCTCGTCGGCCAGGATGCCGCCGAGGCCCTGCGCGCGCAGGTGCTGCAGCCAGGCCAGGCCCTGGCGCTGGTAGTCGCGCAGCGTCAGGCCCAGGCCGGCGGGCGCGGCCACCGGCGCTTCGGGCCCGGCTTCAAGCAGGCGCTCGGCCAGTTGCCGCAGGCCGGCGTCGCCGCGCAGCGCCCAGGCGCCGGCACTGCCGGGCAGGGCCTCGGGGCGGGCCTGCAGGGCCAGGCGCAGTGCTTCGAGCCGGCGCGCCTCCCAGCGTGCCAGCAGCAGCGGACCGGCGTGCTGGCGCGGTTCGGTCACCAGGTCGAGCAGGGTGCTGGCCATCGCCTTCAGCGGCGCCGCCGGGGTGTCGATGTGGCGGCCCAGCGGCGTGCGCAGGCGGATCAGCGCATCGTCGGCGATGGCCTCGATCTGCTCGCGGCTGAGCCACCGCCGGTCGCGCTTGATCAGCGCGGCGAACAGCGGCACCAGGTCCAGCGTCTCGCCCTCGACCACCACGCCCAGGCTGAGCAGCCACGAGCCCATGCCGGGCGGGCCGGCCAGCGCTTCGAGCTTCGCGGCGCGGCGCTGGATCGGGCCCTCGAGCTGCAGCGCGCGGCCCTCGCCGTGCACCGGGTCGAGCACCAGGCGCCACGCCTCGACCGGCGTGCTGCGGTGGGCAAAGCCCGGCAGCACGACGACCTGCCAGCCTTCGCGCTGCAGCTGCGGCAGTTCGTCGGCCCAGAAGTCGCCGAACTGCGCTTCCTGCACCAGGGTCCACAGCGCCTCGTCGTGCGGCAGCGGCGACGGGCCGCGCCACTGCAGCCCTTCGGGCGGCAGCGGGCGCAGGCCGGCGCGGTGCAGGCGCCGCAGCGCGGCGATCACCGCCGGCGCATCGGGCGCCGGCTGCCGGCGCTGGCCGCGCGCGTCCTGCCAGTGCAGGCGCACCAGGCTCAGCTGCGGCCCGCGGGCCCCGAACAGCGGCGTGCGCGCCGGCGGGATCACCGGGCCGCAGGGGCGCAGGCCGAGCAGGCCGTCGCCGCGGGTCAGGGTCTGCAGGATCAGCCGCGGCTGCAGGTCGTCGTCGGGCATCGACCGGATTGTCGCGGGGCGCCACCGGGCCAAGGGTGCCACCGCGGCGCAAATGCCTCGCACAATGCAGGCCTGTCGCCGCGATGGCCGCGGCGCCCATTCTCGAACCGGAGGACCATGCCATGCCCAAGGGCCAGCAACGCAGCAACAAGGAAGCGAAGAAGCCGAAGAAGGACGCGGGCGGCGCCAAGCCTTCCTCGCCCAGCCCGGTGATGCCGACCGTCACCACCGTGGTCCCGGAACGCGGCAAGAAGAAGAAAGCCTGAGCGCCGCGGGGGCGCCCGCGTGTCCGCCCGCGCCCTGCCTCGATCGCCCCTCTATTCCGGACCTTTCTCCATGACGATCATGCCGATGACGATGACCCGCTGTCTGCCCGTGCTGGCGCTGGCCGGGCTGGCCGCCTGCGCCAGTGCCGACAAGGCGGTGGGCCAGGCCGCGGTGACGCCGCTGAACGACCTGAACCTGGTGCAGGCGCCGATCCCGCCGGCGCTGCAGCGTGCCCAGCAGGCGCCCTACCTGGTGCCGGCCGACCAGCGCTGCGTGGCGCTGACGTCTGAAGTACGCGGCCTCGACGAGGTGCTGGGCGCCGATCTCGATGCACCGCCGAGCGCGGCCAATGCCGGCCTGATCGAGCGCGGCGGCACGGCCGTGGGCGATGCCGCGGCCGGTGCACTGCGCAGCGCGGCCGAGGGCGTGGTGCCCTTCCGCGGCTGGGTGCGCAAGCTCAGCGGCGCCGAACGCTACTCGAAGGACGTGGCCGCCGCCATTGCCGCCGGCACCGTGCGCCGCGCCTACCTCAAGGGCCTGGCCCAGGCCCGCGGCTGCGCGCCGCGGTGAACGCATCCACCGGAGTCCGACGATGAAGACCGCCGCCCTGTCCCTGGCCCTTGCCACCGTGCTGCTGCAGGCCTGCGCCTCGGCGCCACCGCCGCCGGCCGAGACGCCGCAGTTGCTGGGCCGCATCGAAGCCCGCCAGGCGGCGAGCAGCACGCCGGCCGCGTCGCAGTCCAAGCTCGCGCTGAGCCCGGTGGCGATGGCGGTGCAGGAGGTGCGCCATGCCGGCACGCACCAGGTCTACACCGTGAAGTCGGCCGAGGGCGTGCGCTGGGCCGTGGCCTCGAGCGCCGACTTCGCGGTGGGCGCCTGCGTGCAGGCCTGGGGCGTGGCGCGTCCGCTGAACGCCGGTTATGCGCGGCTGGGCGAGCTGACGCTCAAGGCCTCCAGCGACTGCAAGTAGTCAGTCCCCCGCTTCCCACTGCACCGCCGCGCCCAGCGCATTGAGGTTCTCGACGAAGCGCGGGTGCGCGCGCCGGATCGGCAGCGCGTTCAGGATGGTCGAGCGGCCCTCGATGCTGGCGGCCAGCATGAACAGCGCGATCGCCACGCGGATGATGTAAGGGCTCTCGACCCGCGCCGGCACCAGCGGCTTGCCGCCGTAGATGATGAGCCGGTGCGGGTCGCACAGCACCGCATGCGCCCCGAACTTGCTGAGCTCCGAGCTCCAGCCCAGCGCGCCCTCGTAGACCTTGTTCCAGAACATCACCGAGCCCTGCGCGCGCACGCCCAGGGCGACGAAGATCGGCAGCAGGTCGGCCGGCACGTAGGGCCAGGGCGCGGCCTCGACCTTCTGCAGGATGTTGCTGGTGAAGGGCTCGCGCACCTTCAGCGGACCGTTCACGTGGGCGCGGCTGAAGCCGTCCTTGTGCTCGATCTCGACGCCGAACTTCGCGAAGGTGCGGTCCAGCAGCGGGAACTGCGCGGCGGCGCTGTTGCGCACCACCACGTCGCCGCCAGTGATCGCGCTCATCGCCAGGAAGGTGGCGACCTCGTGGAAGTCGTCGACGAAGGTGTACTCGGCACCGCCCAGCGCGTCGACGCCCTCGACCTGCACCTGCGAGCCGCCCTGGCCTTCGATGCGCGCGCCGATCAGCGTGAGGAAGTGGCAGAACTCCTGCACGTGCGGCTCGCAGGCCGCGTTGGTCAGGCGCGAGCGGCCGCGCGCCACCGCGGCGCAGAGCAGGAAGTTCTCGGTGGTGGTGACCGAGGCGTATTCCAGCCAGTGGTCGGTGGCGTCGAAGCGGCCGTTCGAGCGCAGGGTCAGCGCGCCCGGCGCCAGTTCGACCTGCGCGCCGAAGGTGCGGAACACCTCGATGTGCGGATCGACCTCGCGCACGCCCAGCGTGCAGCCGCCGACCTCGTCTTCCATCCGCACCCGGCCGAAGCGGTGCAGCAGCGCCGGCACCAGCATGATCGACGAGCGCATGCCGGTGGGCAGCCGCGCCTGCTCGGCATCGAGCCCGCTGCCGTGCTGCAGCCGCAGCGTGCCGGTGGCGTAGTCCATCTCGACCTGCGAGCCCAGTGCGCGGAAGAAGTCCAGCAGCTTGCGCACGTCGGTGATGTCGGGCACGCGGTGCAGCACGATGGGGGCCTCGGTCAGCAGCGTGGCGCACAGCACGGGCAGCACCGCGTTCTTGTTGGCCGAAGGGGCGATGCTGCCGCGCAGCGGGCGGCCGCCGTGGACGATGAGGTTGCTCATGGAAACGAAGGCGTCAGGGGTGAGGGGTGGCAGCGGCCGGTGCGTCGAAATCGCCGGGCTGCAGTTCGATCGGCCGGCCATGCGGCGTGCGCTCGGCCGCATGGTCCCAGGCCTGTGCATAACGTGCCAGTTCAGCGGCCGTGCTGGCGCCCTTGGCGGCGACGATGGCCTCCAGCGCGGCCAGCCAGTGCTGGTAGTAGGTGTCGCCGTGGTCGGCGTCGCCCGCGGCCTGGGCCCGGGCGATCTGTTCGGCCAGTGCCGCGGCCCACTCGGGCCAGCTGAACAGGCCGCGCTGATGCAGCTGCAGCACCAGCGCGAAGGCATGCGCCTGCCAGGGCTCGGCGAACACCGGGGCTTCGGCGCTCGGGTTCATGGCTGGGCCTCGTCCGCCGGCAGCAGGTAGGACTCCCAGGCGTCGACCGAGACGCGCAGGCCCGGTGCCGCATCGGCGCCCCACAGCGTGGCGCCGTCGAACACCACCGTGTACAGCCACTGCGGCTGCTCGCCCTGGCCCTGGGCATGGCTGTCGGCGAACACGTGCATGCCGTGCACGCGCTCGATCACGCCGCGGCGGCCGCGTACATAGGCCGGCAGGCGGGTGTGGTGCGGGGCCGCGTCGGCCCGCAGGCGCACCGGCTGCCCGAGCGCGAAGGCGGCGGCGCAGGTGGCCGGGCGGGCGGTGGGCGAGCCCTTGGCCAGCGCGCCGGGCACGTCCTGCGCGCGCAGCACGCGCGGCAGCGGGCGCGCCGGGTGCAGCGCGTGGCCGGCGGCCAGCTCGTCGGCGCCGACCAGGCCGCGCTCGGCCATCAGGCGCTCCAGCGCGGCCAGCCAGATCTGGTAGTAGCTGAGGTCCGCATAGTCCGGCAGCGTTTCGCGTGCGGCGCGGCTCATGTCGATGTTCCACTGGCCGGTGGCGCCCATCGCCAGCGTCAGCGCCAGTGCGCGCGGCTCCCAGGCGGCATGGAAGCGCTCGTCCTCGGGCTCCGGCGTCACGGCCCCATGGCCCGGCTGGCCGCCGAGGTCGGCGTGCGAGCGGTAGCTCATGGCGGCGTTCCGGGCGTTCCCGGCATTCCCGGCGATAGGGCCAGGCCGGTGCCGATCATCGAGTCGCGCGTGACCAGCGCGGCGAGCTGGGCCTCGCTGAAACCTTCGGTGCCGGCCGGGCGTTGCGGGATCACCAGGTAGCGCACCTCGGCAGTCGAATCCCAGACGCGGATCTCGGTCTCGGCGGGCAGCGTGACGCCGAAGTCGGCCAGCACGCCGCGCGGGTCTTTCACCGCGCGCGAACGGTAGGGAGCGCTCTTGTACCAGGTGGGCGGCAGGCCCAGCACCGGCCACGGGTAGCAGCTGCACAGCGTGCAGACCACCAGGTGGTGCTGCGTGGGCGTGTTGGGCAGCGCCACCATGTGCTCGCCTTGCCGGCCGCTGAAGCCCAGCGAGGCGATGGCGCCGGTGGCGTCGCGCAGCAGCCAGTCCATGAAGGCCGGCTCGCGCCAGGCCTTGGCCACCACCTGCGCTCCGTTGCGCGGGCCGATGCGGGTCTGGTAGGTGTCGATCAGCACGTCCAGCGCCGCGGGGTCGATGTAGCCCTTCTCGGCCAGCACGGTTTCCAGCGCGCGCACGCGCAGCTCCATCGGGCCGAGCTCGCTGTGCTCGTCGTCGTGGTCGTGGTGATGGCCATGGGGCTGGCCGTGGTCGTGATCGTGCGACATCGGGGCCGCTATTTGAGCACCTCCAGCTCGCTCACCGGCGCGGCATGGTTACCCCATGATGCGCGGATGTGGCTGAGCACGGCGGCGATGTCGGCGGCGCCGAGCTCCTGGCCGAACGGCGGCATGCCGTAGGGCCGCGGGTTGCCGGCAGTGGCCGGCGGGAAGCCGCCATTGACGACGATCAGCACCAGGTTGGCGCTGGAGGCCATCGTCACCTTGCGGTTGCCGGCCAGCGCCGGGTAGGCGCCAGGTACGCCGCGGCCGTCGCTGCCGTGGCAATCGGCGCAGCGGCGCTCGTAGATCTCCCGGCCGCGGTCGTTGGGCATGGCGGCGGCGGTCGCCGGCACCGCGGCCACCTGGGGCAGCGACTGCAGGTAGACCGCGATCGCCCGCAGGTCGGATTCCTGCAGGTGCTGCAGGCTGCGGTAGACCACCTCGGCCATCGGTCCGAGCACGCTACCGCGGCTGCTGCGGCCGGTCTTCAGCAGCTGCACCACCTGCGCGGTGTCCCAGTCGGCGACGCCGGCTTCGGCCGGCGAATTCAGCGCCGGCGCGTACCAGTCCTGCATCGGGATCGGGGCGCCGCCCAGGCGCTGCTCGTCCTGCGTCGCGCCCAGCAGGTTGCGCGGCGCGTGGCAGGCGCTGCAGTGGCCGAGGCCGTGCACCAGGTAGCGGCCCCGCAGCCATTCGGCCGACCGGCCGGGCTCGGCCGGCAGCGCACCGGGGCGGAAGAACAGCGCCCGCCACACCGCCAGCGCCAGCTGGCTGTCGTAGGGGAAGCGCAGCGCATGCGGGCGTGCGGCCTGCCGCACCGGCGGCAGCTGGCGCAGGTAGGCAAACAGCGCGTCGCTGTCCTCGCGCGTGATGCGGGTGAACTGCGGGTACGGGAAGGCCGGGTACAGCAGCCGGCCATCGGCGCTGCGGCCGTTGTGCAGCGCGCGCCAGAACTGCGCGGCATTCCAGCGGCCGAGGCCGGTGTCGGCATCCGGGGTCAGGTTGCCGGCGTGGACGGTACCGAAGGGCGTCTCGATGGCGCGGCCGCCGGCATAGGGCGCGCCGCCGCGCGCGGTGTGGCAGCCGGCGCAGTTGCCGGCCAGTGCGAGGTAGGCGCCGCGCTCGACCTGGGCCGCGGTGGCGGGCGACGCGGGCGCGGCGGTGTCGACCGACTGCTCGTCGCGCAGGTTCAGCGCCACCAGCAGGGCCAGCGCGGCGCCCACCCCGCCCAGCAGCGCGGCCAGGGCGATGAATGCGCGCTTCACCGGGCCGCCTCCGGCCCGCAGCGCAGCGGCAGCGGCCCGGCCGGTGCGGCTGCCGGCTTCGCGCCCGTGGGCACGGGTTGCGCGGCCAGCCAGCTGGCCACCGCGGCCAGGTCCTCGGGGCGCAGCCGCTGCGCCACCTGGGCCATGCAGTCCGGTGCCTGCGCGCGGCGCACGCCCACCTGCCAGCGGCCGATCTGCGAGATCAGGTAGTCGCGCGGCAACGCCAGCAGCCCTGGGGTGGCCGGCTGCATGCCCATCAGCGTCTCGCCATGGCAGGCCTGGCAGGCCGGCAGTTCGCGCGCCGCATCGCCCCGGCGCACCAGCTGCTCGCCGCGGGCCAGCGTGGCGGCGTCGCCCAGCGGCGGCGGCGCGGCGGGGTAGGGCAGGTCGAGACCTGCAAAGTAAGCGGCCATTTCGTGCAGGTAGGCGTCGTTCAGGTGTTCCACCAGGCCGGCCATGCGACCGCCGCGCCGCCGGCCGTCGCGGAAGTTCAGCAGCTGGTTGTAGAGGTAGCCCGCCGGCTTGCCCGCCAGTCGCGGGTAGTAGCCCTCGCTGCTGGCCCGGCCCTCCTTGCCATGGCAGGCGGTGCAGGCCAGCATGCGCTGCGCGATGGTGTCCGGCGCGCTGGCCGGGCCGGCGAGTGCGGCGCCGGTCGCGAGCAGTGCCGTGAAACCTAGCGAACGAAGTGTGCGGCCAACAGGCTTATTTGCCATGGATCATCAGCGCACGGTATTCGGGGAAGGACGACACGTCGTTGTGGCCGGCCTGCTCGATGACCTTCAGCGTCGCGACGCCGGGCTTGAAGTAGCCGAACAGCGCGTGGCTGTGCGCCGGCGGGATCAGGCTGTCCTGGCCGGCGACGACGATGCGCGTGGGCGCCGTCACCAGTGGTGCGTAGCGCCAGGATTCGTACTTGTCCTGCAGCAGCCAGGCCACCGGCAGCCAGGGGTACTGGCGCTGGGCCACGCGCTGCAGGCTGTCGTAGGGGGTGACGAGCACCAGCTGGTCCACCGGCCGCTGCGTGGCCAGCCGCACCGCGATGCCGCTGCCCAGGCTGCGGCCGACGACGATGACCTGCGGGTGCTGCTGGTGCACCCTGTCGAACAGCGCCAGGGCATCGGCCTGCAGCGATGCTTCGCTGGGCTGACCGGTGCTGCCGCCGTAGCCACGGTAGTGCATGGCATAGATCGAGAAGGTGGGGTAGGTGTCCACCAGGTCCGGCAGGCTGGCCGACACGTCCTCGGCATTGCCGCCGAAATACAGCACTGCCCGCGCGGTGCCGGGAATCGGCCGCACCGCCAGGCGCAGCATGGCGCCGGGCACCTGCAGCGCGGCGCTGGGCACCGGCAGCGTGGTGCCGGCCCCCATGTCGGACCCGGCGGGC
Organism: Aquabacterium sp.; assembly: GCF_044226965.1. Lineage (GTDB taxonomy): Bacteria > Pseudomonadota > Gammaproteobacteria > Burkholderiales > Burkholderiaceae_C > Pseudaquabacterium. The sequence continues at coordinate 33,112 of NZ_JBGAGA010000003.1, read as the reverse complement.
GTGGGCTGGTAGATCAGCGAGCGCTGCTTCAGGAACATCGCCAGGCAGAGCCCACCGTAGACAAACAGCAGCAGCAGGGCCATCGTCAGCAGCAGGCGTTTCATTCGGCGCATCGTCGCTCAAGGCAGCAGCCGCGCAGTATCTCGCAGCCCCCCGCGGGCGCGGGGTCGCCCTTTTGGCGCGGGCTTGACGCCAGGGCCAACCGATATGACAGTGCGATGAAAACACGCGAGTCGGAGCGTTGGGATCATGGGGCATCGTGCGTTCATCGCGCGCAGCGGCTGGAGCAAGACGCCGATCTCTGCCGAAGAGTGGCAGGAAGCGGTGGCCACCTTGCCGGAGTTCGAGCTGTTTCGCGGGTCGGCGGGCGCCGTGCGGGCGATGCTGCGAGGCAGCCGCCAGCGCGGGTTGGAGCTGCAGCAGGGTTACCTGTGCGGAGAGCATGTCGATGCGCGGCTGATCGCCGCGATGTTCGTGCTGGCCGATCGCCTGGGCGCGCGCGTGTACAGCGAGCATCGCCGTGTCTACCGGGACGTGGCCGACTGGCAGCGGCGCACCGAGCGCCATGGCCGTCGGCGGCGCACCGGGTCCGGCGCGTCCGAGCTGACCTCGGCCGCGGCGCCGCGGCCGAGTGCGGCGGTGGCCAGCTGGGCGCCTTTCCTGCTGGCGGGCATCCTGACCTGCCTGGTGGCGATCTGGGCCTTCCAGTGAGCCGGCGGCGGGCGAGGGGCGCGAAGAGCGCGAAGGGCGTGGTGATAATCGCCGGCTGAGCTTTCCAGTCCCGGCCGACATGACCGTTCCCGAACCCCCGCGCCCTGCTGCTCCGACCGACACCTGCGACGTGCTGGTGATCGGTGGCGGACCCGCTGGCGCCAGCGCGGCCGCCTTGCTGGCGCGCCAGGGCCGGCGCGTGGTGATGGTCGAGAAGGACCACCACCCGCGCTTCCACATCGGTGAATCGCTGCTGCCCTGCAATGCTGCGCTGTTCGACGCGCTGGGCGTGCGCGAGCAGGTCGAAGCGATCGGCATGCCCAAGTACGGCATCGAGTTCGTCTCGCCCACGCATGCGCACACCAGCCGCGTCGAATTCAAGGACGCCTGGGACGACCGGTTCCCGTATTCGTGGCAGGTGCGCCGCTCCGAGCTCGACGAACTGCTGTTCCGCCATGCCGCCGCGCAGGGCGCCGCCACGCTCGAAGGCTGCCGCGTGCGCGAGGTGCAGTTCGATGCCGAGGGCGCGACCGTCGGCGCGGTGATGGACGACGGCAGCCAGCGCCAGTGGCGCACCCGCTTCGTGATCGACGCCTCGGGCCGCGACACGCTGCTGGCCAACAAGCTGCGCTGCAAGCAGAAGAACAAGGCGCACGACACCGCAGCGCTGTTCGGCCACTTCCGCAATGCCAGGCGGCTGGAAGGCAAGCTCGAGGGCAATATCAGCATCTGCTGGTTCGAGCACGGCTGGTTCTGGTTCATCCCACTGGCCGACGGCACGACCAGCGTCGGCGCGGTGGCCTGGCCCTACTACCTGAAGTCGCGCAACAAGCCGCTGAAGGACTTCTTCTTCGACACCATCGCGATGTGCCCCGTGCTGGCGGATCGGCTGCAGGACGCCGAGCTGGTCGACGATGCGGTGCATGCCACCGGCAACTACGCCTACACCGCCACGCATTGCAGCGGCGAGCGCTACCTGATGCTGGGCGATGCCTTCACCTTCATCGACCCGATGTTCTCGTCGGGCGTGTACCTGGCGATGCAGAGCGCCTTCGACGGTGTCGAGGTCGTGGCCGCCACGCTGGACGGCAGCCCGCGCCAGGCGGCAGCGGCGCGCCGGCGCTACGAGAAGAAGATGCGCCTGGGCCCGCGCGAATACTCGTGGTTCATCTACCGCGTGACGAACCCGACGATCCGCGAGATGTTCATGTACCCGCGCAACATCCTGCGCGGCAAGCAGGCCTTGATGTCGCTGCTGGCGGGCGACCTGTACGGCCGGGTGCCGATCAAGCCTTCGCTCTATGTGCTGAAGGCGGTGTACTACCTGCTGTCGATCGGCAACTGGCGCCGCACCTATGCCGGCTGGCGCCGCCGCCGGCACAACATCCAGGACTTCGGCCCGCTGCAGGGCGAGACCGTCATGAAGTGAGGGCAGTGGCGGCCCGGCCGGCAGCGGCCACCGCTTCGAGGCGCGCGTCGAGCCCGTCGATGCCTGCCAGCTGCAGGCCGAAGCGGCGTTGCAGCACTTCGCGCAGCACCGCGCCGCTGTCGAGCTGCTCGACCTGGGCCTGGCCATCGGCCGTGTAGTGGGTGAGCTGGTGGTCGCGCAGCGCGAGCCGGCCCTCGGGCAGCGGCCGCGCGGCGATCAGCGTGCTGCGGAACAGCGATTCGGGGTGGTGGCACAGGTACCAGCAGGCCATCTCGAAATCGCCCTGCACCTGGGCCTGCAGGTCGAAGGTGTACAGCGGCTGCCATACGCCACCCACCTCGGCCTGCAGCTCGTACAGGCTGTCGTTGCGCAGCAGGCGCACCGGGCCGTGCGGCGTGGCCTGCGGCACCCGGCGGTCCATGCGCAGCGGCGCGGTCAGCGTGTGGCCGCCGAAGCCGGCATCCACCAGGTAGCGCTGCGCGGCCACGTTCACCGCCAGCAGCATGTGGGTGCGCGGGCGGGTCACCTCGGCCGGCACGTTCCAGCGCACGCGGGCGGCCAGGTCGGCCACCGTGAAGCCGATGGCGCGCAAGGCGGCGCCCAGCAGCAGGTTGTGTTCGTAGCAGAAGCCGCCGCGCCGTCGCGCCACCAGCTTGTGCTGCAGGCTGGCCAGGTCCAGCGCCACCGGGCGGCCCAGCAAGGGGTCCAGGTTCTCGAAGGCGATGGCGCCCACGTGCGCGCGGTGCACCGCGCTCAGGGTCTCCAGCGAAATCGTGCGCGCGCCGGCATAGCCGATGCGTTGCAGGTAAGCATCCAGGTCGAAGTCGGTCATGGCTGCATCATCGCAGCCCGGCAGGGGCCCCGCGGCGCAAAGGGGATGAAGGCCGCCCCCTAAACCGGAGGTTGCGCCCGTGGCGAAATCTTCAGCCCGAGACCACCCGCACCGGGCCGCGCTGCGGCTCGGGCTCGGCGTCGAAGCGCTCGAAGCCGGTGTAGCAGAGGAAGTGGCGGTTCGACGCGCGGCCGAACAAGGTCATGCCCAGCTGGGTGGCCAGGTCGTGCCCCATCGCGGTGACGCCGTTGCGCGAGACGATGATCGGCACGCCCATCTGGGCCGACTTCATCACCATCTCGCTGGTCAGCCGGCCGGTGGTGTAGAAGGTCTTGTCGGCGCCGTGCACGTCGTGCATCGCCATCCAGCCGGCGATGGTGTCGATCGCGTTGTGGCGGCCGACGTCCTCGACGAACATCAGCAGCTCGGCGCCACGGAACAGCGCGCAGCCATGCACCGAACCGGCCTTGCGGTGGATGCTGGACTGCTGGCGCATCACTTCCAGCATCGCGTGCAAGGTGCTCTGGCGGATGCGCGCGGCCTGCGCGGCCGGCAGCTGCACCGCGGCCAGGTGGTCCATCAGCGCACCGAACACCGTGCCCTGGCCACAGCCGGTGGTGACCACGCGCCTGGCGGTGCGGGCTTCGAGGTCGGCGATGCCGTCGCGGGTCTTCACCGCGGCGGCGGCCACGTCCCAGTCGACGGTGATCGATTCGATCTCTTCCGCGCGCTCGATCAGCCGCTGGTTGCGCAGGTAGCCCAGCACCAGCAGCTCGGGCAGCGCGCCCAGGGTCATCAAGGTCAGCAGCTCGCGCTTGTCGACGAACAGCGTCAGCGGCCGCTCGGCCGGGATGGCGATGGCACGTCGCTCGCCGAATTCGTCGAGGATCGTGATCTCGCGCGTCAGGCTCGCGCGGGCGTCGCTGAGGTAAGGCTTGGCAGACAGGGCAGGCGCGGGCAGGCTCATCGGGGCCCGAGCTTACTTCTTCGGCGTCGGCGCGGCAGGCGCAGGGGCGGGCGCCGCCGGTGCCGCGGCCACGAAGGGCCCGGGGTCGGCGCAGGCCGGCGTGTCCACCGGCGGCGGCACTTCCTTGCCGGCCTTCTTGGCATCGGCCCGGTAGGCCGCGGCCACCCGGTCCATCGACTTGCACAGCTGGAAGGCGGCCACCTTGTCGCCGTGCGCGGCCTTCGCCGCGGCCTCGGCGGCCTTGGCCTTGGCTTCGTCGCTCGGCGCCGGCAGCTTGGCCACGGCCAGTCCACCCAGCATCAGCAGCAGCGGAATCGACAACAGGCGTTTCATGCGCGGTCCTCGGGGATGGTTCAGGTGGTTCGCATCGAGCCTGCGGGCGCGGCGGCTTCGGTGGACTTCGAGCGCTGCGCCGGGATCTTGCCGGCCTCGATGTCGGCGGCCCACAGCGCATGGTGCTCGCGCGCCCAGGCCTCGTTGACGTAGCCCTCGCGCATCGCGTGCCAGGCGCCGCGCGTGCCGATGGTGCCCATGTAGATGTGGCCGATGAACAGCGCCACCATCAGCAGCGTGGCCACGGCATGGACCATGTGGGCCAGCTGCATGTCGGTGCGCAGGTAGTCCAGCCCGGGCAGCAGCTTGTCCAGCACCAGGCCGGAGACGACCACCGTGACCCCGAGCACCAGCACGCCGGCCCAGAACACCACCTTCTCGCCGCCGTTGAAGCGGTGCGACGGCGGATGCGCGTGGCCGATCAGCCCGCCGCCGCTGAGGATCCAGCGCAGGTCCGAGCCATTGGGCAGGTTGTCGCGGATGAAGGTGAGGATCACGACCAGCAGCGACACCGCGAACAGCGGCCCGGCAAAGTTGTGGGCGGTCTTCAGCAGGTAGGTGAGCCCTCCGAACAGCGTGCTGCCGATCACCGGCAGCAGCACGAACTTGCCGAAGGCCATCACCAGGCCGGAGATGGCCAGCACGCTGAAGGCAATGGCGTTGCACCAGTGCGCCGAGCGCTCGAAGGGCGTGAAGCGCTCGATGCGGCGGCCGGCGTCGCCATGGTCGGCGCCCAGCGGCCCCTTGCGCCAGTAGAACAGCGCCACCGCCAGCAGCGCGATGACGACCAGGGAGCCGCCATAGGGCAGGATCCAGCGGTTGCGCACCTGGCGCCAGGCCTCGCCGGCATTGTTGAAGCGCACGCCGGGGTACTGCACGAAGGGCTGGATCAGCACGCCCTTTTCGGCGCCGGGCAGGTTGCTGATGCCGGCCTGGTGGCCGGACTCGCGCACCGCGCGCCAGAACGGCGCGTTGTTGCCGGGCTGGCTCTTGCTGCGCTGGGCCTGGGTGTCGTCGGGCTTCGGTTCCGGCGCTGCCGGGGCGGCCGCACTGGCCGCGGCCGCCGGGGCGGCGGCGGGTGCCTGGGCGCGCGTGGGCGCGCCGGCCAGCAACAGCCAGCACGCCAGCACGGCCGGCAGGGCCAGCCGAGGGATCTGCATCGACAAGGCCATCGTCGTCTCCCGGTGCGGGCGCTTCAGGGCTTGGCAGGCGTCGAACGCGTGTACTCGTTCTGTGCCTGCGAGCGGTTGCGGATCTGCTGCTCCCAGCTGGCCTTGTCGCCATCGGTCCAGCCGGGCACGACCTCGGACTTGTCCGCCGGCTGCTGCGCGACCGTCTGGTCGGCCTTGCGCGCGCCGGACTCCAGCGTCTGCGGGCGCTCGCCGCAGCCGGCCAGCGTCAGGGCGGAGGCCAGCAGGCTGACGCCGATGATCAGCGTCCCGAATCGGATATTCATGACTTCTGCCCCTCGGGTTTGGCGCTCGGCTTGCCGTAGGCCGTGCCCCAGCCCCAGACCTCGCTGCCCTTGCCGCGCACCAGCACCCGGTTGCGGAAGATGTCGGCCACCACGTCGCCGTCGCCGCCCAGCAGGGCCTTGGTCGAGCACATCTCGGCGCAGGCCGGCAGCTTGCCTTCGGACAGGCGGTTGCGGCCGTACTTCTCGAACTCGGCCTGCGAGCCGTTCTCTTCCGGCCCGCCGGCGCAGAAGGTGCACTTGTCCATCTTGCCGCGCAGGCCGAACTGCCCGTTGGTGGGGAACTGCGGCGCGCCGAACGGACAGGCGTAGCTGCAGTAGCCGCAGCCGATGCACACGTCCTTGTCGTGCAGCACCACGCCTTCGTCGGTGCGGTAGAAGCAGTCCACCGGGCACACCGCCATGCAGGGCGCGTCGCTGCAGTGCATGCAGGCCACCGAGATGCTCTTCTCGCCGGGCACGCCGTCGTTCAGCGTCACCACGCGGCGGCGGTTCACGCCCCAGGGGATGTCGTGCTCCGCCTTGCAGGCGGTGACACAGCCGTTGCACTCGATGCAGCGCTCCGAGTCGCAGATGAATTTCATGCGGGCCATCGCGTGCTCCTTAAGCCGTGGCTCGTTCGATCTGGCAGACCGTGGTCTTGGTCTCTTGCATCATCGTCACGCTGTCGTAGCCGTAGGTGGTGGCGGTGTTGACCGATTCGCCGCGGATCACCGGCTTCGCACCATCCGGGTAGTAGGGTGCCAGGTCCATGCCACCCCAGCGACCCGAGAAGTGGAAGGGCAGGAACACGGTCTCGGCATCCACCCGCTCGGTCACCTGGGCGCGCACCTTCAGGCCCTTGAAATCGGGCACCGCGGCCATCGGCGGGGTCTTGACCCACACCCAGTCGCCGTTGCGGATGCCGCGGTCATTGGCCGTGCGCGGGTTGATCTCGACGAACATCTCCTGCTGCAACTCGGCCAGCCAGGGGTTCGAGCGGGTCTCTTCGCCGCCGCCTTCGTACTCCACCAGGCGGCCGCTGGTCATGATCAGCGGGAAGGTCTTGCCGATGTCCTTGTTCTTTTCCTGCACGCTCTTGTAGAGCGTGGGCATGCGCCAGAACGCCTTCTTGTCGTCGTGCGTCGGGTACTTGGCCACCAGCTCGGGCCGGTTGCTGTAGATCGGCTCGCGGTGCTGCGGTATCGGGTCGGGGAAGTTCCAGACCACCGCGCGCGCCTTCGCGTTGCCGAAGGGATGGCAGCCGTGCACCTTCATCACCACGCGCTGGATGCCGCCGGACAGGTCGGTCTTCCAGTTCTTGCCCTCAGCGGCCTTCTTCTCGTCTTCGGTCAGGTCGTTCCACCAGCCCAGCTTCTTCAGCAGCACATGGTCGAACTCCGGGTAGCCGGTGGTCAGGTCGGCGCCCTTGCTGTGCGAGCCGTCACCGGCCAGCAGCGACACCCCGTCGCGCTCGACCCCGAAGTTCGCGCGGAAGTTGCCGCCACCGTCCATCACATGGCGGCTGTTGTCGTAGAGGTTCGGCGAGCCCGGGTGCTTCATCTCCGGCGTGCCGTAGCAGGGCCAGGGCAGGCCGAAGTAGTCGCCGTCCAGCGAGTAACCGGTCTCCTTGTCGATGCCGCCCTTGGCGCGCAGCGTCTTCACGTCGAAGACGTTCATGTTGCGCATGTGCGCCTTCAGCCGCTCCGGGCTCTGGCCGGTGTAGCCGATGGTCCAGGTGCACTTGTTGATTTCGCGCAGGATGTCCTCGGGCAAGGGCTCGTCCAGGCCCTTGACCTTCTGCATCTTGTAGTTCTTCACCAGCTCCTTGCCGAAGCCCAGCTTGTCGGCCAGCTGGTACATGATCATGTGGTCGGAGCGGCTTTCCCACAGCGGCTCGATGACCCGCTCGCGCCACTGGATCGAGCGGTTGCTCGCGGTGCAGGAGCCGCTGGTCTCGAACTGCGTGCAGGCGGGCAGCAGGTAGACCGCGCGATTGGGGTTCTGCTGCTCGGGCTTGCCGGGCATCGCGGCCATTGCCGCGGTGGCCGAGGGGAAGGGGTCGATCACCACCAGCAGGTCGAGCTTGTCCATCGCCTGCTTCATCTCGAGCCCGCGCGTCTGCGAGTTCGGCGCATGGCCCCAGAAGAACAGCCCGCGCAGGTTCGAGTCCTGGTCGATCAGCTCGTTCTTCTCGAGCACGCCGTCGACCCAGCGCGACACCGTCATGCCCGGCTTGCTCATCATGCCCGGCGCGTACTGCTTCTTGATCCACTCGAAGTCGACGTTCCAGACTTTAGCGAAGAGCTTCCACGCGCCTTCGGCCAGGCCGTAGTAGCCGGGCAGCGAATCGGGGTTGGGGCCGATGTCGGTGGCGCCCTGCACGTTGTCGTGGCCGCGGAAGATGTTGGCGCCGCCGCCGGAGACGCCGACGTTGCCCAGCGCCAGCTGCACGATGCAGGAGGCGCGCACCATGGCATTGCCGATCGAGTGCTGCGTCTGCCCCATGCACCAGACCAGCGTGCTCGGCCGGTTCTCGGCCATCGTCTTGGCGACCTTGAAGCAGGTGGCCTCATCGACCCCGCAGGCTTCCTGCACCTTGTCCGGCGTCCACTTCGCGAGCACGTCCTCGCGCACCTTGTCCATGCCGTAGACACGGTTCTCGATGTACTTCTTGTCTTCCCAGCCGTTCTTGAAGATGTGGTACAGCACGCCGAACAGGAAGGGGATGTCGGTGCCCGAGCGGATGCGCACGTACTCGTCGGCCTTGGCCGCCGTGCGCGTGAAGCGCGGGTCGACCACGATCATCTTGCAGCCGTTCTCCTTGGCATGCAGCATGTGCATCATCGACACCGGATGCGCCTCGGCCGCATTGCTGCCGATGTACATCGCCGCCTTGGCGTTCTGCATGTCGTTGTAGGAGTTGGTCATCGCGCCATACCCCCAGGTATTGGCGACGCCGGCAACGGTGGTGGAGTGGCAGATGCGCGCCTGGTGGTCGGTGTTGTTGCTGCCCCAGAAGCTGACCCACTTGCGCAGCAGGTAACTCTGCTCGTTGTTGTGCTTGGACGAGCCGACGATGAACACCGAGTCCGGCCCGCTCTGCTTCCTCAGCTCGAGCATCTTGGCGCTGATCTCGTCGAGCGCCTGGTCCCAGCTGATGCGCTGGTACTTGCCACCCACCAGCTTCATCGGGTACTTCAGGCGATATTCGCCGTGGCCATGCTCGCGCAGCGCGGCGCCCTTGGCGCAGTGCGCGCCCAGGTTGATCGGCGAATCGAACACCGGCTCCTGGCGCACCCAGACGCCGTTCTCGACCACCGCATCGACCGCGCAGCCCACCGAGCAGTGGCCGCACACGGTGCGCTTGACTTCGACCTTCTTCGCCTCGCCGGACTTGGCGGCATCGGCGGCCTGCGCCTTCTTCACCAGCATCAGCTGCGAGCCGGCGATGCCGGCGCCCAGCCCCAGGCCCGAGCGACGCAGGAAGGCGCGGCGGTCCATGGTGGGAATGGCGCGGGTCAGGCTGCGCGCGAGGCTGCCCACCAGCGGGGAATGGGCCGGGCGCTGCAGCGCGGCAGCGGCGGAAGGCTTGCGGGTCAACAGCATGGCGGGCCTCCGGCGGGTCAGACCTTGGCGGTCTGGTAGTAGCGCTGCACGTGGGCGCTGAGCTGGTAGCCGCCCCCCTTCTCGGGGGCGGGCGGGGGCTCGGCCGCCGCGGGCTCGGCCTGCCGCGCCAAGGGCACGGCCACCGCGGCAGCGGCCAGCGCGCCGGCAGTGCCGACACCGGCAAACAGGCGGCGGCGCTTGATTTCGGGTTGTCCAGATTGGCTCATCGTCACTCTCCAGGCACACCTGGCCATGCACGGCCGTGCATAGCCATGACCGCATTAGGTGTCAGCGATTACCCGACTTCAATCCGGTCCGCCCCGGGTTTTGGCGCGACACTTTGTCGCGCAACGCCCCGCACACTGCCCCCCCGATGGCCGCCCACCCGCCTTCCCGCGCCGACCTTTCCGAAGCGCCCGCCGATGCCGCCGGCCACGGCGCCGAGCGCTGGCCGCTGGCCACCGTGCTGGTGGTGGACGACGAGCCCGGCATGCGCAACTTCCTCGAGAAGACCCTGGCGCCGCGGGTGGGCCGCGTGCTGGGCGCCGGCACGGCCGAGGAAGCCGGCGAGCTGCTGCGCCGCCACCGCTTCGACCTGGTGGTGCTGGACATCGCGCTGCCGGGCAAGAGCGGCATTGCCTGGTTGCGCGAGCTGCGCGAGCGCGGCATGGCCTGCGAAGTGGTGCTGATCACCGCCTTCGCCGACCTCGAGACCGCCATCGAGGCGCTGCGCGCCGGCGCCAGCGACTTCATCCTCAAGCCCTTCCGGCTGACGCAGATCCTCAACGCGCTGAAGCATGGCCTGGAGCGGGCGCTGCTCAAGCGCGAGAACTGGGTGCTGCGGCGCACGCTGTCGCAGCAGCAGACCGGCAACGACGGGCTGGTCGGCCACTCGATCGTCGTCAAGGGCCTGCAGGCGGCGATCCAGCGCGTGGCCGGCGCGCCGTCCACCGTGCTGCTCAGCGGCGAATCGGGCACCGGCAAGGAACTGGTCGCGCAGGCGCTGCACCACCACGGCCCGCGCGCCGCAGGGCCCTTCGTGCCCGTCAGCTGTGCCAGCCTGTCGCCCGAGCTGATGGAGGCCGAGCTGTTCGGACTGGCCCAGGGCGGCGAGTCCGGCGGCCGCAAGGGCCGCGACGGCCTGTTCGTCTACGCCCAGGGCGGCACGCTGTTCCTGGACGAGATCGGCGAGCTGCCGCTGCCGCTGCAGGCCACCTTGCTGCGCGTGCTGGAAGACCGCCGCATCCGCCCGCTCGGCGGCGAGCAGGAGATTCCGGTCGACGTGCGCATCGTCGCAGCCACGCACCGCCGGCTGGCCGACGAGGTGGCGGCCGGGCGCTTCCGCGACGACCTGTACTACCGGCTGCAGGTGCTGGAGATCAACCTGCCGCCGCTGCGCGCGCACAAGGAGGACATCCCCGAGCTGGTGGCGCACTTCATCTCCACGCTGGCGCCGCAGCTGGGCGTGCCGCCGATCGAGGTCACGCCCGAGGAGATGGGCTACCTGCAGCAGTACGACTGGCCCGGCAACGTGCGCGAGCTGCGCAACCTGATCGAACGCTCGCTGATCCTCGGCGCGCTGAACGTCTCGGCGCTGTACCAGGGCCTGTCGCACCAGAGCGCCGGACGCCCGGCCGGCCTGCGCGCCCCGGCCGGCCTGCCGGCCACCACCGACCTGCACACGCTGGAGAAGCAGCACATCCTGGCCGTGCTCGACAGCGTGGGCGGCGACAAGACCCGCGCGGCGCAGCTGCTGGGTATCTCGCGGCGCACGCTGGAGCGCCGCGTGCTCGAATGGTCCGCCGCCAGCTGAGCCTGCGCTTCGCGCAATGGCCCATCCGCCGCAAGCTGCTGGCGCTGGCGCTGCTGCCGCTGCTGGGGGTGCTGCCGCTGCTGGGGCTGATCCTGCTGCTGTGGGCCAACGTCGCGCTGGACCGCATGCTGATCACCAAGGTGCGCGCCGACCTGGCGGTGGCGCATGGCTACTTCGAGCGCGTGCTCAACGAAGTGGCGGCCAGCACGCGGGCGGTGGCCGAGTCGCATGCGCTGCAGCGCGCCCTGGCCGGCTGGCAGCCCGGCCAGGCGCCGCCGCCGGGCCTGCAGGCCCTGCTGCGCGAATTCAAGCAGCGCGAGGCGCTGGATTTCATCCACCTGCGTGCGCCGGACGGCACGCTGCTGCAGGCCGATTTCGACGTGGCGCCGGACGCGGCCCCGCTGCCGCGTCATTCGGATGATATGGATCGCAGCGGCGCCAGCGTCGCGGTGCTGGCGCCGGCCGAGCAGGGCCTGCTGGCGCCCACGCTGCGCGAGCGCATCAGCGTGCCGCTGGTGCCCACCCGCAATGCGCAGCCGACCGCGCGCACGCACGAGGACCGCGCGATGGTGCTGCGCGCCGGCGCCCCGGTGGTCGACGATGCCGGCCGGCCGATCGCCCAGCTGCAGGCCGGGCTGCTGCTGAACCGCAACCTGCCCTTCATCGACCACATCAACCTGATCGTCTACCCCGAAGGCAGCCTGCCCTTCGGCAGCCGCGGCACCGCCACGCTGTTCCTCGACGACGTCCGCATCTCCACCAACGTGCGCCTGTTCGGCATCAATGGCGAGGAGCGCGCGATCGGCACCCGCGTCTCGCAGGCCGTGCGCGAAGCGGTGCTGGTGCATGGCGACACCTGGCTGGACCGCGCCTTCGTCGTCGACGACTGGTACGTGTCAGCCTACGAGCCGCTGCACGATGCCGAAGGCCGGCCGATCGGCATGCTCTACGTCGGCTACCTCGAGCGCCCGTTCGCGTGGCTGAAGTACGGCGTGCTGGCCGGCATCGGCCTGGTGTTCTTCGCGGTGATGCTGCTCAGCGCCTGGGCCGCGCTGCGCTGGGCGCGCGGCATCTTCCAGCCGCTGGAGCAGATGGCGCTGACGATGCGCCGCGTCGAGGCCGGTGCGCTGGACGCCCGCGTCGGCCCGGTGGCCAGCGGCGACGAGATCGGCGCGCTGGCCGGGCACCTCGACCACCTGCTCGACACCATCGATGCCAACACCCGCGAGCTGCAGCGCTGGAATAGCGAGCTCGACGCCAAGGTGGCCGAGCGCACCCGCGCGCTCGAGGCCGCGCAGCAGCAGCTGCTGCGCAGCGAGAAGATGGCCGCGGTGGGCCAGCTCACCGCCAGCATCGCGCACGAGGTGAACAACCCGATCGCGGTGATCCAGGGCAACCTCGACCTCGCACGCGAGCTGCTGGGCGCCGACGCGCAGCGCGTGCTGCCTGAGCTGACCCTGATCGACGCGCAGATCGAGCGCATGCGCCTCATCGTCACGCAGCTGCTGCAGTTCGCCCGCCCCACCGAATATGCGGGCTATGTCGACAACGTCGACCCCGCGCGCACGCTGGAGGATTGCCTGGTGCTCACCGGCCACCTGCTGGCGCGCTCGCGCATCGTGCTCGAGCGCGACTACGCGGCCACGCGCAGCGTGGCCGTCAACCGGCAGGAGCTGCAGCAGGTGCTGGTGAACCTGCTGGTCAACGCCATCCACGCCATGCCCGAGGGTGGCCAGCTGCGGCTCGCCACGCGCGACCAGGGCAGCGGCGCGCAGGCCCGCGTCGAGATCGAGGTTGCCGACACCGGCGCCGGCCTGCCCGAGGACCTGGTGGCCGAGCTGTTCCGGCCCTTCGTCACCCGCAAGCCCGATGGCACCGGCCTGGGCCTGTGGATCAGCCGCAGCCTGGTGGAACGCTATGGCGGTGACATCCGCGCGGCCAACCGCCGCGACGGCGTGGCCGGCGCGGTATTCACCGTGGTGCTGCGCCACGAGCTGGCCCCGGACAAACCCTGAGCGACAGCTTGTCGCGGTCCTGGGGGCTAGACTGAAACGTCATGTTGTCCGCGGAACAGCCCAGCCTGCGCGTGGCGGTCGTCATCGAGCGCCAGCACCAGCCCAACGCCTGGGAGGAGTGGCGCTTCGTGCTCAGCGAGGTGCTGGCCGACACCGGCGAGTTCGGCACCGAGCCGCGGGTGCTGCATCACGACGCGCAGCGCACGCAGACGCTGTTTCCCGGCTTCGAGGTGACGCTGCATGCCGACGAGGGAGAGGGCTACTACCTCAACCTCAGTTCAGGTGCGCCGGTGTGGTTCGTGATGTGGCGCGTCGACGATGAAGACCCCTCCCGCGCCTGGCCCGAGCTGGTCACCCTGTCGTACAACGAAGCCGGCCGCCTGCTGGACGCGCAGGAGCGGGTCGACAACCTGCCGCTGCCGGCCGACGTGCGGCACTGGCTGCAGGCCTACACCGAGGCGCACTACCGGCCCGAGCCCAAGCAGCGCCGGCGTCCGGCCTCGTTCCAGTCGCCGGAGCGGCGCGGATGAGCGAAGGCGACGGCTTTCTCTCGCGCTGGTCGCAGCGCAAGGCGCGCGCGCGCGAGGGCGCGGCGCTGCCGGCCGAGCCGCCTCCGCCGCCCACGGTCATCGCAGCGCCGCAACCGGTGCCGGCGCCCATCCAGCCCGCTCAGGGGGCGCCAGCCGCCGAGCCTGACAACGCTGCGTCCGAACCCGCGCCCGAACCCCTGCCCACGCTGGCCGACGTGGCCGCGCTGCGCCCCGGCGACGAGGTCAGCCGTTTCGTCGCCCCCGGCGTCGACGCCGGGGTCCGCAACGCCGCGCTGAAGAAGCTGTTCGCCGATCCGCAGTTCAACGTGATGGACGGGCTGGACACCTACATCGACGACTACGGCAAGCCCGACCCGCTGCCGATGGCCGCGCTGGCCAGCATGGTGCAGCGCCAGTTCCTCGGCCTGATCACCGAGACCCCGGCCCCCGAGGCCACCACCGACGTTCCTGCCCCGGCCGTTCCCGAGCCGCTGCCCACCGATGAAGACGCTCGTCTGCGACTGCAACCGCACCATGCCGCTGGACCGCCCGGCCCTGAGCCGCGCGCTGAGCCAGACGCCCGGCGCGCAAGCTGAGGGCCTGGACACCCCCTACACGCTGCTGTGCCGGCGCGAGGCGGCCGAGTTCCAGCGCGCGCTGAAGTCCGGCGACGAACTGCTGGTGGCCTGCACCCAGGAAGCGCGCCTGTTCACCGAACTGGCCGAGCAGACCGAGGGCGCGCCGCCGCTGGCCGAGCAGCCGATCCGCTTCGTCAACCTGCGCGAGACCGGCGGCTGGTCGCGCGACGCGAAGCAGGCCATGCCGAAGATGGCCGCGCTGATCGCCGCCGCGCAGCGGCCCGACCCCGCGCCGGTGGCCACCGTCACCTACCGCTCCGGTGGCCGCGTGCTGGTGATCGGCCCGGCCGAGGCCGGCGCCCGTGCCGCCGCGATGCTGGCCGAGCGGCTGGACGTGGTGCAGCTCGTCGAGCCCGCCGGCGGCGCGCTGCCGCCCGAGCGCGAGCACCTGGTCCATGCCGGCCGCCTGCGCGCCTTGAGCGGCTGGCTCGGCGCCTTCGAGGCCGAATGGGACAGCGGCAACCCGATCGACCTGGAGCTGTGCACCCGCTGCAATGCCTGCATCGCCGCCTGCCCCGAGGGTGCGATCGACTTCTCGTACCAGGTCGACCTCGGCCGCTGCCGCGCGCACCGCGCCTGCGTGCAGGCCTGCGACGCGGCCGGCGCGATCGACTTCAACCGCGGCCCGCAACGCAACAGCGACCGCTTCGACCTGGTGCTGGACCTGCGCGCGCAGCCGGCATTCCCGCAGCACCAGCCGCCGCAAGGCTATTTCCATAGCGGCCAGGATGAGCGGCAGCTGATCGACGCGGTGCTGCAGCTGCGCGAGCTGAGCGGCGAGTTCGAGAAGCCGAAGTTCTTCCAGTACAAGCCGCAGCTGTGCGCGCACAGCCGCAACCAGCAGGTGGGCTGCCATGCCTGCATCGACGTGTGCTCGGCCCGCGCCATCCGCAGCGACGCTTCGCTCAAGGGCAAGGTCACGGGCAAGGCCCGCGGCGCGTCCGCTGACGCCAAGGCCGGCATCGTCGTCGAGCCGCACCTGTGCGTGGGCTGCGGCGCCTGCAGCACCGTGTGCCCGAGCGGCGCCCTGAGCTTTGCCTACCCCGGCCCGGTGGACCAGGGCCAGCGCTGGCGCAGCGCGCTCACCGCCTACGCGCGCGCCGGCGGGCGCGATGCCGCGCTGCTGCTGCACAGCCAGGGCGCCGGCACCCGCTGGCTGCATGAGCTGGGCCGGGCCGCGCGCATCGATGCGTCGCTGCACGGCGTGCCCGCCCGCGTGCTGCCGCTGGCGCAATGGCACACCGCCAGCACCGGCCTCGAGCTGTGGCTGGCCGCTGTTGCGCAAGGTGCTGCGCAGGTGTGGCTGCTGCTCACCGACGAGGAGGCGCCCGAGTACCGCCAGATGCTGGCCGAGCAGCTGGCGCAGGCCCAGGCCATCGTCAGCGGGCTGGGCTTTGCCGGCGAGCATTTCCGCCTGCTCGACGTGCGCGACGCGCGCGACCTGGCGGCGCTGGACGCCGCGCTGCAGGCGCCGCCGGCGCAGACGGTGCGCGTGCCGGCCAGCTTCAACGCGCTGGCCGACAAGCGCGGCACGCTGGACATCGCGCTCGAACACCTGCTGGCGCAGGCGCCGCAGCGGCCTGAATCGATTGCGCTGCCAGCCCCTGGCGCGCCGTTCGGCACGCTGGCCATCGACACCCAGGCCTGCACGCTGTGCCTGGCCTGCGTCGGCGCCTGCCCGGCCTCGGCACTGGCCGACAACCCCGAGCGGCCGCAGCTGAAGTTCATCGAGAAGAACTGCGTGCAGTGCGGCCTGTGCGCCAGCACCTGCCCCGAGCACGCCATCACGCTGCAGCCGCGGCTGTGGCTGGCCGACGAGGGCAGGGCGCGCAAGGCCGCGCGCGTGCTGCACGAGGCCGAGCCCTTTGCCTGCGTGCGCTGCGGCAAGCCCTTCGGCACGCTGCGCGCGATCGAGAACATGGTCGCCAAACTGAGCGGCCATGCCGCGTTCCAGGGCGCCGCTGCGGAGCGCTTGAAGATGTGCAGCGACTGCCGCGTGATCGACCTGCACAGCCACCCGAACGAAGTGCGCATCACCGACCTATGAGCCAGCCCCAAGCCCTGCATTTCGCCGCGCCGGACGACAGCGAGGAACTGGCCCGCGCCGAGCTCTACGGCCTGCTGGCCCGGCTGTGGGTCGCGCCGCCCGATGACGCGCTGCTGCAGCAGTTCAAGGTGGCCATCACCGAAGCGCCCGAGGCCGGCGCGCACCTGGAGGCGCCGTGGGGCGCGCTGGTCGCCGCGCTGCGCGCCACCGATGCCGCGCGCGCCGCGGCCGAGTACGACGCGCTGTTCCAGGGCGTCGGCAAGCCCGAGGTGTTCCTGTACGGCTCGTTCTACCTGGCGGGCTTCCTGAACGAACGCCCGCTGGCCCAGCTGCGCGAGGACCTGGCCGCGCTGGCCCTGACGCGCGACGCCGGCAGCAGCGAGACCGAGGACCACATCGCCTACGGCTGCGAGGTGATGCGCTACCTGATCGCCGGCGACGATGCCGCGGTGTGCAACCTGGCGCAGCAGCAGCGCTTCTTCCGCGCCCACCTGCAGCCCTGGGTCGAGCGCCTGTGCGACACGGTGCAGGCCCATCCGCGCGCCGAGGTCTGGCACGCGGTGGCCGGCTTCACCCGCGCCTTCGTGCAGGTGGAGACGCAGGCCTTCGACATGATCGAATGACGCCATGAATATCGACCCCCAGCAGATCACCGGCCTGGTGCTGGCCGGCGGCCGCGGCAGCCGCATGGGCGGCGTCGACAAGGGCCTGCAGAACCACCAGGGCCTGCCGCTGGCGCTGCACGCACTGCTGCGGCTGCAGCCGCAGGTGGGCCGCACGATGATCAATGCCAACCGCAACCTCGGCGCCTACGAGGCGATGGGCGTGCCGGTGTGGCCCGACGCCAACGCCGACTACCCCGGCCCGCTGGCCGGCTTCCTGGCCGGGCTGGAGCACTGCGAGACGCCGTACCTCGTCACCGTGCCCTGCGACACGCCGCAGTTCCCCACCGACCTGGTCGAGCGCCTGGCCCGCGCGCTGCTGGAAGCCGATGCCGAGGTGGCCATCGCCGCCACGCGCGAGGCCGATGGCGAGGTGCAGCGCCACCCGGTGTTCTGCCTGATGAAGGCCGAGCTGGTCGAAAGCCTGGGCGCCTTCATCCACGGCGGCCAGCGCAAGATCGACCGCTGGTGCGGCCAGCAGCGCTGCGTGGAGGTGCTGTTCGACGAGGCCGAGGCTTTCTTCAACGCCAACACGCCGGACGAACTCCGGCGCTTGCAGACAAAATGAGCGGCCATTCCCCTGAAGGCCCCGCGCTGCTGGCGCTGCTGCTGTCGCGCCAGTCGGTCGGCATCAAGCACCTGGCCGAGCCGGGGCCCGATGCCGCGCAGCTGCGCCTGATGGCCGATGCCGCGCTGCGCGCGCCCGACCACGGCGGGCTGGTGCCGTTCCGCTTTGCCGTCGTGCAGGGCGCGGCGCGCGAGCGCCTGGCCACGCTGTTCGCCCAGGCCGCGCGCGATGCCGGCAAGGACGAGGCCGGCGCCGCGCTGGACGCCGAGCGGGCGCAGCGGGCGCCGGTGACCATCGCGGTGATCGCGCGCCTGGACACCGGCCACCCGCAGGTGCCGGTGCACGAGCAATGGGCCTGCCTGGGCGGCGCGCTGACCAACCTGCTCAATGCCGCGCACTTCATGGGTTACGCCGGCAAGATGCTGTCGGGCAACAAGGTGCGGCACCCGGCCGTGCAGCAGGCCTTCTGCCGCGCCGGCGAAACCCTGGTCGGCTGGGTCGCCATCGGCACCCCGGTGCGCAGCCCGCAGCGCGGGCTGGACAAGCCGCGCGCGGCGGATGTGCTGGGCGACTGGGAACCGCCCGCCGCCTGAATCAAGCGCCCGTGCCGGAGCACCCCGATGCAATCGATCACCTACCGCCCACCCGGCCTGCGGGTCACCGAACACACGCTGCAAGTGCCGCTGGACCATGCGCGGCCGGAGGGCGAGCGCATCGAGGTCTTCGCCCGTGCCGTGGTGCTGGCCGAGAAGGCCGATGCCGCGCTGCCCTGGCTGCTGTACCTGCAGGGCGGGCCGGGCTTCGAAGGGCCGCGGCCCACCTCGGCCGATTCGCCGGCCTGGCTGCGGCGCGCGCTGGCCGACTACCGCGTGCTGCTGCTCGACCAGCGCGGCATGGGCCGTTCCACCCCGGTGGGCCCGGACGATGCGCGCGCGCTGGCGCCGGCCGCGCTGGCCGAGCGGCTGGCGCTGTTCCGCGCCGACGCCATCGTGCGCGACGCCGAGTGCTTCCGCCAGGCGCTGGGCATCGATCGCTGGTCGGTGCTGGGCCAGAGCTTCGGCGGCTTCTGCACGGTGAGCTACCTGTCGATGTTTCCGGGCTCGCTGCGCGAAGCCTTCATCACCGGCGGGCTGCCGCCGCTGCAGGCCGGCATCGACGAGGTGTACCGCGACACCTACCGCAGCCTGCAGCAGAAGACGGCCGCGCACTATGAACGTTATCCGCAGGACCGCGAGCGCCTGCGCCAACTGGTGGCCCGGCTGGCGGCCGACGATGTGCGCCTGCCCGGCGGCGACCGCCTGACGCCGCAGCGCCTGCGCCAGCTGGGCCTGCTGCTGGGCATGGGCACCGGCTCGGAGAAACTGCACCACCTGCTGGAACTGCCGCCCGGCAGCCCCGCCTTCCTGCACGACGTGGAAAGCGCTTCACCCTTCACGCGCAACCCGCTGTACGCGGTGATCCACGAGGCCTGCTATGCCAACGGCCAGGCCAGCGCCTGGTCGGCGCAGCGGGTGATGCCGGCCGCCTGGGCCGAAGACCCCACGCTGCTGACCGGCGAGCACGTGTTTCCGTGGATGTTCGACGAGTTCGCCGGCCTGGCCCCGTTCCGCGAAGCCGCGCACCTGCTGGCCCAGCGTCCCTGGGGCCCGCTGTACGACCCCGCGGTGCTCGCCGCCAACGAGGTGCCCTGTGCCGCGGCGATCTATGTCGACGACATGTACGTGCCGCGCGCGTTCTCGGAGCAGACGGCGCGCCAGATCCGCGGCCTGCGGCCGTGGATCACCAACGAGTTCGAGCACGACGGCCTGCACACCGGCCAGGTGCTGGGCCGGTTGATCGAGATGGTGCGACGCTAGCGCGCTAAAGACGCGGCAGATCGATCGGCAAGGCGGCCGACACCACCAGCACCCGCAGCGGCCGCGCATAGCCCGGGCTGCGCGCGCGCAGCATGGCCAGCAGTGCCGCCAGCGCAGCAGCGTCCGGCTCGTGCAGCATCAGCAGCGTGGGCCGGCGCGGCGAGAACGCCGCCGCCGGGCCCGGCGGTCCTTCGCGCCACCAACCGCAGTCCCAGGGGCTGGCGGGCTGGATGTCGCGCCCGGCCACCAGCTCCTGCGCCAGGAGTTGCAGCCGCCACAGCCGTCCGCGCCAGCGGCCAAGCCGGGCCAGTGCGTGGCTGCCGTCCAGTTCGCAGGCCACTGCATCCAGCGCGGCCACCAGGCCGGTGCGCGACACGAGGCCGGCCACGCGCAGCGGCTCGGTCATCCGCGGCCCGGCGCCCGCTTCGCACCAGGTACGCAGCGTGCCGAGCAGCGCCGCATCGACCGCGGTGCTGCCCGCCTCGGGCGCACGCATCAGCGCATTGTCGAAACGGCGGGGCAGGCGCATCGTCTCGCGACCCTCAATCGAAGGACTGCTCCAGCTCGTCGATCAGCCGGCCCACGTAGGCCACCGCGTCGTGGATGGGCTGCGGCGAGGCCATGTCGATGCCGGCCAGCTGCATCAGTTCCAGCGGCGTGCGCGTGCCGCCGGCCTTCAGCACCTGCAGCCAGCGCTGCACGGCGGCCTGGCCTTCCTGCTGCACCCGCAGCGACATCGCGGTGGAGGCCACCAGGCCCACCGAATAGGTGTAGGGGTACAGCCCCATGTAGTAGTGCGGCTGGCGCATCCAGGTCATGCGCGCGCCGTCGTCGATCTCCACCGTGTCGCCCCAGAACTTTTCCAGGATGCGGCCCTTGCGCTCGTTCAGCACCGCCGCGGTGATCGAGCCGCCGCCTTCGGCCAGCGCGTACACCTGGCGCTGCAGTTCGGCTTCGAGCAGGTGGGTGACAAAGTTGTGGTGGTAGGTGCCCAGTACCTGCATGATCACCGAGCGCCGCAGCCGCGTTTCCTGGCTGCGCGCCAGGATGTGCTGCGCCAGCAGCATCTCGTTCATGATCGACGGCGCCTCGACGAAGGGCATCGCCGGCCGGGTGTTGACGAAGCGCTGGTGCTGCATCGCCAGCCCGAAGTGCCCGCCATGGCCCAGCTCGTGCGCCAGCGTGAACACGTTGCGCATGGTGTTCGACCAGGTGATCAGGATGTACGGGTGCACGCCGTAGGGCGACGCGCAGAACGCGCCCGAGGACTTGCCGATGTTGTCGGCCCGGTCCACCCAGCGCTGCTGCATCGCGGTGCGCGCGAAGTCCACGTACTCAGGCCCCATCACCGCCAGCGCCTCGAGGATCAGCGCGCAGCCGTCCTCGTAGGTCATGTGCGGATTGAACTCGGGGTCCAGCGGCGCCTTGATGTCGCAGTACAGCAGCTTGTCCAGCCCCAGCACGCGGCGGCGCAGCCGGGCATAACGCTGCATGTGGGCTGCCAGGCCAGCCTGGATGATGTCCAGGATGTTGGTGTAGACGGCCTGCGGAATCTTGTGCGGCTGCAGCAGGAAGGCCTCGGTGCTGGGGTACTGGCGCAGCCGCGCCAGCGTGACGTTCTTGCTGACCTCGGTCGCGAAGGTGGCGGCATAGGTCTGGTTGTAGGCCTTCAGCCCGGCGCTGAACGAGGCCCAGGCATGGCGCCGCACGCTGGTGTCGGCATGGCCTTCGTAGTTCGATTCGAAGCCGTTGACCGAATTGGCGTACACCGTGCCGGCCGCGTCGGTGAAGGGCGCGAACTGCAGGTCGCTGGCCTTGGAGCGGTTGTAGATCATGTACGGCGCGTTCAGCACCTCGCCCAGCGAGGCCAGCACGCGCTCGGCCTCGGCGCCCAGCCGGTGCGGGCGCAGCGCCAGCAGGTCGCCGAGGTAGGTGTTGAAGTCGGCCAGCCCCGGCTCGGCGGCGATGAACTGCTGCAACAGGCCCTCCGGGAAGGCCAGGATCTCGGCGTCGACGAAACTGGTGGCCGCCGCCACCCGCGCCTGCAGCGCGGCCACCCGGGCCACTGCCGCCTGGTGCTGCGGGTTCGTGCCGTCCTGCGCATTGCGCAGGTGCGCGAAGCTGCCCACGCGCATCAGCCGCGCCTGCACCGATTCCACCGCGTTCAGGCAGGCCAGCAGCGTCGCCGCGCGCTCGCCCAAGCGGCCCTGGTAGCCGGCCAGCGCCTCGCGCGCGGCGTCCACGCCCTGGAACTCGACGTCCCACGCGGCATCGTCGGCGAACAGGTCGCTCAGGTCCCAGGTGGTTTCGACAGGAACGTCGGCGCGCGAAAGGCGGTTCTGCATGGGTGTCGGTGTGCGAGGTGGGGGTTGGCGCATTCTGCGCGAGCGCCGGCATGCGACGATGCCCGCGTGAGCGACAGCCCATGCCCCACCGCCCGCGCCACCTGCGCGCGCTGCCTGCGCCCGCAGGCCACCTGCCTGTGCGCGCTGGCGCGGCCCACGGCCCACCGCACCGAGGTGCTGGTGCTGCAGCATCCGCAGGAACAGCGCCAGGCCAAGAACAGCGTGACGCTGCTGCGCCTCTCGCTGGCCCGCTGCGAGGTGGTGGTGGGCGAACGCTTCGCGCCTGAGGCCTTGCAGGCGCTGCTGCACCGCCCTGGGCGGCACACGCGGCTGCTGTACCCCGAGGTGCCGGCCGCGCCGGCGCCGGCGGTCCCGGCCATCTCTTGGGACCTGCCGGTGCGGCTGGTGGTGATCGACGCCACCTGGCGCAAGAGCCTGCGCATGCTGCTGGAGCACCCGGCGCTGGCGGCGCTGCCCAGGCTGAGCCTGGCGGCGCCGGCACCGACCTGCTATCGCGCCATCAGAGCGGCCAGGCGCGCCGACCAGGTGTCGACGCTGGAGGCGACGGTGCAGGCGCTGGCAATGCTCGAGGGGCCGGGGTTTGACGGCGCGCCGCTGCTGGCGGCGTTTGGAGGATTTGTGGCGGGAGTGGCGGCGAGGGGCGGGGTCCGGGGCAAGACGGATTGTCTGTAGCCTTTCTTCTTCGCTCGGCTCGCCATTCGCCGCTTTGCCAACGCAGGGAATTGTGGATTCGCACCCGTTGCCGCAGCGGTCCCTACGCAGGAGGAAACGGGTCGCAGTCGGTCGCGATGGGGTCGACCAGTGGCCGTTGCGGGCCACGAGCCGCCGCTCGCCAGCGTCGGCTTTCGGCGTTGCCTGTGAGTCGTCTCACCTTGCGGATCCAGAGGGTGGACTCTGCGCAGGTGACGAGCGCACTGGCCATGACCGCACGGTCAAACCGCAGCCCGACAAGCAGTGACACGCACCGTCGCGCATCGGCGAGCGTGGTGAAGCACGATGCCGGTCAGCCCGGCCGGCACGACGATGTGGCCGGCGAGCGAGTGGCTGCCGGGCTGGTTGATGAAGAACGGGAACGACAGCCTGTTGTCGCCCCCGAGCAGGTCTGGGCTTGGGTGGCGCCGACCAGGGACAGGGATGCGGCGATGGAGAGACGAACGAGTTTCATGAGGGTCTCCTGGGGGGACGGAAGGACGAGGAAGGTTGGGTGACGGCACACGTCAGGCGGCTGCGGCGTTCCGCCGCTGCGCGTCGAGTTCGGCGCGCAGCGCGCCGGGCGTGGCTTCGGGCACGACCTGGACGCTCTGCCAGACCTGCACGGTCTGGAACAGGCCGCTGCCGAAGAAGGGGTCGGCCTCGAGGTGGGCCTCCAGCGCCACGCGGTCCGGCAGATCGAGGATCATCAGGCTGCCCACCGGGCGGCCATCGGCGCCGAGCAGCGGGCCGCCAAAGCGGAAGACCGCGGTGTGGCCGGCGACGAATTCGAGGTGCGGTACGCGGGCCTGCGTGCGCAGGGCCTGGCTGTCGGGCCGGTCGAGGGCCTGGACGATGAAGAGCATGGGGTCTCCGGTTCGAAGCGTTGGCGGGAGATCAGGCGGCCAGTCGCGCGGGCGGCGGCGTGAAGTCGGCGCCCAGCCCGCTGCGCAGCGTGTCCATCTGCGCCTGGCCGACGGTGGCGCAGTGCTCGGACCGCACGTCGCACAGTCCCTGCACGGCGGCGGCGAGCATCTGCATCCGCTTGGCGCGCTGGCCGCCGAGGTCGGCCGGGAACGGCAGGCGCAGCGCCGGGTCGATGGCGAACATGCGGCCGTAGAAGGCCCGCGCCACGGCGTCGGCCTGCGGCGCGAGGCGGGCGAAGCTCGATTGCACGAGCGCGATCTTGTCGGGGGTCATCGGCATCTCCTGGGGTGGGCGTGGGGCACGACGGGTGTCGCGCTGGGTCGCCATTACAGGGAAATTCGCCGGGCCTGCCATGAGGCAGGCGCCCTGATCTGCAGGGCTGAGACCAGGACAGTTGTCCCGGCCGGCTCACGCGGCCGGGCCGCCGCTGCGCGGTGACCTCAGCCCGGAGGCTGGCGTCCCAGGCCGGCGTCGCGTGCCCAGACGATCAGGCGGCCACGGCTCGTGACGTCGAGCTTGGCGAAGATCGCGCTCACGTGGTTGCGCACCGTCTTCTCGCTCATGAAGAGCGCGGCCGCGATCTCCTCGTTGTCGAGGCCGCGGGCGATCTGTTCGAGCACCTCGCGCTCGCGCGGCGTGAGCGCCGCGAGGTCGCGACCGTCGCGCGGGGCGGGCAGCCCGCCGTGCTCGGCCAGGAAGGTCTGCACGGCGTCGACCAGAACCGGCCAGGCGGGCTCGTCGGCCTGCAGGTCGTGATTGGCGCTGTCCAGCGGCACGAAGCGGGCACCATCAATGCGCTGGGCCAGCAACTGCCCCTGCGAGAACGGCACCAGATCGTCGCGCCGCGCGTGCAGCACCAGCACCGGGCAGCGCAACTGGCCGAGCAGGTTGCTGACGTCGATATCCCAGAAGAGCCGCGTCAGGCGCTGGGCCTGGTCCGGCGTGGCCGAAGCGCGCTGGATCGCGCAGTACGAGGCCAGCGCCTCGGCCGGGGCCTCGGGCATCGCGCGTGTGGCGAACACCTGCCGGTAGGCCGGGCTGTCCTGCCCCCAGCCCAGCTCGATGAGGTTCAGCAGCAGCTGGCGCTCGGCGGCGTCCTGCGGGGTCGGATTGCGCACCGCCCGGCCCTGCGCGTAGGTGCCGCACAGAACCAGCGCGCTGACGCGGTCGGGATGACGCGCCGCGTAGGCGATGGCCAGTGGGCCGCCGTGGCAGAAGCCGAGGATGGGAAGGCGAGACAGGCCGGCCGCATCGACCACCGCCGCCAGGTCGCCCACCAGTCCCTCGAAGCTCAGCACCGGCGGCTCGCGCTCGGACAGACCGAAGCCACGGCCATCGAAGCGCGTGAGCTGCCGGCCGTCGGACAGCAGCTTCAGCCAGTGGCGCCAGAGGGGGCTGTCGCGATCCTCGTCGAGATGCGACATCCAGTTCGCCGACTTGACGATCGGCGGCCCGTGACCCACCTGCTCGAAGGCGATGCGCACGCCGTCGGCGGTGGTGCAGTAGCGGACGATGGGCGGACCGTGCATGGGCCGAGTGTGCAAGGACGAGGACGCAATCATGCGACAGGCCGAACGCCGACCGGGAACTCGAGGCGAAGGGCCGCTACTCGGCGCCCGCTCACAGGGGGTTGATGTCGCCTCAGGGTCGCAACACGACGCCGGTGGCGTTGAGGGTGGTCACCCGCTGCCGATTGGCGAGCCGATGGCAGGTCGCGGCCTCTTCCGCCCGCGCGCATCGCCTGGCAGACAGGGCCACGGCTGCATCCTGCTACGCTGCCCCCATGCCCGACCCCACCCTGCTCTCGAGCCTCGACGCCGGCGTCCTGACGCTGACGCTGAACCGGCCCGCCAAGCTCAACGCGCTCGACAACCCCCTGGCCGCTGCCTTGCTGGAAGCCCTGCAGGCCGCCGCCGCCGACCCCGATGTCCGCGTGATCCGCCTGCGCGGCAACGGCCGGGCCTTCTGCGCCGGCCGCGACATCAGCGCGCCGCCCACCGAGCGCGACCTCGAGTTGGTGCAGGCCGTGGCCGTGGCCATCGTGCGCAGCCCGCAGCCGGTGGTGGCGGCGGTGCATGGCTGGACCGTGGGCGCGGGCTTCGAGTGGGCGATGGACGCCGATGTGGTGCTGGCCGCGGACGATGCGCGGTTCAAGCTGCCCGAGGCATCGATCGGCGTGTTCGTGACCGGTGGCCTGGTCGCCACCTTGCCGGCGGCCGCCGGGCTGGCGCGGGCCAAGGCCCTGATGCTGCTGGGCGAGGTCTTCGGTGCCCGGCAGGCCGTCGAGTGGGGCCTGGTGCATCGGGCCGTGCCGCTGGACCAGCTGGACGAGGCGTCGATGGCCGTGTGCCGGCAGCTCGCGGCGCTGGACCCAACGGTGGTGGCGCACTACAAGCGCGTGCTCAATGCCATCGGGCTCGACCGCTTCGACCGGGCGGTCGAAGCGGAATCGAACACGACGCGGTCACTGGCGAAGAGTTCGACTGGCGAATAACGCGTGATCGGCGCGGCCACGCGGACCGGGGCCGCGGCGCCGGCGCTTCCCGTCCGGCGCGGCAGCAGCGCACAATGAGCCGAGTCCCACCGCGCCGCTGCCTTGTGACCGCCGAACCGCCACTCTCCCCACGCCCGGAGCCGGCGCCCCGCCCGGGCAGCGCCGTCGGCGCCGCGTCCGCCGGCGGCCCCGCCTGGCCGATGGGGCAGGCGATCGCGCTGCTGGCCGGACCGGCCGCGTACTACCTGCTGGCGCTAGGCTGCGTCCATCTGTCGCGGCTGCCCAACGACATCTCGACGATGTGGCTGCCCGACGGCTTTGCCAGCGTCTGGCTGCTGCTGCAGCCCCGGGCGCGCCGGCGCTGGCTGCTGCTGGCCTTCGCCGCCACGATCCCGCTGGCCAACCTGAGCTATGGCGACCCCTGGCGCGTGGCGCTGTCCTTCGTGCCGGCCAACCTGCTGCAGATTGCGCTGTCGGCCTGGCTGATCGATCGCTGGGTGCAGCCGGCGCAGGCGGTGCTCGATCCCTTGGCGCTGGCCCGCGCGCTGGCGCTGGCCGGCGTGCTGCCGGCGCTGGCCGGCGCGACGCTGGCCACGCTGACGGTGCCGGTGCTGCTGGGCACGGCGCTGGGCCCTTCGGTCGGGCACCTGTGGCTGTCGTGGCTGGTCAGCACCTTCTTCGGCGTGGTCACCACGCTGCCGCTGGGGCTGTGGGTGCTGGCGCGCGGTCCGCGCTTCGAGGGCCGGTTCTCGCTGGCCAGCCTGGCCGCGCTGTCGGTGGCGCTGGCCTTTTGCGTGGCCGGGCCGCTGTGGTTGCCGCATGCCTTCGCCTATGTCACGGTGGCGCTGGTGGCCACGGCGCTGATCGGCGGCTTCGTCGTCGCGGCGGTGGCGGCGCTGCTGGCCTCGGCGGTGTTGAACGCGATGCTCGCCTACGGCCTGATGCCGGGCGCCAGCGATGGCACCTCGGGCGCGCTGCTGACGCTGCTGCCGGTGCTGCTGTCGGTGGTGCCCACGGCGCTGATCGGCGCGCTGCGCGAGGGCCTGCTCGAGCAGCTGCAGCGCATCCGCGCCGGCGAGGCGCTGGAGCGCTCGATGCTCGATGCCTCGCCCGCGCTGCTGGGACTGCTGGGCGCCGATGGCCGCATCCTGCGCCTGAACGCGGCCGGCGCGCAGCTGCTGGGCGCCGCCGAGCCCCGCCAGGTGGAGGGCCGGCTGATCCAGGACTTCGTCGAGCCCGCGGGCACGCAGGCCACGGTGAGGACGCTGGACGGCCGCCGCCTGCGCGCCGAGCAGCACCGCGCGCCGGTGCGGCTGGCCGACGGGGAAGGCGCCACGGTGCTGGCGCTGCGCGACATCAGTGGCGAGCTCGAGATGCAGCGCCTGCGCGAGGAGGCGGCGCGTATCGAGGCCGACAGCCGCGCCAAGAGCGAGTTCCTTTCGCGCATGAGCCATGAGCTGCGTACGCCGCTGAACGCCATCCTCGGCTTCGCCCAGGTGCTGGAAGCCACGCTGGGCGTCGACAGTCGTGAGCGCCAGCGCGAGCAGCTGCAGCACATCCAGCAGGCGGGCTGGCACCTGCTGGCGATGATCGACGACGTGCTGGACCTCTCGCGCATCGACGCGGCCGGCGCCGCGCCGCGTCCGCAGCCGGTGGCGCTGGATGCCGCGCTGGCCCAGGCCAGCTCGATGGTGCAGGCCGAGGCGCAGCGCAAGGGCGTCGTCATCGGCGGCCTGCCGCTGCCCGCGGCCGCCTGGGTGGTGGCCGATCCGCTGCGGCTGCGCCAGGTGCTGATCAACCTGCTGAGCAATGCCGTCAAGTACAACCGCGACGGCGGCCAGGTGCAGGTGAGCGCCGGGGCCGAGGGCGCCCACTGGCGGCTGCGCGTGCAGGACACCGGCGTGGGCATAGCCCCTGCCTACCAGGCGCAGGTGTTCGAGCCTTTCAACCGGCTGGGGCAGGGCCACTCCGGCATTCCGGGCACCGGCATCGGGCTCACCATCACGCGGCGGCTGGTCGAGGCCATGGGCGGCAGCATCGGTTTCGAGAGCACGCCGGGCGTTGGCAGCCGCTTCTGGTTCACGCTGCCAGCCGCATCGCCTGTCGGTGCGGTCGGCGCGGTGGGCCCGATGGGCGCCGGCGCCGTGCCAGCGCACGCCGAGCCGGGC
Organism: Aquabacterium sp.; assembly: GCF_044226965.1. Lineage (GTDB taxonomy): Bacteria > Pseudomonadota > Gammaproteobacteria > Burkholderiales > Burkholderiaceae_C > Pseudaquabacterium. The sequence continues at coordinate 5,004 of NZ_JBGAGA010000003.1, read as the reverse complement.
CCGCTGCCGCGCGGCCTGCGCGTGCTGTGCGTGGAGGACCAGCCCGCCAACGGGCTGATGCTGGAGCAGGCCCTGGCGCTGGACGGCCACCAGGTGCGCCATGCGGTCGATGCCGAAGGCGCGCTGCGGCTGCTGCGCGAGGAGACCGTGGACCTGGTGCTGACCGACCTGCAGTTGCCTGGCGCCAGCGGCCTGCTGCTGCGCGAATGGATGCGGGCCGACCCCGCGCTGGCCGGCATCCCCTGCATCGCGCTCACCGCGCAGGCGCTGCCGGCCGACCGTGCGGCAGCGGCCGAGCTGGGCTTTGCGGCCTACATCGTCAAGCCGGTCGACCTGGGCCTGCTGCGCCGCACGGTGGCCAGCGCGGTGCGGGGCTGAACGCGGGCCCAGGCGCGCAGGCGCCTCATCGCCCGGCCACGAAGCGCCGCAACGCGTGCTTGGCCAGCTCGGCGCTGAGCAGGTAGCCCAGCGTCAGCACCAGCGCGCCGCCGGCCACCGCGCCGCTCAGCGGCACGAAGCCCAGCAGGCCTAAAGCCGGCAGCCAGGGCAGCGCGCAGGCCAGCGCCACGACCGCCAGGCTGCCCAGCGCCAGGGCCGGCGAGGGGTGGTCGCGCCAGGCGGGCTGCGCGGTGCGGATGACGAAGATCACCAGCACCTGCGTGGCCAGCGACTGCACGAACCAGGCGGTCTGGAATTCGGCGGCGCTGACGTGCAGCACGGCGTACAGCCAGCCGAAGGCCAGCAGGTCGAACAGCGAGCTCAAGGGGCCGAAGCACAGCATGAAGCGGGTGATGGCGGCCACGTCCCAGCGGCGCGGCTGCTGCAGCTCGGCCTCGGCCACGCGGTCGGTGGGAATGGCCAGCTCCGAGAGGTCGTAGAGGAAGTTGTTCAGCAATATCTGCAGCGGCCGCATCGGCAGGAAGGGCAGGAACAGCGCGGCCGCGGCCATGCTGGCCATGTTGCCGAAGTTGGAACTCGTGGCCATCTTCAGGTACTTGTCGACGTTGGCCGCGGTGCGCCGGCCTTCCACCACGCCGTCGGCCAGCACGCCCAGCTCGTGGCGCATCAGCACCAGGTGCGCGGCCTCGCGCGCCACGTCCACCGCCGAGTCGACCGACAGGCCCACGTCGGCCGAATGCAGCGGCGGCGCGTCGTTGATGCCGTCGCCCAGGTAGCCCACCACGTGCCCGTCGGCGCGCAGCGCGCGCACGACGCGGTTCTTCTGCTCGGGCGTCACGCGGCAGAACAGCGTGGTCTGCGCCGCGGCGGCGCGCAGCGCGCGGTCGTCCATCGCGGCGATCTCGGGGCCGTTCAGCACGCCCTGCACCGGCAGCTTCAGCTGTGCGCACAGATGCCGCGTCACTTGTTCGTTATCACCGGTGATGACCTTGGGCGTGATGCCCAGCGCGATCAGCCGCCGCAGCGCCTCGGCCGCGCCGGGCTTGGGCGGGTCGGTGAAGGCCACGAAGCCGGCGAAGACCAGGTCGCGCTCGTCCGCGGGCGAGACATGCTGCACCGTGGGCTCGACCTGCCGGCTGGCCACCGCGATCAGCCGCAGGCCGTGCGCGCCGCAGGCCTCGAAGCGCTGCAGGATGGCCGCGCGCGCGGGCTCGTCCAAAGGTTGCGGACCGGCCGGCGTGTCGTGCGCCTGGCAGCGGCGCAACACGTCTTCCGGCGCGCCCTTGGCCACCAGCAGGCGCGCGCCGTCCGGTCCCTGCAGCAGCACCGAGACGCAGCGGCGCTCGAAGTCGAACGGCACCTCGTCGATCTTCTGCCAGCCGTCCGGCGCGGGCTGGCCGTGCGCCAGGATGGCGTCGTCCAGCGGGCTCTTCAGGCCGGTCTCGAAATGGCTGTTCAGCCAGGCCAGGCGGAACACGCGGTCGCTGGGCGCGCCCTGCGGGTCGAACACGCCGTCCACCTGCATGCGCGCTTCGGTCAGGGTGCCGGTCTTGTCGGTGCACAGGATGTCCATCGCGGCCAGGTCCAGCAGCGCCGACGGGCGCTTGGCGATGACCTGCTCGCGCGCCAGGCGCACCGCGCCACGGGCCAGCGTGACCGAGAGGATCATCGGCAGCAGCTCGGGCGTCAGGCCCACCGCCAGCGCCAGCGCGAACAGCAGCGATTCCTGCAGCGGCCGGTGCGCGGCCAGGTTCACCAGCAGCACCACCAGCACCAGCGCCAAGGTGGCGCGGGTCAGCATCAGGCCGAATCGGCGCGTGCCGCGCTCGAAGGCCGTGGGCGGTGGCGTCTCTGCCAGGCGCGCGGCCAGCTGGCCGAATTCGGTGCGCACGCCGGTGGCGCACACCAGCAGCCGCGCCGAGCCGCTGACCACCGAGCTGCCCTGGCGCAGGCAGGCCTCGTCGCCGCTGGCCGCGGCATGCTTTTCCACCGGGTAGGCCTCGCCGGTGAGCGCCGATTCGTTGACGAAGAAATCGTGCGCCTGCAGCAGCCGGCCGTCGGCCGGCACCAGCTTGCCGGCACTCAGGTCCACCACGTCGCCCGGCACCAGGCGTTGCGCGCTCAGGCGCTGGGCGCGGCCGTCGCGCCACACCTCCACGCGCAGGTCCACCCGGCCCTGCAGCGCCTGCACCGCGCGGCCGGCATGGCCTTCCTGCACCAGGTCGAGCGTGACGCTCATCGCCACCACCAGCGCCACCACGCCGAAGCTGATCACATCGCCGGTCAGCGCCGAGACCAGCGAGGCCGCCAGCAGCACCAGCACCAGCGGGTCGATCAGCCGCGCCAGCAGCCGGCGCCAGAACGGTGGCACGTGCGGCGGGGCGATGCGGTTCAGCCCCACGCGGCGCAGGCGCTGCGTGGCCACGCGCTGCGCCAGGCCTTCGGGCGCGGCGTGCAGCGCGGCCAGCAGCGCCGGCAGCGGCTGCTCGCGCCAGCGCGGCGGCGGGTTCATCGCGCGGCGGGTGGAGGGCGGATCAATCCTTCGCGTCCGGGTTGCGCACCAGCAGCACTGGCACCGGGCTTTCGCGCAGCACCTGCTCGGCATCGCTGCCCAGCGCCATGCGGCGCAGGCCGCGGCGGCCGTGCGTGCCCATCACGATCAGGCGCGCGCCGCAGGCCTTGGCTTCCTGCAGGATCGCGTCGCTGACGCGCTGGCCCACCTCGCAGCGCACCACGCTGTCGGCCTGCAGGCCGGCGGATCGCGTCGCTGACGCGCTGGCCCACCTCGCAGCGCACCACGCTGTCGGCCTGCAGGCCGGCGGCACGGGCCTCGGCCACCGCCTCGGCCATCAGCTTCTCGCCGGCGGCCTGCCAGTCGGTCAGCAGGCCTTCGATCGGCACGTAGGCGCCCACCTGCGTCACCAGCATCTGCGCGTCCACCACATACAGCAGCCGCAGCGCGGCGCCCAGCTTCTTCGCCAGCGTCTGCGCCTCGGCAAAGCCGCGCTGCGCGGTGGGGCTGCCGTCCAGCGGCACGAGGATGCAGTCGTACATCAGGGTTCTCCTGGGGGTCGGGATTTGGCGGGCAGTGTGGGTGCGAGCCTGCGGCCCGGGCTTGCGCTGTGTCAAGCGACCGGGGCGGTGGGGAGGGGGTCTTGGCCCCCCGTCAAGAGGGGGGGAGGGCCGGGGGCCGACTTCCAGAATTTCTCGCACAGCCCCCGCACACCGCGCCCGAGGGCCGAGCACAACACTCTGGAGACACGATGCGCCCGACCCCTTCTTCCCTTCACACCGGCCGCATGCACGCGCTGGCGCTGGCCGCCTGCACCGTGTTGGCCGGCGGCACGGCCCAGGCCTTCGAGATCGACCTCGGCCGGCCCGACCTGACGCTGCGCTGGGACAACAGCCTGCGCCTGAACTACGCGCAGCGCGTGGAGCAGCGCGATCCGAAGATCGGCAATTCTGGCCGGCGGCACGGCCCAGGCCTTCGAGATCGACCTCGGCCGGCCCGACCTGACGCTGCGCTGGGACAACAGCCTGCGCCTGAACTACGCGCAGCGCGTGGAGCAGCGCGATCCGAAGATCGGCAATTCCGCATTGGCCGATGAAGGCACCTACAGCTTCGACAAGGGCGATGCCGTGGCGCAGCGGGTGGACCTGCTGAGCGAGCTGGACCTGGTCTACAACAAGCGGCATGGCCTGCGCGTCAGCGCCACCGCCTGGTACGACGGCGCGTACAGCGGCGCGAGCCACAGCAACCCGAATGCGCCGCTGACCAACATCCCCAGCTACGTCGGCAAGCAGTACAGCAGCACCACCAGGCGCCTGTACCGCGGCGGCACCGGCGAGATCCTGGATGCCTTCGTCTTCGGCGCGGTCGACCTGGGCGAAGTGCCGGTGAACCTGAAGCTCGGCCGGCACACGGTGTACTGGGGCGAATCGCTGCTGCTGGGCGGCAACCTGCACAGCATTGCCTACGCGCAGAACCCGCTCGACCTGCAGAAGGGCTTTGCCACGCCGGGCACCGAGGCCAAGGAGCTGTTCCGGCCGCTGAACCAGCTGTCGCTGCAGTCGCAGGTGACCGAGACCTTGTCGCTCGCCGCGCAGTACCTGCTGGAGTGGGAATCCTTCCGCTACCCCGAGGGCGGCACCTACCTCGGCCCGGTGGACTTCGCATTCAACGGGCCGGACCGGCAGTTCCTGTCGGCCGCGCTGGGCTTTGCCAGCCGCACGCCGGCGGCCGAGCCGAAGCAGCGCGGCGAATGGGGCCTGGCCGCGCGCTGGAGCCCGAACTGGCTGGACGGCACGCTGGGCTTCTACTACCGCAACTTCGCGGACAAGATGCCGCAGACCTTCATCACCGCGGCGGCGCCCGGCAATGCCAGCCGCTATACCCTGATCTACGCGGACCACATCGACCTGTTCGGTGTGAGCCTGGCCAAGAACATCGCCGGCATCAGCGTGGGCGCCGAGCTCTCGATGCGCCGCAACACGCCGCTCACCAGCCAGGTGCTGGGCATCTCGCCGGGCCTGCCGGCGCAGGGCGAGACCAAGGGCCCGCGCGGCGACACCTGGCATGCGCTGCTCAACGGCCTGGGCACGGTG
>NZ_JBGAGA010000091.1:0-22873 GCF_044226965.1 Aquabacterium sp. | reverse complement strand
GGGGGACATCGGCCCGCTGGCCGCCAAGCCGGTGATGGAAGGCAAGGGCGTGCTGTTCAAGAAGTTCGCCGGCATCGACGTGTTCGACCTCGAGCTCAACGAGCGCGACATCGACAAGCTCGTCGACGTGATCGCCGCGCTCGAGCCCACTTTCGGCGGCATCAACCTCGAGGACATCAAGGCGCCGGACTGCTTCTACGTCGAGCGCAAGCTGCGCGAGCGCATGAAGATCCCGGTCTTCCACGACGACCAGCATGGCACCGCCATCGTCGTCGGCGCCGCACTGCTCAATGGCCTGAAGGTGGTGGGCAAGCGCATCGAGGACGTCAAGCTCGTCACCTCCGGCGCCGGTGCCGCCGCGCTCGCGTGCCTGAACCTGCTGGTCAAGCTGGGTCTGCCGCGCAAGAACATCTTCGTGACCGACCTGGCCGGCGTGGTCTGGAAGGGACGCACCGAGTTGATGGACCCGGACAAGGCCGAGTTCGCGCAGGAAACCGCGGCCCGCACGCTGGCCGAGGTGATGGCCGATGCCGACGTGTTTCTGGGTCTTTCGGCCGGCGGCGTGCTGAAGCCCGCGATGGTGAAGTCGATGGCCGCCAAGCCGCTGATCTTTGCGCTGGCGAACCCGACGCCCGAGATCATGCCGGAGGAAGTCAAGGCGGTGCGCGACGACGCGATCATGGCTACCGGCCGCACCGACTACCCGAACCAGGTCAACAACGTCCTGTGTTTCCCGTACATCTTCCGCGGTGCGCTCGATTGCGGCGCAACGACGATCACCGACGCGATGGAGATCGCCGCGGTTCAGGCGCTGGCCGAACTGGCCCAGGCCGAGCAGAGTGACGTGGTCGCCGCCGCGTATGCCGGCGCCACGCTGAGCTTCGGGCCCGAATACCTCATTCCCAAGCCCTTCGACCCGCGGCTGATGATGAAGATTGCCCCCGCGGTGGCGCGGGCGGCGGTGGAGTCCGGCGTCGCCAGCAGGCCCATCACCGACTACGAGGCCTACGTCGACAAGCTGCAGAGCTTCGTCTATGCCTCGGGCCAGACGATGAAGCCCATCTTCTCGCTGGCCAAGCGGGCCGCGCGCAAGAACATCGCGTTTGCCGAAGGCGAGGACCGGCGCGTGCTGCGCGCCGTGCAGGTGATCGTCGACGAAGGCCTGGCGCGGCCCTGGCTGGTCGGCCGCCAGTCGATCATCGAGCGTCGCATCGCGAAGTACGGCCTGCGCCTGGAACGCGGTCGAGACTACGAGATCGTCAACATCGACGACGACCCGCGCTACCGCGACTACTGGCAGACCTACCACCGCCTGACCGAGCGCAAGGGCGTGACCGAGCAGTTCGCCAAGATCGAAATGCGCCGTCGGCTGACCCTGATCACCAGCATGCTGCTGCACAAGGGCGAGGTCGACGGGATGATCTGCGGCACCTGGGGCTCCACCCAGCAGCATCTGGCGCACATCGACCAGATCATCGGCCGCCGCCCGGGCGTGTGCACCTACGCCTGCATGAACGGCCTGATCCTGCCGAATCGCCAGATCTTCCTGGTCGACACGCACGTCAACTACGACCCGACGGCCCAGCAGATTGCCGAGATCACCGTGATGGCCGCCGAAGAGATGTTGCGCATCGGCGTGCAGCCCAAGGCGGCGTTGCTGTCGCACTCGAATTTCGGCTCCAGTGACAAGCCCTCGGCCGTCAAGATGCGGGAGGCGCTGGCCCTGGTGAAGGAGTCGGCGCCCTGGCTCGAGATCGACGGCGAAATGCACGGCGATGCCGCGCTCGACGCCGCCTACCGGGCCGAGTTGATGCCGCGCTCCACGCTCAGCGGCGAGGCCAACCTGCTGGTGCTGCCGAACATCGACGCCGCCAACATCGCCTACAACCTGCTGAAGACGGCCGCCGGCGGCGGCATCGCCATCGGTCCGGTGCTGCTCGGCGCGGCCAAGCCGGCGCACATCCTGACGCCGTCGGCCACGGTGCGCCGCATCGTCAACATGACCGCGCTGACCGTCGCCGACGCCAACGCCGCCCGCTGAAGCGGCACTTCAACGAAATTTCCACTGTGGCTATTTGATTCAAATCCTCACGGTGGTGCATACACCTCCCCCGAACCCAACGGAATATTTGCCGACCCCGCAATCGCCCTCTTGACAACTCAAGTTTTGTTGATTTTTGAGGGCTTATTCAGGTTGTGAGCGCCCACTCAAATCCGTGCTCGGTTGCCCAAAATTGAGGCAACCGGCTTGAGTTCCGGCGACCGATCCGGTAGCATGACGGCGTCAGAGTTCAGGGTTATCCCGTGTCTTGGACCGTGCGGTCAACGATGCAAGTGTCACTGAGAAGGTTGGTGCTCGCTTCGCTGGTCGTCGTGTCGGCCCTCGCCGGCACAGCGGTCGAAGCCAAGAAGTCGGTTGACGAAACGGCCACGGTGGCCGTTTCGGCCTTGCCGCCCGAGGCCCAGCAAACACACCGATTGATCCGCAACGGCGGCCCTTTCCCGTATGGCAAGGACGGCTCGGTTTTCGGCAATCGCGAACGGGTGCTGCCGCGGCGCGCGCGTGGCTACTACCGTGAGTACACGGTGCCGACGCCCGGTGCACGCAACCGTGGCGCGCGGCGCATCGTGTGCGGCGGGGGTCAACCGACGCAACCCGAGGCCTGTTATTACAGCGACGACCACTATGCAAGTTTCAAGCTCATCGCCCAGTGATCGTGGCATCGAAGCACAACAGTTTCTTGACATTCGGAGGATCGCGACCATGCTGCTGCAGACCGTCCGTCCCAACATCGTCCAGGCCATTCGTGCCTACCGCGTCGAAGACCTGATGCAGGCGGCCGAAGGCGCCGGCCAGCATTTCCTGTACGCCAATCTGACCGACGCCCAGTCCAAGCAGGACGTGCTGGAAAAGATCGCCGAGTCCTTCCTCTTCCCGTCGCACTTCGGCAAGAACCTCGACGCCTTGTTCGATTGCATGACCGATCTTGTCCATCGCGCCGGCTCCCAGCCGGGCTTCGTGGTGGTGCTGGAACAGTTGCCGGACAATGCCAAGTTCGACCGCGAAGCGCGCGAGCAGCTGCTCGACGTGTTCCGCGATGCGGCCGATTTCTGGGCCGAGCGCCGGGTGCCGTTCCGCTGCTTCTACTCCTTCGCGGTGGCCCGCAGCGGCGAGACCAGTGCCTGGGAACGGGTCAACGAAGTGGCCGCCGTGCCCGAGAAGCCCGCCCCCAAGGCCGCCTCGAAGAACGGCAGCAATCCGAACTTCGGGATGAACATGCCGATGATGAGCAGTGCATTCGACACCGCCATGTGGCTGACGCCCGCCTGATCGGCGCCGTCCCCAACATGCAGACCTGGCGGCCCACCTCGGGCCGCTCTGCTTTCTAAGCGCCGGTCGACTGCCGGCTCAGCGCCTGCGCAAGCGTCAGGAACTCGGCCACCGGCACCTCTTCGGCACGGCGCTGCAGGTCGAACGCGGCGTCTGACGCGCGCGCCGACAACCACCGGCCCAGCGTGTGCCGCAGCAACTTGCGGCGCTGCGAAAAGGCCACCGTCACCAGTTCCTGCAGCAAGGCCTGGTCCACCACCGGGGCGGGCGCCAGTGGCTCCATGCGCACGACAGCCGAATCCACCCGGGGTGGCGGGTCGAAGGCCTCGGGCCCGATCTCCAGCAGCGACTCGAGCCGATAGCGCCACTGCAGCATCACCGAGAGCCGGCCATAGTCCTTGTTGCCAGGGCTCGCGACCATGCGGTCGACCACCTCCTTCTGCAGCATCACATGCTGGTCGCGAATGTGCGCCGCCGCCTCCAACAGGTGAAAGAGGATCGGCGTCGAGATGTTGTAGGGGAGGTTCCCAACCACGCGCAGCGGCTGGCTGAACTGCGCGGCCAACCCGGCGAAGTCGACCTTCAGCACGTCCGACTCAATCACCGAGACGCCTTGCCGCTGGCGCCAGCGCGCGGCCAGGTCGCGATCGAGTTCGATGACCGTCAGCGCACCGCAGCGCTCGAGCACCGGCTGTGTCAGCGCCCCCAGTCCGGGACCGATTTCGACCAGCGCCTGGCCAGGCCGCGGATCGATCGCGCGCACGATGCCGTCGATCACGCCAGCGTCGACCAGGAAGTGCTGGCCGAAGCGCTTGCGGGCGACGTGCGGGCTGCTCACTGAGGAGGTTCGCGCATCTCGATGTAGGCGCGCAGCCGCAGGTCCTTGGTCCAATCGAGGTAGGCCTGTTCGAAGCGCTGCTCGCGCAGCATGTTGCGGGCCTGCTCGCGCACGGTCTTCGGGTCCTGGGTCACGTTGCGGCGCTCGGTGACCTGGATCAGGTGAACGCCGAAGCGCGACACCACCGGCGCCGAGATCGCGCCGATGGCCAGCCGGTTCATCGCATCCTCGAACTCGGGCACGAAACTGCCAGGCGAGGTCCAGCCGAGATCACCCCCCTGCTGCGCGCTGCCGTCTTCCGAGACCTCGCGCGCCACGTCCTCGAACCGGCGTTCCTTGCGCTCGATCTGGCGGCGCAACTGTTCGAGACGGTTCGAGACTGCCTGCACAGACGAGCGGTCGGTCACCCGCATCAGGATGTGCCGGGCGTGGGTCTGGGTCACCTTGAAGGCGTCGGCGTCCTCGCGCGCCAGCACCTTCAGCAGGTGGAAGCCCGCCGCCGTGCGCAGCGGCTCGGAGGCGACCTGACCGACCTTGAGGTTGCGGACCGCCTCGACGAAGACGTCCGGCAGGCGGCGCTGCGAGCGCATGCCGATCTCGCCACCGGCGGCGCGGTTGCCGTCCTCGGACATCTCGCGCGCGACCTTCGTAAAGTCTTCGCCCGCGCGCAGGCGCGCCTGCGCCTGCGCCATCAGCGCGCGGCGCTGGGCCACCACCGCCTCGGGGGCGCCTTCCGGCACGGTGATCAGGATCTGCGCCAGGTTCAGCTCCTGGTCCCCGGCCACCTCGGCGCGCTGCTGCGCGACGACGCGGTCGATGTCGGCATCGGAGATGCGGATGCGGGAGGTCACTTCGCGCTCGCGCACGCGTTCGACCAGCATCTGATCGCGCAGGTTGTTGCGGAAGCGCGTGTAGTCCATGCCCTCGGACTGCACCCGCTCCTTCAGCTGCGCGGTCGTCAGCTGGTTCTGCGCCGCCACGTTGGCCACGGCGCGTTCGAGTTCGACGTCGTCGATCTTCGCGCCGGCCTCGCGGGCATAGGTGCTCTGCACCCGCTCGTCGATCAGGGCGTCCACGACCTGCTTGCGCAGCTCCTCGTCGGGCGGCAGCCGTGCGCCGCTGCGCTGGGCATCAGACCGCGTCCGCGCCAGCCGCTGCTCGACCTCGACCGCCGTGACGAGCTCGGAATTGACGACCGCGACGATGTAGTCCCCGGGGCGCAGCGGTGCGCGTGCGTTCTGGGCCTGGACGGGCGTAAGGGCAGCCACCAGACCCAGTGCAGCGGCCAGCGGCGCGACGGCACGGACGAGGCGGATGGCGAAATCAGCAATCATGTGGGTCCAGCAAGCATCAGGGTTCGGCGATCAGCGGTGGCGGGCTGCGCGGATCCCGCAACAGACGATAGCCAGGGATATTGTCCTTCAACACCTGGAGCGGGTTTGACCCTAGGCGAGACAGGCCGACCAGCTCCAGCTGCAGCGCCAGGTGGGTGGTGGCCTCGTTCGCGCCGATCGACTGGCGTTGCAGCACGATGCGCCCGATCCAGCAGCCGGCGTCGTACTCGAGACCGGCAATCGACGAGGTGATGCGGCTGTCGCTCATGCTGTAGTTCAGCCGGCCCACCGCGTACAGGGTGCCGCCGCAGCCCGAAGCCGCGCCCACCGGCCTGGCGGTGCCGCGGTAGATCGGCCACTGCCAGCCCAGCGCCAGTTGTTCGGACAGTCCACGCGCCAGCGTGTAGCTGGCGCTCAGGGTGCGGAACGGCCCGGGCTGGTACACGATGGTGCTGCTGGCCCGCACCGTGCGCTTCAGGTCCGGGTTGTACTGGATCGCGGTGTCGAAGTGCCAGCTCGGCACCAGCGAGGTGGCGCCCTCGATCAGCACGTCCGACAGGCGTTGCGTCAGCGGCGCCGCGCCGCTGTCCAGCGTCACGCGCTGATCGCGAAACCGCACCCGCTGCGCCAGGCCCAGGCGCATCGTCTCGGCGCCGGTGTTGGCATCGATCCAGCGGGTCACGACGCCGGCGGTCAGCTGGTGTGCATCGGCCACCCGATCGACGCCGGTGAAGGGGTTCTCGTCGTACAGCGAGACCAGGTTGAAGTCGCGGTCGGCCGAATCGAAGTTCGGCAAGCGGCTCTGGTCGCGGTACGGCGTGTTGACGTACAGCAGCCGCGGCTCCAGGGTCTGGCGCAGCGCCCGGCCGAACCATCGGCTGTCGCGCTCGAACACCATGCCGGTGTCGACGCTGAAGGTCGGGATGAAACGGCCGGCGTGGGTGCGGCCATCGCTCATCGGCTGGTCGGTGGCGTAGCTTGCGACATTGAAGGCAGCCTTGGGCGTCAGCCACCAGGCGCTGTCGCCCCAGGGTCGGCTGAGCTGGCCGAGCGCATGCCAGCGCCAGCCGGTGTTCAGGCTGTCGGTGGTGCCGGCCACGTCCGGCCGCGTGAAGCGGTTGACCTCGGTCTCGACGCTCGCCCGCAGGCCACCGCCCAGCGCGGGCTGCAGCCGCAGGCCCAGCTGCGGGCTGCGCTGGTAGGGCGCCACGATCAATGCCGTGGGATCGCGCGCAGCGAGCACCTGCCATTGCTGCGCGCGGGCATACACCAGACCCGAACCGAAGGGAGTCTGCAGCGAACGCTCGGCCTGCACATCGGTGGGCAGCAGCCGCGGCGTGGTGCTGTGGATCAGGCGAGGGAAGTCTTCCCAGTACGCATCGTCGGACACGCGGAACAGGTTGGCCTTGTAGCGCCAGCCCTCCGGCCGGCCCCCTTCGTGGTCGAAGGTCCAGGACCAGCGGGTGCGGCCGCTCACGCGGTCGTTGGGCAGCAGGTCCAGGTTGAGCCGGCCGCTGTCATGCGGCTCCAGGTACCGGAACTCGGTGGCCAGCGCGGCCCCGCGGCGGGTCAGCACCGTCGGTGTGAAGGTCGCATCGCGGTTCGGTGCGATGTTCCAGTAGTAGGGCACGCCGAACTCGAAGCCGCTGCGGCTGTCGAGGTCGAAGTTCGGCGGCAGCCAGCCGGACTTGCGATCGTCGCTGAGCGGAAAGCTCAGCACCGGCAGGCCCAGGATCGGCACGCCCAGGAACTGCAGCACCGCGCCCTCGGCCCGGCCTTCGTTGGTTTCCAGGTCCAGGCGCACGCGGTCGGCGCGCAGCAGCCAGTCGGGGTCGCCGGAGCCGTCGCGCGGGCAGCTCGAATACACGGCCTGGCTCATCTGCGAGCGCGAAGCGTCGAGGAAGTCCACCCGGTCGGCACGCCCGCCGGAGCCCAGCAGCGGCAGCTCGAACTCGGGCTGCAGGAAGAAGCCCTCGAAGCGCTGCACCTTCAGCTGCAGCTCGGGCCCGCGGAAGATGCTGCCTTCGCGCAGGATCTGCACATGGCCGCGTGCCACCGCCAGATCGTCGGGGCTGTCGTAGGTCAGCCGATCGGCGCGGATCACGGTGCCGGCGCGGCGAAACTCGACACGGCCCTCGGCCACCGCATCGAGGTCGGGCCGCGCACGCAGTTCGTTGGCCTGCAGGATCAGCGGCCGCTGCCGGGCCTGCTCGCCCCGCGGCACCGGCTGCAGCTGGGTGCTGGGCTGCAGCACCAGCGGCGGCTCGGCATGCGCGAGCGCTGCCGCAGCGGCCAGTGCCAACGCGGTCAGGGGGGGGCGGCTCAGCGAGGACAAGGGCCGGTCGGACAAGTGCACAGGCAGTGGAGCAAGCGGCGCTGCCCGCCAAGCGGGGCCGCCCGGCTAGGGGCAGGCTGGGGCACCGGCCATTCGTAGAATCGGCGGATTATCCACGAGGGCCCTGCCGCCTGATGACCGCCGCCACCGCCCCGATCACCTGGCCCGATGCCGCCCGCGAGGCCCGCTTCCACGCCTGGCTGGCGCCTCTGTGCCAGCGCTTCGGGTTCGACGCTGCCAGCCTGGTGCCGGCCTCGGCGGACGCGAGCTTCAGGCGTTATTTCCGCGTCCGCGGCAGCCAGGGCTCGTTCATCGTGATGGACGCCCCGCCGCCGCAGGAGGATGTGCGGCCGTTCGTCGACATCGCCAGCCGCATCCGCGCCGCCGGCCTGCATGCACCCGAGGTGCTGGCCGAAGATGCCGAGCATGGCTTCCTGTTGTTGGCGGACCTGGGGACGACGCTGTACCTGGATGCGCTGCAGACTCCCGCGCAGGCCGATGCGCTGATGCGCGATGCGGTGCGCGCCCTGGTGCAGTTCCAGCAGCGGGTCGACCCACAGGGCCTGCCGGCCTACGACACCGAGCTGCTGCAGCGCGAGCTCTCGCTGTTCGAGACCTGGTGCGTGATGCAGGAGTACGGCCACAGCTGGACGCCCGCGCAGGGCCGGCAATGGCAGCGCCTGTGCGAGCTGCTGATCGGCAGCGCGCAGGCGCAGCCGCAGGTGGCCGTGCACCGCGACTGGATGCCGCGCAACCTGATGGTGACCACGCCCAACCCGGGCATCCTCGACTTCCAGGACGCGGTGCGCGGCCCGGTGACCTACGACATCGCCTCGCTGCTGCGCGATGCCTTCATTTCCTGGGACGAAGACCGCGAGCTCGACTGGGCGGTGCGCTGGTGGCAGCAGGCACGCGCCGCCGGCCTGCTGGCCGGTCACGCGATGGGCGAGGACTTCGGCGAATGCTGGCGCGCCCTGGAGTGGATGGGCCTGCAGCGGCACCTGAAGGTGCTGGGCATCTTCTGCCGCCTGAAGCACCGCGACGGCAAGCCGCGCTACAGCGCCGACCTGCCGCGCTTCTTCGGCTACGTGGCGCGGGTGGCCACGCGCTACCGCGAACTGCAGCCGCTGATCGGCCTGATCGAGCCGATGACCGGCGCGCTGACGACCTCGGCCTTCACGCTGCGCTGAGCGCGGCCCCGGTGTCGCGGGCCGCGGCACGCCCCGGGCAGCCCTGCGGCAGGGTCTCACAGCCGGCCGCCGCCAGCCAGGGATCGCGGTCTTCGCCACCGAAGATGGCGACCAGGAAGTCCAGGAAGGCGCGCGTGCGCGCCGGCACATGCTTTCGCGTGGGCATGGTCGCCCACAGCGTCATCGAGAACAGCCGCCATTCGGGCAGCACGCGTTCGAGCGCGTGCTCGAGCAGCGCATCCTCGATCAGGAACGACGGCAGCCCCGCCACGCCCAACCCGTGCAGCGCCGCGGCATACATCGTGTCGGTATGCGAGGTGCTCAGCACCGGCCGGCGCGGCACCAGCGTCACCGCTTCGCCGCCGGGCTCGTCGTCGCCCCAATGGCCGCTGTGGAAGGTGATGCCGCGGTGCAGGTCGGAGATCGGCGGCAGCAGGGTGTCGTGCCGGTGCAGGTCGTCGGGATGCTGCGGTCGGCCATGCCGCTCCAGGTACTCGGGCGAGGCACACAGGATCACCTCGGTGCGCGCCAGCCGCCTGGCGACGAAGTCGCCGTCCAGCGGCACGCGCTTGCTCAGCAGCGTCAGGTCGAAGCTCTCGTCCATGGTGTCCACCGGCCCCGGCGAATGCAGCTCGACGGTCACCTGCGGAAACTGCTTGTGGAAACGGGGCAGGTGCTTGGCCAGCTGGTGCACCGCCAGCGCCGGCGGCACCAGCACGCGCAGGTGGCCGCGCGGCTCGGTTGTCGCGGCGCTGGCCAGCGCCTCGGCCTCCTCGACCTCGCCCAGGATGCGGCGCGCGCGTTCGAGGTAGGCCTCGCCGACCTCGGTGAGCGCGATGCGCCGCGTCGTGCGGTTCAGCAGGCGCGCGCCGAGGTGGCTTTCGAGATCGGCCACCAGCCGCGTGACCACCGCCGGCGCCACGTCCAGCGCGCGGGCCGCAGCGGCAAAGCCGCCTTCGTCGATCACACGGGCAAAGGCCCGCATTGCCTTGAATTGATCCATGATCGGATTATTCGGATTTCGTCAATGGCATGTTGAGGCGTCGGCCATTTATTCACGATCGATCAATGCCTAGAGTCTGGTCATCGCAACACCGAAACCTCTCAGGACCTCATCATGAACATCCGCTACTTCATCGCCCCCGCCCTCGCCGTCACGCTGATGGCCCTGGCGAGCACTGCCGCGCTGGCCGACGACCCGACGGTCGACAGCACGCCCTTCGTCGTGACCCACAGCCGCAGCGAAGTGAAGGCCGAGGTGCGCCAGGCGCGCCACGCGCACCAGCTGCTGGCCGCTGGCGAACTGGCCGGCAGCGCGGCCTCGAACGAGCCCGCACCGCTGCTGGCGCGCGCCACCGTCAAGGCCGAGGTGCTGGCCGCCCGCGCCCATGGCGAGCTGCTGCCCGCCGGGGAACTGGCCGTGGCCACCGCCAGCCAGCCGCGGCGCCTGCTGGCCGTGACAACCCTGGCCGCCGCGCGCTGAGTCGGGCTGTGCCCCCTCTCAAGCCTTCAAGGATGGGCGGCGATCACCTGGGCCACGGCCGCGGTGAGCCGCTTGGCGTAGGGCACGTGAAGGAACTCGTTGGGCCCGTGGGCATTGCTCTTCGGGCCCAGCACGCCGCAGACCATCATCTGCGCTTGCGGGAAGCCCTGCTGCAGCATGTTCATCAACGGAATCGTGCCGCCCTGGCCGATGAAGCCGACCGGCGCGCCGTAGTGCGCTTGTGACGCAGCATCCAGCGCATCGGCCAGCCACGGCGCCAGCAAGGGCGCATTCCAGCCGGTGGCGCCCAGCGCACCCGCGCGGCCATCGGGCTGGAACGTGACCCGCGCGTTGTACGGCGCGTTGTCTTCGAGCAGTGCCTTCAGCTTCAGCGAGGCCTCGTTGCCATCGACCAGCGGCGGCAGCCGCAGCGACAGCTTGAACGCCGTGTAGGGCCGCAGCACATTGCCGGCGTTGCGCAGCTCCGGGAAGCCGTCGACGCCGACCACCGACAAGGTCGGCCGCCAGGTGCGGTTCAGCAGCGCCTCGACCGGATCGGTGGTCATCGGCAGCGCGCTCGCGCCATCGGCGCCGCAGGACCAGGGGAAGCGCTTCCACACCTCGTCGCCCAGGGTGGCAGCGGCGGCGCGCGCCTGGTCCAGCCGGTCGGCCGGCACCTGGCAGTGGAAACTGTCGGGCAGCAGGCGGCCGGTCTTCGAGTCCTCCAGCCGGTCCAGCACCTGGCGCAGGATGCGGAAGCTCGACGGCACCACGCCGCTGGCATCGCCCGAGTGCACGCCCTCGGTCAGGATCTCGACCTTCAGCACGCCCGACACCATGCCGCGCAGCGACGAGGTGAGCCACAGCTGGTCGTAGTTGCCGGCGCCGGAGTCGAGGCAGACCACCAGGCTGACGTTGCCCAGCCGCGGCTTCAGCGCGCCCAGGTAGGCCGGCAGGTCAAAGGAGCCGCTTTCCTCGCAGGTCTCGATCAGGCCGACGATGCGCGGCCGCGGCAGGCCCTGCGCGTCCAGCGCCTCGATCGCGGTGACCGCGGCATACACCGCATAGCCATCGTCGGCGCCGCCGCGGCCGTAGAGCAGGCCGTTCTCGTACTTCGGCGTCCAGGGGCCGAGGTCGTTGCGCCAGCCGTTGAATTCGGGCTGCTTGTCGAGGTGGCCATACATCACCACCGTGTCGGTGGAGCCGGCCTTGGTGGCCGGCACCTCGAAGAAGATCACCGGCGTGCGGCCTTCGATGCGCACGACCTCGAGCGTCAGCCCGGCCACCTTGCGGCTCTCGACCCAGGCCGCAGCATCGCGCACCACGCGGTCGATGTAGCCGTGCTGCTGCCACTCGGCATCGAACATCGGGCTCTTCGCGGGGACGCCGATGTAGTCGGTCAGTGCCGGCACGATGGCTTCGTCCCAGCGCCGATTGGCGAAGCTGGCCAGCGCGGTGGCCTCGTCGGGCTGCAGCGGCAGCAATGGATCGCGTGCGTTCATGGTGCTCGTGGCTCCCGCAACGTAGGTGAAGACAAAGGGGGTGAGGCGAGTTTAGGCCTTGGACAGCCCGTGCGCGGACAACCACCGCGCCAGGTCGGCCAACACCTGCGCCTGCTCCGGCTCGTTGAAGATCTCGTGCGCCAGGCCTTCGTAGCGCTGGTGCACCAGCACACCCGGCGGGGCCGCCGCGGCAAACGCGTCGCTGCCGCGCGGGGCCACGCAGCGGTCGGCGCCGGCATAGAGCAGCAGTGTCGGCAGCTGCCAGCGCGGGGCGTCGGCAATCACCCGCGCACCGGCCTCGACGATGAAGCGCGCCAGCCGCGGCGTGATGCGGTCGTGCACCAGCGGATCCCTGCGGTAGGCGCGCACCACCGCAGGGTCGCGCGACACCCAGCGCGGATCGAGGCCATTGCCCACGGCCAGGTTCGGCATCAGCGGCCCCAGCACGGCCAGCAGGCCCTTCTGGAACGCGTTCATGCCCGGATCCAGCGCCGGCGAGGACATCACCAGCGCCTCGACCGCCCGGCTCCACGGCGCTGGCGCCTCGGCCAGCGCCTCGGCGACGAAGCGCCCAGCCACCAGCCCGCCCATGCTGTGCCCCAGCAGCACCAGGGGCCCCGGCTGCAGCTGGCGCAGCGCGTCGATCACCGCCCCCAGGTCGGCCAGCAGGCTGTCGGCGGCCGCAATGGCGCCCCGCTGGCCGCCGGAAGCGCCGTGGCCGCGCTGGTCATAGCCCGTCACCTGCCAGCCGCAACGGTTGAGGTGCTCGACCACATGGGCATAGCGGCCGATGTGCTCGCCCAGCCCATGCACGATCAGCACGGTGCCGCGCGCGCCATCGCGCACGGGCCAGTGGCGCAGGTGCAAGGCCAGGCCGTCGCCAGTCTGCAGAGTGGGCATCGATCGGTTCACGGGTGCCCGGGCACCCTGTCGGTTGGCACAGGGCTGCAGTATCGTCGCCGCTGCATGCGCCTCAAACACATCGAAGTCTTCAACGCGATCATGCTGGCCGGCAGCGCCAGCGGCGCGGCCCGCCTGCTGCACGTCACCCAACCGGCCGTGACGCAGACGCTGCAGCATGCCGAGCTGCAGCTGGGCTACGCGCTGTTCACCCGCCAGCGCAACCGGCTGGTGCCCACGCGCGAGGCGCTGGCGCTGGTGCCCGAGGTGCAGAAGCTGATGTCGCAGCTCGAATCGCTGCGTCGCCTGGCTGCCGCACTGGGCAGCGGCGCCGGCAGCCAGCTGCGCATCCTGATCGTGCCGTCGCTCGCGGTGCATGCGCTGCCCGCCGCGCTGGCACGCTTCCGCCAGCGCTACCCGGACATGCCGGTGACGATCGAGACCCTGCACACGCGGGAGATCGCGCGCGCCATCGCGCTGCAGGAGGGCGATGTCGGCATCGTCTACGGCAGCGCGCCGCACCCGGCGTTGCAGGAGCAGACGGTGGCCACCGGTCGCGTGGTCTGTGTCTCGAAGGTCGGCACGCGCGGCGCCGACCGCCGCAGCTCGGTGGCGCTGGAAGACATCCTGCGCGCGCCCTTCATCCGCATCGACGAACGCGACCCGCTGGGCGCGATGCTGGCCGACCAGTGGGACCGGCTGGGCCTGGTGCCGCGCGCCGGCATCACGGTGCAGACCCACCACATCGCGATGCTGCTGGCCGAACAGGGCTTCGGCCCGGCGATCATCGACTCTTTCACTGCCCGCGCGAGCCGCAGCGACACGCTGCATGTGCGCACGCTGCTGCCAGAGGTGCCGGTGCAGATCAGCGCGCTGCTGCCGCTGGGCCTGCGTTCGCCGCAGCCGGTGGCCGATTTCGTCGATGCGGTGCGCGCGGTGACACAAGACCCTAGCTGACGCGCAGGCTCTCAGCCAGGCAGGCGATACGGCGCCGGGTCGATCGGCGCCTTCTGGCCGCTCATCATCGACGTCAGCAGATCGGCACTGCCGCAGGCCAGGGTCAGGCCCAGCGCGCCATGGCCGGCGTTGAGCCACAGCCCGGGCCAGCGCGTCGCGCCGATGATCGGCCGCCCGCCCGGCGTGGCCGGGCGCAGTCCGACCCAGGGCTGCGGATCGTCGAAGCTGCAGGCGCCGTCGAAGGTCTCGCGCACCGCCCGGCACAACGCCTCGATGCGGCGCGGGTCGAGCGAGCGGTCGCTGCCGCACAGCTCGGCGAACCCTGCCACCCGCAGCCGATCGCCGAGCCGGGCGTAGACCAGCTTGCGCGCTGCATCGGTGACGCTCACTTTGGGCGCCATCGACGGCTGATGCACCGGCAGGGTGATGCTGTAGCCGCGGATCGGCTCGACCGGCGGCGCCCAGCCCAGCGGCTGCAGCAGTGCACGCACCGCGGGGCCGGCGGCCAGCACGAAGGCATCGGCCTCGATCCGGCCAGCCTCGGTGTGCAGCGCGCTGATGCGGGCCTCGCCACCCTCGGCCCGGCCGCGCTCGAAGCGCAGTGCACGTTCGCCCAGGCGCAGCGTCGCGCCACTGGCCCGCGCCAGCGCCTGCGCCAGCAGCGCCGCATCCACCACCTCCTCGCTCTCGGTCCACACCGCGAAGGCAATCGGCCCGCCGCCGCTGGCGGCCAGCGCCGGTTCGAGGCGCCGGCATTCGTCGGCGCCGATGATCTGCTGCTCGCAGCCCCAGGCCCGCTGCCAGCCGATCTGGCGCTCGACCGCCGGCCGCGCCGCCGCGTCGCGGTACAGCACCAGCTTGCCCGGCCGCGCATGCTGCGTGGCCGGCGCGATGGTGGGCCACTGCGCCAGCCAGCGGTGCAGCACCTGCCGGCTCAGGCCCGACAAGGCCAGCAGCGCCTCGGTCGTCGCGCTCACCTGCGACCAGCGGCAGGCCGCGACGAACTGCAGCAGCCAGCGCCAGTGCGCCCAGTCGGTGCGGGGGCGCCAGCGCAGCGGGCTGTCGGCCGCGAGCAGCCAGCCGGGCAGCGCGCGCAGTGCCGCCGGCGTGGCCAGCGGCTCGACATAGCTGTAGCTCAGCTGCGCACCGTTGGCCCGGCTCTCGCCCAGGCCGGGCGTGGCCTGCGCATCGACCAGCGTCACGCACCAGCCGGCCTGCGACAAGGCCACCGCGCTCGCGCAGCCGACGATGCCGGCGCCGATCACGCAGACCTCGCGCCCGTCGCCGCGGGCCGTCCTGGCTTCGCTCATGCCGGGCGCCCTCCCGCCGCGTCCGGCGCACGCCGCTGCGCCAGCGACCAGGCCACCGCGCACCGCGCCAGCGCCGCGGTGGCATCCACCACCGGTCGCGGCGCGGTGTCCTCGTGCACCACCAGCGGAATCTCGGTGCAGCCCAGCAGCAGCACCTGTGCGCCGCGCGCGGCCAGCGCCAGCGCGGCCTCATGCAGCAAGGCAGCGCCGCGCGCCAGGTCGCCCGCCTTCACCGCGGCGATGCCCGGCATCACCTGGCCGGCGCGCGAAGCCGCATCGGGCAGCAACCAGTCGAAAGCCATGCCGTCCAGTTCGCGCTGCTGGTACAGCCCGGCGTCCAGCGTCGCATCGGTGGCCAGCAGGCCAATGCGTGCGGCCGGGCCGGCCAGCGCGCCGGCCTCGGCCAGCGCCGCGTCCACCAGGTGCAGCATCGGCAGCCCCAGGCGGTGGTGCAGTTCGTCGAACCACAGGTGCGCGGTGTTGCAGGGCATCACCACCAGGCCGGCACCGGCCTCGGCCAGGCGCTGGCCGCTGGCCAGCATCGCGGCCAGCGGCGAATCGCCCTCGCCGCGCCAGGCCGCGTTGCGGTCGGGCACCTGCGGAATCGAGCTGACGACCATCGGCACATGTTCCTGGTCCTGCCGCGCCGGCGTGGCCTTGAGCATCTTGTGCATGAAGTCGATCGTCGCCAGTGGCCCCATGCCGCCGAGCACCCCGACCACGCCGCCCACGGCGCCGCCTGCGCCGCGCGGCGCCACGCTGTTCATCGCTGACTCCGGAAGTGGTGGGACGCGGCGCGGGTCAGAGCGCCGGCTTGTCCGACAGCGCCTTCAGGTTGTCGCGCAGTTCCTTGCTCATCGGCGCATTCAAGTTGATGCCCTTGGGCGGGATCGGCGACTGGAACCACTTCTTGTACAGCGCCTCGAACTCGCCGCTCTTCATCATCCCGGCCAGCACGTCGTCGACCAGCTTCTTGAAGGCCGGGTCGTCCTTGCGCAGCATGATGGCGTAGGGCTCGACCTGGATCGCCTCGCCAACCACCGCCATCTCGGCCGGGTTCTGCTCGCTCGCGCGCAGCCCGTACAGCAGGATGTCGTCCATGCCGAAGGCATCGGCCCGGCCCGACTTCACCAGCAGTGCCGATTCGGCATGGTCCTTCGCGGCCAGCAGGTCGAAGCCCAGGTTCTGCTCGGCGTTGATCTTGCGCAGCACCTGGTAGTTGGTGGTGCCGGCGGTGGAAACCACCTTCTTGCCCTTCAGGTCGGCCAGCGCCTTGATCGGGGAATCGGACTTCACCAGGAAGCGCGTGCCGGTGTAGAAGTAGTTGATCGCGAAGGCCACCTGCTTGGCGCGGTCGCTGTTGTTGGTGGTGGAGCCGCACTCGATGTCGATGGTGCCGTTCACCAGCAGCGGGATGCGGTTCTGCGAGGTCACCGACTGGGTGCTGACCTTCAGGTCGGCGCGGCCGGTGGCCTTCTTCACCTGGTCGACGATCTTGCCGCAGATCTCCCAGCCGAAGCCGGTGGGCTGCGCATCGCCACCGAGGTAGGAGAACGGGATCGACGATTCGCGGTAGGCCACCACCATGGCGCCGCTGGACTTCACCTTGTCCAGCGTGCCGTTGCCTTGCGCCGAGGCGCCCAGCGGCAACAGGGTGGACAGGGCCAGGGCAAAGGCGGTGAGGGTCGAAGCACGCATGCGAACAATCCTTTCGGGGTGGAAGCCAAGCAGCTTGGCACGAAGGCCCGATGCTAGGGCGATGCGCATCGGCGTGGTCATCGCGCTAACACCGAGCCCCATAAGACTGGCTTATGGTCAGCCACTGGCACCGCTTGTGCTACGGTGCGCCCGACACCCCAAGGACGGAGGTCCGCGTTGAGCAGCCACATCAACGCCAGCACCGACTGGCAGGAGCACATCGCGCCCGACGAGGCTCGGCAGTTCGAGGCGCAATCGCGGCAACTGGTGGAGATGCAGCAGCGCCGCTCGGCGCGCCATGGCCAGGGCCGCGCGCTGCACCGCAAGCAGATCGTCGCGGCGCAGGGCACGCTCACCGTGCACGGCAATCTGCCGCCCTTCGCGCAGCACGGCCTGTTCGCCACGCCAGGCCAGCACGCGGTGCTGGTGCGCCTGTCCAACGGCGGCATGGACCGCGCGCCCGACAAGGTGCCCGACATCCGCGGCTTCGCGTTCAAGGTCTTCGGCGTGCAGGGTGACAGCGCGCTGGGCAACGGCCCGGCCACCAGCCAGGACTTCCTGCTGATCAACCAGCCGAAGTTCGCGTTCCCGGGCGGCGGCGAGTTCGCCGACTTCGTGCTGGCCGCCGCGCGCGGACAGGGTGCGCTGCTGGGCTACCTGTTCAAGCGC
The DNA here is from genome assembly GCF_044226965.1 of Aquabacterium sp. Taxonomy (GTDB): domain Bacteria; phylum Pseudomonadota; class Gammaproteobacteria; order Burkholderiales; family Burkholderiaceae_C; genus Pseudaquabacterium. The sequence goes on along the minus strand of NZ_JBGAGA010000091.1, from coordinate 5,326 downwards.
TACGGCCCGATCGGCGGCCCGCGCCGCCTGCTGGCACTGCTGGCGGCCGTGAGCCGCAAGTTCAGCGGCTTCGCCACCGCGCAATTCTTCAGCGCGGTGCCCATCGCCTGCGGCCCGTACGCGGTGCGGGTGCGGCTCGAACCCGCGCCGAGCAACGGCGCCGCGGCCGCCGGCAAGCCCGACTACGGCGCCGACCTGCAGGCACGCCTGGCCCGCGGCCCGCTGCAATGGGCCCTGCAGCTGCAACCCTTCACCGACGAGCGCAGCACGCCGATCGAGGACGCCTCGGTCGACTGGGTCTCGCCCTACACCACGGTGGCCACCTTGCACCTGCCACGGCAGGACCTGGCCAGCCCCGAGGGCCAGGCGCTGCAGGCGCGCGCCGAGGCCGGCGTGTTCGACCCCTGGCAGGCGCTGGCGGTGCACCGGCCGCTGGGCAACGTGCAGCGCGCGCGCAAGGTCTTCTACTTCACCAGCCAGCAGACCCGCGGCGCCGCCTGAAGCAGCGCGCAGCAGCAGCCGCTCTACCAGGCCGCCGGCAGCTTGCGCAGGATGGCCAGGCGTCCGTCGCGCTGCGCGACATAGCCGCCGGTCGTCAGCTCCTTCAGCACGCGGTTGACCATCTCGCGCGAGGAGCCGATGCGCTCGGCAATGTCCTGCTGCGTCAGCTTCTGCTTCACCAGCCGTTCGCTGCCCACCGGCTCGGACAGCTCCATCAGCAGGCGCACCAGCCGGCCGTAGACATCCTGCAGGGCCAGGCTCTTCACCTGCTCGGTGAGACGCCGCACCATGCGGCTGAGCTTCAGCGCCAGGTGCAGCGCGAAGTCCGGATGCGCCGCCAGAAACTCGCGCAGCTGCGCACCCTGCACCACGCGGCAGCTGCAGGGCTCGAGCGCCATCACCGACACCGAGCGCCGCCCGCCGTCGAACGAGAGCTCGCCGAAGTATTCGCCCGGGCCGTGCTCGCCCAGCACCACGTCACGCCCGTCTTCCGAGCTGGCATACACCTTCACGCGGCCGCTGAGCACGATGTACAGCGAATCGGTGGCGTCGCCCTCGTTGATGAGGATCGCGTGCGCCGGGAAGTTGCGCGTGCCGCCATGCGTGGCGATCTCGGCCAGCAGGGCCTTCGACAGCGTGTCGTCGATGGGCAGCGAGCCGGTGCGGTCCATGGCAATCCCTTGTCGGCGTCAGTCGGCCGGTGTCAGGATGAAATCGCGCAGCAGCGCGAACGCCGCCTCGGGCTCGTCGCGCCAGGCGCCGTGGCCCGATTTCGCGAAGGCCGCGAAGCGCAGCCACTGCGGCGGCAGCGCGGCCGCGATGTCCTTCGCATCGTCGATCGGACACACCGGGTCCTGCATGCCGGCCATCACCAGCACCGGGCATTGCGCGCGGGCCAGGCCCGGCAGCAGGTTCATCGTCTGCTGCTCGCCGCCGGCCGAGGCGAACAGGATCGGCTCGTTGAAGATGATGCGGCGATGGCCATCGTCGTTCGCCGGCTGCACGGTGTTGTAGTGGCGCCTGCAGACGCGGTTGTACTCGGCCCAGGTGGCCTCGTTCGGCATGGTCCAGAAGGCCTCGGCCACGCGCCGCGCCTCGGGCCCGCCGAGCTGCTCGAACATCGCCAGCTTGCGCGCCAGCCCCATGTGCGGCGAGGTGCTGGAGAGGATGACCTTGGCCGGGTGCGCCGGGTGCCGCGCGATGTAGCGCTGGGCGACGAAGCCGCCGAAGGACTGGCCCAGCACGATGGGCTTGACGATGCCCAGCGCGTCGCACAGCCGCACCACGTCGTCGGCGAAGGTGTCCAGCGTCCATTCCTCGGGCGGCCGGCGGTCGCTGCGGCCGTGGCCGCGGTGGTCGACGTACACGATCTGCGCGATGTCGGCCAGGCGCGAGAACGCCGGCTTGAAACCCGAATGGTCGTAGCCCGGGCCGCCGTGCAGCAGCAGCAGCGTGGGCTTCTCGCGCAGGCGGGGGCCGTCGGGCACCAGGCCGGGGCCTTCGATGTCGACGAAGAGTCGAACGCCGGGAGCGATGGTGATCAGCATGCGCGCGCGCGGGTGGCCAGGACCCCGCCGATTGTGCCGACCTTGCCCGTGTTCAGGGGCTGCGGTCGATGCGCACGGCCAGCACCACCGAGGTGGTGGTCTTGAGCACGCCGTCGATCTCGCCGATCTCGTCGAGCAGCTGGTCCAGCCGCGCGGTGGTGTCGGCGCGCAGCATCGCGATGTAGTCGAACTCGCCGCTGACCGAGCTGAGCTGCAGCAGCTCGGGAATCTTGTGCAGCTTGCGGATCACGTCGCGGCTGGACTTCGGGCTCAGCGTGATGCCGACATAGGCTTGCACGCGCGGCCGCTCGTCGTCGAGCCCCAGCCGCGCGGTGTAGCCGACGATCACGCCCTCGCGCTCCAGCCGCGCCAGCCGCGCGACGACCGTGGTACGCGCGATGCCGAGCTTGCGCGCCAGGTTGGCGGTGCTCTCGCGGGCATTGGCCTGCAGCAGCGTGATGAGGTCACGGTCGGTCTGATCCTTGGACATTGCGGCGATTGATGCTGACGAATCGTCCGAATTCTGCGCCTCTTCGACGAACTCGTGCTTTCTTTCGTCAACACCCCTGCCTAGACTGCCGGCCATCGCTGTCGTCCCTTCCACCTCTTCTCTTCCTGGAGTTCCCCATGCGCATCGCCCTGCTCGGCGCCGGCCACATCGGACAAACCATCGCCCAGCTGCTGGGTGACTCCGGCGACTACCAGGTCACCGTGGTCGACAAGAACGCGCAGACGCTGTCGCGCATCCAGGGCCGCGGCATCACCACGAAGGCGGTGGACACCGAGGACAAGGCCGCGCTGGCCGCGGTGCTGCGCGGGCAGGACGCGGTGGTCAACGCGCTGCCGTACCACCTGGCCATCACCGCGGCGCACCTGGCGCTGGAAGCCGGCTGCCACTACTTCGACCTGACCGAGGACGTGGCCGCCACCAAGGAGATCATGCGCATCGCCGAGGGCGCGAAGACCGCCTTCATGCCGCAGTGCGGCCTCGCGCCCGGCTTCATCGGCATCGTCGCGCACCACCTGGCCAAGAGCTTCGACACGCTGCACGACGTGAAGATGCGCGTCGGCGCGCTGCCGGCCTTCCCGACCAATGCGCTGAAGTACAACCTGACTTGGTCGGTCGACGGCCTGATCAACGAGTACTGCCACCCCTGCGAGGTCATCAAGGACGGCGGCAACATCGCGGCGCTGCCGATGGAAGGCCTGGAGCATTTCTCGCTGGACGGCACCGAGTACGAGGCCTTCAACACCTCCGGCGGCCTGGGCACGCTGTGCGAGACGCTGGCCGGCCGCGTGCGCAACCTCGACTACAAGACCGTGCGCTACCCCGGCCACCGCGACCTGATGTGCATGCTGCTGGAAGACCTGCAGCTCAAGCACGACCAGGAGACGCTGAAGAACATCATGCGCCGCTCGATGCCGGCGACGATGCAGGACGTGGTGCTGGTGTTCGTCACCGTCAGCGGCATGCGCCGCGGCTCGCTGGTGCAGGAAGTGTTCGCGCGCAAGATCTTTGCCGATCGCAGCGAAACGTCACCGCTGTCGGCGATCCAGATCACCACCGCCGCCGGCATCTGCGCCGCGGTCGACCTGTTCCGTGAGGGCAAGCTGCCCGCCAGCGGTTTCATCCGGCAGGAACAGGTAGAGTTGCCCGCCTTCCTGGCCAACCGCTTCGGCAAGGCTTACCAGCAGTCGCGGCAGGTTGAGTCCATCGGCTGACCCCACACGGAATTCCCCATGAGCACTGCTGCCTCCCTGCTCGACGCGCTTGGCGTCGCCCCCGCCGCCTACGCCGCCGGCCCGATCACCTCGCGTTCGCCGATCGACGGCCACACGATGGGCCAGGTGCCCGATGCCGGCGCCGAGGCGATGAACGCGGCCGTCGAGCGCGCGCAGCAGGCCTTCCTGGCCTGGCGCAACGTGCCGGCGCCGCGCCGCGGCGAGCTGGTGCGGCTGTTCGGCGCCGAGCTGCGCGCGCACAAGAGCCAGCTGGCCGCGCTGGTGACGCTGGAGGCCGGCAAGGTCACCAGCGAAGGCCTGGGCGAGGTGCAGGAGATGATCGACATCTGCGACTTCGCGGTCGGCCTGTCGCGCCAGCTGCATGGCCTGACGATCGCCAGCGAACGCCCCGGCCACCGCATGATGGAGCAGTGGCATCCGCTGGGCGTGGTCGGCGTGATCTCGGCCTTCAACTTCCCGGTGGCGGTGTGGGCCTGGAATGCCGCGCTGGCGCTGGTGTGCGGCAATGCGGTGGTGTGGAAGCCGTCGGAGAAGACGCCCCTCACCGCGCTGGCCACGCAGGCGCTGTTCGAGCGCGCGCTGGCGCACTTCGGCCACGATGCCCCGGCGCACCTGAGCCAGGTGCTCAACGGCGGCGCGGCCACCGGCCAGGCGATGGTCGACCACCCGCTGGTCGCGCTGGTCTCGGCCACCGGTTCCACCCGCATGGGCCGCGCGGTCGGCCCGCGCGTGGCCGCTCGCTTTGGACGTTGCTTGCTGGAGCTGGGCGGCAACAACGCGATCATCGTCACGCCGTCAGCCGACCTCGACCTGGCGGTGCGCGGCATCGCCTTCGGCGCCTGGGGCACGGCCGGCCAGCGTTGCACCACCACGCGCCGCGTCATCGCGCACAGCAGCATCCACGACGCGCTGGTGGCTCGCCTGGAGCGCGCGCGCGCCAGCCTGAAGATCGGCGACCCGCGCGAGCCCGGCGTGCTGGTGGGCCCGCTGGTCGACCAGGCCGCGTTCGAAGGCATGCAGCTGGCGCTGCAGCAGGCGCGCGAGCAGGGTGGCCAGGTGGCCGGTGGCGAACGCGTGCTGACCGCGGCGCAGCCGGGCGCGTTCTACGTCGCGCCGGCGCTGGTGCAGATGCCGGCGCAGAGCGCGGTCGTCTGCCACGAGACCTTCGCGCCCATCCTCTACACGCTGCGCTACGAGACGCTGGACGAGGCCATCGCGCTGCAAAACGCGGTGCCGCAGGGCCTGTCGTCGGCGATCTTCACCAACGACCTGCGCGAGGCCGAGGCCTTCCTGGCCGCCAGCGGCTCCGACTGCGGCATCGCCAACGTCAACATCGGCACCTCGGGCGCCGAGATCGGCGGCGCCTTCGGCGGCGAGAAGGAAACCGGCGGTGGCCGCGAATCGGGCTCGGACGCCTGGCGCAACTACATGCGCCGCGCGACCAACACGGTCAACTACTCGCGTGCGTTGCCGCTGGCGCAGGGCGTGCAGTTCGATGTTTGACCCCGCGTGATGGCGCTGCTCCCGTCCTTCGC
>NZ_JBGAGA010000090.1:0-22726 GCF_044226965.1 Aquabacterium sp. | reverse complement strand
GCGGGTCGACATTGAAGCCCTGCTTCAGCACCTTGACGTCCACGTCGGGCTTGAGCCCGAGCTTGCCCATCCAGTTCAGGAACGGGTACTCGTTGCCGCCGAACCAGACGCCCAGCGTCTTGCCCTTGAAGTCCTTCGGGCTCGAGACGCCGCTGGCCTTCTTGCAGGTGAGCATCAGGCCGGACTTGTCGAAGATCTGCGCGATGTTGACCAGCGGCACGCCCGCCTCGCGCGCGGCCAGCGCGTCGGGCATCCAGTTGACGATGACGTCGGCCTGGTTGCCGGCGATCACCTGCACCGGCGAGACATCCGGGCCGCCCGGCTTGATGGTGACGTCCAGGTCGGCGGCCTTGTAGTAGCCCTTGGCGGCGGCCACGTAGTAGCCGGCGAACTGCGCCTGCGGTACCCACTTCATCTGCACCGTCACCTTGTCGGCCGCCTGGGCACCGAAGGCAGCGAACACGGCCAGCGCCGCCAGCGCGAAGCGAATCGAGCGTTTCTGGGTCTTCATCAAAGCCTGCTCCTGTTGAAATGGAGGCCGCATCATGCCGCGCTAGCGCGCCGAGCGGACCGAGGGATGCCAGAACGCGACGCGGCGTTCCAGCTGAACCAGCAATGCATAGGCGACCGAGCCGGTGACCGCCGCCACCACGATGGCCGACCACACCAGCGCCATGTTCATGCGCGCCGCTTCGGTGCTGATGCGAAAGCCCAGGCCCTGGGTCGGCGAGCCGAAGAACTCGGCGACGATCGCGCCGATCAGCGCCAGCGTGGCATTGACCTTCAGCGCGCTGAAGAGGAAGGGCATCGCGGTGGGCAGGCGCAGGTCGAGCAGCGTGCGGCCGTAGCTCGCGGCATAGGTCTGCATCAGTTCGCGCTCGAGCTTGCCGGCGGCCTGCAGCCCGGCCAGCGTGGACACCAGCATCGGGAAGAAGGTCATCAGCACGACGACGGCCGCCTTGCTCGGCCATTCGAAGCCGAACCACATCACCGCGATCGGCGCCACCGCGACCAGCGGCACGGTGCTGGTCAGCGAAGCCAGCGGCAGCAGCCCGCGCTGCAGGAAGGGCGCCCGGTCGATCGCCACGCCGACGCCAAAGCCCAGGCCGCAGCCCAGCAGCCAGCCCACCACCACGGCCTTCAGCACGGTCTGCACGAAGTCGCCGGCCAGCACCTCCCAGCGCTCGAGCAGCGACTGCAGGATGAACGAGGGGGCCGGCAGCAGCACGCGCGGCACGTCGTACAGCAGCACCGACACCTGCCAGAAGTACACCACCCACAGCCCGAACAGCGCGGCGGTGGCGCTGCCCAGCCAGCGCGGGCCGTCGAGGGCTGCGGTCCGCTGCACGCTGCGCGCGGCGAGTGCCAGGATCAGCAGCAGGCCGGCGGAGAAGGGCCAGGGCACGCCGCTCTCGGGCGCCGCTTCGGGGACCAGCCGCCACAGCACGAGCGCCGCGACCAGCGCCGCAGCGAGCCAGGCCAGCGCACTGCGCAGCGCGGCCGCGGACACGGGTGTCGTCGCTTCCGTCATGCTCAGCCCGCCGCGCGCCGCGAGCGCAGCGCCAGTTTCTCGACACCACCGACCGCGACGGTCAGCAGCAGCCCCAGCAAGGCCGACATCACCAGCGCGGCCCAGATCGCCACCGTGTTGCCGTAGTACGAGCCGGTGAGCAGCCGCGCGCCCAGGCCGGCCTGCGCACCGGTGGGCAGCTCGGCCACCATGGCGCCGACCAGGCCGGCGGCGATGGCCACGCGCAGCGAGGGGAACAGGTAGGGCAGCGCCGCCGGCACGCGCAGCAGCCAGAACGACTGCAGGCGCGAAGCGGCATAGGTGTGCATCAGCTCGGTCTCGATGCGCTGCGGCGAGCGCAAGCCCTGCACCATCGCCACCGTCACCGGGAAGAAGCACAGATACATCGCGATCGTGGCCTTCGGCGCCACGCCGCTGAAGCCCAGGCTGCCGAGGATGACCAGCACGATCGGCGCGATGGCCAGCACCGGCACGGTCTGCGACGCGACGATCCACGGCAGCAGCGCACGGTCGAGCGTGCGGGAATGGACGATGGCCGCGGCCAGCGCCACGCCGAGCAGGGTGCCGAGCACAAAGCCGACCAGCGTCGACTGCGCGGTGACGGCGACGTGGTACAGCAGGTTGCGCGGCGAATCGAGCGGCCAGTCGAGCAGGCTGTGCCACAGCTCCAGCGCCACCTGGTGCGGCGCGGGCAGCACCGGGCGCTGCATCTCCAGCGTGGTGGCAATCAGGTCCAGCGTGCTGTACGGCCCCTTGGGCGCGAGCACGCGCTCGATCGCACCGGCCGCATTCAGCCCGACGCTGCCGACGTACCACAGCAGCAGCACTGCGGCCAGCATGGTGGCCACCGGCATTGCGCGTTGGGCGAGCAGGCTACTCTTCATCGGCGCCATGGCCTTCGGCGAGACCCTCGCGGACTTCGTGGGCGAGGGCCATGAACTCGGGCGTGTCGCGCAGGCCGAGGTGGCGCTCGTCCGGCAAGGTCGAGTCGATGACCTTCAGGATGCGGCCGGGCCGCGGCGACATCACGACGATGCGCGTCGACAGGTACACGGCCTCGGCGATCGAGTGCGTGACGAACACCACCGTGCGGCGCTCGCGCTGCCACAGCTGCTGCAGCTGCTCGTTGAGCCGGTCGCGGGTGATCTCGTCGAGCGCGCCGAAGGGCTCGTCCATCATCAGCAGCTTCGGTTCGAAGCCCAGCGCGCGCGCGATCGACACGCGCTGCTGCATGCCGCCGGACAACTGCCACGGGTACTTGCGCTCGAAGCCCGTGAGGCCCACGCGCGCCAGCTGCTCGCGCGCCACCGCCTCGCACTGGGCCTTGCTGCGGCCCTGGATCTGCAGGGGCAGCATCACGTTGGCCAGCACGGTGCGCCACGGGAACAGCGCCGGCGCCTGGAACACATAGCCATAGGCCCGCGCCAGCCGTGCTTCACGCGGCGTCATGCCGTTGACCCGCACCTCGCCGGCGGTGATGGGTTCGAGGTCGGCGATCACCCGCAACAGCGTGGTCTTGCCGCAGCCCGAAGGCCCGATCAGCGAGATGAACTCGCCCTGGCCGATCTCGAGGTCGACCTCGTGCAGTGCGCGCACCGGCGCATCGGCCGCGGGATAGACCACGCTGGTGCGCCGCACCGAAACGGCCACCTCGCGCGCAGCGGGCGTGGCTGAAGGAGACAGGCCGGACAGCCTTTCTGGAGCATTCATCGACAAGGGCAGCGGGCGCTTGGGCGGCGTCTGTGATCTGACCAAACGGTCAGGTTCATTGTCGCCGACGAAGCCAGATCCGTGCCATCCTGCACGGCCGCGGCGCCTCCGGATCTACCCCCATACGGTGCGTCGACGGGTTCGCGACGCACCGCCACCGATCAGGCGGTGCCGGGCTGCGGCCACCAGCCTGCCGCGCGGATCTCGCGCTCGGCCTGCGCCGCATCCTGGAAGTGGATGCCCTGCCAGCCGGCGGCACGGGCCGCGGCGATGTTGGGCGGGTGGTCGTCGAGGAACACCAGCTCGTCCGGCTCGGCCCCGAAGTGCGCAGCCGCGTGGGCGAAGATCGCCGGGTCGGGCTTGATCAGCTGCACACGGCTCGAATACACGCCACTGCGGAAGCGCTGCATGAAGCCGTGGCTGCGGCTCAGGTGCGCGGCAAAAGGCGCCGGCATGTTCGACAGGTAGTGCAGCGTCGCACCGCGGGCATGCAGGCGTTCGAGCAGGTCCACCGACGCGGGGATCGGTGCCAGCTCGGCAGGGGCAGCCTCGATCAGCTGGTGCAGCTCGGTCTCGGTGAGGCCGGTGCGCGCCGCAATGCGCCGCGCCAATTCGGGCGCATCGACCGTGCCGCGGTCGAACTCGCCCCAGTCGCCGGTGTAGCCCTGGAACACCTGCTGCACCCAGTGCTCGGCGCGGTCCTGGTCGGGCGCATGGTGCGGCCAGACCTGGCGGATCAGCACGGCCGGGCGCCAGCGGAACACCACGCCGCCGAAGTCGAAGACGATGCGCTTGGGGGTCGATGTGCTCATGCGGCGGTCAGGCGTTGCAGCAGCCCGGCGGTGGAGCCGTCGAGCCCGGCGGTGTCGCCGCTGGCCAGCCGCGGCAGCAGGTCGTTGCACAAGGCCTTGCCGAGCTCGACGCCCCATTGGTCGAAGCTGTTGAGGCCCCAGATCGCGCCGCTGGTGAACACGCGGTGCTCGTACAGCGCGATCAGCGCGCCCAGCGCCCGCGGCGTCAGCTGATCCAGCAGCAAGGTGGTGCTGGGCCGGTTGCCCGGGAAGCTGCGGTGGCGCGCCAAGGTCAGCGGGTCCAGCGTCGGCGACGCGGTGGGCGCCTTCTCGCGCTGCGCGGCCTCGGTCGTCTTGCCCAGCATCAGGGCCTGGCTCTGTGCCAGGCAGTTGGCCAGCGCCTTGCGGTGCAGATCGGCGTGTTCGTGGGTCGGCCGCTTCACCGCGATGAACTCCACCGGCACGACATCCGTGCCCTGGTGCAGCATCTGGAAGTAGGCATGCTGGCCATTGGTGCCCGGCTCGCCCCAGACCACCGGGCTGGAACCGTTGGGCAGCGGCTGGCCGTCGAGGTCCACACACTTGCCGTTCGATTCCATTTCCAGCTGCTGCAGGTACGCCGGCAGGCGCTTCAGGCCCTGGTGGTAGGGCGCGACCGACCGGCTGGTGAAGCGATGGAAGTTGCGGTACCAGACATCCAGCAGGCCCAGCTGCACCGGCAGGTTGGTCAGCAGCGGCGCGCCGGCGAAGTGCCGGTCCATCGCATGCGCGCCGTCGAGCAGCGCACGGAAATTGTCGGCCCCGATCGCGATGGCGATGGGCAGGCCGATCGCGCTCCACAGCGAGTAGCGTCCGCCCACCCAGTCCCAGAAACCGAAGGTGGTGCTGATGCCGAACGCGGCCGCCGCCTTCAGGTTCGTCGTGGCGCCGACGAAGTGGCGCGCGATGTCGCTGCCCCCTTGATCGAGGAACCACTGCCGCGCGACCGCCGCATTGGCCATCGTCTCCTGCGTCGTGAAGGTCTTGCTGGCGATGATGAACAGCGTGCGCTGCGCATCGAGCCCGCGCAGTACCGGCGTGATGTCGTGGCCATCGACATTGCTGACGAAGTGGCTGCGGATGCCGCGGTGGCACCAGGCATCGAGCGCCGGCACCACCATCTGCGGGCCCAGGTCGGAGCCGCCGATGCCGATGTTCACGACGTCGGTGATGCCGCTGGCCGAGGTGTCGCGCACGCGCTCGGCAAAGGCCAGCATCGCGTCGAGCACCGCGTGCACGTCGTCGCTGAAGGGCCCCTGGCCACGCGGCGCGCGCAGCGCGGTGTGCAGCACGGCGCGGCCCTCGGTGCTGTTGATCGGCTCGCCGGCGAACATCGCGTCGCGCCGCGCCTCGAGCCCGCATTCCTGCGCCAGCTCGACCAGCAGCTGCCGCGTCACGCGGTCCCAGCGGTTCTTCGACAGGTCGGCGAAGACCTCGGGCGCCTGCAGCGAGAAGGCCTCGAAGCGGTCGGTCTCGCGGCCGAAGGCCTCGCGCAGGTCGAAGTCGCGGCCATGGGCCTCGAAGTGGCCGCGCAGCGCGGCCCAGGCCACCGTGGTGTCGCAGCGGATCATGACTGCAGCGTCCGGATCATCGCGTCGAGCTTGGCCGCATCGGCGGCAAACGCGCGAATGCCCTCGGCCAGCTTCTCGGTGGCCATCGCGTCCTCGTTCAGCGCGAAGCGGAACGCGGCCTCGTCGTAATGCACTTCCGGCAGCGCGGCGGCACGGGCTGCGGCGGGGTCGAGCCGGCGCTGCAGCGGTGCCTCGCTGGCCTGCAAAGTGCTCAGCAGCTCGGGGCTGATGGTCAGCAGGTCGCAACCGGCCAGCGCGGTGATCTGGCCGACGTTGCGGAAGCTCGCGCCCATCACCTCGGTCCGGATGCCGAAATGCTTGTAGTGCTGGTAGATGCGCTCGACCGACTCCACGCCGGGATCGTTGGCGCCGGCGCGTGCGGCTTCGTCCCAGGCCGCGCCGGCCTGCTTCTTGTACCAGTCGTAGATGCGGCCGACGAAGGGCGAAATGAGCTGCACGCCGGCATCACCGCAGGCCACCGCCTGGCAGAACGCGAACAGCAGCGTCAGGTTGCAGCGGATGCCTTCGCGTTCGAGTGCCGCGGCGGCCTGGATGCCTTCCCAGGTGGCGGCGACCTTGATCAGCACGCGCTCGCGGCCGATGCCGGCGCGCTCGTACAGGCCGATCAGGCGGTGCGCGCGGGCGATGGTGGCCGCGGTGTCGAAGGACAGCCGGGCATCGACCTCGGTCGACACGCGGCCGGGCACGACCTTCAGGATCTCCAGGCCGAAGCGCACCAGCACCTCGTCGACGATGGCGTCGAGCGCTTCGCCGCGGTGCGCGGCCACCGTCTCGGCCAGCAAGGGCGCGTAGTCGGGCTGCTGCACCGCCTTCAGGATCAGCGACGGGTTGGTGGTCGCATCGCGCGGCGCGAACTGCGCCAGCTGCTTGAAGTTGCCGGTGTCGGCCACCACGGTGGTGAAGGCCTTGAGTTGATCGAGCTGGTTCATCGCGGAGGGGTCCATCGGGCTGCAGCGCCGGGGCCGGCGCCGCCCGAATTAGACCGCGATTGCCGGCGAGCGGGTTTCCTCGGCGTTACGGCGGCGCCCGAGGCGGCGCTGCCCCACCAGGCGCTGGATCAGCGCGGTGACCACCGACATCAGCACGATCAGCGCGGTGCAGTAGGCCAGTGCCAGGCCGTAGTCGCCATTGCCGACGCGGCCGATGATGTAGGTGGTGGCCAGCTCGTTCTCGGCCGTCACCAGGAAGATCACCGCCGACACGGTGGTCATGCTGCGCACGAAGCTGTAGACCAGCGCGGCCACCAGCGCGGGCTTGAGCAGCGGCAGCACCACATGGCGCAAGGTAGCCGCGGTGCCGGCGCGCAGCATCGTCGAGGCCTCGTCCAGCGAAGGGTCGAGCTGCTGGAACGCCGCCGCCCCGGCGCGCACGCCCACCGGCAGGTTGCGGAACACGAAGCACAGCACGATGATCAGCCCGGTGCCCGTCAGCTCGAAGGGCGGCACGTTGAAGGCCAGGATGTAGCTCACGCCCAGCACCGTGCCGGGAATCGCGAAGGCGAGCAGCGCGGCGAATTCGAAGGCCCGCTGGCCGGCAAAGCGGTTGCGGGCCAGCAGCCAGGCGATCAGCAACCCCAGCGCGGCGCACAGCGGCGCCGCCAGCGCCGCGAGCTTCACGGTGGTGAACAGCGAGTTCCACGCCGTGCCGGCCCACACCAGGCCATGGGTGCCCCACTGCAGGTCGAAGGCGGTGCGGAAGTGCGCCAGCGTCGGCGTGTAGTCGCGGCCCCAGGTCTTGACGAAGCCGCCGATCAGCGCGAACAGGTAGACCACCAGCGTGAACAGCAGCCAGGGCCCGGCGAGGCCGATGCACCAGCGCTTCAGGCGCGGCGGCAAGGCCAGCGCGACGCCGGCGTCGCCCTTGCCGGTGACCGTGGTGTAGCGCGCGCGGCCCAGCACGCGCTGCTGCAGCAGGAAGGCAGACAGCGCGAAGCCGCTGAGCACCAGCGCCAGCGACGCGGCACGGCCCTGGTCGAACTGCGCGCCGACGATGGCAAAGAAGATGTCGGTGGACAGCACGTTGTACGAGCCGCCGACGATCACCGGATTGCCGAAGTCGGCCATGCTCTCGATGAAACCGACCAGGAAGGCATTGGCCAGGCCCGGCTTCATCAGCGGCAATGTCACGCTGCGGAAGGTGTGCCAGCCGCTGGCACGCAAGGTCTGCGCGGCCTCTTCCAGCGAAGGCGCGATGCCCTGCACCACGCCACGCAGGATCAAGAAGGCGATCGGGGTGAACGCGAACAGCTGCGCCAGCCAGATGCCGAACAGGCCATAGAACCAGCGCGAGGGCGTGATGCCGAAGGCCGCCTCCAGCGCCTGGTTCACCAACCCGGCGCGGCCGAACAGCAGGATCAGCCCGAGGCCGACGACGAAGGGCGGCATGATGATCGGCAGCAGCGCCAGCCCGTTCAGCACCGGCGCCAGCCGCGTGCGGCCGCGCTCGGCCCACAGCGCGATCAGGCTGCCCAGCACGGTGGTGCCCACGCCGGTGAGCAGCGCCAGGAACAGCGTGTTCCAGGCCACGCCGCAGCGCGTGCCACCGGCCAGGCATTGCAGGCCCCAGACGCGCTCGGCCCCCAGCCGCTCGACCAGCGCGGACGCGGACCAGGCCCCCACTTCGTCCTGCAGCGCGCCGACCAGCGCCTTGGCCACCGGCAGGCCGACGAACAGCAGCAGCAGCGCACTGCACAGCAGCACCGACGAGGCGACGAACACGTCGCCGCGGAACGCGCCGCAGCGCGCCAGGCCGGCACCGGCCAGCATCAACAGGCTCAGCAGCACCAGTGCGCCGCCGATGCCGATGCCCGGCTGGCCGGTGGCCAGCGGTCCGAAGAGGGCCGCCAGGCCATCGAAGGCCCAGCCGCTGGCGCCGATCGCGAAGCCCGCGGCCAGCAAGCCGATCACGGCACCGCCGCCGGCACCCAGCAGCCAGCGGCCCTGCGTGCGGCCCGGGGGCAGGGTGCTGGCCAGGGCCGCCAGCAGCAGCCCGGCGGCACCCAGCGCCAGCCAGGGCCGGCGGTGCACCAGCAGCTGCACCAGGCCGCTGGCGGTGTCCGCTCCGCCCCAGGCGGCCGCCGTGGCGGCCAGCAGGCCCTGGTCCTGCGGCAGGTACCAGGGCAGCCCGACGAAGGCCAGCGCGCCCAGCAGCACCCAGGCGCGCAGGGCACCGGTGGTGGTGCCGACTCTGGCGCCAGGTGTTGGCCGCTGTTCTTGCACGCTAGCGCGGCAGCGAGTTGACGTCCTTCTCCCAGCGCGCGATCAGGCGCTTGCGCTCGGTCGAGGCGCCGTACTTCGCGTAGTCGTAGTTGATGAACCTGATCTGCTTGAAGTTCGGCACCCGCGGGTCGACCGGCGTGGCCTTGTTCGACGGCAGCTGGAACTGCTTGGCCGCGGCGCCGAACTGCTGGGCCTGCGGCGTCAGCGCCCATTCGTAGAACTTCTTCGCGTTCTCGAGGTTGCGCGCGCCCTTGATGATCGACATCGAGCCGATCTCGGCGCCGGTGCCCTCGCTGGGCGTGACGGTGGCCACCGGGAAGCCCTGCATCGCCTCACCGGGGCCGTCGTGCACGAAGCTGATCGACACCGTGCTCTCGCCGCGCGCCACCGCCTTGATCGGCCCGGTGCCCGAGCGCGTGTACTGGGCGATGTTCTTGTGCAGCGCCTTCATGTAGTCGAAGGCCTTCTCCTCGCCCATCAGCTGCACCAGCGTGGCCACCATCGTGTACGCCGTGCCGCTGGAAGCCGGGTTGGCCACCTGGATCTCGCCCTTGTACGCGGGGTTCAGCAGGTCGGCCCAGCTGCGCGGCACCGGCAGCTTCTTCTTCGCGATCAGCTCGGTGTTGTAGCCAAAGCCCAGCGGACCCGAATAGTTGCCCACCGTGCGGTAGCCCGACTGCGACGCCTGCTGCTGCGCCCAGGCATGCAGCTGCGGCAGCGCCGGCGACTTGTATTCGAGCGACAGGCCCTGCTCGGCCGCCTGCAGGTGCGGGTCGCCAGTGCCGCCGAACCAGACATCGGTCTTCGGGTTCGCCCGCTCGGCAATCAGCTGAGCCAGCGCTTCGCCCGAGCCCTTCAGCGACAGGTTGATCTTCACGCCGGTGGTCCGGGCGAACACCGTCTGGATCATGTTGCACCACTCGGCCTGCACCGAGCAGATCACGTTGAGCTGGCCGGCGTCCTGGGCCCGGGCGGCCGGTGCCAGCAGCAGGGTGGCGGCCAGTGCCGCCAGGGCGGGCCGCAAGCGGAATCGCGTCATCGAGATGTCTCCGTCCGTTCTCGTCATGAAGCATCCTAGCCAGGCCCTCGGCAGGTGCGCCATCGGTGACAGCCACAATGGGACGATGAAAGCTTCGAGCCGCTGCGCCCGCGCATTGCTGTCGCTGATGGTGGCATGCGCCTGCCGGGCCGAAACGCTGACCGTCGGCCCCCCGGGCCAGGGTTTGAGCTTCCATCAAGCGGCCCGGCAGGCTCGCGATGGCGACACGATCGACGTGCTGCCCGGCACCTATCGCGGCGATGTGGCGGTGCTGAACCAGCATCGGCTGCTCATCCGCGGCATCGGCGAGCGCCCGGTGTTCGACGCTGACGGCCGTGACGCCGAGGGCAAGGCGATCTGGGTCGTCCGCAACGGCGACATCACGATCGAGAACATCGAGTTCCGCGGCGCCCGCGTGCCCGACCGCAACGGCGCCGGCTTGCGCTTCGAGCAGGGACGACTGACGGTGCGGCGCTGTGCCTTCGTCGACAACGAGAACGGCATCCTCACCGCCAACGTCGGCGATGCCGAGCTGACGATCGAGGACAGCCTGTTCGCGCACGCACCGCGCACGCGCGGTGCGCTGCATCACCTGCTGTACGTCGGCCGCATCGCCCGGCTCGCCATCACGGGCAGCCGCTTCCATGACGGCTTCGGCGCGCACCTGATCAAGTCGCGCGCGCGCGAAAGTCGCATTGCCTACAACCTGATCGTCGATGGCAAGAACGGCGAGGCCTCCTACGAAATCGACCTGCCCAATGGCGGCTCGGCGCAGATCATCGGCAACGTGATCCACCAGAGTGCCAGGACCACCAACCCGGTGCTGGTGGCCTACGGCGCCGAAGGCGATGCCTGGCCCGGCAGTTCGCTGGCGATGGCGCACAACACGCTGGTCAGCGATGCCAGCGGCGCTTGGTTCCTGCGCGTGTGGCAGGACCGGCTACCGAAGGGCCTGCCGGTGCGCGTGATCAACAACCTGACGCTGGGCATCGGCGTGCTGAGCAGCGGCAACCCCGGCCGTTTCGATGGCAACTACCCAGCGCTGCGCAGCATGCTGGTGGACATCGATGCACTGGCTTACGGCCTGTTGGACGGCGCGCTGCTGCGCGGCCAGGGCGTCGACCCGCGGTCGATCGACGGCAGCGACCTGAACCCGCGCGCCGAATTCACGCTGCCGATCGGCACGCGCCCGATCGAGGCGCCGCGCGACTGGAGCCCCGGCGCCTTCCAGCGTTGACCCGCCGAAGAAACTGCGGCATCATGGCGGCTGTAACCGAGTTACACCACCAACGCACCCCATGTCCTTCGACCTCGTCTTCTTCGGCGGCACCGGCGACCTTACCTGGCGCAAGCTGATGCCCGCGCTGTTCCAGGCCTTCCGCCACGGCAAGCTGCCGCCGGGCGGACGGATCCTCGCCGTCGCGCGCGACGAGCGCAGCGACGACGAGTACCGCGCCTTCATCAAGGAACGCTTCGTCGAGGTCGAACCGGCCAAGCAGCCCAGCAGCGAGGAGTTCGCGCGCTTCGCCGACCTGCTGCACTACCGCCGCATGGACCTCTCCAAGCCCGAGCACTACGCCGGGCTCAAGGACTGGGTCGACCAGCGCGGCGCCGACACCGTGGTGCTGTACCTGGCCACCGCGCCCTACCTGTTCCCGGTGATCTGCGAGCAGTTGGGCGCCGCCGGCCTCAACGGCCCGCGGGTGCGCGTGGTGCTGGAGAAGCCGCTGGGCCACGACCTGGCCAGCGCGCAGCAGATCAACCGCGTGGTGCGCTCTGTGTTCACCGAGACGCAGGCCTTCCGCATCGACCACTACCTGGGCAAGCCCTCGGTGCAGAACCTGATGGCCCTGCGCTTCGGCAATGCGCTGTTCGAGCCGCTGTGGCGGCGCGAGAGCATTGCCAACATCCAGGTCACGCTGGCCGAGGCGCTGGGCGTGGGGACGCGCGGCGACTTCTACGACCAGACCGGCGCGCTGCGCGACATGATCCAGAACCATGCGCTGCAGCTGCTGACGATGATCGCGATGGAGCCGCCGTCGACCAACGATGCCGACGCCATCCGCGACGAGAAGCTCAAGGTGCTGAAGTCGCTGAAGCCCTTCACGCCCGAGAGCGTGGCGCGCGACGTGGTGCGCGGCCAGTACCGCGCCGGCACCATCGCCGGCCAGCCGGTGCCGGGCTACCTGCAGGAAGCCAAGGTGCCGGCTGCCAGCCAGACCGAAACCTTCGTGGCGCTGCGCACCGAGGTGCAGAACTGGCGCTGGGCCGGCGTGCCCTTCTACCTGCGCACCGGCAAGCGGCTGGCGGCACGGCAGGCGCAGATCGTCGTGAACTTCCGCCAGGTGCCGCACCCGATCTTCCCCGGCTCGGCGCGCGCCAACAAGCTGGTCATCAACCTGCAGCCCGAAGACGGCCTGGAGCTGCACCTGCTGGCAGCCAAAGGCAGCGGCCAGGGCGAGATGCTGGCGCCGGTGTCGCTGGACCTGGACTTCGACAAGGCCTTCACGACCGAGCGCGTCGGCGCCTACGAGCGCCTGCTGATGGACGCCATTGCCGGCCGCCTGAACCTGTTCGTGCGCAGCGACGAGCAGGAGCAGGCCTGGCGCTGGGTCGAGCCCATCCTCGACACCTGGGCCGCCGATCCCAACGGCCCGCGGGCCTATGCTGCCGGCACCTGGGGCCCGCCGGCTTCGAGCGCGATGGTCGCGCGCGACGGCTGCACCTGGGACGAAGAACAGTAGGCCATCCCGATGTCGATGCTGGAGCGCGTGAAAGCTTCCCTGCCGGCCCTGCCGCCGGCCGAGCAGCGTGTGGCCAAGCTGCTGCTGGCCGACCCGCGCAGCTTTGCCGAGCTGCCGGTGAGCGAACTGGCCGACCGTGCCCACGTCAGCAAGCCCACGGTGGTGCGCTTCTGCCGCAGCGTCGGCTACGACGGACTCACCGACTTCAAGCTCAAGCTGGCCGGCACCGTCAACGAAGGCGTGCCGTTCATCCATCGCGCGGTCGACGAGGACGACAAGCCCGGCGACCTGATCGTCAAGGTGATCGACAACGCGGTCGCCGCCTTCCTGAAGTACCGCAATGCCGCCGCCGGGCACGCGGTGGAACGCGCCATCGGCGCACTGGCCGCGGCCGCCGCCGGCAAGCACCGCATCGAGTTCTACGGCGTCGGCAACTCCGGCATCGTGGCGCAGGACGCGCAGCACAAGTTCTTCCGCCTCGGCGTCAACACCTTCGCCAGCAGCGACGGCCATGTGCAGCTGATGAGCGCGACGATGCTCGGCCCCGGCGACTGCGCGGTGGTGATCAGCAATTCGGGCCGCAGCCGCGACCTGCTGGACGCGGCCGACGTGGCGCGCCGCAAGGGGGCGACGGTGATCGTGATCACCGCCAGCTCGTCGCCGCTGGCCCAGTTCGCGCAGGTGAACAACCAGGTGCTGCTGGCGGCGGATCACCCGGAAGACTTCGACCGCTACAGCCCGATGGTGTCCCGGCTGCTGCACCTGACGATCATCGACATCCTGACCACCGGGGTGGCCCTGCGCCTGGGCCCGGCACTGCGGCCGATGCTGCAGGAGATCAAGCGCAACCTGCGCGCGAAGCGCTACGCGCAGGGCGAGTGAACGCGCGGCCGGTACGGCACCGGCCGCACCGCTAACGCGTGATCAGCGCGTCCACGCCATACAGGCTGGCCAGTGCCGTCAGCTTGGCGGGCAGGCCGACCACCTGCAGCGTCTTGCCGGCGGCGGCCGCGCTGCGCTGGCAGTCCAGCAGCACCGCGATCGCGGCCGTGTCCAGCGTCTGCAGCGCGCTGCCGTCCAGCACCGGCGCGGGGTCGTCGGCAATGGCCTGCTGCAGCCGGGCCAGCGCGGCCCGGGCGTCGCCCATCGTCAGCGTCGGCGGCAGCGCAATCGTGGCCATGCTCAGTTCTTCGGGCTCGCGGTGGACTTGTTCTTTTCGGCCAGGCGGGTGATCAGCGCATCGAGGCCGCCCGTGCTGAGGTCCTTCGCGAACTGGCCCTTGTAGGCCTCGACGATCCAGAATCCGCCGACATTCACGTCGTAGATCTTCCAGTCGTCGCCGGCCTTCTCGAGCCGGTAGTCGAGCTGGATCGGCTCGCCCTTGCCGCGCACCTCGGTGCGCACAACGAGGTCGCCATCGCCGGCGCCGCCGCGCAGCGGCTTCACCGCCACGCTCTGGTCCTTCACCTGCGTCAGCGCACCCGAGTAGGTGTTGACCATCAGCGTCTTGAACTCCTCCAGCATGCGCTTCTGCTGCTCCGGGGAGGCCGAGCGCCACTGCGGACCGACCGACATCGCGGTCATGCGCTGGAAGTTCACATGCGGCATCACCTTCGCATCGACCAGCGCGCGGATGCGGCCCACGTCACCCGCCTGGATGGCCTTGTCGGCCTTCACCGCGTCGATCACGTCGTTGGAAAGGGTGCGCACGAAGGCGTCGGGCGCCACGGCTTCCGCATGCGCCGCGGGCAGCCCCAACGCGCACAGCAGGCCGGCAGCAAGTATCCAGGATCGTCGCAACATCAGGTTTCCTTTCTTGGGCGGGCGCAGGCGGCCCGCGACTGGCTCAACGCGGCAGACCGCCTGGCGGTTCACTCGCCGCCCGGCGCAGACGCCGCTGCCGGCACCGGGGCAACCGGCGTGCCTGCGGTGGATGCCGCCGGCTCGTCTTCGTCAGGTGGGTTACCGTCGTAGATCAGGCTGCGGCGGCGCGCCAGGTACGCGTCGCGCAACAGGATGTACTTGTCCAGCGCGATGTCGTCGAGCACCCGGGAGGCATTGAGCAGCTTGACGCGCGTGTTCAGCAGTTGCAGCCCGGTGCCGGCGTTCTGGTCGCGCGTCTCGCGGAAGGCCAGGTTCGGTGGCGAAGCCTTGAAGTCAACCGTCAGCGCCGCCGCGTCGCGCAGCGTCGAGGGCCCGAGCAGCGGCAGCACCAGATATGGCCCGCTCTTGATGCCCCAGCGGCCCAGGGTCTGGCCGAAGTCCTCGACCTGGCGCCGCTCCAGGCCCAGTTCGTCGGCCACGTCCACGAAGCCCAGCACCCCGAACACGGTGTTGGTGGCCACGCGCATGCCCATCTCGAGCGCGGCACGGGGCTTGGCCTGCAGCACCAGGTTGACCGCCGACCAGGCATCCCCGATGTTGCCGAACATGTTGTCGATGCCGGTGCGCAGCCACTCCGGCACCACGGCGCGGTAGCCCAGTGCCAGCGGCTTGATGATCGCGCCGTCGATCGCCTCGTTGAACGCGAAGATGCGGCGGTTGAAGCGTTCCCAGGGATCCGCGCGCTCGGTGGTGGGCCCGGTGTTCTCCAGCGCCGGCGCGCGCCACGGCAGCGAGGCGCAGCCCTGCAACGCGGCCAGGCCGAGCAGCAGGGCCAGCAAGGCCAGCCAGCGGCGCGCGATCACTTCTTGGCCCCCGGGTCGGCGTTGCCGGCGCCGGCATCGGCGGCCTTGCTGAAAAGGAACTGGCTGATCAGGTTCTCGAGCACCACCGCCGACTGGGTCTGCTTGATGGTGTCGCCGGCCACCAGGTTCTTCTCGTCGCCCCCGGGCTCGAGGCCGATGTACTGGTCGCCCAGCAGGCCGGCGGTCAGGATCTTGGCCGAACTGTCTTTCGGGAACGCGTAGCTGCGCTGGACGTCCAGCGTGACCACGCCCTGGAAGGTCTTGGGGTCGAGCGCGATCGACTTGACCCGGCCCACCACCACGCCGGCTGAACGCACAGGCGCGCGCGGCTTGAGGCCGCCGATGTTGTCGAAGCGCGCCGTCAGCGCATAGGTCTCGCCGTTGCTGAAGCTGGTGAGGTTGGCGGCCTTCAGCGCAACGAACACCAGCGCCGCCATGCCCAGCAGCACGAACAGCCCGACCAGGATTTCGATGTTTCTCTTTGCCATGGTTTGCTCGCTTCCTTCGCGCCGGCTTCAACGCCCGGTCGAAAACATCAGCGCGGTGAGGATGAAGTCCATGCACAGCACGCCCAGCGACGAAATCACCACCGTGCGGGTGGTGGCGTAGGCCACGCCTTCGGGCGTGGCTTCGGTCTCGTAGCCCTGGTACAGCGCAACGGCCGTGCAGATGATGCCGAACACGAAACTCTTGACGACCCCGTTGCCGACGTCGCGCCAGACATCGACACCGTTCTGCTGGATGGCCCAGAAGTTGCCGGCGTCGATGCCGATCAGCCCCACCGCCACCAGCCAGGCCCCGAGGATGCCGATCGCCGAAAACAGGATGGCCAGCAGGGGCATCGAGATCACGCCGGCAATGAAGCGCGGGGCCAGCGTGCGCTGGCGCGGATCGATCGCCATCAACTCCAGCGCGGCAATTTGCTCGCCCGCCTTCATCAGGCCGATCTCGGCCGTCAGCGAGGTCCCGGCACGGCCCGCAAACAGCAGCGCCGTGACCACCGGCCCGAGCTCGCGCACCAGCGAGAGGTTGACCACCAGACCCAGCGACTCGGCCGCGCCGAAGGTGATCAGCGTGTTGTACAGCTGCAGCGCCAGCACGAAGCCGACGGCCATGCCCGAGGCCAGGATGATCACCAGCGAGCGGTTGCCGATGGCATGGATCTGAGCGACGACCAGGCCGAAGCGGCGCAACGACGCCGGCAGCGCCACCATCAGATCGGCAAAGAACATCGCGGCACGGCCCCAGCCGCGCAGCACGTCGAGCGCACGTGCGCCCAGCGCGGCCACCCAATTCATGCCGCCCCCCGCAGGCCGAAGTCTTCGGCCAGGTCACGCGCGGGGTAATGGAATTTCACCGGCCCGTCGGGTTCGCCGCGCACGAACTGGCGCACTTCGGGATCGGTGGAGGCCATCAGCTCGGCCGGCGTGCCCTGGGCCACGATGCGACCGCCGGTGGCCAGCAGCACCACGTGGTCGCTGATCGCCATGCACTCGGGCACGTCGTGCGAGATCACCAGCGAGGTGGCGCCCGTCGTGTCGTTGAGCGTGCGGATCAGTTTGGCGGCCACGCCCATCGAGATCAGGTCCAGCCCGGCGAAGGGCTCGTCGTACATGATCAGCTCGGGATCGAGCGCGATCGCCCGCGCCAGGGCAATGCGGCGTGCCATGCCGCCGGAGACTTCGCTGATCTTCAGCGCCGCCGCGCCGCGCAGGCCGACAGCGTTCAACTTCATCAGCACGATGTCGCGGATCAGCGGCTCGGGCAGGTCGGTCATCTCCCGCAGCGGAAAGGCGACGTTGTCGAACACCGTCAGGTCGGTGAACAGCGCGCCGAACTGGAACAGCATGCCCAGCCGACGACGCAGGCGATACAGCTGCGCGCTGTCATGGGTGTCGATGACCTCGCCATCGAACAGCACGCGGCCCTGGTTCGCCGCATGCACGCCACCGATCAGCCGCAGCAAGGTGGTCTTGCCGCAGCCCGAGCCACCCAGCACCGCCGTGACCTTGCCGCGCGCGAAGCGCAGGCTCAGGTTCTCGAGAATGGTGCGCCGTTCGTCATAGCCGAACGTGACGTGGTCGATCTCGATCAGGGCGTCGGAGCTCAAGGGTCGGGGGGGCGGGCCCGAGGGCCCTGGCGGTTGGCGACATGCACGGTTGGCGCCTCGGCCACAGTGCCGGGGCATTCTCGCACGCCGCGTTTTCCCGTACGGAGTTGTCCTGATACATCCAGGCAAAGCTCTGTATCGGCCTGGTAGCCGCAGATTGCTGCCCCGCAAACGGCAGGGGCCGCGCGCGGCGGCCCCAGGGTCAGCGGCCGGCGTGCGTCAGCGAGGCAGCGTGCTGCTGCCCATCAGGTATTCGTCGACCGCGCGCGCGGCCTGGCGGCCTTCGCGGATGGCCCACACCACCAGCGACTGGCCGCGCCGCATGTCGCCGGCGGCGAACACCTTGTCGACGTTGGTCCTGTAGCTGGCCCCACCCTCGGTGGCGGCGCGGGCATTGCCGCGTGCGTCCTTGTCGACACCGAAGGCCTCGAGCACCGTGGCCACCGGGTTCACGAAGCCCATCGCCAGCAGCACCAGGTCGGCCTTCCATTCCTTCTCGGTGCCCGGCACTTCGACCATCTTGCCGCCCTGCCATTCGACCTGCACGGTCTTCAGGCCAGTGAGCTTGCCCTTGCTGCCGATGAATTCCTTGGTGGCAATCGCGAACGTGCGCTCGCAACCTTCCTCATGGCTGGAGCTGGTGCGCAGCTTGTAGGGCCAGTACGGCCAGGTCAGCGGGCGGTTCTCTTCTTCCGGCGGCATCGGCATCAGCTCGAACTGCGTGACGCTCGCCGCGCCATGGCGGTTGCTGGTGCCCACGCAGTCGCTGCCGGTGTCGCCGCCGCCGATCACGATGACATGCTTGCCGTCGGCGCGGATCTGGCCCTTGACCTTGTCGCCGGCCACCACCTTGTTCTGCTGCGGCAGGAACTCCATCGCGAAGTGGACGCCGTCGAGGTCGCGCCCGGGCACCGGCAGGTCACGGCTCTGTTCCGAGCCGCCGGTCAGCACGACAGCATCGAACTGCGCCTTCAGCTCGGCGGCCGAGACGATTTCCTTCGCATCGTTGGTGACCTTGCTGCCCTCGGGCAGGTGGCCCACCAGCACACCGCAGCGGAACGTGACACCTTCGGCCTTCATCTGCTCGATGCGGCGATCGATGTGCGACTTCTCCATCTTGAAGTCGGGAATGCCGTAGCGCAGCAGGCCACCGATGCGGCTGTTCTTCTCGAACACCGTCACCTCGTGGCCGGCGCGCGCGAGCTGCTGCGCGGCCGCCAGGCCTGCAGGGCCGGAACCGACCACGGCCACCTTCTTGCCGGTCTTGTGCTTCGCCGGTTGCGGCTGCACCCAGCCCTCGGCCCAGGCACGGTCGATGATGGCGTGCTCGATCGACTTGATGCCCACCGGGTCGTCGTTGACGTTCAGCGTGCAGGCCGCTTCGCAAGGCGCCGGGCAGACGCGGCCGGTGAACTCGGGGAAGTTGTTGGTCGAGTGCAGCACGGTGATGGCATTGCGCCAGTCGCCGCGGTACACCAGATCATTGAAGTCCGGAATGATGTTGTTGACCGGACAGCCGGAATTGCAGAACGGTGTGCCGCAGTCCATGCAGCGCGCGCCCTGCACCTTCGCCTGGTCGGCATTCAGGCCGATGACGAATTCCTTGTAGTTCTTGACGCGCTGGGGCACGGGCTCGTAGCCCTCTTCCAGGCGCTCGTACTCCATGAAGCCAGTGACTTTTCCCATGATGTCGTCGTTCCTTGTCTTGCTTCAGGTCACTTGGCCGGCACGGACTTCGTGCCCTTCTTGTCCGACGGGCTGACAGCCTTGGCCTTCGCGATGGTCTCGTCCTTGGCCTTCGCCGCATTGATCTCGCCGAGCGCGCGCTTGTACTCGTTCGGGAACACCTTGACGAAGCGGCCACGGGCATTGGCCCAGTCGTCCAGGATCTCGCGCGCCCGCAGAGAGCCGGTCCAGCGGTGGTGGCTTTCGATCAGCGACTTCAGCAGCGTTTCGTCGGCCTCGTCCTTGTGCCACAGCGCCGGGTCGATGCTGGCTTCCTGCTCGGTGCGCGGCAGCACC
Organism: Aquabacterium sp.; assembly: GCF_044226965.1. GTDB lineage: Bacteria > Pseudomonadota > Gammaproteobacteria > Burkholderiales > Burkholderiaceae_C > Pseudaquabacterium. Next base: position 3,243 of record NZ_JBGAGA010000090.1, on the reverse strand, counting down.
TTCTCCAGCGACACCATTGCCGGGTTGCAGCGCTTGGCGAACTGGCCGTCCTCGTCATAGACATAGGCCACGCCGCCGGACATGCCGGCCGCGAAGTTGCGCCCGGTCTTGCCCAGCACCACCACCGTGCCGCCGGTCATGTATTCGCAGCCGTGGTCGCCGGTGCCCTCCACCACCGTGGTGGCGCCCGACAGGCGCACCGCGAAGCGCTCGCCCGCCACGCCGCGGAAGAAGGCCTCGCCCGAGGTGGCGCCGTACAGAGCGGTGTTGCCGATGATGATGTTCTTCACCGCATCACCGCGGAAGTCGATGCTCGGCCGCACCACCACGCGGCCGCCCGAGAGGCCCTTGCCGGCGTAGTCGTTGGCATCACCGATCAGGTACAGCGTGATGCCGTTGGCGAGGAACGCACCGAAGCTCTGGCCGCCGGTGCCTTCCATCTGCATGAAGATGGTGTGGTCGGGCAGGCCTTCGGGGCGCTGGCGGATCAGCTCGCCGGAGAGCATCGCGCCGACCGAGCGGTTCAGGTTGCGCGCGTCCTCCATGAACTGCACCTTCTCGCCGCGCTCGATCGCCGGCTTGCAGCGCTCGATCAGCTTGACGTCCAGCGCCTTGGCCAGGCCGTGGTCCTGGCTCTCGGTGTGGTAACGCGGCACATCAGCGGCCACCTGCGGCTGGTGGAAGATGCGGCTGAAGTCCAGGCCACGGGCCTTCCAGTGCGCGATGCCCTTCTTGGTGTCCAGCAGGTCGGCGCGGCCGATCAGTTCGTCGAACGTGCGGATGCCCAGCTGCGCCATGATCTGGCGCGCTTCCTCGGCAACGAAGAAGAAGTAGTTGACGACATGCTCGGGCTTGCCGGCGAACTTCTTGCGCAGCAGCGGGTCCTGCGTGGCCACGCCCACCGGGCAGGTGTTCAGGTGGCACTTGCGCATCATGATGCAGCCCTCGACCACCAGCGGCGCGGTCGCGAAGCCGAACTCGTCGGCACCCAGCAGCGCGCCGATCACCACGTCGCGGCCGGTCTTCATCTGACCGTCGGCCTGCACGCGCACGCGGCTGCGCAGGCGGTTGAGCACCAGGGTCTGCTGCGTCTCGGCCAGGCCCAGCTCCCAGGGCGTGCCGGCATGCTTGATCGACGACCACGGCGACGCGCCGGTGCCGCCGTCGTGCCCGGCGATCACCACATGGTCGGCCTTGCACTTGGTGACGCCGGCGGCGATGGTGCCCACGCCCACCTCGGACACCAGCTTGACGCTGACCGAGGCACGCGGGTTCGCGTTCTTCAGGTCGTGGATCAGTTGCGCCAGGTCTTCGATCGAGTAGATGTCGTGGTGCGGCGGCGGGCTGATCAGGCCGACGCCGGGCACTGAGTAGCGCAGCATGCCGATGTACTCGGACACCTTGCCGCCCGGCAGCTGGCCGCCCTCACCCGGCTTCGCGCCCTGGGCCATCTTGATCTGGATCTGGTCGGCCGACACCAGGTATTCGGTGGTCACGCCGAAGCGGCCGGAAGCCACCTGCTTGATCTTCGAGCGCAGCGAGTCGCCGGCCTTCATCACGTAGTCGGCCTCGATCACCTTGCTGCCGATCACGTCGGACACCTTCGTGCCGTCGGTGATGGCGATGCCCTTCAACTCATTGCGATAACGCGCAGGATCCTCGCCACCTTCGCCGGTGTTGCTCTTGCCGCCAATGCGGTTCATCGCGATGGCCAGCGTCGAATGCGCCTCGGTGCTGATCGAGCCCAGTGACATCGCGCCGGTGGCGAAGCGTTTGACGATCTCGCTCGCGGGCTCGACCTCCTCGACCGGGATCGCCTTGCTCGGGTCGACCTTGAACTCGAACAGGCCGCGCAAGGTCATGTGACGCTTGCTCTGGTCGTTGATGATCTGCGCGTATTCCTTGTAGGTCTCGAACTTGCCCGAGCGCGCGCTGTGCTGCAGCTTGGCGATGGCGTCCGGCGTCCACATGTGCTCTTCGCCGCGCGTGCGCCAGGCGTATTCGCCGCCGGCGTCGAGCATCGAGGCCAGCACCGGGTCGTCGCCGAAGGCCGCGACGTGCGTGCGCAGCGCTTCCTCGGCCACCTCGAACACACCGATGCCGCCGACCTGCGAGGCCGTGCCGCGGAAATACTTCTGCACGAAGTCCTTCTCCAGGCCGATGGCTTCGAACAGCTGCGCGCCGCAGTAGGACATGTAGGTCGACACGCCCATCTTGGACATGATCTTCGACAGGCCCTTGCCGATGGCCTTGACGTAGTTGTAGATCGCCTTCTCGGCCGAGAGCTGGCCGGGCAGTTCGGCATGCAGCGAAGCCAGCGTTTCCATCGCCAGGTACGGGTGCACGGCCTCGGCCCCGTAGCCGGCGAGCACCGCGAAGTGATGCACTTCCCGCGCCGATGCAGTCTCGACCACCAGGCCGGCCGTCGTGCGCAGGCCCTCGCGCACCAGGTGATGGTGGATGGCCGACAGCGCCAGCAGCGCGGGAATCGCCACCTGGTCGCGGCGCATGCGCCGGTCGGTGATGATCAGGATGTTGTGGCCGCTCTTGATCGCGTCCACGCTTTCGGCGCACAAGGACGCAAGCTTGGCCTCCACGCCTTCGCGGCCCCAGGCCAGCGGGTAGGTGATGTCGATCTCGTAGGGCTTGAACTTGCCGTTGGTGTGCTTCTCGATCGCGCGCAGCCGCGCCATGTCGTCGAAGTCGAGCACCGGCTGCGTCACTTCCAGCCGCATCGGCGGGTTCACCGCGTTGATGTCCAGCAGGTTCGGCTTCGGGCCGATGAAGCTGTTCAGCGACATCACGATCGCCTCGCGGATCGGGTCGATCGGCGGGTTCGTCACCTGCGCGAACAGCTGCTTGAAGTAGTTGAACAGCGGCTTGTTCTTGTCCGACAGCACCGCCAGCGGCGAGTCGTTGCCCATCGAGCCGATGCCTTCTTCGCCGGCGGTGGCCATGGGCGCGAGCAGGAACTTGATGTCTTCCTGCGTGTAGCCGAAGGCCTGCTGGCGGTCGAGCAGCGATTCGGCGAACTCGCCGGCGCCGCCGCTGACTTCCACCGTGTCGAGGCGGATGCGCACGTTCTCGATCCACTGGCGGTAGGGCTTGGCGAACGCGAACTGGTTCTTCAGTTCCTCGTCGTCGACGATGCGGCCCTGCTCCAGGTCGATCAGGAACATTTTGCCCGGCTGCAGGCGCCACTTCTTGACGATCTTGTTCTCGGGGATCGGCAGCACGCCCGAT
>NZ_JBGAGA010000128.1:0-2893 GCF_044226965.1 Aquabacterium sp. | reverse complement strand
GGAGAACCGCATGCAAAGACTGGCTCGCGCCTTGTGCGCCACGCTCGCCCTGTCCGCCTCGACGCTTGCCGCGGCGTCGGTCGTCACCAACGTCTACTCGGGCTTCGGCGGTGGCGACGGAACCCCGTTTTCAGGGTTGGTGGGCACGCTGACGACGCCCGGCATCAGCTTCGGCACCGACACGGGCTTCGACTGGCATCCCTTCGGCCTGGGTGCCTTCGGTTCGCAGAGCCTGGGCAGCCTGGTCGTCGGCGTCGAGGCGGACTATTCATTCGACCTCACCTCGGACGACGGCAGCAGCCTCTACATCGATGGCGCGCTGGTCATCGACAACGGCGGCGGCCATTCTCCGGACACGAAGAGCGGTGTGGCGCACCTGACGCCCGGCGAGCACAGCTTCGTCGTCAACTTCTTCGAAGACTTCGGCGGCGCCAGCGGCCTTGACCTGGCATTGCCGTCGGGCGTGCGCTTCGCCGAGGCGGTGCCCGAGCCGGCCACCTATGCCCTGGTGCTGGTCGCGTTGGGGGCCGGTGCCGTGGCCCGGCGCCGCGTCAAGACGGCGGCTTGAACGGCAGGATCTGCCCGATCAGGTCTGCACCGTCGCTGAGCAGGAAGTCCTTGAAGGCCTGCGCCACCGGCGGCAGGCGCTTGGTGCGGCGGTGCACCAGGTACCAGTTCAGCATCAGCGGGAAGCCCTGCACGTCCAGCACGCACAGGCTGCCGGTGCGCAGCTCCTGGCTGATGGTGTGGGCCGACAGGAAGCTCACGCCCATGCCGGCGATCACCGCCTGCTTGATGGTCTCGGTGCTGCGGATCTCCATCGCCACGCGCACGCCGGCGATGTCGCCGCCGAAGCCCTCTTCCATCGAGTTGGAGGTGTCCGAGCCGCGTTCGCGCACCACGAACGGCTCGCGCAGCAGCCGGCTGCGCGGAATGCGCTGCTGGCCGGCCAGCGGGTGCGTCGGCGCCGCGACGATCACGTAGGGGTGCGGCGCGAACGGCAGGTTCACCGTGTCCAGGTCGGTCGGCGGTCGCACCATCACTGCCAGGTCGGTCAGGTTCTCGCTGATGTGCTGCAGCAGGCCTTCGCGGTTGTGCACCGTGAAGTTCAGCGTCACGCCCGGGTGGCGGCCGGCGAACTCGACCAGCAGGCGCGGGAAGAAGTAGTCGCCCGCGGAGATGACGCCCACATTGAGCTTGCCACCGGCCACGCCCTGGTACTGCGCCATGGTCTGCTCGGCGGCGTCGAACTGCTGGATGATCGTGCGGCTGATCTGCAGCAGCTCGGCGCCGGCGGCGGTGAGGTAGATCTTCTTGCCGAACTGCTCGAACAGCACGTTGCCGGCATGCTCCTCGAGCTTGCGCACCTGCGTGGAGACGGCGGGTTGCGTGAGGTGCAGCTCCTCGGCCGCGCGCGAGAAGCTCAGGTGCCGGGCCACGGCCTCGAACACTTTCAGCTGGCGCAGCGTGGCGTTCTTCATCGCGGCGCATCGTACAGTGCGGGCCTGCTCATCCGCCGCCGATGAACCTCTTCGTCTCGCTCAAGTACCTGGTCGCGCTGGACGACCACAAGCACTTCGGCCGCGCCGCGCTGGCCTGCCATGTCACGCAGCCGGCCCTGTCGAACGCCTTGCGCGCGCTGGAAGAAAGCTATGGCACCGCCATCGTCAAGCGCGGCCGCTCGTTCGGCGGCTTCACGCCCGAGGGCGAGCGCATCCTGGCCAGCGCGCGGCGCATGCTGCACGAGCAGGAACTGCTGGAGCAGGACCTGCGCAGCCGGGTCGATGCACCGCAGGGCCACCTGCTGATCGGCGCCGTGCCCACCGCGGTGCCGATCGCCGCGCGCTTCGCTGCCGTGCTGCAGGCGCGGCACCCGGGCATCGTGCCCACGGTGCGCTCGATGAGCTCGATGGAGCTGGAAGCCAAGCTCGAAGACCTGGCGCTGGACCTCGGCCTGGGCTATGCCGAGCGCAGCGACATCCGCCGCGCGCCGCTGCAGCTGGTGGCCCAGTACCCCGAGCATTACTTCCTGCTGCGCCGGGGCGAGGGCGGAAACGACGGCCTGCACATCGGCGCGCCGATCGGCTGGCGCGACGCGGCGGCCCTGCCGCTGTGCCTGATGAGCCCCGAGATGCACAACCGCAGCATCGTCGACCGCGCGTTTGCCGCGGCCGGCGTGCGCGCCCAGGTGGCGATGGAGACCAACTCGATCGTCACGCTGACCTTGGCGGTGCAGGCCGGCCAGGTGGCGAGCATCATGCCCGGCGCGCTGGTGGCGATGGTGCAGGGCCAGGCCGGGCTGCTGGCCAATCCGCTGACGGCGCCCGATGTCGTGGTGCCGATGGCCTTCATGCTCAACGAAGGCAGCGTGCTGTCGCAGACCTTGACGGCCGCGCTGGCGATGGCGCGCGAGCCGGCCTGGCTGCAGCAGGCGCAGCGCTTCGCCTGCGTGCCGTAGCCTGCGCCCGCCGCCGCGGCGGCCCGTGATTCGCTGACCGCATCGGTCCATTCACCGAAGAAATTGGACCGTCCGACCACCGTTGTCGACACTGCGCCTCGCCCCGACCAGGGCCTGCTGCCAGAAGGAGACAACGATGAGCGCATCCCCGGGCGCGACCCCGCCGGTACCGAAGTTCACCCAGCCCGGCCATGTGGCCGTGGTGCAGCTGCCGGCCACCGGCAAGACCTTGGCGACGGTGCGTGCGGTGCTGGCCGCGCATGCCGACGAGCCCGGCGCGCTGCTGCCGGTGCTGCATGGCGTGCAGGACGCGCTGGGCTGCGTGCCGCCCAACGTGGTGCCCGAGATCGCCGGCGCGCTGAACCTCTCGCGCGCCGAGGTGCATGGCGTCATCACCTACTACCACCACTTCCGCCAGACCAAGCCGGCGCGCCA
>NZ_JBGAGA010000089.1:0-22838 GCF_044226965.1 Aquabacterium sp. | reverse complement strand
ACCTACCGGGCCCAGGGCATCCGCCGCATCGTCGCCTTGCGCGGCGACCTGCCCAGCGGCATGGCGGTGGCCGGCGAGTTCCGCTACGCCAGCGAGCTGATCCGCTTCATCCGCGAGACGCAGGGCCCCGACTGGACCATCGAGGTCGCCGCCTATCCGGAGTACCACCCCGAGCAGCGCTACGCGCGGCGCGACCTGCAGCACTTCGCCGACAAGGTCAAGGCTGGCGCCAACAGCGCGATCACGCAGTTCTTCTTCAACCCCGACGCCTACTTCCACTTCGTCGACGAAGCGCGGGCGATGGGCGTGAACGTGCCGATCGTGCCGGGCATCATGCCCTTCCACAACTACGCCAAGGTGGCGCAGTTCGCGCAGCGCGACGGCATCGACATCCCGCGCTGGGTGGCGATGAAGATGGAAGGCTTCATGGACGACGCCGCGTCGATCCGGGCCTTCGGGCTCGATGTGGTGACGCGGCTGTGCGAACGCCTGATCGAAGGCGGCGCACCGGGCATCCACTTCTACGCGCTGAACCAGTCGGGGCTGACGCTGGAAGTCTGCAGGCGGCTGGGACGGATGGGTCGCTAGACATCCGAGGCGGCCTTGACGGGCCATGGGTCAGGCCTGTGGAGGGATCGCCGCTGGGGCTGACGCGTGCTTGACCCCGTTCGGCCGCCTCGGCCGTGCAACCCGGCATCCCCCGCACGGAGATGCCGATGTCCCCCACTGCCCTGCCCCGCACCACCCGCCGCGGCCTGCTGGCCGCCCTGCTGAGCCTGAGTGCCAGCGCACCGATGATGGCGCTGGCCCAGACCGCCCCGGCCATCGCCGCGCCACTGCCCTGCCCCGCACCACCCGCCGCGGCCTGCTGGCCGCCCTGCTGAGCCTGAGTGCCAGCGCACCGATGATGGCGCTGGCCCAGACCGCCCCGGCCATCGCCGCGCCACCACCGCCCGCACCGCGCTTCGTCGTGCCGCTGGGCGGCGCGCCGATCGAGCTGGCCGACTACCGGCAGGAGGTCAGCATCGTCGGCCAGACGGTGCAGACGCGGCTGACCCTGCAGCTGCGCAACCCGAACCCGCGCGTGCTCGAAGGCGAGCTGCAGTTCCCGCTGGCCGCCGGGCAGGCGGTGACCGGCTTCGCGCTGGACATCGACGGCCAGCTGCGCCGCGCGGTGCCGGTGGCCAAGGCCAAGGGGCTGCAGGTCTTCGAGGACACCGTGCGCGGCCGCGTCGACCCCGCGCTGCTTGAAGCCAGCGCCGGCAACCAGTACAAGCTGCGCGTCTACCCGCTGCCGCCGCAAGGCCAGCGCACCGTGGTGCTGGACATCGCGCAGGCGCTGCCCGCAGCGGACGGCCGCGAGCCGCCGCCGCTGCTGCTGCCGCTGGGCCTGGACGGCATGGCCGCGCGCCAGGCCAGCCTGCGCGTGCGCATCGCCGGACTGGCACCGGCCGGCGTGCACTGGCGCCTGCGCGGCCTGCCGGCCGACGCGCTGCAGCTGCAGCCCGGCGCGGGCGCCGACGGCGGCAGCGAGCTGCGGATGGCGCCGCGCCCCCTGACCGCGCCGGCCACGCTGGCGCTGAGCCTGGCGCTGCCGGCCGGCACCCCGGTGCAGGCCGCTCACTTTGACGGGGAGGATTTCGTCTACGCCGAGATCCCCGCGCCCACCCAGGGCCCGCCGCGCCCGGCGCCGCGCCGCCTGGCCATCGTCTGGGATGCCTCCGGCTCGGCCGCGCAGCGCCGCCTGTCCAGCGAGCTGGCCGTGATGGACGCGCTTTTTGCGCGTTGGCAGAACCTGCAGGTGCGGCTGTACCTGCTGCGCGACAAGCTCGAAGCGCCGGTCGACTTCGAGATCCGTGGCGGCCAGTGGCGCGCGCTGCGCGAACGCCTGCAGGCCGAACCCTTCGACGGCGCGACACAGCTCGGCACGGTGCAGCTGCCGCGCGAGGCAGCCGACCTGGCGCTGCTGTTCACCGACGGCCATGCCAACTTCGGCGAACGCCAGCCGCCCGGCTTCGGCATGCCGGTGTTCGTGCTGCAGTCCAGCCTGGGCAGCGAGGCCGCGGCGCTGCGTGCGGTGGCCGAAGCGCAAGGCGGCGCGCTGATCGACCTGCTGCAGGCCACGCCGGTGCAGGCGCTGCAGCGCATCAGCACCGAGCTGCCGCGGCTGGTCGAGCTGCGCAGCCGCGCCGGCAGGCGCTGGGTGGCCGCGTCGCGCCAGGCGGTGGCCGGGCGCATCGCAGTGGCCGGCATCGCGAGCGAGGCCCAAGGCATGCTCGAAGCGGTGTTCAAGGGTCCCGGCCCGCGCGAGACGGTGCAGCGCGTGCACTGGCAGCTGCCACCCGCGCAATCCGACGACGCCGGCGCGCCGCTGCCAGCCTGGCGCTGGGCCCTGCTGCAGCTCGACGAACTGGCGCTGCGGCCCGAGCTGCACCGCGCCGAGATCGAGCGCCTGGGCCAGCGTTTCGGGCTGGCCACGCGCGAGACCTCGCTGATCGTGCTGGACACCCTGGCGGACTACCTGCGCCACCGCATCGAGCCGCCGGCGGGCCCGCTGCGCGCGGCCTGGCAGCAGCAGATCGGCACGCAGCAGGCCGTGGCGCAGCGCCAGCAGCAGGATCACCTGGCGCAGCTGCTGCGCCGCTTCCAGGAGCGCCAGGCCTGGTGGGCCACCGAGTTCCCGAAGGACGCGCCGGCGCAGGCGCGGCGCGACGAGCGCGAGAACACCATCGCGATCGGCGGCGAGCAGCGGGCGCGATCCGAGGCCACCGGCCCGGCCGATGCGCGGCGCCCCGCCGCACCGGTGCTGGCCGCGCCGGCACCGGCGGCCGTCGCACCGGCGGCACCGGCCACGCTGGCCGGCCGCCTGGCCAAGTCCGCCGAAGTGGCCGACCGCGCTGCGGCCGGCGCCCCGCCCACCGGCGGCGCCGAGCAGCCCGCCGCCAGCATCGCGCTGAGCCGGTGGACGCCCGACGCGGCCTATGCCCGCCGGCTGCGCGCGGCCGCTCCCAAAGACCGTTATGCGGTCTACCTCGACGAGCGGCCCGGCCACCTGAACAGCAGTGCCTTCTTCCTCGATGCGGCCGACCTGTTCTTCGAGCAGGGCGACGCGGCGATCGGCCTGCGCGTGCTGTCCAACCTGGCCGAGATGGCGCTGGAGAACCGTGCGCTGCTGCGCATCCTGGGCTACCGGCTGCTGCAGGCCCGGCAGGCCGCGCTGGCGGTGCCGGTGTTCGAGCGCGTGCGCGAGATCGCGCCGCACGAGCCGCAGTCCAGCCGCGACCTGGGCCTGGCGCTGGCCGATGCGCGGCGATGGCAGGCCGCCGCCGATGCGCTGTGGCTCACCGCCAGCACGCGCTGGGAAGGCGGCCGCTTCCCGGACATCGACATCACCGCGCTCGGCGAGCTGAATGCGGTGATCGCCAAGGCCCGGCGCGAGGGCGAGGCCGTCGACGTCCGGGCGATGGACCCGCGCCTGCTGGTGAACCTGCCGCTGGGCCTGCGCGTGGTGCTGGCCTGGGATGCCGACAACACCGACATCGACCTCTATGTCACCGACCCGAACGGCGAGCAGGCCTACTACGGCCACCAGCGCACGCGCCAGGGCGGCCGCATGTCGGCCGACTTCACCGGCGGCTACGGCCCCGAGGAGTTCGCGCTGCGCAGACCGAAGCCCGGTGTCTACACCGTCAGCGCGCGCTTCTTCGGCCACCGCCAGCAGGTGCTGGCGCCGGCCACCACGCTGATGTTGCGCCTGGCCACCGGTTTCGGCACCGCGGCCGAACAGGAACAGCGCGTGATGCTGCGCCTGTCGGGCGCTGGCGAGGTGGTGAAGGTCGGCGAGTTCCGGGTCGAGGGCGCGAACGAGTAGCGCAGCGTTCGACGCCAGGACCTCAGCGCGGACCGATGGCTTGGCGGTTGGCGATCGACGATCCGGCGGCTGCGCCGGCCGGGGCCGCGTTGGTCACCATGACCCAGCCGGTGCTCCAGTCGGCGTTGTTGTCGCCGGCGAGCGTTGGGATCGTCGAATCGGCGCGCACGCACGGGCCGATGGTCCAGGTTCCGGCACCCGCGATGAAGCTGGTGGCCACGCTGGCCAGCAGGCGCTGGTTCGCGACCGGCGTCAGCACCTTGAAGGCGTCGCCCGCCGACTGCGGCGTGCCCGAGCCCACGGGCTTGTAGCAGATGTCCAGGCGGATCGCGGCCGTCGACAGCGGCACGAAGGTCAGCGAACCGACGGCCGACACCCGCTGGCCGTTCGTGGTCGTGATCTGCGTGTTCGGGCCGATGAACAGGTAGGTCTGGTTGGTCGGCGCGACCGTGCTCACGCCGCCACTCCACGAGGCCACCAGCGCGACGCCTGCGGAGCCGGTGTCGCCCTTCGGCCCGGCAGGGCCGGTGTCGCCTTTCTGCCCGGCAGGGCCGGTGTCACCCTTCGGCCCTGGCGCGCCTGGGGCCCCGCGCGGTCCCGTGTCGCCCTTGTCACCCTTGGGCCCCTGGTCCGCGAGCGTGAGGTCCAGCCGGGCCACCTGAGCAGTCAGTGTGTTCTCCTTGCTGTCGAGGAACACCACGGTGCCGGGCGCGCTGATCGCGGGCGCCACGGCCACGCCGAAGTTCGTGCCCGGGCTGGTGATCCACTGCTTGGCCTGCGCCGTGACGTCGATCGCCACGAACTGGTTGGCCTGTGCGACCGGCACCGGCGCGAAGCTGCCCGCGCCGGAGGTCGCGGGCATGGTGTTCGCGCTCACGGTGGCCTCGCCCCACGCGCTGTTCACCGTCTGCAGTTCGATCGCGCCCGGGCTGCCGACGCGGCTGACGTACAGCAGCAGCGTGGCCTTCACCAGCTTGGCCGCGGTGGTGCCCGCCGGCAGTGTCGACAGGTCGAAGCGCAGCAGGCCGGTGGCGCCGGCACCGACATTGACGCTCGGCATCGCGCCGAAGTTGTTGGCCGCCAGCGCGGTGTTGACGTGGCTGTCCGCGGCCAGCGGCGCGTCGAGCGCCCAGGCCGGTGCCAGCGCGCCGGCCAGGGACAGGATGAGCAGGTGGCGAACAAAGGACATGAATCACTCCCGGTGGATCGACATGCCGCCGCGCATCGGCCGCACTGTCCACTGCGTGACGGCCGGACCGGCCCGGTTCCGGCCGCCGGCACCGCGCCGTGATGGAGTCCACGGCGCCTCCGGGTCGTGTTTTCGTCGCCTGCAATCCCATAATCGCGGCACGATGCCTGACACCCCCCGCCGTGGCACACCGCAGGATCGCGCGCTGCGCGGCCTGCTGGCCGATTGCCGCCGGCTGGTCTCGGTGCGCGGCGACAGCGGCGACCCGCGCCTGGCGCAGGCCATCGTGCAGCAGATCGACACGCTGGCCGACGACACGCGGCGCCGCTTCTTCGAACACCTGGCGCGCGACTTCGGCCCCGACCCGCAGCAGGTGCTGGCCTGCGCGCAGGCCTTTGCCGAAGCGCCCGAGCAGCCCGAGCGGCTGATCCAGCTGACGCAGGCCGCCGAGCCGCCTCGGCAGGAGCTGTTCCGGCGCCTGAACCGCGCGCCCGGCGGCACCGCGGCCATCGTGCGGCTGCGCCGCTCGCTGCTCGAACGCCTGCCGCGACATCCGCAGCTGCAGGCGGTGGAGCACGACCTGCACCACCTGCTGTCGAGCTGGTTCAACCCCGGTTTCCTGCAGCTGCGCAAGGTGGACTGGAACTCGCCGGCGCAGCTGCTGGAGCAGATCATCCACCACGAGGCGGTGCATGCCATCGACGGCTGGGACGACCTGCGCCGCCGCCTGCAGCCCGACCGCCGCTGCTTCGCCTTCTTCCACCCGCAGCTGCCGGACGAGCCGCTGATCTTCGTCGAGGTGGCGCTGGTGCCCGAGATGGCCGCCGCCATCGCGCCGCTGATCGACAAGAAGTCGCAGCCGCTGCCGGCCGAATCGTTCAGCGTGGCGGTGTTCTACTCGATCAGCAACTGCCAGCCGGGGCTGCGCGGCGTGTCGCTCGGCAACTTCCTGATCAAGCGCGTGGCCGAGCTGCTGAAGCAGGAGCTGCCGCAGCTCAAGACCTTCTGCACCCTGTCGCCGATTCCCGGCTTCACCGACTGGCTGCAGCGCCAGCCCGGCGGCGCGGACCGGTCAGCCGCGGAGCTGCTGAGAATGGCCGCTCACTTCCTGGTATATGAGAGCGTCAAGCCGCACGGCGACCCGGTGGCGCGCTTCCACCTCGACAACGGCGCGCGGCTCGAACGCCTGAACCCGCATGCCAACCTCTCGGCCAAGGGCCTGAAACAATCGGCCGGATTGATGGTCAACTACCTGTACGACCTGGCCCGCATCGAAACCTGCCACGACCGCTTCGTGCAGGGCCGGGTGGTGCATTCGCGCGCCGTGGCGGCGCTGCTGTGAATTTCCGACACAACACGACGACAGGAGACTGCATGAATTCCTTCGACACTTCGCGCCGTTCGCTGCTCGGCGGCGCCCTCGGGGCCGCCGCACTGGGCGCCACCGGCAGCGCCTGGGCCGAGGCCTGGCCGACCAAGCCGGTCAACGTGATCGTGCCCTTCCCGGCCGGCGGCGGCACCGACGCCTTTGCGCGGCCGCTGTTCGCGGTGATGAGCAAGAACGCCGGCAAGCAGTTCGTCATCGACAACAAGGGCGGCGCCGGCGGCACCGTGGGCGCGAGCCTGGCCGCGCGTGCGGCGCCGGACGGCTACAACTTCTTCATGGGCGCGGTGCACCACGCGATCGCGCCTTCGATGTACCCGAAGCTCGACTACAACCTCGAGACCGACCTGGTGCCGGTGGGCCTGGTGTCCAGCGTGCCGCAGGTGATCGTGGTGAACCCGAAGGTGCCGGTCAGCGACCTGAAGGGCTTGCTGGACTACCTGCGCCGGAACCCCGGCAAGCTCAACTACGGCTCGGCCGGCAACGGCACCTCGCACCACCTGGCCGGCGAGCTGTTCAAGCTGCAGACCAAGACCTTCATCACCCACATCCCGTACCGCGGCGCCGGGCCCGCGCTGCAGGACCTGATCGCCGGCCAGGTGGACCTGATGTTCGACGGCCTGGGCTCCTCGGCCAACCACATCAAGGGCGGGCGCATCAAGGCCATCGCGGTGGCGGCGGACAAGCGTGCGCCGGGCTTCGCCGAGGTGCCCACCACCGGCGAGGCCGGGCTGCCGAGCTACCAGGTCGCCACCTGGTACGGCATCTGGGCGCCCAAAGGCACGCCGAAGGAAGCCACCGACGCGATGCAGGCCGAGATGAAGAAGGCGCTGTACTCCGACGAGCTGAAGTCCATCTGGGCCGGCCTGGGCGCGAACCCGCCCAACCTGTGGGGCGCGGACTTCGGCAAGTTCGTCTCCAGCGAGGTGAAGCGCTGGGCCGAGGTGGTGAAGAACTCCGGCGCCAAGTTGGATTGACCCCGGATGCAGAACCACAACCTCTTCGCCGCACTGCGCGCGGCCTTTCCCGCCGACCTGGACAGCACCGCGATCGAGACCGCCGACGGTCCCGGCGCGCCGCGGTACTACACCTGGCGCGACCTCGAGCGCGCCACCGCGATGATCGCCAACCTGCTGGCCAGCCTGCAGCTGCCCGCCGGCAGCCGCGTGGCGGTGCAGACGGACAAGAGCGTCGAGGCGCTGATGCTGTACCTGGCCGTGCTGCGGGCGGGCTATGTCTACCTGCCGCTGAACACCGCCTACCAGGCCGCCGAGATCGACTACTTCATCGGCAATGCCGAGCCCGCGGTGGTGGTGTGCGCGCCGAAGCACTTCGCGTGGATCAGTCGCATCGCGTTCAACGCCGGCACACGGCATGTGTTCACGCTGGGCGACGACCGCACGGGCAGCCTGCTCGAACGCGCCGCGCACTGCAGCGACCGGCATGAGCCGGCCGTGAAGCAGGCGGACGAGCTGGCCGCCATCCTCTACACCAGCGGCACCACCGGCCGCAGCAAGGGCGCGATGCTGTCGCACGGCAACCTGCTGGCCAACGCGCAGGTGCTGAAGGACTACTGGGCCTGGCAGCCAGGGGACGTGCTGATCCACGCGCTGCCGATCTTCCACGTGCACGGCCTGTTCGTCGCCTCGCACGGCGCGCTGCTCAACGGCAGCAAGATGATCTGGTTCGCGAAGTTCGACCCCAAGGCGGTGATCGCCCGGCTGCCCGAGGCCACCGTGTTCATGGGCGTGCCCACGCTGTACGTGCGCATGCTGGCCGAGCCCGCGCTCACGCGCGAGGCCTGCGCGCGCATGCGGCTGTTCATCGCCGGCTCGGCGCCGCTGCTCGCCGAGACCTTCAACGCCTGGGCCGAGCGCACCGGCCACACCATCCTCGAGCGCTACGGCATGAGCGAGACGGTGATGCTCACCTCCAACCCCTACGCCCCGGCCACGGCGCGCAAGGCCGGCACCGTCGGCTTCGCGCTGCCGGGCGTCGGCGTGCGGGTGCACGACGACGCGGGCCGGCCGTGCGCGCCCGGCGAGATCGGCGGCATCCAGGTGCGCGGCCCCAACGTCTTTGCGGGTTACTGGCGCATGCCCGAGAAGACGAAGGAGGAGTTCACCGCCGACGGCTGGTTCAAGACCGGCGACGTCGGCCAGGTGGACGCCGAAGGCCGCTTCACCATCGTCGGCCGCAGCAAGGACCTGATCATCAGCGGCGGCTACAACGTCTACCCGGCCGAGATCGAGGGCTACCTGAACGACATGCCCGGCGTCGCGGAATCGGCGGTGATCGGCGTGCCGCACCCCGACTTCGGCGAGGCCGTGGTCGCGGTGGTGGTGCCCAAGGCCGGCGCGGCCCTCGACGGCCCGGCAATGGTGGCGCGGCTGAAACAGCAGATCGCCAACTTCAAGGTGCCCAAGCAGTTGTACCTGGTGCCCGAACTGCCGCGCAACGCGATGGGCAAGGTGCAGAAGAACCTGCTGCGCGACCGGCACAAGGGCCTGTTCGCGTGAGCGAAGGCGGACCCGCCGCGGCCGACACCTGCCCGCGCTGCGGCGGCCCCTTTGCCTGCGGCATGGCCGACCCCACCCGGCCCTGCCCCTGCACGACCGTGACCTTGAGCGAAGCCACGCTGGCCGCGCTGCGCCAGCGCTACACCGGCTGCCTGTGCCTGCGCTGCCTGGGTGAAGCGGCAGCCGAGGTCGAATCGCCGAAAGGAACCCGGGCGGGCTAGCCGCGACGACGACGCAATGCCGCCCCCGCGGCGAACAGCGCCGTCGCCACCAAGGCCAGCGACGCCGGTTCGGGCACGGCACCGACCTGAACGACGATGGACGTGCTGGCCACCTCAACCGGCACCGAGCCGATCGAGAAGGCGCGCAGGACGAAGCTGTATTCGCCGTTGGCATTCGGATTGAATGCATAGGCCCCCGCCGCCTCGAACGAGTCGAAGCCGAGGTTCCAGGAATCCTGCGACGCAGCGCTGAAGGGGACGGTCTTGAAGTTCTCGTTCGCGCTGGGGTCCACGTCGAACAGCAGTTCGTAGGTGTAGGACGCCACGCCCGTGCCACCGATGTAGTAGTCGAAGTTCCACCGCGCCAGCGCAGCGGCAATCGAGCCGGCCGAGGTCTGGTCGACACCCGCTTGCGCGAAGAAGCGTCCTGCGCCGTCGTTGGTCAGCGCCGGATTGCTGAAGCGCTGCGTGGCCGTCAAGCCCAGCGTCACCTGGGGCGCGGTCGCGGTGGTGCTGGACATGGCCACCGCGTTGTTCGGAATCCCGCTGCCGCCGAAGGTGGCTTGCGGCAACGCCCCGAAGCTGTCGAACGTCGGGGTCAGGGTTGCCGACGCACCGACACAACTCAGGCTCAGGCACGAGGCGATGGCGAGTCTCGAGATCATGGGACAGGTCCTCCGAAGTCAGCTTTGCACTCGCCGCCTGATTGCATAAGTCGAGCCAATGGGGCAGCTGGCTGTCTTGATAACTGTCAATTCAAGGACTTAGCGTGGACGGGCCGGCCGGCGGACGCGAATGCCGCAGTCTGGGTGGCAAGTCTTCCGACATCGCGTTTACCCGAGTCAAGTCAATTGCATTGACCTGCTCATCGTCTAAATTGGAAATGGGGGACGCTCCCGCGCCCCCATGGAGGCCACCATGTTCAGGCGCTTCTACACGCACCCGCTGGCCGTGGGGCTGGCGCTGCTGACGACGCTGCTGGTGCTGGCCGGACTGGACCGCATGGCCGGTACCGAAGGGGCCTACGGCCTGCTCGCCCGGGTGGGTGCCAACGTCAGCCAGCAGGTGGTGATCGTCGGCCACCGCGTCGTTCAACAGGTGGTGATCATCGGACGCCGGGTCGGCGGCTGAAGCGCGCCGACCGGTCGCGGGTTGGTCGGGGCCCGCGGCGCCATGGCATGCTGCGCCCGCGGCAGGCGAGTGCGTGGCCGCGATCCGGCCCTGCAGGGGTCGCCCACTGATCGATGCAAACTGCCGATGAATGAAGCGCGCCCCCGGCTGCTGGTGGTCGACGACCAGCCGATCAACGTGCAGGCGCTGTACCAGGCGCTCGCGGCCGAGCATCAGGTCTTCGTGGCCACCAGCGGTGAGCAGGCGCTGAAGCTGGCGCTGGAGAAGCAGCCCGACCTGGTGCTGCTGGACGTGGTGATGCCCGGCCTCGACGGCTTCGAGGTCTGCCAGCAGCTCAAGCGCGACGCCGCCACCGCCGACATCCCGGTGATCTTCGTCACCGCGCACAGCGACGAGGCCGGCGAAACGCGCGGCCTCGATGCCGGCGCGGTGGATTTCATTGCCAAGCCCTTCAACCCGCGGGTGGTGCGCGCGCGGGTGAAGACGCACCTGACCCTGAAGCGCCAGTCCGACCTGCTGCGCCGCATGGCCTTCATCGATGGCCTGACCGGCCTCTACAACCGGCGCCACTTCGACGAGCGCCTGCAGCAGGAGTGGCTGCGCGCGCAGCGCAATGGCACGCCGCTGTCGCTGCTGCTGATCGACCTGGACGGCTTCAAGCGCTACAACGACCGCTATGGCCACCCGGCCGGCGACGACTGCCTGCGCCGCGTGGCCCAGGCGCTGGCGCTGGGCCTGCTGCGGCCGGCCGACCTGCTGGCGCGCTATGGCGGCGAGGAGTTCGCGGCCATCCTGCCCGAGACCGATGCCGCCGGCGCGCTGGCGCTGGCCCAGCGCCTGGGGCAGCTGGTGCAGGCGCTGGCGCTGCCGCATGCCGATTCGCCGGCCGGGCTGCCGGTGGTCAGCGTCAGCATCGGGGTCGCCAGCCGGCCGGCGGCCGCGCCGGGCGAGCCGGCCGGCCCTCAGTCCGAGCTGCTGGCCCGCGCCGACCGCCAGCTCTACCGCGCCAAGGCCGAGGGCCGGGCGCGCACCTGCAGCGAGTAGCCCGGCTGCGTCAGGCCTCGGCCAGGTAGGGCTGCAGCACCTGCGTCAGCCAGGCCATGAACACCTGGACGCGGCGTGGCAGGTGGCGGCGCTGCGGGTACAGCAGCGACACCGGCAGCGGCTCGGCCGTGTGCTGCGGCAGCACTTCGACCAGTTCGCCGCGCTGCAGCCGGCCACGCACGCCGGTGGCCGGCACCTGGATCAGGCCGAGCCCGGCGACGCAGGCGGCCTGGAACGCATCGGTGCCATTCACGGCCACCGTGCAGCGCATCGGCTTGACGCGGTAGCGCTGCCCGTCGTGGTACTCCCAGCCCGCGCTGGCGGTGGACAGCGAGCCGGCGTAGTGCACCAGCCGGTGCGCGTCCAGCTCCGCCAGCGTGCGCGGCGTGCCCTGTGCATGCAGGTAGGCCGGGCTGGCGCAGTTGATCACCCGCAGCTGGCCCAGGCGCCGCGCGACCAGGTCGGAATCGCCCAGCGCGCCGACGCGAAGCACGCAGTCGAAGCCCTCGTGCACCACGTCGACCAGCCGGTCGGTGGTGCTCAGGCCCAGCTCGAGCAGCGGGTGCGCGGCCAGGAACCCGGGCAGGCGCGGCACGATGGTGTCGCGCGCCAGCACGGTAGGCAGGTCGATGCGCAACCGGCCACGCAGCGCCGCCGGGTTGTGCGTGAACATCGATTGCAGCTGCTCGGCATCGACCAGCAGTTGACGGCAGCGCTCGACGAACTGCCGGCCATCCTCGGTCAGCCGCACCACGCGGGTCGTGCGGTGCAGCAGCTGCGTGCCGACGCGCGCCTCCAGCTGCTGCACCGCGGTGGAGACACGCGCCTTCGGCAGCGCCAGCTGCTCGGCGGCGCGGCTGAAGCTGGCCAGCTCGGCCACCTTGGCGAAGATGCGCAGCGACTCGAGGTCCATCGTCGGCTCCCGTGGATTGTTCTCGTTGGCTGAACAGTGCGCTCGGCCGCCGCGACTTTATCGCCAGCGCGCCGCTGCCTAGAGTGAACCCCATCGCAACCCATCGACGACTGGACTTCACGATGAGCACCACCCACCCCATCACCACCGCGCCGATCGCACTGGTCACCGGCGGCAGCCGCGGCCTGGGCCGCAACACCGCGCTGCAGCTGGCCGAACGCGGCAGCGACATCATCATCACCTACCAACGCGCCGAGGCCGAGGCCCGGGCCGTGGTCGCGCAGGCGGAGCAACTGGGCCGCCGCGCCGTGGCGCTAGCGCTCGATGTGAGCGACAGCGCGGGCTTCGACGCGTTCGTGCGCCGGCTGCGCGCCACGCTGGACCGCGTGTGGCAGCGCGAGCGCTTCGACCACCTGGTCAACAACGCCGGCAGCGGCGCGCATGCGAGCTTTGCCGAGACCACCGAGGCGCAGTTCGACGACATGGTCCGGGTGCACCTGAAGGCCACCTTCTTCCTGACGCAGAAGCTGCTTCCGCTGATCAGCGACGGCGGCCGCATCGTCAACGTCTCCAGCGGGCTGGCCCGCTTCTCGCTGCCGGGCTATGCGGCCTATGCCGCGATGAAGGGCGGCGTCGAGGTGCTCAGCCGCTACATGGCGCGCGAGCTGGGCCCGCGCCGCATCACGGTGAACGTGGTGGCGCCCGGCGCGGTCGAGACCGATTTCGGCGGCGGTGCGGTGCGCGACAACGCGCAGCTCAACGCGATGATCGCCGGCCAGACCGCGCTGGGCCGCGTCGGCCTGCCCGATGACATCGGCGGCGCCATCGCGCTGCTGCTGCAGCCGGGCAACGGCTGGATCAATGCCCAGCGCATCGAAGTCTCGGGCGGGATCTTCGCCTGAGCCCGAGGACGATCGATCGCGTGCTCAGAACGGCAGCATCTCGCCGTTGACGATCCACGGCGTGCCGTACTTGTCGACCAGCATGCCCCAGGCCTTGGCCCAGAAGGCCGGCTGCATCGGCATCGTCACCTGGCCGCCGGCGGACAGCTCGGCGAACACGCGCTGGGCCTCGGCCACGGTGTCGAAATCGAGCGCGATCGACACGCCCTTGATGCCCTCGTAGGGCACGTGCGCCGGTGCATCGCCGGCGTACAGCGTGCCGCCGCCGCGCAGCGCGAGCCGGGCGTGGATGATGCGGTGCGCGAACTCCTTGGGCATCTGGTCGGCCATCGGCGAATCGGCGCCGCTCATCAGCACCTCGAGCTTGGCGTCGAGCACCTTCTCGTAGAAACGCATCGCGTCGGCACAGGTGCCGTCGAAGGCCAGGTAGGCAATGGCTTGGGTCATGTCAGTCTTTCGGTTGGCGGGTGAAAACAACATGCAGCGCGGCGGCGGTGCCGACGCGTTCGGTGCACTCGTAGCCCAGCGCGGGCAGGTCGATGCCGGCCAGCAGCGATTCGCCGCGGCCCAGCGCCACCGGCGAGACCACCAGGTGCATCAGGTCGATCCAGCCGGCCTGCAGCGCGGCACGCACGGTGGCCACGCCACCGCCGATGCGCACGTCGCGGCCTTGTGCCGCGGCCTTGGCCTGGCGCAGCGCGGAGTCGAGCCCGTCGGTGACGAAGCGGAAGGTGGTGCCGCCCTGCATCACCAGCGGCGGGCGCGGATGGTGCGTCAGCACGAACACCGGCACGTGGTAGGGCGGGTTGTCGCCCCACCAGCCCTGCCAGCCGTCGTCGGGCCAGGGCCCGCGGCTCGGGGAGAACATGTTGCGGCCCAGCACCCAGGCGCCGATGTTCTCGAAGCCGCGCGCGGCGAAGTCGTCGTCGGGGCCGGTGGTGCCGCTCTGGTCATCGCCGCCGCCATGCATGCGCTGGAAGCTGCGGGTCGGGAACACCCACTCATGCAGGCCCATGCCTCGATGGGGCCTTTCGGGTTCAGGAAGCTCGGGTGCGCCGAAGTCTGCTTCAGCCGATGCCGCTTGCGGCGCTTCACCTGCACGACGAACGAGGGTGCTCGAAATCGACAAGGCGCCCCGTAGCATCCGGGGTCTGCCCACCTGTTGCCGTGACCGCCCCGCCATGACCGAACTGCCGCCCAGCCTGAACCTCGGCCCCGTCACCGTCTATTTCGGCGAGAAATCCGGCAAATACCCGGACGGCAACCAGGTGATGGTGCGCGGCCGCGATGCCACGGTGGCCTTCGACACGCCGCCGGTCGCCCACCGCATGGCCGCCACGCTGGCCGAAGCCGACCTGGTGATCCTGGGCCATGTGCATGAAGACCACATGGCCGGCCTGCCACTGTTGCCGCGCGTGCCGGTGCAGGTGCACCAGGCCGACCTGGCCGCCGCGCGCAGCTGGGCCGGCCTGAGCCGCCACTACGGCTACCCCGACAGCGTGCTGGCCGAGATGCGGCCGCGCATCGAACGCGAGTTCCACTACGCACCGCGGCCCGACGCGCAAGGCTATGCCGAGGGCACGGTGTGGGAGCTGGGCGGCGTGCGCGTGCGCGCGCTGCACCTGCCCGGCCACACGGCCGGCCACTGCGTGCTGCTGGTCGAGCCGCAGGGCATCGCCTTCATCGGCGACATCGACCTCTCGAGCTTCGGCCCCTACTACGGCGATGCCAGCTCCAGCCTGGCCGACTTCCGCCGCAGCCTGGCGCGGCTGGCCGCGCTGCCGGCCAGCGCCTGGATCACCTCGCACCACAAGGGCGTGGTGACCGAGCGCGCACGCTTCGAGGAACTGCTGGCGGCCTACGCCGCGCGGCTGGACGAGCGCGCGGCCGACCTCCTGCGCCTGCTCGAAGCCGGCCCGCAGACACTGGCCGCGCTGGCGGCCCGGCACCTGGTGTACCCGCCCGAGCACCAGGCCGAGTGGGTCGATGCGGTGGAGCGCCGCACCATCGCCCAGCACCTGGACGATCTGCTGGCCGAGGGCCGCGTGCGCGCCGAAGGTGACGGGGATTTTGTGCGTTATTGTCTGGCATGAACACGCTGTTCACGGACATCTTGCTGCAGCGCTACGCGCCGGGCCTGGTGATGGCGGCCCACGTGCACCGCCGCGCCAGCTTGTCGCTGGTGCTGGGCGGCAGCTACGAGGAGTGCATTCGCGGCCGCCGCGGCGAGTTCGAGTTCGGCGCGCTGCTGGTCTGCCCGCCCGATGAGCGCCATGCCCAGCGCTTCGGGGCCGCCGGCGTGCGCAAGCTGGTGTTCACCCCCACCCCGGAGGCCATCGCCCGCCTGGAGGAGGCCGTGCGCTTTGCCGATGCGCCGGCGGTGCGCACGCTCGGGCTGGCCGAGGTGGGACGCCGCATCGCGAAGGAATTGCAGACGGCCGACGACTTCTCGAACCTGGTGGTCAGCGGCCTGTCACACGAGTTGATCGGCCTGGCCGCGCGCGAGCAGGCGCGCCGCGGCGGCACGCTGCCCGTGGCGGTGCAACGAGCGATGGCCTTGCTGCGCGACAATGTGCAGCAGCCGCTGGCGCTGCACGATGTGGCCCGCGCTGTCGGCTGCGACGCAGGCGAACTGGCGCGGTCCTTCCGGGCCTGCCTGGGCGAGACCCCGGGCGACATGCACCGCCGCTTGCGCGTCGAGCGCGCCGCGGAGTTGGTGATTCGATCGGCGCAACCGCTGGCCGATATCGCCGCCCTCTGCGGCTTCAGCGACCAGCCGCACATGACACGGGCATTCAAGGCCCTGCTCGGTACCACGCCAGCGGCCTACCGCCGCCAGGCCCGCGGCTGACATTCAAAAGACCGCGTGGCGTTCAAGACGCGCGGCGGTGGTCGGTGCGATAAAGCCTGCCTTGCCGTTCTTCGAAGAGATTCGCATGCGCACCGTAAGCCGGGCCCTGGTTTGGATCGCCCTCGCCCTGATGGCCTGCACGGCCCGGGCAGGCGGCTACGATGCCGGCGCCTGGCAACGCGACTATGCCCAGCTGAAGCAGGCGCTCGAGCAGGACTACGCCAATCTGGCATGGTTCGAGTCGCCGGAAGGCGGCGTGCATCTGCCGCGGCTGGATCGCCTGACCCGGCCTGTGCGGCGCTGGGCTTCCTGCCCACCGCCCGCGTCGCCTTCTCGCTGCCCCTGGAAACACTGCCGTCCTTCCGGTTGATGGGCGACGGCCTGTCGAGCGTCTACCGGGCCGGGCTGGCAACCACGGCCAGCGGCATCAAGATCGGCGTCATTCGCATCCAGCAGTTCACCCATCAGGCCTTCCCCGCCAACTGCCCGCAAGGCTTCGCATCGCTGAAGGCCAGGGGCGAAGCCATTGGCGACAGGAGCCTGCGTGACGAGGCCGACCAGCGCTGGCTTGCGGGACTGGCCGAGCAGATCGCCGCGCTCCAGGCCGTCGGCATGACCGCGCTGCTCGTTGACGTCGGCAACAACAGCGGCGGCAACGACAGCGGCGACCTGTTCCCGCGCCTGTTGAGCGGCCACCCGGTGCGCTCGGCCCGCCTGCGCATGGCCGCCTCCACCGCTGCAAGCGCCTATGCCGATGAACAGATGGCCGGGCTGGACAGCGCGCTGAAGGCCGCGCAAGACACCGAGGCCCGCGCGGCGCTGACCCGTGCGCGCGCCTTCTTTGCCAACGCCCGGGCCCAGGCCGCGCAGCCCTGCGGCATGGCCTGGGTATGGACACAGCAGCGGCCGTGGGCCGGCCAGGGCTGCCAGCGCCTGGTGGACATGGGCCATGCCGGTGGCTTCGCGCCGCTGCTGCCACGCGGCGCGTTCGGCGACCAGAACGTGGCCTACCGCCTGTCTTACGCGTCCAGCGCCGACGACTTCTGGGCCCTCTGGCGCGGCCCGCTGTACGTGCTGACCGACGGCCGAACGTACTCGTCGGCCGAGATGTTCGCAGCCGCCGTGCAGGACAACCAGCTCGGCAAGATCGTCGGCGCCAAGACCGGCGGCGATGGCTGCGGCTTCATGAACGGCGAGCGACCGACGGTGTTGATGCACTCGCGCATGGGCCTGCGCATCCCCGATTGCATGCGCCTGCGCGCCGACGGCCGCAACGAGGTGGCCGGCATCGTGCCCGATCTGCCGGTCCTGGCGACCGAAGGCGAAGACAGCCGCATGCGCGCGAATCGGCTGCTGGAGACCGTGGCAGCCGACCAGCTGGCGCGCTGACGCAGGCGCCAAGGCGGGTGCCGGCCGGGTCCCGCGTACAGGCCAGGCGCAGGCCCGGCGCAGTCTCAGCGCCCTTCGGCGCGCTGCAGCGCCTGGATCTCCTGGTCCAGCAGGCGGCGGCGCAGGTCGTCGGTCGACAGGCTCAGGAAGGTGACGATGCCATGGATCGCCAGGCCCAGGCCCCAGCCCAGCAGCGGCAGCGTGTGCCAGCGCGGTTCGCCGATCAGCTGGTTCAGCGCGAACAGGCCCAGGTTGACCAGCACGAACACCGTGGCATGGATGAAGAAGCCGATCTTGCGGCGCACGCGGCGCTGGGCACGGGCTTCGATCGACTGGCTGCGTTCGGTCTTCATGGTCGGCTCCTGGGTGGGGCGGGGGTGCGATGGGGTGCATCCTGCGCCGCCGCCGCGGCGACGGCGAGCCTCACGCGACGAAGCGGTGGCCTGCGGCGCGGGCCGCCGCCGGCGGGGCGTCAAGTGCGCCCGGGCCGCACGTAGATCACGTAGTACACCAGCGCCACCAGCACGCTGCCGCCCACCAGGTTGCCGGCAATCACCGGCACCAGGTTGCGCAGCATGTCGGCCACCCCGATCGGCGCACCCAGCAGCATGGCCAGCGGCATCAGGTACATGTTGGCGATCGAATGCTCGAAGCCGGCGGCGACAAAGGCGGTGACCGGAAACACGATGGCCACCGCCTTGTCGACCACGCTGCGCCCGGCCAGCGCCATCCAGGCGGCCATGCACACCAGCACATTGCACAGCACGCCGCGGAAGAAGGCCTCGAGCGGGCCGAGCTCGGCCTTGGCCAGCGCGATGCGCAGCGCCGTGCGGCCCACCGCGCCGCCGTTCATGCCGGCATGGCCCGACAGCCACACCAGCACGGCCAGCGCCGCGGCGCCCACCAGGTTGGCCAGGCACACCACGCTCCAGTTGCGCAGCAGCTGCCGCGTGCTCAGGCAACCGTCGGCCCAGGCCATCGCCAGCAGGTTGTTGCCGGTGAACAGCTCGGCGCCGGCCACCGTCACCAGCAACAGACCGAGCGAGAAGGACAGCCCGCCGATCAGGCGCTGCGCCGCGAAACCGAGGCTCGCGTCGCTGGCCACCAGCGTGAACATCATTGCGCCGAGGCCGATGAAGGCGCCGGCCAGCATGCCCAGCATCGCCAGCGACAGCAGCGGCAGCTGCGCCTTGACCAGGCAGAAATCCTTCACGCGGCCGGCAATCTCGCGCGGGGTGTAGGCGTCGAAGGGGGCGGGGTTCGATTCCATGCGATGCGCGATCGGGCTGTGGGGAAGCGCCCGGCACGGCGGCTCGGCGGAACGGCCGACCGGACTGGTCAAGTGCAACGGCCGATTGGACCGCCCGGCCCGGGCCGGGCGATTGCGCCAGCGCAGCCGCGCTAGCCGTCGCGCAGTGACAGCGCGGCTCGACCGGCCGCCAGCATCGCCGTCGTCAGGCGGTCCAGCAGGCCGGACGCGGCGCGCGCGTGCTGCCAGTGCAGCGGCACGTCCAGCGGCGTGTCCGGCACCAGCTCGACCAGCGTGCCGTCGCGCAGGTGCTGCGCGATCAGCGCCTGCGGCTGCAGGCCCCAGCCCATGCCGGCCAGCGCCGCCGTGACGAAGGCGTGGGACGAGGGCAGCGTGTGCCGCGGCAGCTCCACATGGCGGTGGCACAGGCGCCGCGCCCAGCGCTGCTGCAGCTCGTCCTTGGTGTTGAACACCAGGCTGGGCGCGCGCTGCAGGCTGCCGGCACCGACGCCCTCGGCAAAGTAGCGCCGCACGAAGGCCGGGCTGGCGGCGGCGCGGTAGCGCATCGCACCCAGCGGCCGGCTGTTGCAGCCGGCGGCCGGCCGCGCGGCCGAAGTCACCGCGGCCAGCACCGCGCCCTTGCGCAGCCATTCGGTGGTGTGGTCCTGGTCGTCCACCGCCACCTCCAGCAGCACCGGGCTGTCGGCCGCGAAGGTGGCGATTGCCGGCGCGGCCCAGGTCGCCAGGCTGTCGGCATTCACCGCAATCGGCAAGGGCACGCGTGCCGGGGCTTGCGTGGCGCGCGCCGGCAGCGCGGGCAGCGCGCCATCCAGCTCCTGCTCGAGCAGGCGCACGCGGTCGACGTGCTGGCACAGCCGGCGGCCGGTGTCGGTGGCGCGGACCGGCTGCTCGCGCACCACCAGCGCGCAGCCGACGCGTTCCTCGAGCAGCCGGATGCGCTGCGAGACGGCCGAGGGCGTGACATGCAACGCCCGCGCCGCCCGCTCGAAGCTGCCTTCGCGCACCACAGCGGACAGGGCGGCAAGTGCGGCGTAGTCCAGCATGTGGTTTAGCGCTTCTTCATCGACTTTAGAAAAGTGAGTTTGTCTTCATCCAAAGCGGCTGGCAAGCTGACGCCATGACGCCTGCCCTCACCGCCATGCCCGCCGCCGCGGTCTTCCTGCAGGGCCTGCTGCTGAGCCTGGGCCTGATCGTCGCGATCGGCGCGCAGAACGCCTTCGTGCTGCGCCAGGGCCTGCGGCGCGAGCACGTGGGCAGCATCGTGCTGTTCTGTGCGCTGGCCGACGCGGTGCTGATCAGCGCCGGCGTGCTGGGCATGGCCCGCGCGCTGGGCGAGCACCCGGGCCTGGCCCGCGCGCTGGCGCTGGCCGGCGCGGCTTTCCTGGCCTGGTACGGGGTGAGCGCGCTGCGGCGCGCGCGCCAGCCACAGGCACTGCGCGCCGCCGCTGGCACCGCCGGACTGGGCCGCGGCGCGGCGCTGGCACAGGCCGCCGCCTTCACGCTGCTGAACCCGCATGTCTACCTGGACACCGTGCTGCTGGTGGGCAGCATCGGCGCGCAGCAGCCACCAGCGCTGCAGGGCTGGTTCGTCGCCGGCGCCAGCGTCGCGAGTGCCGGCTGGTTCGCCGGCCTGGGCTTCGGTGCACGCTGGCTGGCGCCGTGGTTCGCACGGCCGCGCGCCTGGCAGTTGCTGGACGGCCTGATCGGCGTGACGATGCTCGGGCTGGCAGCGCTGCTGCTGCGGCACGTGCTGGGTTGACAGCCCGCGCCGAGACAGCCGCCGTAGCCGGCTCAGGCGCTCAGCCGCACTGCCCGACGTAGCCGCAGGCGGTGCAGAACTCGCAGCCGTCCTTGTGGATCAGCGTGTGGTTGCCGCACTCGGGGCAGGCCTTGCCGGCCATCGGCGGCACGGTGGCAGCGGCGCTGGTGGCGCCACCGCCGCCGCGCACCGCCGGCGCGGCCAGGATGCCCATCGCCTGCACCGGGAAGCCTTCGTCGGTGAGCACGCCCAGCATCGCGTAGCGGTGGATCACCAGCCGCGCGATGTAGGCCACCGTGCTGGGCCAGACCTGCTGGCGCCGCTCGCCCGGCACCGGCGCCATGAAGTGGCCCAGCGGCTCGCCGACGTTGAGCAGCTTGCGCAGCTTCATGCCGATCCAGGCCGGGTCCATGACGCGCATGTCCAGTGATAGCAGCCGCGCCAGGCCGTCGAGCGCCCGCGGGTAGTTGCCGGAGAAGCCGATCGCGCAGGGCCGGCTGATGCGGCCGCCCTCAGGCGTGGGCAGGGACACTTCCTTCAGCGTGACAGTGAAGGACTCGCCGGTGCCGGGGTTGTCCACGTCCACCGCCCAGGCCAGCGTGCCGGCGGTGGTGGTGCGCGGCTCGTCGCGGCTGAACATCGCGTCCAGCACCGGCGTCGGGCCGCCTTCCTGCAGCGCGCCCAGCTGCTCGCAGCGCCAGCGGATCACCGCCGCGGTGGCGGCCACCACGCCGGGGAACAGGCGCGGCTCGCCGTTGGGCGGCATCGGCATCTCGAACGCGCGCTCTTCGGCCACGGTGGCCAGCGCGTCGAGCTTGAGCTTCAGCCACGAGGCGTCCTGCGTGCGCATGTCCATCGACAAGGTCTTGGCCAGCGCGCCCAGGCCGCGCGGCTGCTCGGCGCCGTTGACCCATACCTCGAAGGGCACGGTGGTGCCGAACAGGCCGACGCCGGGACCGCTCTCGGCCGGCATCTCGCCGACGAAGAGCGAGAAGTCGCCATGCGGGTGCTGGATCATGTAGCTCCAGGCGGGGTTGCCGCCGGGCAGCTCGGGCCGGCTGGGCCATCGCAGCGAGGCCAGCACCGGCGCGGGCAGGCGGTCCACCCGCAGGCGCTGGTTGGCGCCGTCGGTCTGCAGCAGCGCCGGCTGTGCCGGCGTGGCCGGTGCCGCGGGCTCGGCGCTGAGCACCGAGCCGAGCACGCTGTTGGGCCGGTAGGTGGCCAGGCCCTTCAGCCCCGTTGCCCAAGCCTGCAGGTACAGGCCCTGGAAATCGGCATACGGGTAGTCGGCCGGCACGTTGACGGTCTTGCTGATCGAGGTGTCGATGTAGGGCGCCACCGCGGCCACCATTGCCGCGTGGCTCTCGGCGCTCATCTCCAGCGCGGTGACGAAGGCCTCGGTCAGCGGCGCGTCGGGGCCGAACAGGTGGCGGTACAGGCGCCACGCGTGGTCCTCGACCGCGTATTCCTTGAAGCCGCCGTCGGCCTCGCGCTTCTTGCGCGTGTAGGTCCAGCTGAACGCCGGCTCGATGCCGTTGCTGGCGTTGTCGGCAAAGGCCAGGCTGATGGTGCCGGTGGGCGCGATGGACAGCAGGTGCGAATTGCGCAGGCCCTGCGCACGGATCTTGTCCTTCAGCGGCTGCGGCAGGCGGGTGGCGAACGCGCCGCGCGAGAGGTACAGGTCGGTATTGAAGAGCGGGAACGCGCCGCGCTCCTTGGCGAGGTCGGCACTGGCTTCGTAGGCGGCGTCGCGCATCACCGCCGAAATGCGGCGCGCCATCGCGCGCGCCGGCTCGGTGTCGTAGCGCAGGCCCAGCATCACCAGCGCGTCGCCCAGCCCGGTGAAGCCCAGGCCGACACGGCGCTTGTTGCGCGCCTCTTCCTGCTGCTGCGGCAGCGGCCAGACGGTGACGTCGAGCACGTTGTCCAGCATGCGGGTCGCCACCTTGCAGACCTCGGCGAAACCGGCGTCGTCGAAGTCGGCCTCGGCGCTGAACGGGCCGCGTACAAAATGGGTTAGGTCGACGCTGCCCAGGCAGCAGCAGCCGTAGGGCGGAAGCGGCTGTTCGGCGCAGGGGTTGGTCGCCGCAATCGTCTCGCAATACCCCAGGTTGTTGTCGACGTTGATGCGGTCGAGGAACAGCACGCCCGGCTCGGCGTGGTCGTAGGTGCTGCGCATGATCTGGTCCCACAGCACGCGGGCGCGCACGCGGCGGTAGACCCACTGCCCGTCGGCACGCTGGTACGCGCCTTCAGCCTTCTGCTCGGCGCCGGGCTCGGCCTTGTGCACCAGCTCGACCTCGCCGTCGTCCTGCACGGCCTGCATGAACACGTCGGTCACGCCGACCGAGATGTTGAAGTTCTTCAGGTCGCCCTGGTCCTTGGCATGGATGAA
>NZ_JBGAGA010000002.1:0-196307 GCF_044226965.1 Aquabacterium sp. | reverse complement strand
TCGCCGATCTGGTAGCCGACGGTGAAGCAGGGATTCAGCGAGGACATCGGCTCCTGGAACACCATCGCGATGTCGCGGCCGATCAGTTGCCGGCGCTGCCTGGGCGTCAGCCCCCGCAGGTCCTGGCCGTCGAAGGCCAGACGCTCGGCGGTGACGGTGGCGGTCCATGGCAGCAGGCCCATGATCGCCAGCATCGCGACCGACTTGCCCGAGCCGGATTCGCCGACGATGGCCAGCACCTCGTCGCGCTCGACGCGGATGTCGACGCCGTCGACCGCGGTGAAGGCGCCGCCGCGGGTCGCGAAGCGCACCGTCAGGCCTTGGATATCGAG
Source organism: Aquabacterium sp. (assembly GCF_044226965.1). Classification (GTDB taxonomy): domain Bacteria; phylum Pseudomonadota; class Gammaproteobacteria; order Burkholderiales; family Burkholderiaceae_C; genus Pseudaquabacterium. The sequence goes on along the minus strand of NZ_JBGAGA010000002.1, from coordinate 195,975 downwards.
CAGCGGCGCGCTCATGACCGCCTCATCTTCGGGTCCAGCGCGTCGCGCAGGCCGTCGCCGGCCAGGTTGATCGACACCACGGTGACCAGGATGGCCAGGCCGGGCAGCGTCACCAGCCAGGGATTGGAGCGGATGAACTCGCGCGCATCGGCCAGCATCGTGCCCCACTCGGCCGTGGGCGGCTGCGCGCCCAGGCCCAGGAAGCCGAGCGCGGCGGCTTCGAGGATGGCGTCGGACACGCCGAGCGCGGCCTGCACGATCAGCGGTGACAGGCAGTTCGGCAGCACGGTCATGAACATCAGCCGCCAGGGGCCGACGCCGGCGACGCGCGCGGCGATGACGTAGTCCTTGCCCAGTTCGGTGAGCGCCGAGGCGCGCACCAGCCGCACGTAGCGCGGCAGGTAGACGATGGTGACCGCGACGATGGTGTTGGTGAGGCTGGGCCCCAGCACCGCGACGACCAGGATGGCCAGCACCAGGCTGGGCACGGCCATGATCAGGTCCATCAGCCGGGTGATCGCCACGTCGACCATGTTGCCGAGCTGTCCCTGGAACGACACGCAGGCCAGCCCCATCAGCACGCCGATGATGAACGAGACACCCATCACCGCCAGGCCGATGAACAGCGAGATGCGCGCGCCGTGGATCAGGCGCGAGAGCATGTCGCGGCCCAGGCTGTCGGTGCCGAGCACGAAGCGCGAACTGCCGCCTTCGGCCCACATCGGCGCGGCGCGCACGGCGTCGCGGAACTGCTCGGTGGGCGAGTGCGGTGCGATCAGGTCGGCGAGGATCGCCACCGCGACGATGAACAGCACCACGGCCAGGCCGATCACCGCGCCGCGGTTCTCGCGGAAGCTGGACCAGAACGCGCGCAGCGGGCCCTGCGGTGCCGGGCCGGCGGGGTCGGCCGCGGCGAGCGTTGGGGTGGCGGCCTCAGCCATGGCGGATGCGAGGGTTGATGAGGCCGTAGGTCAGGTCGACGATCAGGTTCACGCCGATCACGATCGACGAGATCAGCATCACGCCGCCCTGCAGCGCCGGGTAGTCGCGGCGCGAGATCGATTCGATCAGCCACTTGCCGACGCCCGGCCACGAGAAGATGGTCTCGGTGAGCACCGCGCCGGCCATCAGCGCGCCGACCTGCAGGCCGATGATGGTGACCACCGGGATCAGCGCATTGCGCAGCGCATGCAGGCCGACCACGCGGCTGGCCGAGAGGCCCTTGGCGCGCGCAGTGCGCACGTAGTCCTCGCCCAGCACCTCCAGCATCGCCGAGCGCGTCATGCGCGCGATGACGGCCAAGGGGATCGTCCCGAGCACGATGGCCGGCAGCACCAGGTGGTGCAGCGCGTCCTTCACCGCGCCGGCCTGGCCCGAGAGCCAGGCGTCGATGACCATGAAGCCGGTGACCGGCTCGAAGTAGAACTTGATCAGGTCGATGCGGCCGGACACGGGTGTCAGGCCCCAGCGCTCGGCCACGAACATGATCAGCAGCAGGCCCCACCAGAAGATCGGCATCGAATAGCCGGTGACCGACAGGCCCATCAAGGTCTGGTCGAACCAGGTCCCGCGCCGCGCCGCGGCGATGGTGCCGGCCGGGATGCCGAACACCACGGCGAACAGCATGCCGGCCAGCGAGAGCTCGATGGTGGCCGGGAACAGCGCGGCGAACTCGGTCAGCACCTTCTGGTTGGTGGCCAGCGAGGTGCCGAAGTCACCGTGCAGCAGCTGCCAGGCGTAGTCGAGGAACTGCTTCCAGACCGGCTGGTCCAGCCCCAACTCGTGGCGGAACATCGCCAGCCGCTCGGCCGAGATGCCGCGCTCGCCGACGCGCACCTCCACCGGGTCGCCCGGCACCAGCCGGATCGCCACGAAGGTGACGAACATCAGCGCGACGAAGGTCGGGATGGTCAGCGCCAGCCGGCGCAGCAGGAAGCGAAGCACAAACAGCTCAGATCGAAGGGATGTATTCCCAAGCAGACGCCGCGGATCCGGCTCCGCCGGTCCGCAGGCGTCGCCCCCCTGGGGGGGAGGCGCCGAAGGCGCTCCGGGGGGGGGTTACTTCAATTCCACCCCGTTGAACTGGTGCGAGCCGAACGGGCTTTGTTTGTAGCCGGTGAGTTCCTTGCGCATCACCTCGTAGACCACCGAGTGGGCGATCTTCATGTCGGGCGCGTCCTCATGCTCGATGACCTGCATCTCCTGGTAGAGCTTGGTGCGCTCCTTCATGTCCGCAATCGAGCGCGCCTTCTCGAGCCGGCTGTCGAATTCCTTGTTGCACCACTTGCTCAGGTTCTGGCCGCCGGGGCGGGCGGCCTCGCAGCCGCGCAGGAAGAAGAAATTGTCGGGGTCGCCGTTGTCGCCGGTCCAGCCCAGCATGCCGGTGATGTGCTCGCCCTGCTGCATGCGCTTGCGGTACTCGCCCCATTCATAGGTGACGAGCTTCGCATTGACACCCACCTTCGCCAGGTCGGCCTGCATCATCTCGGCAATGCGCTTGGCGTTCGGGTTGTACGGGCGCTGCACCGGCATGTACCAGAGGTCGATCTCCAGCGGCGTCTTCACGCCGGCCTTGGCCAGCATCTCCTTGGCCTTGGCCGGGTCGTGCGGGTAGTCCTTCACCGTGTCGTTGTACGACCACATGGTCGGCGGGATCAGGTTCTTCGCCGGCTGGCCGGCGCCCAGGTACACGTCCTTCAGGATCGCGGCCTTGTCGATGGCCATCGACATCGCCTGCCGCACTTCCTTCTTGTCGAACGGGGCTTTCTGCGTGTTGAAAGCCCAGTACGCGATGTTCAGCCCCGGCTGGTGAATGACCTTCAGGCTGGCGTCCTTCTGCATCTCGGGCAGGTCGGCCGGGCGCGGGGCGATCACGAAGTGGCATTCGCCGGCCTTGAGCTTGCTGTAGCGCGCGGTGGGGTCGGGCGTGATCGCGAAGACCAGGTCGTCGACCAGCGCCCGTTCGCCGGCCGGACCCCAGTAGTCCTTGTTGGCCTTGTAGCGGATGACCGCGTCCTTCTGGTACATCACGAACGAGAAGGGGCCGGTGCCGACCGGGAACTGGTCGAACTGCTCCTTCTTGTTGGCCTTGAGCAGGAAGTCGGCGTACTCGGCCGAATGGATGCTGGCGAAGTCCATCGCCAGGTTGGCCAGCATCGTGACGTTGGCGCGCTTGAGGGTGATCTTCACCGTCAGCGGGTCGACCTTCTCGATGCTCTGCAAGTCGTCGTTCAGGCCCATGTCGGCGAAGTAGTCGTACTTGCCGCCGGACACCTTGGCATACGGATGATCGGGCTTCCACTGGCGCTCGAACGAGAACAGCACGTCGTCGGCATTGAAGTCGCGCGTGGGCTTGAAGCCGTTGACACCCGAGTGGAACTTGACGCCCTTGCGCAGCTTGAAGGTGAAGACCTTGCCGTCAGGCGAGACGGTCCAGCTCTCGGCCAGGCCGGGTTCCACCTGCGTGGTGCCGCGCGCGAACTGCGTGAGCTTGTCGTACACCGGGCGCGCGGCGTCGAAGCTCGTGCCGGTGGTGTTGAGCGCGGGGGTGAAGTTCTCGGGCGAGCCCTCGGAGCAATACACCAGGGTCTTGGCCTGCAGCGCCGGGATCACCAGCGCCGCGGCCAGCGCGATCACGGCCTTGTTCAGGCCCTTCGGAAATCGAGTCATCGTGTGCCTCCTGCTTTCGGTGCGCGAATGCTAAATCCGGAAGCTGCATTGCAAGGCGCGGGCCAGCTTGGGAGTTTTCCTTAGGCACGGTCCGCCATCGGCGACAATCGCGCTCGACGCCGGCCTCGTGCCCCCGAGTCCGGCGTCATCGTTTTCCCTGGGGCCATGTCGAGGACAACCATGCACAAAAACCTCAAGCGCACGCTATGGGCGGCGCTTGTCTGTACAAGTTCTGCGGTCATCGCGCCGCAGGCCCGGGCCGCAGCGCTGCAGGCCTGCTTCCTGTACCCCAGCCCGGTGGGCCAGGCCGGCTGGAGCTACCAGCACGACCAGGGCCGCCAGGCGATGCAGCAGGCGCTGGGCGGGCAGGTGAGCACCCGATTCGTCGAGGCCGTGGCCGAAGGCGCCGACAGCGAGCGCGTGATGCGCGACCTGGCGAGCCAGGGCTGCGGCCTGATCTTCGCCGCCAGCTTCGGCTACCTGGAGCCGGCGCTGCGCGTGGCCGCCGACTTCCCGCAGGTGAAGTTCGAGCATGCCGGCGGCTACAAGACCGCGGCCAACCTGAACACGTACAACGCGCGTTATTACGAAGGGCGCTGGCTGGCCGGCTTCCTGGCCGGGCGCCACAGCAAGACCGGCATTGCCGGCTATGTCGCCGGCTTCCCGGTGCCCGAGGTGGTGCAGGGCATCAATGCCTTCGCGCTGGGCATGCGCGCGGCCAACCCGAAGGCCGAGGTCAAGCTGGTGTGGCTGAACACCTGGTTCGACCCCGCGCGCGAGCGCGAGGCCGCGCTGACGCTGATCAACCAGGGCGCCGACGTGCTGACCAACCACAGCGGCTCGGCCGCGGTGCCGCAGGCGGCCGAGGAGAAGGGCGTCTCGGTCATCGGCTACACCAGCGACATGAGCAAGTTCGCGCCCAAGGCGCAGCTGGCCGCCGTCACCCACCACTGGGGTGGCTACTACACGCAGGTGGCGCAGGCGGTGATGGCCGGCCAGTGGACACCGAAGCCGGTGTGGGGCGGCATGAAGGACGGGCTGGTGCAGCTGAGCGCGCTGAACCCGGCCTTGCCGGCGGCCTTGAAGCGCGAGGTCGAGGCCAGACGTCAGGCCATCGTCCGCGGCAGCTTCAAGCCCTTTGCCGCGCCCTTGGTCGATAACACCGGAAAGACGCGGCTGGCCCAGGGCGCGCTGGACGACGCCCAGATCGCCGGCATGGACTGGCTGGTGCAGGGCGTGACCGGCACGCTGCCGGCAGCGGCGCGCTGAGTCAGGCCACGGCGCGCTGCAGCGCCGCGGCCTGCGGGCCGAAGGCGTGGGCATCCATCGCCAGGCAGCCATAGGTGAGGCTCTGGTGGATGGGCAGCGGCGCCGATTCGCGCCCACCGGCGCCGGCGGCCACGTACCAGGGCAGCAGGTGCTCGTCGGTCGGGTGCATCAGCGCCGCATGCGGCGCCTGCTGGCGGTAGTCCAGCAACGCCGGCCAGTCGCGCGCCGCGCTGCGTTCATTCCACCAGGTGCGGAAGGCTGCACTGGCCGGGATTTCCGGCGCGTCCAGCGCCGGCCGGCTGGCGCCGAACAGCAGGCGCAGGTTGTGCGTCAGGCTGCCGGTGGCCATCAGCCACACGCCGTCGTCGGCCAGCGGCGCCAGCGCCTGGCCCAGCGCGAACAGCTGCGCCGGAGACCACTCGGGCGGGAACGCCAGCGGCAGCACCGGGATGTCGGCCTCGGGGTAGATGAAGCGCAGCGGCGACCAGATGCCGTGGTCCAGGCCGCCTTCGTTCACCGTGTGCACCGGCAGGCCGGCGGCCTGGATCAGCGCGGCCACGCGCGGCGCCAGCGCCGGCGCGCCGGCCGTGTCGTAGCGCAGGCGGTACAGCGGCTCGGGGAAGCCGCCGAAATCGTGCACCGTGCCCTGCTGCGCGGCGGCCAGCAGCACGGGCTCGCGCGCCAGCGAATGGGCCGAGACCGCCAGGATGGCCTGCGGCCGGCCCGCCAGCGCGTCCAGAGCCGGGCCCAGCCGTTGCCAGAACGGGCCGACCACGCCGGGTTCCAGCGCCGTCATCGGCGAGCCGTGTGAAACGAAGACCGGGGGAAGGGAGTGGGGGCGCGACATGATGCGGACATTACAGCAGCGCGATACCCCCGCAGTGTTGAACGGCTCTGCATGATCGGTTCAGCGGCTTGCACTTGTGGTGTACCTTCGCGCCCCATGGCTGCTCCCGAATCCCTCCCGGTGTCCACTCTTGGCCTGGCCTGGCGCCAGGGCTGGCGCGACTTCCGCGCCGGCGAACTGCGCCTGCTGATGGTGGCGGTGATGCTGGCGGTGGCCGCGCTGACCGCGGTGGGCTTCTTCGCCAGCCGGCTCGACGCCGCACTGGCCCGCGACGCGCGCGCGCTGCTGGGCGGCGACGCGGTGGTGGCCAGCGACCAGCCGGCGCCGCCCAGCCTGGCGGCCAAGGCGCAGGAACTCGGGCTGCAGACGGTGATGATGGCCGGTTTCCCGAGCATGGCGCGCGCACCCGACGACAAGGGCGGCGAAGCGCGCCTGGTGGCGTTGAAGGCGGTGGCCTCGGGCTACCCGCTGCGGGGCACGCTGCGCCTGAAGGCCGCACCGGACGCGCCCGAGCAGGAGGTGGCGGCCGCGCCGCCGCGCGGCAAGGTGTGGGTGGATGCGGCGCTGCTGGACGCGCTGCAGCTCGCGGTCGGCGACGGCCTGCTGCTGGGCGACCAGCGCTTCACGATCGACCGCATCATCGTGCTCGAGCCCGACCGCGGGGCCGGCTTCTCGAGCTTCGCGCCGCGGGTGATGCTGCACGCCGACGACCTGCCGGCCACCGGCCTGGTGCAGCCGGCCAGCCGCGTGACCTACCGGCTGGCCGTGGCCGGCAGCGACCGCCAGCAGGCCGCGGTGAGCGAGTTCGTGCGCTGGGCCGGCGCCGAGGTCGGCCGCGCCAAGCTGCGCGGGCTGCGCATCGAATCGCTCGAATCGGGCCGGCCGGAGATGCGCCAGACGCTCGATCGGGCCCAGCGTTTCCTCAACCTGGTGGCGCTGCTGGCGGCGCTGCTGGCGGCGGTCGCGGTGGCGATCGCCGCGCGCGACTTCGCCCAGCGCCACCTCGACGACTGCGCGATGCTGCGCGTGCTGGGCGCGCCACAGCGCGCCATCGCCGGCGCCTATGCGCTGGAGTTCGGCGTGGTCGGCCTGATCGCCAGCGCGGCCGGTGTCGCGCTGGGCTTCGCGGTGCATTTCGTCTTCGTGCAGCTGCTGGCCGGTCTGGTCGATGCGGCGCTGCCGGCGGCCACGCTGGGGCCGGCGGCCTTCGGGCTGGGTGTCGGGCTGACCCTGCTGTTCGCCTTCGGCCTGCCGCCGGTGCTGCAGCTGGCGCGGGTACCGCCGCTGCGGGTGATCCGGCGCGACGTGGGCGGCATCAAGCCGGCCTCGCTGGGCGTGCTGGCGGCTGGCACGCTGGGCTTTGCCGCGCTGCTGGTGGCGGCCTCGTCGGACCTGCGCATGGGCTTGATCGCGGTCGGCGGCTTTGCCGCGGCCATCGTGCTGTTCGCGCTGCTGGCCTGGGTGGCGGTGCGGGTGCTGCGGCGGGCCGTGCCCGAGACGCGCGCCCCGCGCTGGCTGGTGCTGGCCACGCGCCAGCTGGGTGCGCGGCCGGCCTTCGCGGTGCTGCAGATCTCGGCGCTGGCGGTGGGCCTGCTGGCGCTGGTGCTGCTGGTGCTGCTGCGCACCGACCTGATCTCGGCCTGGCGCCAGGCCACGCCAAAGGACGCACCGAACCGCTTCGTCATCAACCTGCAGCCCGAGCAGGCCTATGCCTTCCAGGCGGCGCTGAAGGCCGCTGGCGTTGCGCGTTATGACTGGTACCCGATGATCCGTGGCCGGCTGGTGGCCATCAACGGCCAGGAGGTGGTGCCCAGCCGTTGGGCCGACGAGCGCGCGCAGCGCCTGGTCGACCGCGAGTTCAACCTCAGCCATGCCGCGCAGATGCCAGGCCACAACAGCGTGGCGGGCGGCGCCTGGGTGCCCGACGAGCCGGATGCGCTGAGCGTGGAGTCGGGCCTGGCCGAGACGCTGGGCCTGAAGCTGGGCGACAAGCTGCGCTTCGACATCGGCGGGCTGCAGAAGGAAGGCCGCATCACCAGCCTGCGCAAGGTGGACTGGGGGTCGATGCGGGTCAACTTCTTCGTGATGTTCCCGCGGGCGTTGATGGATGACGTGCCCATCAGCTACATCAGCGCCTTCCGCGCGCCCGACACGCCGGGCTTCGACCGCGACCTGGCGCGGCGCTTTCCGAACATCACCAACGTCGATGTCTCGGCTTCGCTGGCGCAGGTGCAGCGCGTGCTGGACCAGGTGATCCGGGCTGTCGAGTTCCTGTTCGGCTTCACGCTCGCGGCCGGGCTGGTGGTGCTGTTCGCCGCGGTGGCTGCCACGCGCGAGAGCCGCTCGCGCGAGTACGCGGTGATGCGCGCGGTGGGCGCCGGCGGTGCGCTGCTGCGCCAGATGCAGCGGGCCGAGCTGCTGGGCGTGGGCGCGCTGGCCGGGCTGCTGGCCTCGGTGGCCGCGGTGGCGGTGGGCGGCGTGCTGGCGCGCCAGGTGTTCGAGTTCAGCTGGGCGCCGTCGCCCTGGGTGCCGCTGGCCGGCACGGCGGCCGGTGCGGTGCTGGCGCTGTCGGCCGGCTGGCTGGGCCTGCGCGAGGTGCTGCGAAAGCCGGTGATGGAGACGCTACGGCGCGCCGCAGAATAGGTCAGAAAGCCTCACCAGCGCTCCATGTAGGGACGCAGATCCAACTCGAAGGTCCACGCGTCGCGTGGCTGCTGGTGCAGGTACCAGTAGTTCTCGGCGATGTGCTCGGGGTTCAGGATGCCGTCCTGCTCCTTCAGCGCATAGCGCTCGGGGAACTGGGTGCGGATGAACTCGGTGTCGATCGCTCCGTCGACCACGACATGCGCGACGTGGATGTTCTTCGGCCCCAGTTCCCGCGCCATGCTCTGCGCCAGCGCGCGCAGCGCATGCTTGGCGCCGGCGAAGGCCGCGAAGTTCGCCGCGCCGCGCAGCGCGGCGGTGGCGCCGGTGAACAGGATGGTGCCGCGGCCGCGCGGCAGCATGCGGCGCGCCGCCTCGCGGCCGTTGAGGAAGCCGCTGAAGCAGGCCATCTCCCAGACCTTGAAATACTTGCGCGCGGTTTCGTCCAGGATGCTGCTGGGCACGTTGGCGCCGATGTTGAACACCAGCACCTCCACCGGTCCGTGCTCGGCCTCGATGCGGTCGAACAGCGCGACGACCTCTTCCTCCTTGCGCGCGTCGCTGCCGTAGCCGAAGGCGCGGCCGCCGTCGGCATGGATCTGGTCGATGAGCGGCTGCAGCTTGTCGGCCGAGCGGCGCGTCAGGCAGGCGGTGTAGCCCTCGCGCGCGAAGCGCCGCGCGATGGCGCCGCCGGTGGCGTCGCCCGCGCCGATCACCAGCGCCACCTTGTTGTCGTCGGTCGGGTTCACGTGGCCGCCTCCTGCGATTGACAGTGTCCGGCCGCTAGCATAACGTCCGTTCAGTAAACGAACGTTTGACAACTGGGAGGCCTGGATGCGCGCGGTGGAATGCTTCTTCGATGTCGGCAGCCCGGCGTCCTATCTGGCCTGGACCCAGCTGCCGGCGATCTGCGAATCGGCCGGTGCGCAGCTGCTGTGGCGGCCGATGCTGCTGGGCGGCGTGTTCCAGGCCACCGGCAATGCCTCGCCGGCGGCGGTGCCGGCCAAGGGCCGCTACATGAACCAGGACCTGGCGCGCTTTGCCCGCCGCTACGGCGTGCCCTTCGCGCACAACCCGCATTTCCCGATCAACACGCTGCAGCTGATGCGCGGGCTCATCGGCACGCAGTTGCGCGAGCCCGCGCGCTTCCAGCCCTTGCTGGCCGCGGTGTTCAAGGCGATGTGGGTGGACGGGTGCAACCTGAACGACCTGGCCGTGCTCGGGCGCGTGCTGGCAGAAGCCGGCTTCGACCCCGCCGCGATGATGGCGCTGGTGGCCGATGCCGAGGTCAAGGCCGCGCTGAAGGCCAGCACCGACGAGGCGGTGCGGCGTGGCGTCTTCGGCGCGCCGACGATGTTCGTCGGCGGCGAGATGTTCTTCGGCCAGGACCGGCTGGACTTCGTCCGCGAGGCGCTGGCCGCGTAACTCAAAAGCTAGAACGCTTCCCAGTCGTCGTCACCGCCAGGCTTGGCGCTGGCCCTGGCCTGGCTGATGACGGCCTGGGCCAGTTCGGCCGGGCGCTTGGGCTCGGCGGGTGGCCGGGTGTTGGCTTCGATCGCGGCGGTCCGTGCCGAGACGGCGGCGACGCGGGCTGCCGGGGCGGCGGCTGGGCGCGCCGGTGCTGCTGCCAGCACGGGCGCCGCCACGGACGCAACGGCAACGGCCGCCGGCCTGGCCAAGGCGCTGCTGCCGATCTGGAAGGTGGACACCACGCCGGCCAGGCGCGCGGCCTGGTCGCGCAGGCTCTCGGCGGCGGCGGCGCTTTCTTCGACCAGCGCGGCGTTCTGCTGCGTCATCTGGTCGAGCTGCGACACCGCGCCGCTGACCTGGGCGATGCCCTGGCTCTGCTCGGTGGACGTGGCCGAGATCTCGCCGATGATGTCCGACACGCGCTGCACGCTGGCGACGATCTCGCCCATGGTCGAGCCGGCGTCCTGCACCAGCCGGCTGCCGGCCTCGACCTTGTCGACCGAGTTGCCGATCAGGCTCTTGATCTCCTTGGCTGCCTCGGCGCTGCGCTGCGCCAGGCTGCGCACCTCGCCGGCCACCACCGCGAAGCCGCGGCCCTGCTCGCCGGCACGCGCGGCTTCCACCGCGGCGTTCAAGGCGAGGATGTTGGTCTGGAACGCGATGCCGTCGATCACGCCGATGATGTCGGCGATCTTCTTGGAGCTGGTGTTGATCTCGTCCATCGTCGAGACCACCTGCGAGACCACCTGGCCGCCGCGTTGCGCCACCGAAGCCGCCGAGGAGGCGAGCTGGTTGGCCTGCTGTGCGGCATCGGCGCTCTGGCGCACGGTGGCCGAGAGCTGGCTGATCGAGCCGGCCGTCTGCTGCAGGTTGGCTGCCGATTGCTCGGTGCGCTGGCTCAGGTCGGCATTGCCGGCGGCCACTTCGGCGCTGGCGGTCTGGATTGAGTCGGTGGACTCGCGCACCTGGCCGACGATCTGGCGCAGCGCGTCGCGCATGCCGGCCAGCGCACGCATCGATTCGCCCAGCTCGTCGTGCCGCGTGGTGTCGACCTCGACGGTCAGGTCGCCGTGGCCGATGCGTTCGGCCGCGCGCGAGAGTTCGTTCAGCGGGCCGCGGATCGCGCGCACCAGGAAGATGGTGCTGATGCCCAGGCCGACGACGATCAGCGACATCACCGCGCCGACGCCGAACACCGTGCGCATGCGCTCGGCGCCCAGTTCGTCGCGCAGGTTCGCGGCGCGCTGTTCCTGCAGCTGGACGAATTCGCGCAGCTGTGCTTCATGCGCGGCCAGGGCCGGCTGGGCCTTGTCCTTGAAGGCGGCGCGGGCGCCATCGGCATTGCCGTCGGCGCGCAGCTTCTGCGCTTCGTCGCGCGCCGCGGCATAGGCCTTGCCGCTCTCGGCCACGCGGGCGAGCAGGGCTTTTTCCTCGGCGCTGCCGGCCAGTGCGTCGATGCGCTTCTGCACCTCGGCCAGGCGGGCGGCGCTGGCGTCGACCGCGGGCTTCAGGCTGGCGGCCAGGGCATCGTCGGCCGCATGCAGCAATGCCTGCGTGCGTGCGGCACTTGTCTCGGTGAGGCCAGCCCAGACCAGGGCGTCCTCGAGCTTCTGCTGGTGTTCCAGCAGGTGCTGGCTGGCCAGCGCCTGCGAGTGGCGGGTGCGCACGCTCGAGGCACCCACCATCACCACCACCATCACCAGCAGCACGATCGTCGGCAGCCACAGCCGCTGGACGATCGTCAACCCGTTCTTCTTCATTCACACGCTCCGGGGCCCAGGGAGGCCCCGGGCCGTGTCTTGGGATCAGGCGGCCACTTCTTCTTCCATCAGGCCCATGTCGGCGCTGGACATCAGCGCTTCGATGTCCATCAGGATCAGCATGCGTTCTGCCACGCTGCCGATGCCGGTGATGTAGCTGGTGTCGATGTGCGAATTGGTGGCCGGCGCCGGGCGGATGGCGTCGCCGCCGAGTTCCAGCACGTCGGACACCGAGTCGACCACCGCGCCGACCACGCGGCCGCGCACGTTCAGCACGATCACCACGGTGAAGTGGTTGTACTCGGCCGTCTCGCAACCCAGCTTCAGGCGCAGGTCGACGATCGGCACGATCACGCCGCGCAGGTTGACCACGCCCTTCAGGAAGGCCGGTGCATTGGCAATGCGCGTCGGTTGCTCGTACGAACGGATCTCCTGCACGCGCAGGATGTCGATGCCGTATTCCTCGGCGCCGAGGCGGAAGGTCAGGTACTCGCCGTTGCGCGCGTTGGCGATGGCACGGCGCGCAGCTTCCTGTTGCGCGATGCGGGTGCCTTCTTGAATCATTTCCATGGTGGCATGTCCTTGGGTTGAAGCTGGTGCGCCGTCCGGCACCTTTCGGATTTATCGGCTCGGGCCGGCGGAACTTGATGCCCGCGGGATCAGAAGCTTTCCCAGTCGTCACCGCCGGCCGGGGCCGTGGCGGCCGCCGGGGCGGGCTTGGCGACCGGGGCAGGGGCCCTGGCCGCCGCAGCCTTCGGGGCTGCTGCAGGCTGGGTTGCGGGGGCCTTGGCGGGCTTGGCGGCCGCCCTGGCCGGCACCGGGGCTTGCGGCGCGGCGGCGGCCGCCGGCCTGGCGCTGGCGACCGGTGCCGGCGCGGCCTTGGCGACCGACGCGTCGCCCAGGCGGAACATCGACACGCCATCCACCAGGCGCAGCGCCTGCTCCTTCAGGCTCTCCGCCGCGGCGGCCGATTCCTCGACCAGCGCGGCGTTCTGCTGCGTCATCTGGTCGAGCTGCACCACCGCGCCGTTGACCTGGCCGATGCCGGCGCTCTGCTCGCTGGCCGCGGCGGAGATCTCGCCGATGATGTCGGACACGCGCTGCACGCTGGCGACGATCTCGCCCATCGTCGAGCCGGCGTCCTGCACCAGGCGGGCACCGGACTCCACGCGTTCGACGCTGGCGCCGATCAGCGACTTGATTTCCTTGGCCGCATCGGCCGAGCGCTGCGCCAGGCTGCGCACCTCGCCGGCCACCACCGCGAAGCCGCGGCCCTGTTCGCCGGCGCGGGCGGCTTCCACCGCGGCGTTCAGCGCCAGGATGTTGGTCTGGAACGCGATGCCGTCGATCACGCCGATGATGTCGGCGATCTTCTTGGAGCTGGTGTTGATCTCGTCCATCGTCGAGACCACCTGCGAGACGACCTCGCCACCGCGCTGCGCCACCGCGGCGGCGGAGGAGGCGAGCTGGTTGGCCTGGGCCGCCGAATCGGCGCTCTGGCGCACCGTGGCGTTCAGCTGCGCCATCGAGCTGGCGGCCTGCTGCAGGTTGCTGGCGGTGAGTTCGGTGCGCGAGGAGAGGTCCTGGTTGCCCGAGGCGATCTCGGACGCCGCGGTGGTCACGCCATCGGCGCTGCCGCGGATGGTGCTGATCGAGCGCCGCAGGGCCGTCTGCAGCGCCTGCAGGGCTTCCAGCACCTGGGCCGCGTCGGTGTTGCCGCGGGTGTCGATGTCGGTGGAAAGATCACCCGCGGCGATGCGCTGGGCCTGGCCGATGAAGCTCACCAGGAAGCGGCGCATCACCAGCGCCGCGTCGATGTAGGTGAAGGCAGCCAGTGCCGAAAAGGCGACGCTCGCGCCGATGGTGGCCGACGGCGGCCAGCCCAGCGACAGGCCGGCCACCACGCAGGCCTGGCCGGCCACGATCAGCAGGATCAGCAGCACGGCGCGCTGCTTCGAATTCAGGTAGGACAGCATGGTGGACGGTTCTTTCGTTGGTTAGGTTTCTTGTGGAAAGATCAGGCCGCCTCGGCCTGCAGGCGGAAAACGCCGACGGCGGTGGCCAGGCGTGCGGCCTGGTCCTTCAGGCTCTCCGCGGCGGCGGCGGATTGCTCCACCAGCGCGGCGTTCTGCTGGGTGCCATGGTCCATCTGCACGATGGCCTGGCCCAGCTGGCTGACGCCCGCCGACTGGCTGGCGCTGGCCGCGCTGATGTGGCCGACGATGTCGGTGACGCGGCGGATCGAGCTCAGCACCTCGTGCATGGTGCTGCCGGCCTGGTCGGCCAACTGCGTGCCCTGCTCGACGCGGACCACGCTGGCCTCGATCAGCCCCTTGATCTGGCGCGCGGCGTCGGCCGAGCGCTGCGCCAGGCTGCGCACCTCGCCGGCCACCACCGCGAAGCCGCGGCCCTGCTCGCCGGCCCGCGCGGCCTCGACCGCGGCGTTGAGCGCCAGGATGTTGGTCTGGAAGGCGATGCCGTCGATCACGCCGGTGATGTCGCCGATCTTGCGCGAGGCCTCGTGGATGCCCTTCATCGTCTCGACCATGCGGTTGACGGCGTCGCCCCCGGTGGCCGCGACGCCGGACGCGGCCACGGCCAGCTGGTTGGCCTGCTGCGCGTGGTCGGCGTTGTCGCGCACGGTGCCTGCGAGCTGGTTCATCGACGAGGCGGTGGCCTGCAGCGCGCTGGCCTGCTGTTCGGTGCGCTGGCTCAGGTCGCTGTTGCCCTGCGCGATCTCGACGCTGGCGCTGGCCACCTGCTCGGCGTTCAGGCGCACGCCGCTGACGATGCTGCGCAACCGGTCCTGCATGCGGGCCAGCGCTTCCATCAGCAGGCCCATCTCGTCGCGGCTGCCGGCGGCGATGGGCTGGCTGAGATCACCGTTGGCAATGCGCTCGGCGGTGTCCACCGCCTGTGCGGCGGCGCGCGTCAGGCGGCTGGCCAGCAGCCAGCCCACCGTCACCGCGACGAGGGCCATCACCGCCAGGCCGAGCAGCATCAGCGCGCGGCCCTGGGCATGCGCTGCATGGGCGGCGTTGCTGGCCTCTTCGGCGTTGCGGGCGTTCAGCGCGATCAGCTTGTCCAGCGTGGCGCCGGCCTCGGCGTAGAGCCTGGCGGCCTTGCCGCTGCCGAGCTCGCGCGCTTCGTCGGTGCGCATCTCGCGCATCATCTTCAGCAGCTCGGGGTTCAGGGCCTGCGCGGCCTTCAGCTGGCGCTCGAACTGCTCGTACAGCGCCTTGTCCTCGGGGCTGCTGAAGTCGGCGGCATAGGCCGTGCGCTGCCGGTCCAGGCGCGCGCTGCTCTGCTTGAGTTCGGCCTCGATGCCATCGACCAGGCTGGGGTTCTCCACCAGCAGCAGCTTCAGCAGCGTGGCGCGGCTGGTGCCGAGCTCGGTGCCGATGTCGCCCAGCTGTTTCACGCTGGGCAGCCAGACCGCGGCGATGTCGTTGGTCTTGCTGTCCAGTGCGCCCAGGCGCTGGATCGACAGCAGGCTCTGGGTCAGCGCGACCCCCAGCACGACGAGGAAGCCGCCCAGCAGCTGGGTGCGCAGGCGCAGATTGCGGAAGTTCATGGCAGCTCCTGTCGTGCGAGCGCGCGGGAAGGGTGGTGTGGCGCTCAGTGCGCCGCGTGTTCGGTGAGGCGGAAGCGGCCCACCATCTGGGTCAGGTGCAGGGCCTGTTCCTTCAGGCTCTCGGCGGCGGCGGCGGATTGCTCCACCAGCGCGGCGTTCTGCTGTGTCATCTGGTCGAGCTGCACCACCGCGCCGTTGACCTGGCCGATGCCGGCGCTCTGCTCGCTGGCCGCGGCGGTGATCTCGCCGATGATGTCGGACACGCGCTGCACGCTGGCGACGATCTCGTTCATCGTCGAGCCGGCGTCCTGCACCAGGCGGGCGCCGGACTCCACGCGTTCGACGCTGGCGCCGATCAGGGTCTTGATCTCGCGGGCGGCTTCGGCGCTGCGCTGCGCCAGGCTGCGCACCTCGCCGGCCACCACCGCGAAGCCGCGGCCCTGTTCGCCGGCACGGGCGGCTTCCACCGCAGCGTTCAGCGCCAGGATGTTGGTCTGGAACGCGATGCCGTCGATCACGCCGATGATGTCGGCGATCTTCTTGGAACTGGTGTTGATCTCGTCCATCGTCGAGACCACCTGCGAGACGACCTGGCCGCCGCGCTGCGCGACGGAGGAGGCCGAGGAGGCGAGCTGGTTGGCCTGGCTCGCGGCATCGGCGCTCTGGCGCACGGTGCCGGTGAGCTGCTCGATCGAGCTGGCGGTGGTCTGCAGGTTCGACGCGGTGTGCTCGGTGCGCTGGCTCAGGTCGGTGTTGCCGGTGGCGATCTCGGCACTGGCGGTCTGGATCGAGTCGGCCGCCGAGCGAACCTCGCCAACGGTCCTGGACAGCGATTCGCTCATCGCCACCAGCGCGCGCTGCAGCGTGCCGATCTCGTCGTGGCGCGTGATCACCGGGCGCTGGCCCAGGTCACCGCCGGCGATGCGGTCGGCCATTGCCACGGCCTCGGCCAGCGGCAGGCGGATCGAGCGGATCAGCAGCGCGGCGCCGAACAGCGCGCCGCCGATGATCACGGCCACCACCACCGCGGCGATGGTCACCGTGGTGTTGCGTGCGGCGGCGAGCTGCAGGCGGTTGTCGCGCGCGGACTGTTCCTGCATCGCGACGAACTCGCGCAGCGCCTGCAGGTACACGCCTGAGGCGGTACCGAAGTCGCCGGTGGCCAGCTTGCGGGCGCCCTCGAGGTCGCCGGCTTCCTTCGCCGCGGTGACCTTGGCGGAGACGTCATAGACCTTCTTGCGCTCGTTGGCCACCTTGTCCAACTGCGCCTGTTCGGCGGCCGACAGGGGCATCGCCTTCAGCTGCTTCATCAGCTCGGTGATCTCGGCAATGGCCTTGTCGTTGCTGTCCTTGAACGCGGTGGCCACCGCGGCGTCGCTGCTGATCTGCGCGGCCTGGCTGCGCGCGACCGTCACTTCGGTCAGGCCGGCCCAGCGCGTGGCGAGGGCGATCTTGCCGTCGGCCAGCGCCTGGGTCTTTTCGGCATCGGCGGCCAGCACGGCCGAGCGGACGGCTGCAAACGCGATCAGCGCCACCAGCGCGGTGATGAAGAGGCCGACGGCCAGCCAGAGCTTGGTGCCGATGCGGAGGTTCTGAAAGGACATGATGACGCTGCGACCCTGCGCGACAGGGCCCTGGAAGAGAACAGGTAAAACGAAAAGGGCCGGCAAGCCGGCCCTGGTGACTTCAGGCCGCCTGGAGTCGGAATACGCCGACTGCGCCGGCCAGCCGCTGGGCCTGGTCTTTCAGGCTCTCGGCGGCGGCGGCGGATTGCTCCACCAGCGCGGCGTTCTGCTGTGTCATCTGGTCGAGCTGCACCACCGCGCCGTTGACCTGGCCGATGCCGGCGCTCTGCTCGCTGGCCGCGGCGGTGATCTCGCCGATGATGTCGGACACGCGCTGCACGCTGGCGACGATCTCGTTCATCGTCGAGCCGGCGTCCTGCACCAGGCGGGCACCGGATTCCACGCGCTCGACGCTGGCGCCGATCAGGGTCTTGATCTCGCGGGCGGCTTCGGCGCTGCGCTGCGCCAGGCTGCGCACTTCGCCGGCCACCACCGCGAAGCCGCGGCCCTGTTCGCCGGCACGGGCGGCTTCCACCGCGGCGTTCAGCGCCAGGATGTTGGTCTGGAACGCGATGCCGTCGATCACGCCGATGATGTCGGCGATCTTCTTGGAGCTGGTGTTGATCTCGTCCATCGTCGAGACCACCTGCGAGACGACCTGGCCGCCGCGCTGCGCGACGGAGGAGGCCGAGGAGGCGAGCTGGTTGGCCTGGCTCGCGGCATCGGCGCTCTGGCGCACGGTGCCGGTGAGTTGCTCGATCGAGCTGGCGGTGGTCTGCAGGTTCGACGCGGCCTGCTCGGTGCGCTGGCTGAGGTCGGCGTTGCCGGAGGCCACTTCGGCGCTGGCGGTCTGGATCGAATCGGCCGAGTTGCGGATCTGGCCCACCAACGTGCGCAGGTGGTCCTGCATCGCATTCAGGCTGCGCAGCAGGTCGGCGCTCTCGTCACGGCCATGGTCTTCCACCGGGCGGGTCAGGTCGCCGCTGGCAATGGCGCGAGCCAGTTCGTTGGCCTGGCGCATCGGCCGCAGGATCGAGGCCGAGTTGGCCAAGGTCAGCGGCACCACCAGCAGCACGGCCACGGCCAGCGCTGCGCCGAAGGTCAGCAGCGTGCGGTTGATCGAGGTGCCGATGTTCTCGCGCGCCATGTCGGCCGCCTTGGTGTTGGACTGGCGCAGCACCGCCAGGCTCTGCTCGGCGGCCTGCACCTGGGTCACGGCCTTGCCGGAGACCTTGTTGATGGTGGTGGCCGAGTCGTAGGCCGAGGCCTCGATCTGCTTGAGCACCGGCTCGAAGGCGGTGGCATAGCCCTGAACCTGCGTGGCCACCTGCTCGATGGCCTTGGGGTCCAGCCCGGTCTCGGCCTGGCCCAGGCTCTTCACCTCGGCCAGCGTGTTCTTCAAGGCTTCCTGCCACTTGGCCTTCAGCGCGGTGATCGCGTCGGGCTTCTCGTAGTTGATGATCAGGTCCTTCTCGTAGCGGCGCAGCAGGCCCATCTGCTCGCTCAGCGAGGCGAGGTGGGTGTTGACCGTCAGCGTCTGCTCGCTGAGCGTGTCGCTCAAGGACTGGATGCGGAACATGCCGAGCAGGCCGGCGCCGCCCACCATCACCAGCAGCAGCACTACCATCGCGATCGCGCCGAGCATGCGCAGGCGGATCGTGAACTGGCGCATCAGCTTGTCAATTACTTTCATTGGTGTCTCCCGTCCTTGTGCAAAGGATGCCTGATCAGTGCCGCGTGCGACGCACCAGCGTGCCGATGTCCAGGATCAGCGCGACGCGGCCGTCGCCCATGATCGTGGCGCCCGAGACGTCCGGCACCTTGCGGTAGTTGGCCTCGAGGTTCTTCACCACCACCTGCTGCTGGCCGAGCAGCTCGTCCACCAGCAGCGCGACGCGCTGGCCCTCGGCCTCGACCACCACCATGATGTTGCTGACATGCTCGAAGTCGAAGCGCGGCACGTCGAACACCTTCTCGAGGTCGATCACCGGCATGTACTCGTCGCGCACTTCCACCACGCGGCCGGAGCCGCCGATGGTCTTGATCATGTTGGCCTGCACCTGGAACGACTCGACCACCGAGCCCAGCGGCAGGATGTAGCACTCGTCGCCGACACCGACGCTCATGCCGTCCATGATGGCCAAAGTGAGCGGCAGCCGCACCTTGACGCTCATGCCGTAGCCTTCGGCCGAATCGATCTCGACCGAGCCGCCCAGCGACAGGATGTTCTTCTTCACCACGTCCATGCCGACACCGCGGCCGGACACGTCGGTCACCACGTCGGCGGTGGAGAAGCCCGGCGCGAAGATGAGGTTCCAGCATTCCTGGTCGGTCATCGTGTCGGGCGCGTCGATGCCCTTCTCGCGCGCCTTCTTGATCAGCTTCTGGCGGTTGAGGCCACGGCCGTCGTCGCGCACCTCGATGACGATGGAGCCGCCCTGGTGCGAGGCGACCAGCGTGATGGTGCCGGTCTCGGGCTTGCCCTTGGCCAGGCGGTCGGCCGGCAACTCGATGCCGTGGTCGCAGCTGTTGCGCACCAGGTGCGTCAGCGGGTCGGTGATCTTCTCGACCATGCCCTTGTCCAGCTCGGTGGCTTCACCCACCGTGACCAGGTCGACCTTCTTGCCGAGCTTGGCCGCCAGGTCGCGCAGCATGCGCGGGAAGCGGTTGAAGACCATCGACATCGGAATCATCCGGATCGACATCACCGCTTCCTGCAGGTCGCGGGTGTTGCGCTCCAGGTCGGCCAGGCCGGACATCATCTGCTGCGACAGCGTCGCGTCGATGTTCTTGCTGTTCTGCGCCAGCATGGCCTGGGTGATGACGAGTTCGCCGACCAGGTTGATCAGCTGGTCCACCTTCTCGACCGAGACGCGCAGCGTCGCGGAATCGAGCGCGGCACCCTTGGCCCCTTCGGCCTTCGGCGCGGCGGCCTTGGGCGCAACGGCCTTGGGCGCTGCCTCGGTGGCCGGGGCGGGCGCGGCGTCCGCGGCGGGCGCGGCGTGTTCGGCCGGTGCGCCGGGCGCGTTGTCGAAGAAGCCGTAGCCGGGGTCGGTGCTCGGCGCTTCCGGCGGCGGCGCACCGGGCGCGCCTTCATGGAAGCCGTAGCCCGGGCCCAGCGGCTCCAGGCGCACCGCTTCGCGCGGCACGTGGAAGGTGAACAGGTCAAGCAGGTCGTTGTCGCTGCTGGCGGTGGTGATCTTGAAGCGGCGCATGCCGTCGGCACCGCGGCCGGCGTCCAGCGGCTCGATCGTGCCCAGGCCGGAGATTTCCTTGAACAGGTCGACGATGTTGTCGGCCGCGCTCATGTCGGCCAGTTCGCCGACGGTGAGCTCGATCACGCGCACGTCGTTCTTCAGCACCATCGGGGGCGCGGCCGGGGCCGGGGCCGCCGTGCTGGCCACCACGGCCACCGTGGCGGGCGTGTCGACCTTGCCGCCTTCGCACAGCGTCTTGATCGTGAACAGCAGCTCGGTGGTGTCGATCTCGCCGCCGCCCGAACCCTGGTGGCGCGCCAACTGGGCCTTCAGCGCGTCGCCGGCCTGCAGCAGCACGTCCACCATCTGCGAGGTGGGCTGCAGTTCGTGGCGGCGCAGCTTGTCCAGCAGCGCTTCCATCTGGTGCGTCAGCTCCGCGACATCCGTGAACCCGAAGGTGGCGGCGCCACCCTTCACCGAGTGTGCGCAGCGGAAGATCGCATTGAGCTCTTCATCGTCGGCTGCGTTGACGTCCAGCTCGAGCAGCATCTGCTCCATCGAGCCGAGGTTCTCGCCGGCTTCTTCGAAGAAGACCTGAAAGAACTGGCTCAGGTCGATGCCGGCGGACATGTGCGCGCCGTCGTTGCTGGTGTCTGCCATGGCAGCAGCCTCCGGTTGTGTCTTGTGCAGCGGGAAAGGGGAAACGAAGCGGGGCGATGCCGGCCGGTCAGCGGATGACCTTGCCGATCACCTCGATCAGCTTGGCCGGATCGAAGGGCTTGACCAGCCAGCCGGTGGCGCCCGCGGCGCGGCCGGCCTGCTTCATCTGGTCGCTCGACTCGGTGGTGAGGATCAGGATCGGCGTGCCCTTGAACTTCGGGTTCTCGCGCAGCTTCTTGGTCAGGCTGATGCCATCCATGCGCGGCATGTTCTGGTCCGTCAGCACCAGGTTGAAGTCGCGCTGGCCGGCCTTCTCCCAGGCGTCCTGTCCATCGACGGCTTCGACGACATTGAAACCGGCGTTCTTCAGCGTGAACGAGACCATCTGGCGCATGGAGGCCGAGTCATCGACGGCGAGGATTGAGTGCATCGTGTTCTCCGGGGCAATCAGCTAGGGTTATCGGGCGTAACAATGAAAGATTTAGAACAGCTCGATCGAGCCGGCGTCCATTTCGTCCTGGGTCACCGGGTTCGGGCGCAGCGGGGCGTCTTCCACCACCGCTTCACCGTCCTCGTCGTCGCCCATCACGTCGCGCGCCAGGCGATCGGCGCAGTTGCGCAGGCGGCGCTGCAGGTGCGCGATCAACTGCGTCGACATGTCCTGGAACTGCAGCGCCGTCACGGCACCGCCCATGTGATGCATCGCCTGCTTCATGGCCTGGGTGTCCCACTCGGGGTGGGACTCGGCCAGCGCCAGCAGCTGGCTCATCTGGGCCGAGGCGCCGTAGAAGTGCCCCATCAGGGTTTCGGTAGCGTCAGTCAGCAGCCCGGCCAGTCGCTCCAGGTCGTTGTTCGCGACCATCAGGTTGTCCTGCACGTCCGCTGCGGTGAGCAACGGCACCGTGGTCATGGACGGCTCCTGTGGCATGGGGTCGTTGTTCAGCATCGTCACTCCGCGTTGGGGTCGAAGACCAGCCGTCTGGAATCGGCTCTGGTGTCTGGGATTTTCGGCAGGCAGTAGGGAGTTATTGAGCCGAAGACGGCATGAAACACGGCGCATTTCCACACCGGGCGCGGTCGCTGCCCGGGTGGCGGCGCCTTTGCCATACTCCATCCATGGCCGAAATCACGGAGGCGCCGGTGCTGCGCCTGCTGCACGTCGAGGACTCGCCGCTGGACCACGATCTGGCGCTGGCCTTCCTGCGCCGGGCCGGCCACCGGCTGCAGGTGCTGCGGGTGGACAACGAGGCGGCATTCCGCCACGCGCTGGACGCGCAGGAATGGGACGTGATCCTGTCGGACTACAACCTGCCGGGCTTCTCCGGCCTGCGCGCGCAGGAAATCCTGAAGGAGAGCGGGCGCGAGATCCCGTTCATCCTGGTCTCGGGTGAGATCGGCGAGGACACCGCGGTGGCGGCCATGCGCAACGGCGCCACCGACTACCTGCTGAAGAACAACCTGGCGCGCCTGGCGCCGGCGGTGGAGCACGCCATCGAGGCCGGCCAGGAGCGCCGCGCGCGCCAGCAGGCCGACCGCGAGCTGGCGGCCTCGCGCCAGCGCCTGTCCGAACTGGCGCAGCACCTGCAGACCAGCGTCGAGATGGAGCGGGCGGCGATCGCGCGCGAGATCCACGACGACGTCGGCGGCAGCCTGACGGCCATCAAGTTCGACCTGGCCTGGATCGGCCGCCATGTCGGCGCGCCGGAGGTGCAGCAGCGCGTGGCTTCGGCACTGGAGACGGTGGACCTGGCGATCGAGGCCAGCCAGCGCATCATGCACAACCTGCGCCCGGCCATCCTGGAGCAGGGCCTGGTGGCCGCGCTGCAATGGATGGCCAGCCGCTTCGAGAAGCGCAACGGCTACCCGTGCACCTTCCTGACCAGCCACGACAGCATGCAGCTGCCCGCCGGCGTGCCGCTGGTGGCCTACCGCTTCGCGCAGGAGGCGCTGACCAACGTCAGCAAGCATGCGCAGGCCACCAAGGTGTCGATCGACCTGTCGCTGACGCGCGGCGTGCTGTCGCTGGAGGTGGCGGACAACGGCCGCGGCCTGTCCAGCGCCGACCTGGCCAAGGCGCGCAGCTTCGGCCTGCGCGGGCTCACCGAACGCGCCGGCACCGTGGGCGGCTGGGTCGACGTCTCCAGCGGCCCGACCGGCACGGTGCTGATGCTGTCGGTGCCCGTCAGCGGCGGCAGCGGCAACGGCACGCGCGACACGCGCCGCTTCGACGATGACGCCGACCACGACCCGTCCACCTGGGGTGCACCATGATCAAGGTGATGCTCTGCGATGACCATGCGCTGATCCGCCGCGGCATCCGCGACACGCTGGCCGATGCCGACGACATCCAGGTCGTCGGCGAGGCGGGCGACTATGGCGAGCTGCGCGCGCTGCTGCGCGGCCACGCCTGCGACGTGCTGGTGCTGGACATCAACCTGCCCGGCCGTAGCGGGCTGGACGTGATGCATGCGCTGAAGGACGAGGGCTCGCCGGTGAAGGTGCTGGTGGTCAGCATGTACCCGGAAGACCAGTACGCGATCCGTGCGCTGCGCGCCGGCGCCTTCGGCTACGTCAACAAGGGCGGCGATCCGCAGCAGATCGTGCAGGCGGTGCGCACCGTGGCGCAGGGCCGCAAGTACGTGACGCCGGACATCGCGCAGATGCTGGTCGAGAGCCTGACCACGCCGGTGACCGAGAACGCGCACGACAAGCTGAGCGACCGCGAACTGCAGACCCTGGTGATGATCGCCTCCGGCAAGCGCCTGTCGGACATCGCCGAGGAGCTGATGCTGTCGCCCAAGACCGTGTCGGTCTACCGCGCCCGCGTGCTGGAGA
The DNA here is from genome assembly GCF_044226965.1 of Aquabacterium sp. Taxonomy (GTDB): domain Bacteria; phylum Pseudomonadota; class Gammaproteobacteria; order Burkholderiales; family Burkholderiaceae_C; genus Pseudaquabacterium. The sequence goes on along the minus strand of NZ_JBGAGA010000002.1, from coordinate 172,486 downwards.
AGCTCAACCTCCAGAACAACTCGGAGCTGACGGTCTACGCCATCAGGAACGGGCTGGTGGGGGGCTGAGCGGGGGCCGGCGCCGGCAGGGCGATCGGGCGGCCGAGCAGCGCGGCCAGCGTGTCGGCCGGCAGCGGCCGCGCCAACAGGTAGCCCTGGCCGCGCTGGCAGGGCAGGGCGGCCAGGAAGTGCAGCTGCTCGGGGGTCTCGATGCCTTCGCCCACCACCGTCATGCCCAGCGAGCGGGCCATCACGACGATGGCACGGATGATCGAGCTGGCGTCGGGCCCGCCGCGCAGGTCGGCGATGAAGGACTTGTCGATCTTCACCGTGTCGATCGGGAAGCGGCGCAGGTGGCTCAGGCTCGAATAGCCGGTGCCGAAGTCGTCCAGCGCCAGCTTCACGCCCAGCGCGTGCAGCGCCAGCAGCGTCTGGCGGGCCGCTTCGGCGTTGTGCATCAGTGCCGTTTCGGTCAGCTCCAGCTCCAGGCAGTGCGCCGGCAGCGCATGGGCCTGCAGCGCCTGCTGCACCAGCCGCGGCAGGTCCTGCGCCTCGAACTGCCGCGCCGAGAGGTTCACGGCCATCGCCAGCTCGGGGTGGCCGGCGGCGTGCCAGTGCGCCAGCTGGCGGCAGGCTTCGCGCAGCACCCATTCGCCGATCGGCGCGATCAGCCCGGTGTCCTCGGCCAGCGGAATGAAGCGCTCCGGGCTGATCAGGCCCAGCTGCGGGTGGTGCCAGCGGATCAGCGCCTCGACCGAGGCGATGCGGCCGCTGGCCAGGTCCACCTGCGGCTGGTAGTGCAGCTCGAAGCCGCCTTCGGCCACCGCCACGCGCAGCGCGTTCAGCAGTTCGACGCGCTGGTGCGCCTGCAGCCCCATCTCGGCGGTGAACCACTGGAAGCCGTTGCGCCCCTGCGCCTTGGTGCGGTACATCGCTGCATCGGCATGCTTGAGCAGCGCCTGCGCGCTGTCGCCATCGCTCGGGTAGGCGCTGATGCCGATGCTGACGCTGATGTGCAGCTGGTGCTCGTCGGTCACGAAGGGCTGCGCCAGCGCGTGCACGATGTCCTGCGCCGCGCGGGCGGCGTCTTCGGCACGCTCCAGGCCCACCAGCATCACGACGAATTCGTCGCCGCCCAGCCGGGCCACCGTGTCGCCCTCGCGCACCAGCTCGCGCAGGCGCTGGGCCACGGCCTGCAGCAGGCGGTCGCCCACCGCGTGGCCGAGGCTGTCGTTGATGTGCTTGAAGCCGTCCAGGTCTAGGAACAGCAGCGCCAGCGGGCGCTCGCCGCGCCTGGCCTGCGCCAGCGCCTGCGCCAGGCGGTCGTTCAGCAGGGCGCGGTTGGGCAGGCCGGTGAGCTCGTCGTGGTGGGCCATGTGGCGGATGCGCTGCTCGGCGCGCTGGCGTTCGATCGCGATGCCGGCAATGCGAACCGCCAGGTTGATGCGCTGCTGCTCGCGCGGGCCCGGGCGGCGCACGGTGCGGGCGTACATCGCGAAGGTGCCGAGCACCGCGCCGTCGTGGGCCATGATCGGCGTGGACCAGCAGGCGCGCAGGCCGTGGTGGCGGGCGATGGCGCTGGCCTCGCCGGCCCACAGCGGGTCGGTCTCGATGTCGCTGACGATCACCGTCTCGCGGCGGTGGATCGCGGTGCCGCAGGAGCCCGAAGCCGGCCCGACCGGCCAGCCGTCGACGATGGCCGAGAAGGCCGCCGGCAGCCCGGGTGCAGCGCCGTGGCGCAGGTGCCGGCCGTCTTCGTCCAGCAGCAGGATCGAGCCATGGATGTCCTGCAGCTGCGATTCGGACAGGCGCACCACGCGGTCCAGCACCTCGGGCAAGGGCACGCGCGCGGCAATCATCTCGAGGATGCGGCCCTGCTCGGTCAGGGTCTCCTTGGCCTGGCCGAGCTGTGCGGTGCGCAGCTCGAGCTGGGCGCGGTCGGCCAGCAGGCGCTCGACGGCACGCGCCATCTCGGCGATCTCGTCATGGCCGTCCATCACCGCGGCCAGCGGCTCGCCTTCGGCGAAGCGGTGGCGCAGGTGCTGGCTCACGCGGTCCAGCCGCTGCAGCAGGTGGCGGCCGAGGAACAGCCCCGCCACCAGCCAGGTGAACAGCAGGCCGATCGCCAGCACCAGCACGATGCCCCGCTGGTTGCCCTGCGAGCGCTCGACCAGCGTCTGCAGCAGGTCCTGCGCCGCCCGTTCGGCGGCCGCGGATTGCAGCATCGCGCTGGCCACCAGCAGCTGCGCCTGCGCGGCGAGCTCGGCGCGCGGGCCCTGCGGCGCCAGCGCATCGGCGGCTTCCTCGATGTCCGGTCCTCGGGCCTGCGGCGCCGGCCCGTTCAGCTGCTGCTCGAGCAGCCGGTCGGCCAGCCGGCGCAGCCGCTCGCAGGCCTGCTCGAACTGGCCGATCGCCGGATCGTCGGGCTCGGCGGCGAGCGCCCGCACCCGCTCCATGATGTTGTCGGCATGCACGCCGATGTCGGCATGGCTCTGCACCATCGAGGCGGCGGAGCGCATGGCCAGGAAGCGCTCGACCTCGCGCTGGATGCTCAGCGCGTGCTGCACGATCGCCTGGCCCTTCTGCAGGCGCTGCAGCTGCTCGTGGGCCAGCAGCTGCGTGGCGTCGCTGGTGTTGCGCAGCGCCAGGATGGCGGCCAGGCCGATGCCGACGAACAGCAACGACATCGAGGCCAGCCCCAGCATGAACTGGCTGCGCAGCGACTGCGGCAGCCCTGGCATGTCGGCATCGTGCCAGTGGCGGTGCCAGAACATCGTGTGGCTGCCGGGGCGCGGCGGGCGGGGCGTGGCCCTGCGTCAGGCCGCGAATTCGGCCGCCGCGGCCACCAGGCGGTCGTGCGGCTGCAGCTGGGTGGCCAGCGTCTCGGGGGTCAGTTTCAGGCGCGCCAGCAACGGGCCCTGCGCGATGCGCGCGGCATCCAGCCGATCCAGCCCGTCATGCCCGGCATCGGCCAGCACGCTGGCCAGGCGCAGCAGCGCGCCGCTGCGCGAGAAGGGTTCGGCCACGATCGGATGCCCCGCGGTGAACAGTGCATCGACCAGCGGCAGCGGCATGTGCCAGCGCGCGGCCAACTCGGCCGAGACCTCGGCATGGCTGCAGCCGAAATGCGTGCGCTCGAGCTCGAAGATGCTGTCCGGCGCGCCGGCCATCGACTCGACCAGCGAGACCTGGCCGGGCGAGGTCATCAGCATCAGCAGCTGGCCCGAGCGCAGGATCAGGCCGGCCACCTCGGCCAGGCCGGGGTCCTCGCCGAGGAGCCGCGCCAGCGTGCGGGCATGGCCGGCGGTGGCCAGGTTCTGGCACCAGAAGCGCAGCCGGTCGAAGCCGGGCGGCCGCGGGAAGGCATTGGACAGGCAGACGGTGATCGCCAGGCCGCGCAGCGCGTCCAGGCCGATCAGCGCCGCCGCGTCGGGCAGGTGCGCCACGCGCCCACGCGAGGCATAGCGCGCCGAGTTCGCCAACTTCAGCACGCGCGCGGCCAGTGCCGGGTCCTGCGCGATCAGCTCGGCGAGCTCGACCAGCGAGACGTCCTCGCGGCCGAAGGTTTCCATCAGCTTCTGCGCCACCTCGGGCAGCGCCGGCAGCGAATGCGACTGGGCAAAGAATCGATCGATAGCGGCCATGCGTCAATATCGGTTGCTGCAGCCGCGGCTTGAACGGGACCTTTGGCCCTACTGGAAGTGCGCGAGCATGCGTTCCAGCGCCATCGTGAAGGGTTGCTGCATCAGCGGCAGCGTCAGCAGCATGCCGATCAGGCCGACGCCCAGCGTGATCGGGAAGCCCACGGCAAACACGTTGATCTGCGGTGCCACGCGCGAGATGACGCCCAGCACCAGGTTCACGAACAGCAGCATGCCCACCAGCGGCAGCGCGATCCACAGCCCGAGCGTGAACAACTCCGCGCCCCAGGCCTGCGGCTGCGTGGCGCGCAGGAAGGCGAAGGGCTCGGGGCCGACCGGGAAGGCGATGAAGCTCTGGATCAGCGCCGCGATGATGGCCAGGTGCCCGTTGATGATGACGAACAGGAATGCCACGATGGTGCCGAAGAACTTGCCCGAGGCGGTGCCCTGGCTGGCGGTACCGGGATCGAAGAAGCCAGCGAAGTTCAGGCCCATCTGCAGCCCGATGAGTTCGCCGCCCAGTTCCACCGCGGCGAACACCAGCCGCACCGCGAAGCCCAGCGAGATGCCGATCAGCACCTGCTGCAGCACCAGCATCAGCGCCTGCGGCGAATCCAGCGCCACGGCCGGCATCTCGGGCAGCGAGACCTGCGCGGCCAGCGCGATGAACAGCGACAGCGCGATCTTCACCCGCATCGGCACCGCGCGCTGGCTGAACACCGGCAGGCTGGTCATCAGCGCCAGCGCGCGCAGGAAAGGCCACAGCCACGGCGTGATCCACGCCGTCAGCTGGGCTTCCGTGAAGGTGAGCATCAGCCGACGGCCGACGGGATCGATTGCAGCGTCTGCTGGATGTAGTCGACCAGCATCGTCATCATCCACGGGCCGGTGATCGCCAGCACCGCGACGGCGGCCAGCACCTTGGGCACGAAGCTCAGGGTCTGCTCGTTGATCTGCGTGGCCGCCTGGAAGATGCTGACCACCAGGCCGACGGCCAGCACCGCCAGCAGCAGCGGCGCCGACACCAGCAGCAGCATGTACAGGCCCTTCTGGCCGAGCGTGAAGACTTGTTGGGGATCCATGGCAGTGTCGGAAAACCTAGGTGGCAAAAGAAGCGGCCAGCGAACCCAGCAGCAGGTTCCAGCCATCGGCCAGCACGAACAGCATCAGCTTGAAGGGCAGCGACACCAGCACGGGGCTCAGCATCATCATGCCCAGGCTCATCAGCACGCTGGCGACGATCATGTCGATGATCAGGAAGGGGATGAAGATCAGGAAACCGATCTGGAAGGCGCTTTTCAGCTCGCTGGTGACGAAGGCCGGCACCAGCACCTTGAACGGCATGTCCTCGGCCTTCACGCCAGATTCAACCTTGGCCAGCTTGGCGAACAGCGAGAGGTCGCTCTGCCGCGTCTGCTTGAGCATGAACGCACGCATCGGCACCTCGCCGCGCTTCAAGGCCTCGTCCAGGCCGATCTGCTGCGCCTGGTAGGGCGCCCAGGCTTCGCTATAGACCTTGTCGATGGTGGGCGACATCACGAAGAAGGTGAGGAACAGGCTTAAGCCCACGATCACCTGGTTCGGCGGCGCGCTCTGCGTGCCCAGCGCCTGGCGCATCAGCGACAGCACGATGACGATGCGGGTGAAGCCCGTCATCATCAGCAGCACCGCGGGCAGGAAGGACAGTGCGGTGAAGAACAGCAGCGTCTGGATCGGCACCGAGTAGCTGGTGCCGCCGGCGCCCTGGCCGACGATCAGCGGCAGGCTCGCGCCGCCGCTTTGCTGGGCTAAAGCCGCTACGGGAACTGCCGATAACACCGACAAGCCCAGCACTCGGGCCGCGCGGCGCGACAGGCCGAAAGAAATGAGACGCTCAGCGCGCATGCTCGTCTCCCGCGGCCGCACCCCGGCTCTTGGCCAGCCACGCGGCGAAGGGCAGGGCGGCCTGCGCTGCAGCCGGCGCGTCGGCCTGCGGTGGCAGCGTGTGCAAGGTACTGATGCCGCCGGGCGTGACGCCCAGCACCAGCCAGCGCCGGTCGTCGCCGGAGCCGACCTCGACGGTGACGACGCGCTGGTTCGGCGCCAGCGCGAGCTGCGCGACGACGCGCATCACCCCTTGCGAGGCGGCCGCGCCCATCGGCGTGCGCTTGAGCAGCCACAAGGCCACCGGAATCATGGCCAGCACCGCCATGAAGGCGAGGACCGGCCCGACGATCGAATTCATCCCTGGGATCTCTTGTCGTTGGTTCGATTCACGAGCGGCTGAGGCGCCGCATGCGTTCGCTCGGGGTCACGATGTCGGTGAGGCGGATACCGAACTTGTCGTTCACCACCACCACCTCGCCCTGCGCGATGAGGTAGCCGTTGACCAGCACGTCCATCGGCTCGCCGGCCAGCGCCTCGAGCTCCACCACCGAGCCCTGGGCCAGCTGCAGGATGTGCTTGATCGGAATCTTGGTGCGGCCCAGCTCCACGGTCAGCTGCACCGGGATGTCCAGGATCATGTTCAGGTCGTTGCCGGCGGCCGGCACGCCACCCGCGGAACCCGAATTCGAGAAGTTGGTGAAGGCCGCGGCCGACACCGATTCCACCGGCTCGGCCAGCGCATTGCCGCCGCCACTGCCACCGCCGTTGGACTCGGCCAGCGCGGCCGCCCATTCGGCGGCCATGCGGTCCTCTTCGGACATCTGCGGTTCACTCATTGGATTCTCCCAGCCAGCCCGCGGGGGTGCTGGTCAGCATGCGGTCGATCTTGATGGCATAACGTCCATTGGACGTGCCATAGTGGCAATCGAACACCGGCACGTTGTCGATCTTGGCCTGGATCATCGGGTCCAGGTCGAGCTCGATGAAGTCGCCGGGCTTGAAGGCGAGCAGCTGCTCGAGCGTGGCGGTGGCATGGGCCAGCTCGGCAATCAGCTTGACGTCGGCCGACTGGATCTGCTGCTTCAGCAGCTTGACCCAGCGGCGGTCGGGTTCGCTGGAGTCGCCCTGCATCGTGCTGTACAGCACGTCGCGGATCGGTTCCAGCGTCGAGTACGGAATGCAGAAGTGCACCGTGCCGGTGGTCTCGCCGATTTCCAGCGTGAAGCTGGTGGCGACGACGATTTCCGAAGGCGTGGCGATGTTCGCGAACTGCGGCTGCATCTCCGAGCGCTGGTACTCCATCTCGACCGGATAGATGCCGGACCAGGCCTTCTTGTACTCGGCGATGATGCACTCCACCAGGCGCAGGATCACGCGCTGCTCGGTGGGCGAGAAGTCGCGGCCTTCGATGCGGGTGTGGAACTTGCCGGCACCGCCGAACAGTGCGTCGATCACGGCGAAGACGAGCGTCGGGTCGCAGACGATCAGCCCGGAGCCGCGCAGCGGCCGCACCGACACGATGTTGAAGTTGGTCGGCACCACGATCTCGCGCAGGAAGGCGCTGTACTTCTGCACGCGGATGCCACCGATGGCCACTTCCGGGCTCTTGCGGATCAGGTTGAACAGGCCGATGCGGATGTTGCGGGCGAAGCGCTCGTTGATGATCTCCATCGTGGGCATGCGCCCACGGACGATGCGCTCCTGGCTGGCCAGGTCGTAGTCGCGGATGCCACCCTGCGGGACGTCTTCCTGCTCGAGCTTCTGGCTCTCGCCGGTGATGCCCTGCAGCAGTGCATCGACTTCGTCTTGCGAAAGAATCTGCTGATTCATTTCGGGTGGGCCATCACTGGATGATGATGTTCGAGAAGTGGACGGCCTTCACCGGGTAGATGACCGGCGGCTTCTTCTTCTTCTTTTTCTTGGTGCCGTCGGGAGCGGGGCTCGCGGATTCCTCGTCGTCGACGGGCATCGTGATGCCCAGCGGCAGCATGGTCTCGCGGCGGATCTCCTGCGCCAGCAGCAGCTTGCCTTCGCGCGTCAGCAGCTCGCCGGCGGTCTTGTGCGCCAGCAGCAGCAGGATGTTGTTGCGGATGGCCGGCAGGTAGAGCTTGATCTGCTCGCCGACCTTGGCATCGTCGATCTCCAGCGTGACGCCGACCTGCGCATAGCGCTCGGCATCGCGGTCGGCCAGGTTCACCGTGAAGGGGTCCAGCGGCACGAAGATCGGCGGGTTCTTGTGCTCGTCCTTCTTGGGCTCGGCCACCGCATGGGTCTCGGCGCCGTCTTCGGTGTCGGCCTCGTCGGCCGCGGCGGCCCTCTTCTTCATCATGAACACGGCCGCGCCGCCGCCGCCCAGCACCAGCAGCAGCACCGCGGCGAGGATGATGATCAGCTTCTTCTTGCCGGCGGCCTTGGGAACGGGCGCGTCGGTGACTTCAGCGGTGGCGGCGGACATGGTCTCTCCGGATGCTTGGCTTCAGGGCCCACGGCCGGCCTGAAGCCGGCTGGGGCGATGCATCGATTATTCGGAGAGCCCCCTCCTGGCGATGGCGCGAATAGCGGGGGGAAAGACCGGCGATTCGGCCGGCGCCGGTCGGCAGCCGACGGCCGGCGTCAGGCCACCAGGTCGACCAGGCCGCGCGGCAGGCCGGTCCGGAGCACGGTGGTGCTGCCGGGCAGGTCGCGGTCGTCACCGCCGGGCCAGCCAGGCCGGCCGCCGGGAGCGCCCGACGCGCCAGGCGATGGACCGGAGGCGTTGCCGCCCGGGCCGCCCTGGCCCTGGCCGCCAAAGTTCTGGGCGAAGCTGCCGCCAAGGCTGCTGCCGTCGGCCGGTGGCTGGAACACGCCGCCGCCGGTGAGCGTGAGGCCGGACTCGCGCAGCGCGCCGGCCAGGGCCGGCAGCGAGGACTCGATGACCTGGCGCGTGGCGGCCCGGTCGGCCTGGAAGTCGACCTGCGCGCCGCTGCCCGCGACCGCGATGCGCACGGTGATCGGCCCCATGTCGGCCGGGTTCAGCTCGATGCGGGCCTGTTGCACGCCCTGGCGTGCCAGCAGGGTGATCTGCGCGCCGAGCGAGGGCGCGAACTCCGGGCTGTTCAGGTGTGCGCCGAGATGGCTGGTCGGCAGTGGCGTGGCGCTGGCCTGCGGGCTGCTGGCGGCGGCCGGTACGCCGGGGCTGGCGCCGGGCATCAAGTTCTGCAGCGCGTCGGCAAAGCGCACGCTGCTGCCGGTGCCGGAGGGGGCGGCGCTGGTGCTGCCCGCCGCGGCGTCGGCGCTGCTGGCCGCGCCGGGCTGGTCGCCGCGGGCATCGTCGCCGCGCGACGCCGTGACGGCCGTGGCCGATGCGGTGGTGGCGGTGTTGGCCGCGCTGGCGTCGTCGCTGGCGTCGCTGCGGTTGGCCGTGCGCGCCTGGCGCGGGCCGCGGCCGGCCTCGGTGTCGGTGCCGCGACCGGCCGCGGCACTGCGCGGACCGCGCGACTCGCCGCGTGCCGGTGCCAGCGGGTCGAGCGCCGTGCGGGTGAGGGGGTCGGAGGCGGCGATCCCGCCGCGTTCGCTGCCGCGGCCGGCGCGTTCGGGCGGGGCATCGGCCAGGCCGCGTGCCGCGGTGCCGGCCGGACCCTGCGGCGCCGCGGGCAGCGCGAGGGCGGGCAGGGGGACAGTCGGGGCCGCGGTGCTGGCGTCGGCGGCTGCGGCGGCGCTGCCATCACCGGCGGTGGAGGCGGCGTCGGCCGTGGCGTCGCTGCTGGTCGGTGCGGCGTCGACGACGGGCTGATCCGCTGCGGTGCCGGCACGGCGCAGATCGGGGGTTCGGGATGCTTCAGAAGGCGCGTTGCCGGCGGCAGTCGTCGAGGCAGCTGGCGCGGCCTCGGCTTGCCCCGATGCCGGGGCGGGCACGGCACGTTCGGTGCCGGCCAGCGGCAGGCGACGGGCGCCGAGCGCGCTGGCCTCGTCGCGGCTCAATCCCGGGCCTGCCGTGCGGCGGCTGGTATGAGCGGCTGCTGGGTCGTTGCCGGCGGCCGGGTTGGCTGAGGACGTCGGCAGTGCGGCGGCGGGCAGTGCATCGGCGGCCAGCGTGGCGGTGGCCGAGGCGCTGCCGGTCGCAGCCGCGGAGGGCAGGCCGCTGCTGGCGTCGTCCGCCGCCGTCGAGCGCGTCTGGAGACTCAGCGTGCTGGGCATGGCCGGCGTCGGCGTGGTGGTCGCCGACGGCAGGATGCCGGCGGCCAGGCCGATGTCTTCGGCGATCGTGCGGTCCTCGGTGTCGGCGGGGCGGTCGGCCGGCAGGCCGTCGGCTGCGGGGGCCTCTGCGCCCTCGTCGGCGTCCGCGCCGCGCGGTGTGCGGGGCCGGGCGTCGGCCACTGCCTGGCTGGCCTGGCTGCCGGCGCGGCGCTGGGCGTGACGGCCGCGCGCAGGTTCGCCAAGCGGCGTGTCGGTCGTGGTGTCCGGCGGCGGCGTGTCGCCGTCGCTGGCCATGGCGGCCGTGCGGCTGTCCTGCGCTGCGCTGCCGGAGCCGGCTGCGTCCGGGCTGCGCGCGGCCGCGCCCGCCGTGTCGTTCGGCGCGTCGCGGCGCGGCCCTGCGGTGTCCCCATGGGGGCTCCTGCGGCTGGGCGGCGTGACGGTTGGCGCCTGCAGCGCCTCGCTGCTGCGCTGGAAAGCCTGCGCGAACGCGCCAGGCTCGGCGCTGGTGTCGGCCGCGGCGGGCATGCCGGCGCCGTTGCGCGCGGTCACCAGGCCGGCGCTGTTCGTGGGGCTGAAGGGGATCAAGGGGCTGGCCATGGCATGCCTCGGGTCAGATCAGCGAGGGCGTGAGCCCCGAGGTGCTGCGCCGTTGCGCGGCTTCGTCGGTGCTGCGCTGCTCGCGGCGGTCGGCCAGGCGCTGCTGTTCGGCGCGGCGGCGTTCGATCAGCTTGCGCACCGCGGCCACGCGCTGCTCGTGCGCCACCAGTGCGGCACGCGCCTGCTGCACGCGGGCCTCGGCCTGGGTGGTGACCTGGTTCTGCATCGTGATGGCCTGGTCCAGGCGCTGCGAGAAGCCCTGGTAGCACTGCACCAGCTCGATCGCGCCGGCCTGGCGGAACTGCGAGGTCCAGCGCTGCTGGTACTGCGCGCGGTAGGCATTGAGCTGCTCGATCTGCTGGCGCGCCTGCGCGGCCGCGGCCTCGCACTGGCGCAGCACGGCGGCCTGGGCATCGCGTTCGGCCTCGGCCTGTTCGAGCAGCGTGTTCAGCGTGGCAGACGATTGCATGGATCAGGGTCTCGGGTTCGGCGGTCGGGAGGTCAGCCGCCGACCATGCGGCAGAGCTGGTTGCGCGAGGCTTCGAGCGGCGCGCGGTCGTGCATGTCCTGCTGCAGCAGCGCCATCAGTTGCGGCTGCAGGCGCACGGCGAGGTCGAGTTCGCCGTCGTGGCCCGGCTGGTAGGCGCCGAGCTGGATCAGGTCGCGCGCCTTGCTGAGCTTGGAGATCAGCGCACGGGCGCGGCGCGCGGCATCGAGTTGCTCGCGCGGGGCCACCGCGGTCATCACGCGCGAGATCGAGCGCTCGACGTCGATGGCGGGGAAGTGGCCCGATTCCGCCAGCTCGCGCGAGAGCACGATGTGGCCGTCGAGGATGCCTCGGGCCGCGTCGGCGATCGGGTCCTGCTGGTCGTCGCCTTCGCTCAGCACGGTGTAGAACGCGGTGATCGAGCCGACGCCGTTGAGGCCGTTGCCCGAGCGTTCCACCAGCTGCGGCAGCTTGGCAAAGCACGAGGGCGGGTAGCCCTTGGTGGCCGGCGGCTCGCCGATGGCCAGCGCAATCTCGCGCTGTGCCATCGCGTAGCGGGTGAGCGAGTCCATCAGCAGCAGCACATGCCGGCCTTCGTCGCGGAAGTGTTCGGCGATGGCGGTGGCGTAGGTGGCGCCCTGCATGCGCACCAGCGGCGGCGCATCGGCCGGCGCGGCGACGACGACCGAGCGGGCCAGGCCTTCCTCGCCGAGGATGTCCTCGATGAATTCCTTGACCTCGCGGCCGCGTTCGCCGATCAGGCCGACGACGATGACATCGGCTGCGGTGTAGCGCGCCATCATGCCCAGCAGCACCGACTTGCCCACGCCGGTGCCGGCGAACAGGCCGATGCGCTGGCCGCGGCCGATGGTGAGCATCGCGTTGATCGCGCGCACGCCGGTGTCCAGCGGCCGGCGCACCGGGTCGCGGTCCATCGCATTGATCGGGCGGCGCACCATCGGCTCGTTGCGGGTGTGCGCCAGCGGGCCCTTGCGGTCCATCGGCTGGCCATGGGCATCGACCACGCGGCCGAGCAGGCCGTCGCCCATCGGCAGGTGCAGGCCACGGTCTTCGGTGCGGCGCCACAGCTGGTTGTCGCGGCCCAGCAGCGGCGGCGCATGCGGCGTGGCGCGTGGGCTCACACGCGCGCCGCTGGTCAGGCCATGCACTTCGCCGGTGGGCATCAGGAAGGCGCGGTCGCCGTTGAAGCCGACCACCTCGGCCAGCACCGGATCACGCGCCTCGCCATGCACCTCGCACACCGAGCCCACGGGCGCGCGCACGCCGGCGGCTTCCAGCACCAGGCCGGTGACGCGGGTCAGCGTGCCCTGCGCCTGCAGCGGCGTGCGCAGCGAGGCGTACTGCTCGAGGTCGCGCAGGTAGTGGGCCCAGCGCTGGGCGCGGGCGGTCTGCGTGACGTCGGCGTCGACGGCGTCGGCGAGGGAAGGGGATTCGCTGGGCATCGGAGACGGGAATGGGGGCGGGTCCGGCCCTTGGCCAGGCCGTGAGGGGGATGATCGACGAAGCCCGTGCCCGCCGTGCCGCGAATAAGCAGTGGGTTCCCGGCCCGAATCGGCGTGTCGGTCCTGGTGGGCAGCGGCAGGCACATTCGCTAAAGTGGTCGCGGCCGCCTTCACCGACACCGCAGGAGGATCCCGATGCGCACCCAGGATCTGCAACCGTGGCAGCGCCGCCGGCCGCGCCACCTGGCATGGGCCATGGCGGCCATGCTGACGGCCGCCTGCAGCGGCGAATCCGATCCGGAAGGCGAGTCCGGCACGCCGCTGCGCGTGGCCGAGCGGCAGGCGCTCGAGGCGTCCGACACCTTGCGCAGGCGCGCCCGGGCGCTGGCCAGTGCTGCGGTGGCACCGGCCGAAGCCGCGCGCCAGCTGATGGATTTCGCCGAAAGCCAGTTCCCGCAGTTCTTCCCTTCGCACCAGGCCACGCAAAGCCTGTCGCCGTTCCTGTTCCGCCACTACCCTGAAACCGGCATCTACCTGGGCGTGGCGGTCACGGCCGGGCAGGGCTTCGAGGCGATGGGCGTGTACGTGATGGGGGGCGCCTTCGGCCAGTCGCCGCAGTATGTCGGTCCGCTCGCGAGCTTCATCACGCCGGTCGAGCCCGGACCGGGCCCGGGTCCTGCCAGCAATGGCTGCCACGACCTGCTGCTGGCCTCCGAGGACACGCCGGGCAACCGGATGGTGCTGGTCCGGCGCATGGAGCCGGGCAATGGGCAGGTCGTGATGCAGACCGTGGACCTGCAGGTGCGCGGCCCGCGCAGCTTCGACGGGCACGACGCCGTCGAATCGTTGCAGCGCATGGTCGACGCCGCCTATCCGGAGGGGGTGCCCGATGGCACGCCCGGCCTGACGGACTACCTGGTCTACCAGCGCAAGACCGGCGCGGCCGAGATCACCTACTACGGCAGTGCGTTCGGCCCGAGCACCACGTCCCAGTCGGCCGGCGGCTTCTCGGCCAGCACCACCAGCAGCGGCTACAACGCCTACCGTCCGCCGCTGGTGCGGCCGGAGTACTGGCTGGCGCCGGGGGCCAGCGCCACGATGGCCAGCACGCTGTTCGAGCACTCGGAAACCACCACCACCGTGACCGGGCAGGCGCCGAAGACCACGGTCAGCGACACCGAGCGCCCCGTGACCGAGACGGTGCGCTTCGTGCGCCGCGAGCGGGTGACGGTGCCGGCCGGGAGCTTCGATGCCTGCGTGTTCGAGTCGCGCTGGGCCGAGGAGCCGGGCACGGTGAGCACCAGCTGGGTGGCCGATGGCCAGGGCTTCGAGCTGAAGACCGAGTACGTGCAGGGTGGCTACACGGCCCGTTCGCAGACGATGTCGATCCGCTTCAACGGCCAGCCGATCACCCACTGACCGGCGGCGCGTCCTCGTCCAGCGACCAGTCCACGCCGGTGCCCAGCGCCTGCACCGCCTGGTGCCAGCGTGCGCCGATGCGGGCGTCCACCGTGCCGGCGTCGCTCTCGATCAGGCAGCCGCCCCGGTCGACGGTGGGGGTGCTGACCAGGCGCGCGTCGCGCGCTTCCAGCGCGTCGGCAGCGCCCAGGCTGATCAGCGCATGGTCTTCGGGGTTGACGTGGACGGTGATGGTGCGCGCGCTCATCAGCACCGCGTTGACCGCATCGGTGGCCACCTGCACCACCAGTTCGGGCCGCACCATCAGCTCGCTGCGCACGACCTGGCGTGCCAGCTGGGTGGCGATGCGCGCGACGCTGGCGGCGATGTGCTGCTCCAGCGCGCCGAGCTCGCTGTCGAAGTTCTGCATCACGCGGCCGAACTGGCTGGCCAGCTGCTGCGCGAAGCTCTGCTTGAAGCTCTCCAGCGCGACCAGGCCGTCGCGGTAGCCGTCGCGGTAGCCTTCCTGGCGCGCGGCGTGGATCTGCGCCTGCAACTGCTCGCTGGTGGCTTCCGGTGCGGCGGCCTCGGCCTCGGCCGCCGCTGCCGCGGCACGCACCGGGGGCGCGGCGTTGGGGTTGTCGCCGAAGGAGTTCGGCGCCCAGCTGGCGAAGCCCTGCAGCTCTTCGCGCGGGATGAAGCGGGTGTACGGGTTGCCGGCACGCGAGCCCGGCGGCGGCGGCACCTGGCGCGGGCCGAAGTTCGATTTAGAGGAACTCATCGGCGCCTCCGCTGGCCAGCACGATCTGGCCTTCGTCGACCAGGCGGCGCACCGTCTTCAGCATTTCCTTCTGCTCGGCCTCGACCTCGCTGACGCGCACCGGGCCGCGCGAATCCAGGTCCTCGCGCAGCGTCTCGGCGGCGCGGGTGGACATGTTGCGGAACACCTTCTCGCGCATCTCCGGCGTCGCGCCCTTGAGCGCGATGACCAGCGATTCGCTCTGCACTTCCTTCAGCAGCGCCTGCACGCCCTTGTCGTCCAGCTTCGCCAGGTCGTCGAAGGTGAACATGTTGTCCATGATGCGCTGGGCCAGGTCGTTGTCGGCCTCGCGGATGAAGTCGAGCACCGAGGTCTCGATGCTGGTGCCCAGCAGGTTGATGATCTCGGCCGCGGTCTTCACCCCGCCCAGCGAGGCCTTGCGCAGCTTCTCGCCGCCGGCCAGCACCTTGCTCATCACCTCGTTCAGGTCCTTCAGCGCCGAGGGCTGGATGCCGTCCAGCGTGGCGATGCGCACCAGCACCTCGTTGCGCTGGCGCTCGCTGAAGGCCTTGATCACCGAGCTGCACTGGTCGTAGTCCAGGTGCACCAGGATGGCCGCGACGATCTGCGGATGCTCGTTGCGCAGCAGCTCGGCCACCGAGCCGGCGTCCATCCACTTCAGGCTCTCGATGCCGGTGGTGTCGCTGCCCTGCAGGATGCGGTCGATCAGCAGGTTGGCCTTGTCGTCGCCCAGCGCCTTCTTCAGCACCGCCTTCACGTACTCGTCGGTGTCGGCCACCAGCATGTGCTGGTCCGAGGCCACCTCGGAGAACTTGTCCAGCACGCCTTCGAGCTTGTCCTTGCTCACGACCTTGAGCTTGGCGATGGTCTCGCCCAGTCGCTGCACTTCCTTCGGCGCCAGGTGCTTGAACACCTCCGAGGCTTCCTCTTCGCCGAGCGACATCAGCAGGATCGCCGCGTTCTCGAGTCCCTGATCGTCCATGGTTGTCATCTGGCTTGTGCTGTCAGGCTACTTCGCCGCTGACCCAGCCGCGCACGATGTTGGCCACCGCGGCGGGGTTCTGGCGCGCCATGCCGCGCGCGCCTTCGAGCTGCAGCGTGGTCTTGGGCGGGGTGAGCTCCACCACCTCGGGCTCGGGTTCGGGCAGCTTGGGCTTGTCGTTCTCCACCAGGTCGAGCTTAGGCGCCGGCGGCGGGGTGATCTGGCGCAGTGCCGGGCGGATCACCGAGAACACCAGCAGCAGCGCGACGAAGGCCAGCCCGGCCGGCACCGCGCCGGCGCGGACCATGTCGGTGACCCAGGGCTGCTGCCACACCGGCACCTCGACCGCCTTGGCCGGCGCTTCGACGCGGAAGGGGATGTTCACCACCTTCACCGAGTCGCCGCGCTCCTTGTTGAAGCCGATGCTTTCCTGAACCAGCGCGGTCAGCTTGTCGAGTTCCTCGGGCGTCAGCGCGGTGGTGGTGGTCTTGCCCTTGGCGTCGGTGGTGCTGCGGTGGTTCACCAGCACCGCGGCATTGATGCGCTTGATGGTGCCCACCGCCTGGCGCTTCATGCTCACGGTCTTGTCGACCTCGTAGTTGACCGTGCTTTCCTTGCGCGCACCGCCGCCGGCCGAACCGGTCTGCGCGGCCTGCATCGGCGCCGAGGCGCCTTGCAGCGGCGCGGTGGCGGGCACCGGCGGCTGGTTGCTGGCCGCACCCGGCACGCCGCTGGGCGTGGCCGTGGCGGCATTCGAGGCCTCGCTCGAGCGCTGGCTGCGCACGGTGGCCTCGCCGGTCTGGTTGGGCTTGAATTCCTCGGTAGTCGATTCGAGCTGGTTGAAGTCGATCTCGGCCGTCACCGTGGCGCGCAGGTTGTCGCGGCCGAGCGCCGGCTCGAGGATGTCCTGCACGCGCTTGAGGTAGGTGGCCTCCACCTGCTGCAGGTACTGCAGCTGCTGGGTGTCCAGGCCCTGGTTGGCTTCGGGCGGGGCCGACAGCAGCGTGGAGTTCTGGTCGATCACGCTGACGGCCTTGACCGAGAGGTCCGGCACCGAAGAGGACACCAGGTGCACGATGCCGGCCACCTGCGAGCGGTCCAGCGTGCGGCCGGGGTGCAGCGTCAGCAGCACCGAGGCGCTGGGCTTCTGCTGGTCGCGGAAGAAGCCGTTCTGCGTCGGCAGCGCCAGGTGCACGCGCGCCGATTGCACCGCGGAGATCGAGGTGATCGAACGCACCAGCTCGCCTTCGAGCGCGCGCTGCAGGTTCGTGCGCTCCTGCAGCTGGCTCTGGCCGAAGCGGGCGTTGTCCATCAGCTCGAAGCCGGCGGTGGTGCCCTTGGGCAGGCCGGCCTGCGCCAGCTTCAGCCGCAACTCGGGAATCATCTCGGCCGGCACCAGCAGCGTGGTGCCGTCGCCGGCGGCCTTGTAGGGCACCTTCAGCGTGGCCAGCTGGCTGATCACCAGGCCGGCATCCTTCTCCGAGAGGTTGGGGTACAGCGGCGCCAGGTTGCCGTTGCCGCTCCACAGGGCCAGCGCCACCATCACGGCCACCAGGCCGGCCAGGCCCATGCCCAGCATCAGCTTGGCCTTGGCCGGCATCAGCGCCAGGCGTGACATCGCTCCGGTCGGCGCCTCGGCGCGTTCGGCGGCGGCGTTGTTCGGGGTGATCGGTGTGACGTTGGCGTCCATGGGCGGCAGGAGGTCGGAGAAAGTCCGAATGCCAGGCATTGTTGGACAGCGCGGCGCAAGACCAAGGCACAAACAACCCGCAATTCGGGCTTCAGTTCGCGCCATCGCTGCCGAGGGGGTGGTCCTACAGTGCAGCCCGTGGACAAGCCGTTCGCGCCTTGCGAGCCACCAACGCCATGGACCTGAAGCTCAAACCGTTCGACTTTGCGCAAGCCGTTGCCCGTGCCGGGCTGCGGCCGGATGGCATGCCCATCGGCAGTGCGGGCGGCGCCGGCGCGGCCGGCGGCGTGGGCGCTGCTGGCAAGGCCGGCGCCGTGGCCGGCCCCAGCTTCCAGCATGCGATGGGCCAGGCCCTGCGCGAGGTGAGCGCGGCGCAGGACGAGGCCACCAACCTGCAGCAGGAATTCCAGCTCGGCAACTCGTCGGTCAGCCTGGAGCAGACCATGGTGGCCTCCGAGAAGGCGCGGCTGGGCTTCACCGCCGCGGTCTCGGTGCGCAACCGGCTGGTGCAGGCCTACTCCGAGATCATGAACATGCAGGTGTAGCCCCCGGTCAGTCGATCACGCTCATAGGGGCCAGGGCCGGCTAGAAGCCATTTAGGTATCATTAGATCCCGAGCTTTGATACCGGGAGTGATACTCAAGCCATGGCCACCAAGGTGCTCACGGATGCCGCGATCGGTCGCTTACCGCCCGTCACCGCGGAGAAGCTCGTTCCGGTCGGCGGGAGCCTCTACCTAAAGCGCCGGCCCAACGGTCGACAGTCGTGGGTGCTGCGAACCCGCATCGGCGGCAAGTGGCAGGTCCGGCAGCTGGGCGACTGGCCCACGGTGACCCTGCACCTGGCCCGCCAGCGCGCCGAGGCTGCGCGCGACGGCGCATCCCCTGCTGACGCTGGGTCGACGGTGGCGCATGCCCTGGCCGAATTCAAGCTGTCGTACATCGGGGGCCGGTATCGGCGCGAGGACTCGAAGAAGGAGTCCGGCGCGCTGTTGGGCAAGGCGCTCGCGCCGGTGGCCGGCCGGGCCCTTGCGTCGGTCCGGCGCGCTGACCTGGTGAAGGCGATCGAGCTGGTCCGCGACCGACCGAACACCGCCGCGAAGACGCTGGCCCTGCTGAAGCAATTCACGAGCTGGGCGGCAGCGCGCGACCTGATCGAGGCCGACCCGATGGCTGGCGTCCGGGCCGGAAAGCTCGGCCTGAAGCCATACCAGCCGCGCGAGCGCGTGCTGAGCCGGGACGAGCTGCGCGCGCTGTGGGCGCGGGACGACGACGATGCCCGTGTGCTTAAGTTCTGCGCGCTGACCGCCTGCCGCATCGGCGAGGCGCTGCAGTGGGTTCCGGAGCAGGTCCAGGGCGACATCTGGACCATTCCAGCTGCGGCCACAAAGAACGGGACAGCGCACGCGCTGCCGTTGTCTGCTGAGGCGAGGGCGTTGCTTCCGCTGCCCAAGCCGATGCCGGTCTATCAGAGCCTCTACTCGAGGCTGAAGGCGACCAAGGCGACCTGGCGACCGCACGACATCCGTCGCACCGCGGCGACGATGATGCGCGCGGCCGGCGTGCCGGTGCTCGACATCGAGGCCGTGCTGAACCACGCGCCGCCGCGCCTGGTGCGGGTGTATCAGCGGCATGACCCGATTGATGAGAAGCGCGCGGCATTGGCGCGCTTGGCCGCCTCGGTTGCCGACGTAGTGAGGAATCTATGAGTAACGAACCCGCCGCCCTTCTTGACTTGCGGGACCTCATACATGGGCACCTGCTGCCGCTCGCCAAGCGGTCCGGGATCGTCGGGGACAGCGAGGCGATCGAGGACCTTGCTTGGAAGCCCAGCAATTCCGGCGAGTTGAATGAGAGCCGAAAGGTTCTCGGGCTTCTGATCACCCTTGCCGCGGCTGCATTCGCGACGTGGCAGGAGGACTCTGACGGCACCGAGTGGACACGTCTCGCTCACGAGGCGCACTTGTTCGGGCAGTTCGCCTACGGGTACTTCAGTGCCAAGACCGACGAGGCCGTCGACGCCAAGACGGTGCTGGCCAAGATCGCCGCGAACGCTAGGCACGCGCCAACCCGCGACGCCAAGGCTCTGGTACTGAAATGGTGGGCAGACAACGGCAAGGGGCGAATGAACAAGATGGCGGCCGCCCGAGAGATCAAGCGTCTCAATCTTGTCAGCGAAACCCAGGAAACCGTGCGTGATTGGCTGACGAACGCTTGAGGTTTAGTCGGCTAGGCTCTGCCGGCACAACCTAGGCTCTGCCGGCACAACCTAGGCTCTGCCGGCACAACCTAGGCTCTGCCGGCACAACCTAGGCTCTGCCGGCACAACCTAGGCTCTGCCGGCACGCGCAATTGCCCGTTGCCTGCTGGTTTCGCACACTGCTTCTCACGGGGCCTAAGTGGCCCGCAGAGAGGCAAGTATGCGAATCATTCAATGGCCCGAGGGCGTCGCCGAAGAAACTGGCGTCAGCACCACTAACCTGCAAACTCGGCGGGCGCAGGGCGACGCCCCGAAGCTCTACGCGGTCACGGAGCGCCGGCTGGTCACCACCGACGCCGACCTGGCCGAGTGGATCCGGGCGAAGGAAGTGCCGGCGACCTACAAGTGCCGCCCGGCCACGCGCGGCGTGGCAGCGTGAGGCGCCACCATGGCGCCCACAATGGCTGCCGCCGTGCCCGCGGCGGACCGCAAGCCCTTCTCCAGCATGCAGGCCTCGGCCGCACTGGCTGGCTTCACCGTGGAAGCGATCGAGGCGGACCAGGGCGGGGTCGAGTACATCGTCTCGCGCTGGGCCATGACCGTGCGATGCACGACGCTCCGCGAGTTGGCGGCGCTGCTGCGGCGCATGGGCGTGGCGGTCGGATGAGCAACAAGATCACCGCGCTCTGTCGGCCGCTGCAACTGAGCTCGACGCAGAAGGCGGTCCTGATGTGCCTGGCCGACTACGCCCACGACGACGGCCGCGACTGGCACAGCGTGGCCGCCATCATGGAGTGGACGTGCCTGTCCCGCACCCCAGTACTGCGCGCTCTTCGCGACCTCGAGCAGGCCGGGCTGTTGACGATCGAGCGGCGCAACGGCACCCGCAGCGTGACCACCATCGCGCTCGACAAGCTCAAGGACCGGTACTCCACAGATACCGGTGAACAGGCCAAACCGGTACCCCAGGAGAACCGGTATCGCAGGAACACCGGTACTCCTGGAGCACCACACCGGTACTCCTGGAGCACCCCCACCGGTACTCCTGGAGCACAAACCGGTACTCCTGGAGCACCCGAAGCATTAAGAAGCATCAGCGAAGCATCAGAAGCATCAGGGTTGCACGCTGACGCGCGCGGCCCCGGTGACCTGTTCGGGGATTCGGCTGTTGCCGAACCCGAAGGAAGACCGAACAGCCGCAAGCCCTCGAAAGCCAAGACCGAAGGCCGAGGGGTCGCCACACGCGATGCCTACATCGAGGCCTTCAAAGCCAGGTACGGGGTCATGCCGGTCATTGCGGCCAAGGAGAACGCCCTGTTCGCCAAGGTCGTCGATAGCGTCGGGATCGAGGAAGCCCCGAAGCTGGCCGCGTACTTCGTCAGCCAGCAGAACCAGACCGCGTACCACGCGCAGCGCACGCACCCGCCGGAACTGCTGGTTCGTGACCTTTCGGCGCTGCGCGCGCAGATGCTGACCGGCAAGCCCGTGCACTTCAACGGCAAACCCGCACGCCCGTCCTTCACGACGAAGGACTATCACCAAGGAGTCCCGAAGTGACCGACACCATCATCACCGACGAGTCGCCGACGATCGTCTGCGTTGCCCATGGCGAGCAGCCGCGCGTCCTCACGGCATGGCTGGGCGTGGGGCGAAAGCCTACCCAGTGCGGCCGCTGCGTCGAGGAGTTCAAGGAAGCCGAGAAGCAGCGCCGTCGTGAGGAGCGTGTCGAAGAGCTGAAGGACCGGCTCAACTTGCCCGCGCGCCTCTGCGTTGCGGACTTCGACCAGTTCGTTGCGACCGAGAAGCAGCGCCAGGCCGCAGCCCGCTGCAAGGCGTGGGTCGAAGAAGTCGGAGGCCGCGAAGGCGGCACGCTCATCCTGCCCGGCCCGCCCGGCACTGGGAAGTCGACACTCCTGGCTGCCTGTTGCAACCACTACATCGAACAGGAGCTCAGGCAGGCGCGCATGACGACGCAGCGGGAGCTGATTGCCCGTCTGCGCGCAACCTGGCGCAAGGGCGCCGAGGAGTCCGAGCAGCAGGTGCTCGATGACTTCATCAGGCCCGAACTGGTGGCGCTCGATGACGTGGGGGTCAGTCTGGGCGGCGAGGCCGAGCAAGTGCAACTGTTGGACGTCGTCGATGGGCGCTACAAGCGCTTCGGCAGCACCATCATCGCTACGAACCTCACGCTCCCGGAGCTGCGGGATGCCTTGGGCGAGCGCACGTATGACCGCCTGCAGCAGGACGCAACCGTCGTCATTTGCGACTGGCCCTCGTTCCGCACCGGCGGTGCTCGGGGGTGAGTGCCATGCGCGAACGCAACGACGAGGACCGCGACCCGCTGGCCTGCGCAGAGCCGGGCTGTCCGATGCTTGGCACCGTCGATCGTGGGAGCAGCGGCCGATTCCTGTGCTCGGCGCATGCCTGGGCTGAGCCGGCGCGCTGGCGCGGCATCACCGAAGCGCTGAACCGCCAGCAAAGGCTGCGCCAGTTCATCGCCGACCTGCGGCGCCAGGATTCGGTAGCGCCGGCCGTCCTGCTGTCCGCCGCGCGCCAGGTGTGGGGCGATGGCTCCCCGCTGCTGCCGGCCAGCTGGGAGACGCTGGAGGCCTACCGTGAGCGCATGCATCGCGAACTGGTCGCGCGTGTCGAGGAGGCGGTGTCGTGACATCGCGCCGCGTCGCCACGAAGCCCCAGGACGAGACAGCCGTAGCGGCGAAGCCTACAGGCCATACCGAGGGCTTCGTCCTTGCGGCGGTGGCCACGGACCCCGAGTTTCAGGCCGCAATCGCCCTGAAGACGCTGCAGGCCCCCCTATTCCCCGATCGCGTTCTGTCGGTGACCGATGTTGTCGACGTGCTGCGCCGGCGGGTCAAGCGCGTCAACGACAACGACCTGTCGAACGTCGAGGCGACCCTGGTGGCCCAAGCGCAGACGCTGGACGCGGTCTTCAACAACCTGCTGATGCGCTGCACGCGTGAGCAGGGCCTGCAGTCTTGGGAGGCAAACATGCGGGCCGCGCTGCGGGCGCAGAACCAGTGCCGCATGACGCTGGAAACCCTGGCCACGATCAAGAACCCGCCGGTCGTCTTCGCCCGGCAGGCCAACATCAACAACGGCGGGCAGCAGCAGGTCAACAACGGGGCGCAGCCGGTCACGCGCCCGCGTGGTGCTGCATCGGAGCCGATCGGACTATTGGAGGACCAGGGTGAACGGATGGACACCGGAGCGTCGGGCGCGACAGGCGGAGCTGATCCGATCGTGGCGCCCATGGGAGAAGTCGACCGGACCGACAACGGCCGAGGGAAAGGCCCGCGCGTCGCGCAACGCCTGGAAGGGCGGGAACCGAGAGTCGTTGCGCGCATTGCTCCGCGCTCTGCGCGCGCAGCTCGAGGAGCTGATGTCGCTGTAGTGGCGCGTCAGCCGCGGCGTGGCTGACACGTCCTGCGTTCGTTGCGGCGTGGCCACCAGCAGCGAGACCGCGGCCTGGTTCATGGAGATCGAGCGCCACCTGTGCGCGTGCTGCAAGCCGGTGCTGCACCGCTACGTGCGGTCCGCAGCGGGCCAGGGGTTCCACATCGGCCTGCGCAACGCGGGGCGCCCGGCGGCGTTGCGTCTGACGTCGTCGCTGCTGGCCACGGGCATGCCGCGGCCTGAGGTCAGGGCGGCTCTGATGGTGCGGCTGCAGATCAGCAGGAGGACCGCCTACCGCCTCATCAGCGACGCGCTGCAGGCGAGGGGGCCGCGGGCATGAAGCGGAGCTGCAGCCTGGGCGCGGCCCTGGTTGACGAGGTGCTGAAGGCAGTGCCCGAGGCCTCGCGCGCCGCGGTGGGGCGCGTGCTGGCGAAGTACGCCGGCCAGACGATCTACCTGCCCAAGAAGGACCGGCTTGCCCAGCAGCGCCGGCGCGAGCACGCAGCGCGCACGCAACTGGCCGGGGGTGCGTCGGCTGCCGATGCCGTGAACGTTCTGATGCTCCGCTTCCCATGCAGCAGGCGGACGGCACAAGCGGATGTGTTGCGCGTGCAGCGAGTCCAAGAACCATTGCGCATCGGCGAGTGAATATCGGGTTCGACCCCACAACAGGCCAACCCCATGACCACCTTCTCCCCCGATCGTCTCGCGTCGAAGTGCGCGGACATCGTGGATCGCTTCCGCGAGGTCCACGAGAACACCCGGCGCGAGCTGGAAGAAGCGAAGGCCCGCCGCGCCGCGC
The DNA here is from genome assembly GCF_044226965.1 of Aquabacterium sp. Lineage (GTDB taxonomy): Bacteria > Pseudomonadota > Gammaproteobacteria > Burkholderiales > Burkholderiaceae_C > Pseudaquabacterium. Next base: position 148,991 of record NZ_JBGAGA010000002.1, on the reverse strand, counting down.
TGAGCCGGCCCGCGCCGATCGACACCGCCGCCGACGCGCATGCCGTTGCGAAGGCGCAGGCCGCCGACGCCGTGCACGGCACCAGCACCGCGGGACCGCTGACGCAGCGCCTGCAGGCGGACGCCGACCAGTATGCGCGCGACGTGGAGGCCTTCGAGCGCGAGGCCGCCGAACTGGACGCGTTCATCGCCGCTCGCGAGGTGGCGCTGGCCGGCGCGGAAAGCGCCATTGCCGACGCCAGCGCCAGCAGCAGGGCGGCCACCGAGCGCGCGGCCCGCGCTGCCCTCGACACGGCGCGCGCGCAGTACCGCGAGGCGGTGCTGGCCGTGTTCGGCCTGGCGCAGCAGGTCTGGGCATTGGAGACGTTGGCGCAGCTGAGCACCTGGCCGGATCACCGCGCATTCACCACGCAGCACGAGCCGATGGAGCTGCCCGGGCTCGGCGCGTTCGCCGACCACCCGCCGCAGGAAGCGCGCTCGATTGGCGTGCAGGCCGACCCCGGCCCGGCCGGCCGCGTGCGCCTGCCCGACCACCACGCCCAGCAGCACGCGCTGGCGCTGTTCCATTCGATCAAGGCCCAACTGGAAGCGCGGGCGACGACCACCACCGCGAAGGGCTGAGCCATGAACCAGCAATACCTCGACATCAACCTGATCGTGGGCGGCCTTCGCGAGGACCTGCAGCGGCTGAAGCTCGGCGGTGGCTTGGTCTCGACCTATGCCCAGGAGGGCCAGGAAGGGGTCAAGGGCATCTTTCGCGTGACGCGCGCCGATGGCACCGAGGTCCAGCTGACCCCCGCACTGGAGGCCGAGCTGATGGGCGCCATCCGCCGCAATCCCGAGGCGCGAGCGTCGGTCTACGGCATCCCGCCCTTCGAGGAATCCACGGTCCAGCGCGTCGCCGGCAGCCAGAGCATCGACGTGTCCAAGGTCGATCACCCGCAGTACCGCAACGACCGGCCGAAACGATCCGACTTCGCGAGCGAGCCCGACCATGTCCGCGCCGTGGTGGCCTGGGAGAAGGCCCGCGGCTTCACGCCCGGCGGCTTGTGACGGGAGGGCCAGCGATGAAGCTAACCACCGAGGTAAGCGGCGCCGAGAAGGTCCGCCAGACGCTCCTGCGCATCGGTCAGCAGCCGCGCCTGGCGCTGGCGCAGACCGCCGAGGACCTGGAGAACTACGTCGAAGACGAGGCCGCAAAGCACAACAAGACCGGCGCCCTGGTCCGCTCCGTGTACAAGCTGCGGCTGCCCGATGGCAATTGGGAGATCGGCCACGACCGACAAGTCGCACCTGAGGCCTTGTTCGTCCACTGGGGTACGAAGCCCCACAAGATCAAGCCGAAGCGCAAGAAGTGGCTGCGCTGGCCCGCCTTCGATCACTACGTCTTCGCCAAGGAAGTGAACCACCCCGGCTACAAGGGCGACCCCTGGCTGAAGCGGGCCGCGGCGCTGGCGCCCATCGTCTTCGACCGCCATGTGCAGGCGCTGCTGGCCAATACCCCGCGGGGCTCGAATGGCTGACCAGCTTGATGTCAAGTTCCGTCTGAACCTCGAGGGCGACGATCGGGTGCAGAAGGGCCTGGGCGCTGTCGGCGACGCGTTCGCCGTTTCGGCCGAGGACGCGCTGAAGCTGGAGAAGGCCACCGCCGCGGCTGCGGTCGCGCAGGCCAAGCTCGACGCCGCGGTCGCGAAGTCCACGGCGGCACAGGCTGCGTTCGCCAAGGCCTCGCAGGACGCAACCGCGTCGCAGGCCAGCATCGCCGAAGCGGCCCGCAAGGCCGCTGACGCGCAGGCCCAGCAAGCCGCGGCGGCCGCCCGGCTGCGCGAGCAGTCCGCGGCGCTGAAGACGCTGGAGGACGCGCAGCGCGGCGTGGCCACGCAGAGCAAGCTGACCACCTACCAGACCGCGCAGCTCTCCGCGCAGCTGCAAGACCTGTTCGTGCAGATCCAGGCCGGCGGCAACCCGCTGACGGCGCTGATCCAGCAGGGGTCGCAGCTCAATGCCGTCTTCGGCGGCACAGGCGGCGCGCTGCGGGCCGTTGCGTCCCTGGTGTCGCCCACGCTGGTGCTGTTCGGCACCCTGGCCGGCGCGCTCGGCGCTGTGGCGCTGGCCTACAAAGCAGGCACAGCCGAGGACGACGAGTTCCGCCGCAGCCTGATCCTGAGCGGCAACTACGCGGGGGCGACGAGCGCGAAGCTGCGCGAGCTCGCACAGGCGCAGGGCGCGCTGGTCGGCACCGAGGCCAAGGCGTCGGCCGCAATCGCAACCCTGGCCGCCACTGGCAACGTGGCGGTAGGCCAGATGGGCAAGCTGTCCGAAGCGATGATCCGGCTCAGCCGCGAGGGCGTCGCCGGCATCGACGACTTGGCCAAGCGGTTCGATTCCCTCGGCAAGTCGCCGCTGTCCACGCTGGTGCAGTTGAACCAGGCCGAGAATTTCCTGACGCGCTCGGTCTACGACCAGGTGCGCGCCCTGGAGCAGCAGCACAGGCTGGCCGAGGCGGCTGCCCTGGCACAGAAGACCTATGCCGATGTCGGCATCGAGCGCGCCAAGGCCCTGGAGGGTCAACTCGGCTCGATCGAGCGCGGTTGGCGCGCCATCACCAATGCCGCGGCCGAAGCCTGGTCTGCCATGCTGAACGTCGGCCGGCAGCAGACGCCCGGCCAGCGCCTGGAGGAACTGCAGAAGCGCCTGGAGGCCAACGCGCGCCGCACGGACCGCGCCGACTCGTTCGACCCGCTCTCGGGCACCCGGCGGCAAGGAGCCGACTCGCAACGTGCCGAACTGCTGGACGAGATCCGCGACCTGCAGGCCGGGGCGTTCTGGGAGAACGCATGGGCCGAGGCCAAGGCGAAGAACGCCAAGGCGACCAAGGACTACATCGCCGCGCAGCCCGAGGCCGAGGCCGCCCGAAAGAAGGCGATCGAAGACGCGAAGCGCCTGGTCGACGCCGGCAAGACGCTGGCCGGCTCGCTGGCCGCCCAGGCCGCGGGGCTCAGCGGCTCATTCGCCGACGACTGGAAGGCCCTCAGTGCGGCGTACACCGCCGGCGCACTCAGCGCTGGCCAGCTCGAGGAAGCGCAACGCCTGCTGCTGGCTCAACAGCCGGCCATGGTGGCCAATGCCAAGGCCGTGATGGATGCGGCCGTTGCGGTGGCGGCGGCGCGCGTCAAGGAAGCCGAGGGCATCGACGCATACCTGCTGGCCCAGAAGCAGGCGTCGCTGCAGGCTGTGTCGACGGCCCGCGGCCGGGTGTCGTCTCTTGAGGACGAACTGCAGGCGATGACGCTGGCGGCGTCGGCGAACATCAGCCTCGCCGAGGCGGTGGAACGGGTGGCCATCGCACGCCTGCGTGAGCGACAGGACCGGCTGGTCACGGGAAGCGAGGCCTGGCAGGACGTGCAGCGCGAGATCGAGGCCCGGACCAAGCTGCTGGGGCTCATCCAAGACAAGGACGTGCTGGCCGCGAACGCCGAGAACGCGCGGAAGATCGCCGACCAGTGGGCGCGGCTGTCGGACAGCATCGGGCAGGGCTTCGCCGAGGCACTCATGCGCGGTGGCGACTCGGCCAAGGACTACCTCGAGCGCGAGTTCGCAAACCTGGTGCTTGTGCCGCTCATCAAGACCACCGTCGCACCGCTGACAGGTGCGATCGCTTCGCTGCTCACCGGGTACACCGGCAGCGGGGGTGGCACCGGCGGCGCGTCGGGCGGCGGCGCCTACTCGTGGTTGAGCAGCCTCGGTTCGGCTGGCTCGGTCTACAAGGCCGCGGCCGGCTGGCTTGGCGGCGGCACCGCGGCGGCATCGTCCACGGCGGCGATTGCAGGCAGCGAGTACGGCGCGGCGATCAATGCCGCACTGGCCGAGTACGGGATCACGTCCGGCACGGCGGTCGCCGGCGGCACTGCGGCGGCGTCATCGTCGGCAGCTGCAGCGATTCCTATCGTCGGGTGGATCGTCGCGGCCCTGCTGGCCTCGAATGCCGCATACAAGTCGGGCAACACCGCCGACATGATCAGCCAGGATGCCCGCGACATCGGGGTCGGCAAGTTCGAGCTGGACAAGTACCGAACCCTTAGCTCGCTCGGCGTCAGCGACAAGTGGGCACAGATCCTCAGTGGCGCGCCGATCGCGGCCAGGCTGTTCGGCAACAAGGCCAGCGTGAGCGGCTTCGGCGTGGGCACCTGGCTCGATGGCGATTTCAATCTCGGCAACACCGCGCCGTTCGGTTTCGGCCGGAACATCCTCAAGGGCGGCGCCGATGCCGGCCTGCAGGAGCTGGTCGCCTCGATCACCGGTGCTGTCGCCTCGGCCGCCTCGACGTTCGGCGGCAGCCTTCGCGACGGCCTTCGGGTCACGGCGCTGACCGACCGCGACCGCGAGGGGCAGGTCGCTGCGCTGCTGGGCTACCTGAGGCCCGACAACACGCTCATCGCCGGCACGCAGACCGGCTCGGGCAGCTTCGGCAGCGGCGGCCCGGGCACCGCGGCCAGCAAGATCGCCGCGGAGGACCTGCAGCAGTGGTTCACCGACCAGATGCCGCTGGTCATCATCCAGGGCCTGCGGCAATCGAACCTGGACGCTCGCTTCAAAGACTACTTCGATGCCGTCGCCAGCTCTGCAGACCTCAGTGCCGAGAAGGCGCAGACGATCCTGCAGACCGCGTCGAGCGTGGCGCAGCTGTCCAAGGCCTTCGGTGACTTCGGCGGCGGGCTGGGCCAGTTCAAGTCGGCGAGCGTGAGCGCCCTGGCCGAACTCGCGCAGATGGCCGGCGGCTTCGATGCGCTGGGCACGCAGGCGTCCGCGTTCGTGAGCCACTTCCTGGGCGAGGACGAGAAGCTCGCCGCGGCGTCGAAGCAGTTCAATGGGCAACTGACGGCCCTGGGGCTGCCGCTGCTGGACCTGTCGCAGTCCTCGGAGCAATTGCGGGCCACATGGCGCAGCCTGCTCGACGCTCAGGACTTGAGTACCGAATCCGGGCGCAAGGCAGCCGCGGCGATCTATGGTCTGTCCGACGCGATCGGCTCGATCGTCGATGCCAAGGCGAAGGCCGAGGCTGCGCTGCAGGATGCCATCGACAAGGTGCTGCCGAAGTACCTGACTGCGGACCAGCAGACCCAGCGGCAGTACAGCGGCATCTCGGCAGACCTGAAGGCCGCGGGCGTCAACGTGAGCGTGGGCGACCTGCTGGGCGCCACGAAGGAGGACATCTTCTCGTTCGCCCAGGCATTCGTCGCGCTCAGCACGAACAGCCTCGACGCGAAGCTGGCCGTGGTGAACGCCGCCGGCGCCCTGGCCGACCTGAAGGACGCCGCGGTCTCCGTCGCGTCGTCGAAGGCCAAGGAGAACCTGATCAAGGGCTACGAGATGATCACCTCGCAGCAGCAGGCCGCTGTGGATGCGAGGCAGGTCAACGACCTCTATGCGCAGTACACGCCCGACAAGGTCTTCAGCCTGCTCGACAAGAAAGACCAAGAGTTCTGGCGCAACTACGTGACCCTCGGGCCGGGATACGGCGGCGGCCCGGTCTCCGACAAGGATGCGGCGGCAGCCATCCTCGGCCCGACGCTCGCGTCATACCAGAACTACTTCGTCGGCCGCGACCTGAAGCTGGAGGCCGACTGGCAAGCCCAGGTGCCGCAAATCATCGCGGCCGCCGACGCGGCGCGCAACGAGCGCCTCGCGAACTCCGGCGGCGTCTACGACGACAAGTCCACGCAGATCGCGCAGGAGCAGCTCAACGCCACGAACGACCTGATCCGCCAGCTCGACAGCCTGGAGCAGTCGCTCAGCGACTACATGGACTCGCTGCTCACCAGCGACCTCTCGCCGCTGTCGAAGGAGGACCAGTACAAGGCCGCGCGCAGCCAGCTCGACGATGTTGCGGCGCGCGCGCTGCAGGGCGACCTGCAGGCCGGCCGGGCGGCCATCGATGCCGTGGCGACCTTCCTTCGCAGTTCCGAGGCCTACAACGCGCGCGGCACGGCCTACACCAGTGACTTCAACTTCGGGCAGGACATCCTGCACCGCATCGAGGCGGTGATGCAGCGGATCGAGACGAACACGAAGCAGACAGTGCAGGCCACCGCGGCCAGCGGCGAGTCGATCACCGGCGCGATCGAAGACGGCAACTCGATCACGGCGCAGTCCCTGGCCTACAAGACCCTGCGGGAGGCCATTGATGCTCCGTAACCCGGTCTTCCCGGCGGACCCTGAGGCCGAGGCGGCGCTGCACATCGCGATCGCGCGGTTCAAGGCGAACCCGGAGTCCGACGTGCTGATGGACGCGTACCTCGACGCCTACGTCGCGTTGCACTGCCCGAACAGCACGCCGCAGATGAAGGCAGCACGGCGCGGCGTCGCTGGAGGCTTTGCAGTGCTGTACCGGCTTCGCGAGCGGCACCCGAACCCGTCCGAGCTGGCCGAGGTCGACATGCGCTGATGGCTGGCGACCGTTCCGCAGGACCTCCAGCCGTGGCCGAAGGCATGCCACAGGTCGTCGAAGCATTCGCCAACGGCAGAGCGCGCAAGCCCGAGGCGCGCCGCCTGTTCCAGATGATGACGACGGCCAGGCATCTCGCAGAGGATGGCGTTCGGGCCGAGGTGGGCGCTGTGGTCGATCGCGTGACCCCCGTGCTCCTGGCGGCCCTCAAGGGTCCGATGCCGATGCGGCTGACGATGCGCGACGCTCAGCTTCTGCGCGAGCTGCTGGCGCTCCACGAACAGCAGCGCGGCCTCGTCGCGCCGACCGACTACGCGAAAGCGCAGGCCCGCGCGCAGATCACCATTAAGCGCTGGGTGCGGGAGGCGAAGGCACAGCGCGGCGCGGGTGGCCGCTGAAGGGCCGGCGTGCGCAAGCCCATCGCGATCCGCCGGCAGCACGCCATCGCAGCGCATCCGGTGTTCCAGGCGCTGAACCGCGAGCCGGCCGCGCCGGCGGAGCTGGCGTCGATCCAGGCCGGCGAGCTGCTGGCGCTGGACGACCTGGCGCGGGGCGTGGCCACCGAGCGGGCGACGCAGGACCTGATCGACATGCTGCTCACGGCCGGCGCGCTCGGGCGCATGGGCATCGGGCCTGAGGTGCTGCCGCTGCTGGGCGGCGCGCTGGGGCTTGCGCTGCGCCTGCATGCCGGGCCGAAGCCGGCGCGCCTGGAGGGTCCAGGGCTCGCGCTCCTGCGCCAGGTGCGCGACCTGCACGACCAGCAGCGGCGCATCGCGAGCCGGGCGGAGCTTGTGCGGGCTGGGCTGGAGGCGATGGGGCAGCTGGCCGCGGCTACTCGCCGGGCCGCAGGATCTTCCACGTCGACCACTCGTTGAAAGCGGCCGTGCAGTTCGGGCAGCTGGTGGCGTCCAGGCGGACCTGCGCCTCGCACTTCGAGCAGCGGCCATAGGCCACAACCCCCGACGGCTGGGCGGGCGCCGCAGCCGGTTGCACCGCCGGCGCCACTGACGGCCCGCCGGCCAGCAGCCGGGCCTTCTGCGCGGTGAACTCGTCCGGCGTCAGCACTCCCTTGTCGCGCAGGTCTGCGAGCTTCACCAGCTCATCGGCGACGAACGGGGCAGGGCCGGCTGGAGGGGTCGCAACCGGCATTGCCGGAGCCGTAGAGGCGGCCTGCGCAGGCGTCTGCAGCCCGAGGCGCGCCTGGCGTGAGGAATCCGACTCAAGGCCGGTGCCGGCCACGGATCCCGGCTGTACCTCGCGCCAGCCTTGTCGAAGGTACCGGTTGGCCAGGATCGTATTGATCGACGCCGCGTAGACGATCCACAGGATCGGCGTCACGAGCACCACCGCAGGGCCGCCGCCGACCAGCGCGCAGACCACGACGATGAAAATCTGGATGAAGACATGGCCCCACAGCCCGACGGCCAAGAGGTAGATCCAGCCGAACAGCAGGGACCACAGCCAAGCCGAGTCGCTGAAGGACTCGCGGTGGCCGTTCTGCGGGTTCTCGAAAGTCCGATCCATGGCGCCCATCCCTCCCTTGTTGCTGCCCTGGGCCGCGATCCTCGGTCCGTTCGTCCTGTGACGCAAGGCGGCATCCACAGGGCTGGGGGCGCCGACCGCGCGGGTAGGGATGGGCCAGGGCCGACGCCTCGCGTCCAATCCGCCCCTTGCGCGCGTCGCCAGTTCGGGTGCACACTTCCTCTGCCGTCACGGTCGTGGCGGTCGGGTGTGGAAGCCCGGAAGAAACTCAGGCGCGCGGCCGCCTTAGAGCGGCTTTTGCTTTTCTGCGCGCAACGCGCGGACCGCTCAATGGCGGCCCGGGCGGGGAGGCCTCTTGGCCTGCCGGAACCTGAGTCCCGGTACTTCCACCCCCGTTTCCGGGCCGCCGCCCATCGTGTGGAAGCGAAGACGACGGCCCTTGACTCGACTCAGGAGCCATCCATGGCTGTCATGACCTCGGGCGCCCCAGCTGCGCCCACCCATTCCCCCATCACCCGCACCCGCGTCTGCCACGGCTCGCTGTCGTTCGGCAGCTGCCCGGCCGGCGTCTACACCTCACGGCGCGAGGGTGACGCCCGAGTGTCCGTCGAGATCGCCTGTGACGGCGTGCTGATCACCGGCCGGTTGTCGGCCGTCCAGGCCCGCGCAATGGCCAAGGCCCTGCTGTCGGCGGCCGACGCCGCCGGCGCGTCGCAACGCTTCGTGCGGGGTGCAGCATGAGCGCCACGGTTCTGCCCGACCGCATCACGCGCCTCGGCATGGAGGCCACCTGGGAGATTGCCGCGCTGGCGCAATCGATCGTCGAGCACTCACCGATGCGGTACGAGGACCCGACGCCGCTTGTCGTTCGCGGCATGGCAATGCGGATCGCGCAGCTCAATTCCCGGCTGATGGCCATGCTGTCCAAGGACCTGGACGGCAACACGCAGGACGAGCAGGAACGCGGGATGGCGCTGGTCGTCGTGGGCGAAGCGGCCGCGCTTGCTGAGTCGGATCTGCTTGCCGGTGAGCCGCCAGCGAAGGCTGCCCAGCAGCGGCAGGCCGGCGCGAACATGGCGCGCATCGTGGTCGACAGCCTGGTCTCCATCGAGGAGCAGTACCTCGAGCGCGCGGGCACTGACAAGCCGTCCGACCTGACTCTGGCCGGCAGCGAACTCGACATCGCTGTGCAGACCGCGCTAACCCAACCGGATGCGGTCCGCGACGGCTTCTTCCTCGTCCTGTCGGCGCTGCTGATCGGGCACCAGCGAGGCGGGTTTGGCGAGGATTGGGACCCTGCGGAAGTGCTTGCGAGGCACGGCGGTGCCGACGCATCGAAAGGCGGTGCAGCATGAACGCCGCCCTGGTAGCCGCAGCCGACGCGCTGTGGATGATCCGCAGCGTCAACGAAGCGACGAGCTTGCTGGCCGATGATCTGTGCATCGGAGGCGAGCCCGACCCGCACCAGATGGCGCAGCGCGAGGCCCTTGGCGCCTGCATCTTCAGGGTTCGCGCCATTGCCGAGCAGGCCTACCAGCAGGCCCAGGCTGCGCTGGAGGCTGTCGGCAGAGGCGAGGGTGTCACTGCGGACCCGATCGCCCCGCCATCGCCCGACGCGGCGGCAGGCTCTGCCGCACTCGCTGCCCTGGACGCCATCGTGACGCTTGCCGAGAAGGCGCTGGAAGACGGCCCCGCCTTTGGTGACGACGTCTACTTCGAGGGCATCCGCGCGATTGCGGAACGGGCTCGGGGTGGCGAGCCGGCCGGCTCGGCGGTGGGGGCCACATCATGAACCGCGAACTCCTCCAGAACTACGCCGGCAGGGTCAAGCAGGCAATGGAGGTCGAGCACGACCCGGCCACCGCCAGGGGGTTCCTGCTCTCGATCGCCATGGAGCTCGGCGGCGACTTGCAGCTGGCCGGGCGTCTCGCGCCGGCCGAGCTGTCGCTGTACCTGCTGGTGCTGCTGCTGGCGCTGCCGGCCGGGCAGGCGGGCGGCGCCTCCCCCTGATGGGTGCACCTGAAAGGGTGGGCCGGCGGCAGCGAACTAGTCGCGATTCGCGCCTCAGTTCAAGTCGCTGCCGCCGCGGTGAACTCCCTACAGTAGCCGCGTGAGCCATCTGCGCCTCGCAGTGGCCGAGTGATACCCAGTAGTTGATACCTGGCGGGTGGCGACCACCTATGGAAACCACCTCCCGGGTATCCCCTGAACATGCAGGTGTAGCCCCCGATGCCGCTGCCCCGGGTCGCCGCCTACAGTGCGCTCGCGGCCCGGATGGTCGGCATGGGAGCGGGATGGAAGGCAAGGCGGGCAGGACGCTCGACGACGTGGCCGGGGTGCACGCGATCGAGGCGCGCTACCGGGCCGGCCTGTTCCGCGCGATCTTCGGCGTCACCGTGCTGGCGCACGTCGTCTACGTGCTGGGCATCAGCCGCGTCACCCCCTGGCACGGCTACCTCACGCTGGGGCTGGCACTGGTCGTCGGCCTGGCGGTGGAACTGGGCCCGGCGCGCCGGTGGGGCGCCGCCCACGCGCTGCGCCATGTGCATGGCGTCAGCCTGATCGGCACGCTGTACACCGCGCACCTGGCCGCCTTGGTGGCGGCCAGCGGCGCCGCGGCCGGCGCGCCGGCCAGCTGGTGGATGTCGGTCTACCCGTTCTACGTCATCCTGGCCGGCGCCATCCGCACCGGCCTCGTGCTGATGGGCTTCACGCTGGCCTGGTTCGTCGCGGTGTTCGCCGCGGTGGCGCAGGGCTGGCTGGCCGCGCCGCCGCCGCAGCCCGGCGACGACTGGCGCGCGCTGACCGCGATGGTGGCCTCCACCGCGGTGCTGGCGCTGTTCACGGTGATGGCCTCGCGCCGCCGCTTCGAGTTGCGCGATGCGCTGCTGGCCAACATGGAGCGCCTGGCGCAGGAACGCGAGCAGGCGCGCGCCGACGCCAATGCCAAGGTGATGCTGCTGGCCAACATGAGCCACGAGCTGCGCACGCCGCTCAACGGCGTGATCGGCACCGCCGAACTGCTGGCCACGCCCGAGCTGGCGCCGGGCCAGCAGCGCCAGCTGATCGGCCTGATGCGGCAGAGCGCCGACATCCTGAGCCAGCTGATCGACGACGTGCTCGACTACGCCCAGCTCGAGGCCGGCCGCATGCAGATCGACCGCACGCCGATCGACCCGCGTGCCACCGCGTTCAGCGTGGTCGAGCTGTTCGCGCCGCGCGCGCATGCCAAGGGCATCGAGATCGGCGGCTTCTTCGCCGCCGACGTGCCGGCGATGGTGGAGGGCGACGCGACACGGCTGCGCCAGGTGCTCGCCAACTTCATCTCCAACGCGGTGAAGTTCACCGAGCGCGGCAGCGTCTACCTGCGCTGCGCCTGCGAGGCCGATGACGCGGGCGCGCGCTGGCTGCGCTTCGATGTCGAGGACAGCGGCATCGGCCTTGCGCCGCCCGCGCTGCAGCGCCTGTTCGAGCCCTTCGTGCAGGCCAGCCGCAGCACGGCGCAGCGCTACGGCGGCAGCGGCCTCGGCCTGTCGATCTGCCGCCAGCTGGCCGAGCGCATGGGCGGCCGCGTCGCCGCGCGCAGCGCGCCGGGCCAGGGCTCGGTGTTCTCGCTGTGGCTGCCGCTGCATCCGCTGCCCGGCCCGGGCACGATCGACTTCCCGCCCGCGCCGCCGCTGCCGGGCGTGTGCCTGATGGCGCGCAGCGCGTTCATGCGCCGCCACCTGGCCGAGATGCTGGCGCTGCCCGGCATCGCGCTGAGCTGCATCGACCGGCTCGATCCGGTCGCGCTGGCCGCACTGGCGCCGCGCAGCGTGCTGCTGATCGACAGCGCGGCGCTCGACGATGCCGCATCGGCGCAGCAGCTGCCGGCGGCCATCGCGTGCATGCATGCGCTGGGCTCGCTGCCGGTGCTGCTCAGCGGCACCGGCTCGCGCGACGCGCCGGTCAGCGTCACCGGCGCGACCGTGGTGCTGTACAAGCCGCTGCGGCTGTCGCGCCTGCTGACGGTGCTGGCGCAGGCGCTGGAGGTGCAGCCGGCGCTGCCGGCATCGGCCGCGCCGCCGCAGGCGCCGTTGCTGCAGGACCTGCGGGTGCTGCTGGCCGAGGACAACCCGGTGAACCAGATCATCGCGCAGAGCATGCTCGAGCACCTGGGCGCCGAAGTGCGCGTGGCCGCCAGCGGCGCGCAGACGCTCGACGCGCTGGGCCGCGCGGAGTTCGACCTGCTGCTGCTCGACTGCGAGATGCCCGACGTCGACGGCCTCGAGGTCGCGCGGCGCTGGCGCGCGCACGAGCAGCGGCAGGGCTTGGCGCGACTGCCGATCGTCGCGGTCACCGGCCGCTCGCGGCGCGAGGCCTGGCCGGCCTGCAGCGCGGCCGGCATGGACGACTTCCTGGGCAAGCCCTTCCTGCGCGAGCAGTTGGTGGCGGTGCTCAGGCCCTGGGTGCAGGCGCAGCGGGTGCCGGGCCCGGCTTGACCCGCGAGGTCATCGACACCCGGCGGCGGCGCCCGCACGATGGCGGCAAGTGAGTCACATCGTCAAGCGCAATCGTCAACGCACCGAAGGAGCATTCGAATGGACGGCATCGACCTCGTTCCGCTGGCCGTGGGCCACATGATCGGCATGGGGGCCATCGGCTCCTGCGTGGGCATCGGCATCCTGGGCGCGAAGTTCCTCGAAGGATCGGCGCGCCAGCCCGAGCTGATCGAGAAGCTGCAGGGCAAGGTGTTCCTGCTGGCCGGCATCACCGACGGGGCCTTCATCATCGCCACCGGCATCGGCCTGTGGTTCTCCACCGCCAACCCGTTCCGGCACTGAAGGCCGGGGCTCAGCAGTGCGGCACGTCGACGAAGCCGCCGTCGGGCGCGCAGATGCTGGCGCGGCCCAGCCGTGTCATCTTCACCTGCAGTGCGTCGCCCTGGCGCGAGACCAGGCGCACGCGGCTGAGCGCCTGCAGGCCGGTGCCGCTCTGGCCGTCGAAGGCGAAGGTCTCGGCTTCGGCGACGCTGATGCCGGGCAGGTCGCTGGCCTGCACCCGCTTGAGCACCGCGCTGCTGGCCGAGGCACAGCCGGCCTGCGGGTCGAGCGTGATCGCATAGCACCACTGCGCACCCGCCTGGAACAGCACGTACATCGGTGCGCCGCGGCGGCTGGATTCGTGCCGCGCCTCGCCCAGGTCGGCCACCAGGTTGGCGGCGGCGGACTTGACGCGGTTGCGCGCCAGCCAGCTCGCGAAGGGCGGCGCGGCCAGCGAGGTCAGCACCGCCAGGATGGCCAGGCCGATCATCAGCTCGATCAGCGTCAGGCCGTGGCGGCGGCGGGCGGGAGCGGCGGGGACCATCATGTCGGCCAGCAGCTGCGGCTGGGCTCCTGGAAACTGAGCGCGCCTTCGACGCGCAGGCGCACCACGGTGCAGTCGCTGTCGCGCGCCTGCTCGCCCTGGGCGCTGGCCACGGCCTGGTAGCTGTCCGGCCCGCTGGTCTGCAGCGCGATGCGGTACAGCCCGCTGCCGCTCTGGCCGCTCAGATTACCGGGTAGCTGGTCGATCGCCTCGGCGTAGCGGCCGTAGCGCTCGCGGTACTGTTCCTGCGCCAGCTGCAGGCGTTGCAGCGTGACGGCGGCTTCTGCGCGGTGGCTGCGCAGCTGCTGGGCGCGGAAGCTCGGCAGCGCGACCATCGCCAGCACGGCCGTGATGGCCAGCCCGACGCAGAGCTCGACGAGCCCGAAACCGCGTTGCTTCATCGCCCGGCCCGCCCTCAGCCCAGCGACAGCATGCGCCGGCGCTTCTGGGTCTGGTCGATGTAGCGCTGCAGCGCGCGCTCGGCATTGCCGTCCAGGCGCACCAGCTCGCAGCCCAGGCGCACGCCGCGGGCGTTCTGGTGCATCGAGGTGATGTGGTGCACGTGCAGCGAGGCGGTCAGGCGCGTGTCCGGGTCCAGCTCCAGCCGCACCGCGTGCAGCGTGAGGCCGGCCTCGAGCGGCGGCATGTCGTCGGGCATCAGCAGCGCGCAGCCGCCGATGCTGACGTCCAGCACGCGCAGCGAGAGCTGGATGTCCGGCAGCGCGGGATGGCGCAGCAGCGCCACCGGTGCGCTGCGCTCGAGCGTGCGCACGCGGTAGGCCTGGCGGCGCTGGAAGCGGTAGATGCGCCGCGGCATGCCGGCCTGCAGTGCGCAGGCCGCGTTGCCGCGCACCAGCATCAGGTGCTGCAGGTCGAACTGCACCTTCACCGCCTCGAGGTAGGCCACCGCCGTGACTTCGTTCGATTCGACCAGCTGCTGCAGCTGCGGGTTGTCGCCGTCGGCCTGGAAGGCCAGGCGCTGGCTGGCCGAGTCGACCGTCCACAGCGCGGTGGTCAGGCTCACGCCTTCGGGCGCGCTCAGGTTCACCGGCGTGCTGCCGTCCATCAGCTGGCGCATCAGCGCCGCGATCTCGCGTGCCGATTCGATGCGGAATGCAGCGAACGGGTCCAGCCCGTCCGCATCGCCCATCGGGGCGGGCTGGGTGTCCATGAAGTTCATCGCGGAGCCCTCTGGTGGCGGCTGGGTCGGTGCCTCGGCGTTGGCGCTCGGTGCGGCGCTCAGTGCAGCGTCTTGGGCTTGCCGGCCATCAGGTGGTCCAGGTCGTCCAGCCAAGGTTCGGCCAGGTGGCGGATCTCGGCGTCGTTGACCAGGATGCGCTTCATGATGCGCGACTTCAGCTGGCTTTCCTCGGCACTGAGGTTGTTGCCGCGGGCCGCGTTCTTCAGCTGGCTGATCAACAGCACGCAGGCGCCTTCGAGCTTGATCACGTGATCCCAGTTGCCGGCGCGTGCCGCGTCGAGCATGTCGGCGCTGGCCTTCTCGATGGCCTCGTAGTAGGACAGTAGGCTGGTGTTCATGGTGGGACGTGGCTGCCGGAGGGGGGAATCAGTTGTGGGCTTGTGCGGCGGGGGTGCTGCCGATCGCGAGCCAGGCATCGCGCAGCGGCGTCACCAGGCTCACGCACTCGTCCAGTGCTTTTTCGTCATTGCGCAGGTTGGCTTGAGTCAGACGAACGCAGACATAGGCGTACAGATCCGCCAGGTCGCCGGCCAGCTTGCCGCCGGCCGTGAGGTTCAGGCCTGCCTTCAGGCCTTCGTCGATGATGCGAACGGCCTGGCCGATGGCCGCGCCCTTGGTCTGCACGTCCCCGGCGCGCATGGCGCCGCGGGCCTTGTGGATGGCTGCGAACAGGCCCTCGAACAGCAGCGTGATCAGGCGGTGCGAGGAGGCCTGGTCGACGATGGACTGGACGCCCACCGTCTGGTAGGCGCCGACGAACTGCCGGCCGCGGGGCGTGGATGCTGCAAACGACGCGAAGGACATGATGATGTTCTGCGTGAGGGGTGACGTTGGCTGTAATGCTGTTATCGGTCGACAGGAAGGCCGCTTGAGCCGCACGAGGACCGGTCTTACCCGCTGTTTCTGGCTTTAGGGCCGGGCCCGGCCGAAATGAAAAAAACCGGCTGCGGTGCACTGGGCACCGGCAGCCGGCGGGCGGGGTGGCCGCGTATCTTGCAGGCTAGGCGCTGCTGTTCTTGGCCAGGATGGCCATCTGCTGCGAGACGTAGCTCGACAGGCTGTTCAGCGAGGACATCTGCGTGTCCAGCGCGGTGTACTGGCGGCGCAGCCGGGCCTCGGTCTGGTCGAGCCGGTTCTGCATGTCGTCCTGGCTCTTCGAGTTGCGGCTGAGCATGCTCTTCAGGCTGGTCGTCTTGCTGTCGAAGGTGCCGCCGGTGGACAGCGCCGCGTCGGCCAGGGCCTTGTAGCGGCGGATGAAGCCGGTGCTGGCGTTGTCGGCACCGCTGGCAGTGAGCAGGTTCTTCAGCTCGGGCAGGTTGCCCATCGCATTGGTGAGCTTGGTGTCGTCGACGCTGAGCGTGCCGTCGGCGCCCATCGTGATGCCGACGTCCGACAGGCGCGAGAAGGTGGACGAGGCACTGCTGCTGACATTGATCACCGACCGCAGCTGGTTCAGCAGCGACACCGCGGCCGAGTCGCCCTGCAGCGTGCCGGCGGTCTTGGTGTCGGCGTTGTAGGCCGTCTGCGTGCGCAGCTGGTTGGCGATGTCGTTGTAGGCCGTGACGAAGTCGGTGATCTTGCTCTTGACGCTGGCGGTGTCGGCCGCCACCGCCACGCTGACCGGGGAGGTGGTCTCCTTCAGCAGCGTCAGGTTCAGTCCGTCCACCACGTTGGTCAGCGTGTTGCTCGCCGAGCGCACCGCGATGCCGTTGATCTGCAGCTGCGCGTCGGCCGCATTGGTGCCCAGCGTCATCTGCGACGTGCCACCGCCCTGGTCGTAGTTCAGGATCGACAGCCCCTGGGTGTCGTCGCCATCGTCGAAGGTTTCGCTGGCGGTGATGCGGAAGGCGTTCTCGGCGCCGGTGTCCTTCGAGCGGATCGACAGCCGCGCGCCCGAGGCGTCGTTGACGATGCTGGCGACGACGCCGGCACCGGCGGCATTGATCTTGTCGCGGATCGTCGTGAGGCTGGTGTCGCTCTCGCTGATCTCGACCGTGACCGGCGAGCTGCCGCTCTTGGCGGTGAAGGGGTTGTTGGTGTCGCCGGTCCAGGTGCCGAGTTCGATCGTCAGCGTGCCGGCGTTCAGTGCCGAATCGGCCGAGGGCTGCGCCGCGGCGGTCACGGTCTGCGCGACGGCGAGCTTGGTCACGTTCACCGAGTAGCTGCCCGCAGTGCTGCCGCTGCTGGTGCTGACCTTGATGGCCGTGGTGTCCGAAGGCGTCGCGGTGGTCTGGCCCCAGAGTGTGAGCGAGGTCAGCGCGTTGGCCTTGTCCTGCAGCGTGGAGAACAGGCTCTGGATCTTGCCGAAGGTGGAGATCTTGGTGTTGAGCCCGGTGGCCGAGGTCTTCAGCGCATCCAGCGGCTTCGATTCCACCGCCATCAGCTGCGTGATGATGCTGTTCACATCCAGGCCGCTGCCCAGCCCTGCGGAGCTGATGCTGCCCACGGTGGAGACGGATGAAGTCATGGCGTGTTTTTCCTTCGCCTACGGTCTATCGGCGCGCGCGCGCCGTGCTTGAGCCGTCCGCGCAAAAAAATCAGGCGGCCAAAAAAAAGAGCCAGCCCGCGAGGGCTGGCCCGAGGATCGAGCCCCCCGGCTCCTGTTCCCGTTCAACCCTGCAGCAGTTTCAGGACCTGCTGCGGCAGCGCATTGGCCTGCGCGATCATCGCGTTGCCGGCCTGCTGCAGGATCTGCGCGCGGCTCAAGTTCGCGGTTTCGGCCGCGAAGTCGGCGTCCATGATGCGGCCGCGGGAGGCTGACTGGTTTTCCGACGAGGTCTGCAGCACGCCGATGATGGCTTCGAAGCGGTTCTGCGCCGCACCGTAGGTGGCGCGTTCGCTGTTGAACTTGTCCATCATCGCGTCGAGGTTGGTGATCGCGGTGGACGCGGTGGCCGCCGAGGTCACGTCGCCGCCGGTCACGGCGGTGACGGTGGCGTCGGCCGACAGGTCGGTCGTCGTCACGGTGACGGTCTGGCCGGCGTCGGCGCCGACCTGGAAGTCCGTCGGTCCGGCGCCGCCGGCCAGCACGGCCAGGCCGTTGAAGGTGGTGGCGCCGATGGTGCGCGTGATTTCCTGCGCCAGCTGCTGGTACTCGGCGTCCAGGCTGGTGCGGTCGGCGGCGGTGTTGGTGCCGTTGGCCGACTGCACCGCGAGTTCGCGCATGCGCTGGGCCATGTCGGTCAGCTTGCCGATCGCGCCTTCAGCCGTCTGCGACAGGCTGATTGCGTCGTTGGCGTTGCGGATCGCGACATTCATGCCGCGGACCTGCGAGTTCATGCGCTCGGCGATGGCCAGTCCGGCGGCATCGTCCTTCGCGCTGTTGACGCGCAGGCCCGACGACAGGCGCTGCATCGAGGTCGCGAGCGAGCTCTGCGACATCGACGTGTTGCGCTGCGCGTTGAGCGAGGCAATGTTCGTGTTGATCGTCTGGGCCATGGTGGTGCTCCACAAGAATCGATGACTCCCGGAGACCTTGCCTGGCCCTTCGTCGGGCCTGCTCGGCAATCCATCCGGTCCCGCCACCGCGGAATGCGATGACGTTCAAATGGATTGTCGGCATCGCCGCCGCGGGCAATGCCCGGATATGCGGCGCGAATACCGGCCAGTTCGCGCTCCCGGTCCGCCAAAAGAAAAGCGCCGCCCCGTGAAGGGCGGCGCCTGGCCGAGAGGGCGGGGTGGGGCGGCCGGGGATCAGCCGCGCAGCAGCGCCATCACTTGCTGCGGCAGCTGGTTGGCCTGGGCGACCATCGCGTTGCCGGCCTGCTGCAGGATCTGCGCGCGGCTCAGGTTCGCGGTTTCCGCCGCGAAGTCGGCGTCCATGATGCGGCCCTTGGCAGCGGCCTGGTTCTCCGAAGAGGCCTGCAGCACGTTGACGATGGCGTCGAAGCGGTTCTGCGCCGCACCGTAGGTGGCGCGCTCGCTGTTGAGCTTGTCGATCAGCGAATCCAGGTTCGTGATCGCGGTCGTCGCGGTGCCGGCCGTGGTGATGTCGCCGCCGGTCACGGCCGTGACGGAAGCGTCGGCCGACAGGTCGGTCGTCGTCACCGTGACGGTCTGGCCCGAGTTGGCGCCCACCTGGAAGTCCTGCGCACCGGCGTTGCCGGCCAGGATGTTCAGGCCGTTGAAGCTCGTCGCACCGATCGTGCGGGTGATTTCCTGGCCCAGCTGCTGGTATTCGGCGTCGAGGTTCGTGCGGTCGGCGGCGGTGTTGGTGCCGTTGGCCGATTGCACCGCCAGTTCACGCATGCGCTGCACCATGTCCGACAGCTTGCCGATCGCGCCTTCAGCGGTTTGCGACAGGCTGATCGCGTCGTTGGCGTTGCGCACCGCGACGTTCATGCCGCGCACCTGGGCGTCCATCCGGCTGGCAATCGCCAGGCCGGCGGCGTCGTCCTTCGCGCTGTTGACGCGCAGGCCCGACGACAGGCGCTGCATCGAGGTAGCGAGAGAATTTTGCGAGGCGCTGGTGTTGCGCTGCGCATTCATTGACACCACGTTGGTGTTGATGGTCATGCCCATGATGAACTCCTAAAGGTTTCCCAGATATCCCGGCAATAGCGCCGACGTTACTCAGGTCGCGCACCCCTGAATGCGGGTGTGCTTCCGTTGCTGGCCCGACGGGGTTCATCACCTTCGCCGGAGCCCGCCCGCGCTAGTCGCCGCTGGACATTGGTGCTTGGTGTTCCACCGCTATCCCTCGGCCGGCTAACCGGACCGCGGGGGCCTTACGACCGCCCGTTGGGATGGGTATCGGCCCGGCAGTCGCGCAACTTGAGGGTGTTTCGCGGCGCTTTTTCAGTCGATGTCAATCACTTCTTTGGCCGAATGCGTGACCTTCGGCACGAAGCTAGCCATCAATTCGGGCCGGGATTTGCCGTCTGAGGGGCCGGCCGCCGCAGCGGCGGCGGCTTCAGACAGTTGCCGGACGGCTTGGCCGCAGCGACACCAGCGCTTCGATGCGCTTGAGCAGTTCGCGGTCGTGCCAGGGCTTCTTGAAGATGCCGTACAGGCCCTGGCAGTCGTGCACCTTGGCCTGCAGTTCGTCATGCCCGGTGATCGCGACGATCGGCAGGTCTTCGGTGTCGAGGCTGCCCTGCACCGCGGCGATCAGCTCGATGCCGTTCATGTTCGGCATCTCGAGATCCGTCACCAGCACCGCGAAGCGGCTGCGCCCGAGCAGGTCGAGCGCCTCGACGCCGTCGCAGGCGGTCTCCACCAGGTAGCCCGCGCCCTCGAACAGCTTGCGCAGCTTGGCGCGTGCCACTGCCGAATCGTCCACCACCAGCAGGCGCGCCGGTTCGTCGCGCCCGGCCGGGGCGGGTGCCGGCGGCGCCACGGTGGCCACGGGGGCTGGCGCATCGTCGCGCCGGGCCGCCAGCAGCAGCAGCACGGCAATCGGGATCGCGATGACGAATGGAATCAGGTAGACGTTGAGGGTGTCTGCTTCGAACATCGATCGGTACCTGCAGGCTGCAACGGCCGGTATCGGGGCGTTCGAATCATTGTGCCGCGGGCCGCCGCCGCGCGGGTCTCGGGCCGGCATCGGGGCCAGGGAGACAACGTGTAGGAATTTGCCTGACAAGGCCGACCGAAAAAGCGGGACTCCAGATCACGAATTGGCCTGATGTTCCGGTCCAGTTCCGGTCTCTACAGTTCGTTTCACGCTGAACGAACTTCTTAACCCCTCGCCACACACCGCCGGAGACCACCCCATGAACGCCGACCAGATCCTCGCCGAAATCCGTGAAGCCAACCTGTCGTACATGATGCTGGCCCAAAGCCTGATCCGTACCGACCGCGAGCAGGCCCTGTTCCGCCTGGGCGTGAGCGAAGAGACCGCGACGCTGATCGCCACGCTGACCCCGGCGCAGATGATGAAGATCGCCTCCGGCAACACGCTGCTGTGCCGCATGCGCTGCGACGACGACCTGGTGTGGGGCCTGCTGACCAGCCACGGCAAGTCCTCGGCGAACGACAGCGTGTCGCGCCTGCATGCCTCGATCCTGCTGGCCGGTCGCCACCAGGAAGCGGCCTGAATCCCGCCTCGCCCCCAGCACCACCGAACCGATCCCGGAGAGACAGCATGACCCGCAGCAAGAGCATCCTGACCGAAGCCAAGCAGATCGAAACCGCCGTCGAGCTGATCCGCCTGGGTGCCCGCCTGCAGGTGCTGGAGAGCGAGACCGACCTGAGCTACGAGCGCCTGCTGCGCCTGTACAAGGAAGTGGCCGGCAAGAGCCCCAGCAAGGGCCAGCTGCCGTTCTCCACCGACTGGTTCATGACCTGGCAGCCGAACATCCATGCCAGCCTGTTCCTGAACATCCACGAATACCTGAACAAGGTGGCCGAGCTCGACGAGATCGACACCGTGATCAAGGCCTACAAGCTGTACCTCGAGCAGGTGGGGGCGCAGGAGCTCGAGCCGCAGCTGTCGATCACCCGGGCGTGGCGCCTGGTGAAGTTCGTCGACAACGGCATGCTCTCGATGACCAAGTGCAGCAAGTGCAGCGGCCACTTCGTGACCCATCCGCACGAGATCGCGCGCCACTACGTGTGCGGCCTGTGCAACCCGCCGGCGCGCGCCGGCAAGGGCCGCAATGCCGGTGGCATCCGCCTGGCGGGCGTGAGCGACGAGATGCGCGAGGAACTGCGCGCCGAAGCGCAGGATTGCACGGCCCACTGAGTTGCCTGCGGCAGCCGCGCTTGACCTGCTGCTGCCGATGACCGAAAACAGCGTTGTATGCGATGACTTCTTGTTTGCTTGTCTCCTCCTAGCACATCCCCTGTGCTTTTGCGGGCGGGTTCCTCGAGCGGAATCCGCCCTTTTCTTTTCCGTCGGGGGATTCCTCAAGCTTCGCCATCGCGGTCCGATAAAAACGGCAGTGGCCCTCCGCCGAGGGCCGTGAACCCTTGAAACCTTGAGACCGTGAACCTCGTCCCGTTTTCCAAGCAGTACCTGCGACTCAACGAAGCCTTGCCCTTCGGGCTGCGCGACGCTGCCGGTCGTCTGCTGCTGGCAGCCGGCTCGCGGGTCGACCGGGCCGACGTGCTGGAAGAACTGCAGTCCGCCGAGCTCTATGCCGACGAGGGCGAGTCCAGCGACTGGCGCCGCCGCCTGGGCGGGGCGATCGACGCGATGCTGCTGCGCAATGCGCCGCTGGGCCGCATTGCCGATGCACGGCCGCAGCCAATGGACGACGACCGCGCAGCGGCGCGCCAGTTCACGCTGCGCTTCGGCGAGCAATGGGACGAGCTGTGCGCCGGCCTGGACGGGTTGCTGCGCGACCCTGGCGCCGATCGCAGCTGGCAGCAGCGCCTGCAGGCCCGCTGCGACGCGGCGCGCACCCTCAGCGAACGCCGGCTCGACGATTCGCTGTACCACCTGATCTACGGCGCCGGCCACAGCACCGAAAGCTACAGCAGCCACCATGCGTTGCTGTGCTTCATCGTCGCCCGCGAAACCGCGCGCCTGCTCGAATGGGACGCCGATCTGATCGGCAGCCTCGAGCGTGCCGCGCTGACGATGAACCTGTCGATCCGCCGGCTGCAGGACATGCTGGCCGCGCATGCGCCGACGATGACCGCGGCGATGCGGGCGGAGCTCGACCAGCATCCGGCCAAGTCGGCGCAGATGCTGGCCAACGCCGGCGTCACCGACCTGGCCTGGCTCGAGATCGTGCAGCTGCACCATGACGACAGCCGCAAGGCGATGCCGCTGTCCGCGCTCAGCGGCCCGCAGCAGGCCGCGCGCCTGCTGCGCCGGGTCGACATCTTCACCGCGAAGCTGAGCCGCCGCGCCACGCGCGTGCCCTCCACGCCGGTGCAGGCCGCGCGTGAAGCCTGCATCGGCGCCGATGGCGTGCCCGACGAGATCGGCGGCGCGCTGCTGAAGGCCGTCGGCCTGTACCCGCCGGGCAGTTTCGTCGCCCTGGCCAATGGCGAGATCGGCATCGTGATCGGCCGCGGCCGCCGTGCCAACCTGCCGCTGGTGGCCGCGCTGGTGGCTGCATCGGGCGCGCCGATGGGCACGCCCGCGCTGCGCGACACGCTGGACAAGCGCTACGCGGTGAAGTCGGCCGTCAGCGTCGACAAGGTCAAGGTCATCCCGCCGCACGACCGGCTGATGATGATGCGCTGACTCCGGCTGCTGCACCGCCGCGCGCCGGCTTCCCGGCGCTTTTCCGTCGATTGCCTGTTGCTCGTCGCTCCGACACTGGAGCAATGAGTGTTTCCCTGCCCTCGCCACGCCTGGTCTGGCCGCTGCCCGCGCTGCTGGCCTGGGGCTCGGCCTGGGCCCTGTTCATCGCGCTGCGCGGCAACCCGGCGCTGCAGCCGGTGGCGCTGCCGGCGGGCATGCTGGCCGGCGCCGCCTGGGCCTGGCCGCCGCAGGCCGGCTGGCGCCGCCTGATCGTGGCCGCGGGCTTTCCGCTGTCCGCGCTGGCCAGTGGCCTGGCCGCCGGCCTGCCGGCCTGGGCCTGGCTGCTGCCGCTGACCTTGCTCGCGCTGGCCTACCCGCTGCGCGCGTGGCGCGATGCGCCGCTGTTCCCGACACCGCCCGACGCCCTGGCCGAACTGCCGCGGCACATCCGCCTGCCGCGCGGTGCGTGCCTGCTCGATGCCGGCTGCGGCCTGGGCCATGGGCTGAAGGCCCTGCATGCCGCGTGGCCCGAGGCGCACGTCGAAGGCATCGAATGGAGCTGGCCGCTGCGCCTGGCCGCCGGCTGGCGCTGCCGCTTCGCACGCGTGCGGCAGGGCGACATGTGGCGGCTCGACTGGTCGGGCTATGACCTGGTCTACCTGTTCCAGCGCCCCGAAAGCATGGCCCGCGCACTGGCCAAGGCCGAGGCGCAGATGCCGCGCGGCGCCTGGCTCGCGAGCCTGGCCTTCGAGGTGCCCGGGGCGCGCGCGCAGGCGGTGCTGCGCGCCGAGGGCATGCGCCCGATCTGGCTGTACCGAATCGGCGAAAACAAGCCGTTCCGCTCAATCCACGCCGACCCCGGCCGATAACCCACGCAGAAAGACAAGCGCCGGCCCGCTGGGACGGCGCAGCGTTCAACCAGCTACACACCATGTTCGTCATCATCGGTTGGCTCCTGGCCCTGGGGTGCATCTTCGGGGTGTTCATCGCACACGGCGGCAACATCGGCGTGATCCTGCACGCGCTGCCGTTCGAGCTGATCACCATCTTCGGTGCCGCGGCCGGCGCCTTCCTGGCGAACAACCAGATGAAGGTGGTGAAGGCCGCGATGAAGGGCCTGGGCCTGTGCTTCAAGGGCAGCCGCTTCAGCAAGGCGCGCTACATGGAGCTGCTGGCGCTGATGTTCGACATCCTGCAGAAGGCCCGCAAGGAAGGCCTGATGTCGATCGAGAAGGACGTCGAGGACCCGCACAACTCGGCGGTGTTCCAGAAGTACCCGACCGTGGGCAGCGACCACCATGTGGTCGAGTTCATCACCGACTACCTGCGCATGATGGTCTCGGGCAACCTCAATGCCCACGAGATCGAAAGCCTGATGGACAGCGAGATCGAGACGCACCACCAGGAAGAACACGCGGCGGTGGCCGCGCTCAATCGCCTGGCCGGCGGTCTGCCGGCCTTCGGCATCGTGGCCGCGGTGCTGGGCGTGGTCAACACCATGGGCTCGGTCGGCCAGCCGCCGGCGGTGCTGGGCGGCATGATCGGCTCGGCACTGGTGGGCACCTTCCTCGGCATCCTGCTGGCCTACGGCTTCGTCGAGCCGCTGGGCGGCCTGCTCGAGCAGAAGGTCGAGGACGCCGGCAAGGAACTGCAGTGCATCAAGACCACGCTGCTGGCCAGCATGCAGGGCTACGCGCCGCAGGTGGCCATCGAGTTCGGCCGCAAGGTGCTGTACTCGGGCGACCGCCCGACCTTCGTCGAGCTCGAGTCGCACGTCAAGGGCAAGAAGTGATAACGGGCTAAGACGATGGCCGGCGATTCGAAGAAGCTCCAGCCCATCATCATCAAGCGGGTGAAGAAGGGCGGCCACGCGGCCCATGGCGGCGCGTGGAAGATCGCCTACGCCGACTTCGTCACGGCCATGATGGCCTTCTTCCTGCTGATGTGGCTGCTGGGCTCCACGACCGAAGGCGACAAGAAGGGCATTGCCGACTACTTCGCCTCGCCGCTGAAGGTGGCGCTGCTGGGCGGCGGCTCGGGCTCGGGCGATTCCTCGCACGTCGTCAAGGGCGGCGGCGAGGATCTTTCGCGTTCCACCGGCCAGGTGCGGCGCGGCGACCTCGATGCCACGCGCTCGACGATCAACCTGCACGTGCTGAAGGAACAGCAGCGCAAGGCCGAGATCTCGAAGCTCGAGGAGCTGAAGGAGCATGTCGAGAACGAGCTGCGCAACAACCCGAAGCTGGCGCAGTACGCCGCGCAGATCCGCATGGACATGACGCGCGACGGCCTGCGCATCCAGATCGTCGACGAGCTGAACCGGCCGATGTTCGACTCCGGCAGCTCGGTCGTGAAACCGTACATGCGCGAGCTGCTGCGCGCGATCGGCAGCGTGCTGGGCGAGGTGCCCAACCGGCTGACGATCGAGGGCCACACCGACGCCCAGCCCTTCGGCACCAACGACCGCGGCTACAGCAACTGGGAACTCTCGTCCGACCGTGCCAATTCTTCCCGACGCGAGCTGATGGCCGGCGGTCTCGAGGAGAACCGCGTGCTGCGGGTGCAGGGGCTGGCCTCGAGCTCGCTGTTCGTCGCCGACGACCCCTTCGATCCGCAGAACCGCCGCATCAGCATCATCGTGATGAACCGCGATGCGGAAGACCGCTTCTTCCGTCCTCGGCTCGATGCCGAACCCGAAGCGCCGGCGGCCGCTGCCGAACCGTCGATTCGTCCCGAAAAGCCGATGTTGGTGTCAAGTCAGCCGATCGTCGGCCGATAAGAACCCCAGCAATCGCTGCCACCTCACCACCGCCCCTGCCAAGCCCATCCGAAGGACAGTCATGAGCACTCCCTCCGACCTGAAGTTCCTCATCGTCGACGACTTCTCCACCATGCGTCGCATCGTGCGCGGCCTGCTCAAGGAAATGGGCTGCAACAACGCGGACGAGGCCGAAGACGGTGCCGTCGCGCTGGGCATGCTCAAGACCTCGCGCTTCGACTTCGTCGTCAGCGACATCAACATGCCGAACATGAACGGCTTCGAGCTGCTCAAGGCCATCAAGGCCGACGAGTCGCTGAAGCACCTGCCGGTGCTGATGGTGACCGCCGAGGCGCGCAAGGAAGACATCGTGCTGGCGGCGCAGAGCGGCGCAGCCGGCTACATCGTCAAGCCCTTCACCAAGGCCACCTTGGAAGAGAAGGTGCAGAAGATCATGCAGAAGCTCGCGGCGACCGCCTGAGCGACGAGCACCACGAACGCCCAGGAGCACATCATGAAAATGGAAGACTTGACGTCGTTGGTTCCCACGCAGCCGATCGTCGCCTCGCCCGAGGTGTTCCAGCAGATCGGCACCATCACCCGCCTGCTGCACGACACGATGCAGCAGCTGGGCGTGATGCCCAAGCTGCAGATCGCCACCGACGGCCTGCCCGACGCGCGCAGCCGCCTGAGCTACATCGCCACCAAGACGGCCCAGGCCGCCGAGAAGGTGCTGAACACGGTGGACCAGGCCAAGGCCGAGCATGCCCACATCGCTGCCGAAACCCGCAAGCTGGCCGACGCGCTGGTGGCCGACCCGGTGAAGGCGGTGGCCTCGGGCGCGGTGCTGAATTTCGTCAACGATGTCGAGTCGCGCACGCAGGTGATCGATGCGCACCTCACCGACATCATGATGGCGCAGGACTTCCACGACCTCACCGGCCAGGTGGTGGCCAAGGTCGTGACGCTGGCCAACGACCTCGAAGACAGCCTGGTGAAGCTGCTGGTGCAGGTGGTGCCGCCCGAGCAGCGCGAGAAGGTGGACCCGAGCATCCTGCAGGGCCCGGTGGTCAACCCCGAAGGCCGCACCGACGTGGTGTCGGACCAGGGCGAGGTGGACGACCTGCTGGCCAGCCTGGGGTTCTGACACCCGCTCGCACAGCACACCGAACGGCGGCCTCAGGGCCGCCGTTTTGCTTTCGGGGCCCGCTGCAAGACCCCGCGCCGGCAGCGCCTGCGGCCGAGCCGGGACAATCGGCGCCATGCAGATCGATTTCATCTCCGACGTGGCCTGCCCCTGGTGTGCGGTGGGCCTGCATTCGCTGGACAAGGCGCTCGCCGCCCTCGGACCCGAGGTGCCCGTCACCCTGCGCTTCCAGCCCTTCGAGCTGAACCCGACGATGGGGCCGGAGGGCGACAGCATCGTCGCCTACCTGGGCCGCAAGTACGGCATCAGCGAAGCGCAGATCCGCCAGAACCAGGTGGCGATCCGCGAGCGTGGCGCCGCGGTGGGCTTCCAGTTCGGCGAGCGCAACCGCGTGTGGAACACCTTCGACGCGCACCGGCTGCTGCACTGGGCCGGGCTGCAGGGCGGCGGGCAGCAGCATGCGCTGAAGCTGGCCCTGCTGCAGGCCTACCACGGCGAGGGCCGCAACCCTGGCGATGCCGAGGTGCTGGTGGACCTGGCCACGCAGGTGGGCCTGGACGCCACGCAGGCGCGGGAGATCCTGGCCGGCGATGCCTATGCGGCCGAGGTGCGCGCGGCCGAGCGCGAGTGGGCCGAGGCCGGCATCCAGTCGGTGCCTTCGGTGGTGATCGACGGCCGCCACCTGATCCAGGGCGCGCAGCCGCCCGAGGTGTTCGCGCAGGCGTTGCGCCAGCTGGCGGCCCGGCCGGACTGACGTCGCCCGGCCCGCCCGGGCCGGATCAGGGCCGGCAACCCGCCGCTTTTGCGCCCTTCAAGGTGGGAGGGGGCCTCCTACCATGGCTTGCCACTGTCACAAGCTGCGCCAAGCCACGCCATGCCCACGCTGACCTCGCCCCCGCCGGCCACCTCCCTGCCCACGCTGACCGAGCTGATGGGCCAGGCCTCGGCCTTGCAGCAGGCCGGCCAACCCGAAGCGGCCGCCGCCGCCTACCAGCAATGGCTGGCCAAGGCCGGCGCGGTGCCGCTGCGCCATGTGGCGCTGTTCAACCTGGGCACCTTGCTCAGCAACCTGCAGCGCGAAGCCGAGGCCGAGGCCGCCTACCGCGAGGCGCTGGAACTGCAGCCCGACTTCGCGCATGCGCTGCTGAACATGGGCCATGTGCTCGAACGCCGCGGCGCGCACGACGAGGCGCTGGCGCACTGGCGACGCGTCAGCGATTCGAACGAGACGCTGGACCTGCGGGTGCATGCCATCAACAACCAGGGTCGGCTGCTCGAGACCCTGCGCCGCTACCCCGAGGCCGAGGCCTGCCTGGTCAAGAGCCTGCAATGGCAGCCGAACCAGGCCGACGTGATCCAGCACTACGTCCACCTGCGCCAGAAGCAGTGCGAATGGCCTGCGCACCAGCCGGTGGGCGAGGTGACGCCGAACCAGCTGCTCACCGGCACCTCGCTGCTGGCGATGATGAGCGCCAGCGACGACCCCGCGCTGCAGCTGCTGGCCGCGCAACGTTTCTGTTACGAAAAGGTGCCCAAGCCGCCGGCGGTGGCGCTGCACAGCCTGATGCCGCCGCGCAGCGGCCGCATCAAGGTCGGCTACCTGTCCGGCGACCTGCACACCCACGCGGTGGGGCTGCTGACGCCCGAGCTGTTCGAGCTGCACGACCGCAGCCGGTTCGAGGTCTATGCCTTCTGCTGGACGCCCGAATCGCCGACGCCGCAGCGCAGGCGCCTGCTGGCGGCGATGGACCACCACGTGCGCCTGGCCGGTGTCGACGACGAGACCGCCGCCAAGCTGATCGCGCAGGCCGGCATCGACGTGCTGGTCGACCTGCAGGGCCTGACCAGCGGCGCGCGGCCCGCGATCCTGGGCTACCGCGCCGCGCCGGTGCAGGTCAGCTACCTCGGGCTGCCGGGCACCTCGGCCCTGCCGGGGGTGGACTGGATCCTGGCCGACCGCTTCGTGATGCCGCCCGAGCTGCTGCCGTACTGCACCGAGAAGCCGATCTACCTGCCGCACTGCTACCAGGTCAGCGACCGCCAGCGCGACGTGGCCGACAAGCCGGTGCGCAGCACCTACGGCCTGCCGGACGATGCCTTCGTCTTCTGCTCGTTCAACAACAACTTCAAGTTCACGCCGGAGATGTTCCGCACCTGGATGCAGATCCTGCACGAGGTGCCGGCCAGCGTGCTGTGGCTGCTGGCCGACAACGACACCGCGCGCGAGAACATGCTGCGCGAGGCGGACGCCGCCGGCGTCGCCCGCGAGCGGCTGATCTTCGCGCCGCGTGTCTCGCCGGCCGAGTACCTGGCGCGCTTCCAGCTGGCCGACCTGGTGCTCGACACCTTCCCGTACAACGCCGGCACCACCGCCAGCGACGCGCTGTGGATGGGCACGCCGATCCTGACGATGAGCGGCCGCAGCTACATCTCGCGCATGGCCGGCAGCCTGCTCACCGCGGTGGGCCTGCCCGACCTGGTGACCGACAACCTGGCCGACTATCGCAAGCTGGCCATCGCCATCGGCCGCCAGCCGGCGCGCGCGGCGTCTTACAAGCGCTACCTCGCCGAGCAGGGCCGCAGCTCGCCGCTGTTCGACCTGCCGCAGCTGGTGCGCGACATCGAGACCGAATTCGAACGCCTGGCGCTGCAAGCCCGCGCCGCCCGCGCCGCCTGACCATGAACCCGACACCGAACGGCGCGCCGCCGAGCCCCGAGGCCTGGAACCTGGACCACGACGCGCTGGCCCATGCGCTGGCCTGGCTGACCCGGCACCACGGGCGCGAGCGCACCGTGGAATCGCTGCTGGCCGGCCAGCCGGTGAACGGCCCGATCGACGCCGCGATGGCGCTGCGCGTGCTGCGCGAGGGCGGCTATTCGGCCGGCCTGCTGCAGCGCCGGCTCGAAGACCTGCCCGCGCTGCTGCTGCCCGCGGTGCTGCTGCTGAACAACGGTGGTGCCTGCGTGCTGACCGGCCGCGACGCCGCCAGCGGCCGCTGCCAGATCGTGCTGCCGGGGCGCCTGCACCTGCCGCGCGAAGTGAGCGACAGCGAGCTGGCCGCCGACTACAGCGGCCAGCTGATCGTCGCCACGCCGCAGCTCACCAAGCCCGACACGCCGGACCAGACCCGCCTGCTGGCCGACCCGGCGCGCCACTGGCTGTGGGGCCACGTGCGCCGATTCCTGCCGTACTACCGCTCGGCGCTGCTGGCCGCGCTGCTCAGCAATGCGCTGATGATGGTGACCGGCATCATCACCTCGGTCGTCTACGACAAGGTGATCCCGAACCAGGCCATGGTCACGATGTGGGCGATGGCCGTGGCCGGTGGCATGGCGCTGGTGTTCGACCTGTCCGCGCGCCAGCTGCGCGCCTACCTGATCGACATGGCCGGCCGCAAGACCGACGTGCTGGTGGGCGCCACGCTGTTCCGCCAGAGCCTGGGCGTGCGCATGGAGAACCGGCCGGGCAACTCCGGTGCCTATGCCCATGTGCTGGGCCAGATCGAGATGGTGCGCGAGTTCTTCTCGTCGGCCACGCTGTCGGCGATTTCCGACCTGCCGTTCATCCTGGTCTTCGTCGGCATGACCTTCGTGATCGGCGGGCCGCTGGGCTGGGTGCTGGTGATCGCGATCCCGCTGATCCTGGGCTTCGCGTTCGCGATCCAGAGCATCCTGCGCCGGCTGCAGACCGCCAACATGCAGCAGACCGCCGACCTGCACGGCGTGATGGTCGAGGTGGTCGACGGCATGGAAGACCTGAAGGCCGCCGGCGCGCAGGGCCGCTTCGTGCAGCGCTACGAGACCACCACCGCCGCGGCGGCCGAGACCGCGCTGCGCGCGCGCAGCGTGTCGAGCTGGACCATCAACCTCTCCGGCGTCTCGCAGCAGGCCATCACGCTGGTGATGCTGCTCTGGGGCGTGCACCTGATCCAGGACAAGGTCATCACCGGCGGCATGCTGATCGGCGCGGTGATGTTCGCCGGCCGCGCGATCGCGCCGCTCACCAGCGTCGTGATGCTGGCCACCCGCTTCCAGGGCGCGATGGCCGCGCTGCGCGCGCTGAACAAGGTGATGGAGCAGCCGCTCGAACGCGAGGTCGGCCGCGCCTACATTCCGCAGCGCGAGTTCAGCGGCCGCATCGGGCTGAACGACGTGAGCTTCGCGTACCCGCCGTCCAACCCGCTGGCGGTGGACGAGCCGACGCCCGAGGTGCTGAAGAACGTGAGCCTGCGCTTCGCGCCGGGCGAGCGCGTGGCCATCCTCGGCCGCATCGGCAGCGGCAAGTCGACCATCCTGCGCCTGCTGGGCGGGCTGTACCAGCCCACCGCCGGGCAGGTGGAGGCCGACGGCATCGACCTGCGCCAGTTCGACCCGGCCGACTACCGGGCCCGCGTCGGCTTCGTCGCGCAGGACCCGCGGCTGTTCAACGGCACGCTGCGCGATAACGTGCTTCTGGAGCGGCCTAGCGCCGACCCGGCACGGCTGGCCGAGGTGGCCCGCCTCACCGGCCTGCAGCGCCTGGTGGCCAGCCACCCGATGGGCTGGGAGCTGCCGGTCGGCCAGGCCGGCGCGCTGCTCTCGGGCGGCCAGCGCCAGCTGGTGGCGCTGGCACGCTGCCTGGTCACGCAGCCGAAGATCCTGTTGATGGACGAGCCCACCAGCTCGATGGACGCGCAGTCCGAAGTCGCCTTCCTGCGCCAGCTGCATGAGGCCAGCGGCGACTGCACGCTGATCATGGTCACGCACCGCCCGGCGGTGCTGGAGCTGGTGAACCGCGTGATCGTGGTCGACAACGGCCGCGTCATCCTCGACGGCCCGAAGGCCCAGGTACTGGCCGCGCTGTCCGGCGTGCGCGCGCCGGCCGGCCCCGACGTGGCGGCGAACACCGCGCCGGTGCAGTCGCCGCAGGTGCCGACCACGCCGGCCCAGGTGGCGGCGCAGGCCGCCGCGGCCGTCACTGGCGGGGTGGCCGCATGATCGCCGCGATCCTCGGACGCCGCAGCGCGCAGCCGGTGCTGCGGCCGGACGACCTGAAGTACGTCAACCCGCTGACCGCCGCGCACGTGGCCGAGCCGATGCGCGCCGCGCACTGGGCCATCTACCTGATGCTGGCCGCGCTGGCCTGCGCGGTGGGCTGGTCGACCCTGGCGCACGTGGACATCATCACCCGCGCCGATGCGCGCGTGATCCCCGAAGGCCGCGAGCAGGTGATCGCCAGCCTGGAAGGCGGCATCCTGCGCGAGCTGCTGGTGCGCGAAGGCCAGCAGGTGCACGCCGGCCAGGAGCTCGCGCTGCTCGACCCCACGCGGCTGGAGGCGCAGCAGAACGAAGGCGAGGCCAAGCGCCTGGCGCTGCGTGCGGCGATCGCGCGGGCGCAGGCCGAATCCACCGGCCGTGCCCTGAGCTTCCCGCCCGAGTTGAAGAATGCGCGCGTGGCGGTGGCCGGCGAGACCGAGTCTTACCAGGCGCGCCAGCGCGGGCTGCAGGAATCGCTGGCGATGAACCGCCGCAACCTCGCGCTGCTGGAAAAGGAACTGCAGGTGGCCGAGACCATGTCGGCCAAGGGCCTGATGAGCGAGGTGGAGGTGATGCGCGTGCGGCGCCAGGTCAACGACCTGAACGCGGCGATGGAAGAGCGCGTCAACCGCTTCCGCCAGGAGGCCAGCGCCGAACTCGTGCGGCTGCAGACCGAGCTGGCGCAGCTGGGCGAGCAGATGGTGGTGCGCGACGACGCGGTCAAGCGCACCGTGCTGCGCTCGCCGGTCAACGGCCTGGTCAAGGTGATCCGTGCCAACACGATCGGCGGCGTGGTCTCGGCTGGCTCGTCGGTGATGGAGGTGGTGCCCATCGGCGAACGCGTGCTGGTCGAGCTGCGGGTCAAGCCCGGTGACATCGGCTTCATCCAGCTGGGCCAGAAGGCCGAGGTCAAGCTCAGCTCCTACGACTTTGCGGTGTATGGCCGGCTCAAGGGCCAGGTCACCACCATCAGCCCCGATGTGCTGGGCGACACCGAACGCCAGGCCACGCCGGGCGCGGCCGATGCCACCTACTACCGCGTGATGGTGCAGGCCGACCGCTCGAGCCTGAAGGTCGGCAGCAAGCCGCTGCCGGTGCTGCCGGGCATGACCGGCACCGGCGAGATCAACGTCGGCGAGCGCTCGGTGCTGAGCTACCTGATGCAGCCGATGACGAAGGCGCAGCAAGTCTTCCAGGAACGCTGAACGCTGCGCGTTCTTCATCCCCGCGCCATGCCCGACGCTTCGCTGCTGCTCGATCCCGACCACCGCTTCCGCCGCATGCACCAGGTGCTGCTGGTGGCCGGCGTGGCGTTGGGCATGGCCGCGCTGTACCGGCTGGCCTCGGGCAGCCATGGCATCGTGTTCTGGGTGATGGTGGGCACGCTGGGCCTGCTGGGCGTGGCCCGCTGGCTGCTGCAGCAGGGCCGCGCCGATGCCGCGGCCACCGTGATGCTGGGCGCGCTGACCGGCATGCTGAGCTACTTCATGGTGCGTGGCGCCGGGCTGCGCGACGTGGCGCTGCTGGGGTATCCCGGCATCCTGGTGTTCACCGCGTTGCTGGGCAACCGGCGCCTGTTCATCGCGCTGCTCGCAACCTGCCTGGTGGTGTGTGTCGGCGTGGGCCTGGCCACCGTGCTGGGCTGGCGCGACAACACCACCCGGCCGCTGACGATGCCCGAGGTGATGGACGTCTGCGTGATCCTGGTGGCGTCCTCGCTGAGCATCGGCCTGATGGCCAACGACCTCGGCCGCGCCCTGAAGCGCCTGGCGTACGAGAACGCCGCGGTGCGCGAGCAGCAGCGCCGCATCGAGTACCTGGCCAGCCACGACACGCTGACCGGGCTGCCCAACCGCCTGGCCGCGCGCGACCGCTTCGTGCAGGCCGCTTCGCTGGCCGCGCGACAGGGCGGCAAGGTGGCGTTGCTGTACCTGGACCTCGACCACTTCAAGAACGTCAACGACTCGCTGGGCCACCCGGCCGGCGACCAGCTGCTGCGCGCGATGGCCGCGCGCCTGGCGCCGCTGCTGCGTGGCAGCGATGCCTTGAGCCGCCTGGGCGGCGACGAATTCCTCGCGCTGCAGGTCGACGCGCAGGACGCGGACCACGTGGCCGCGCTGGCCAGGCGCCTGCTCGAGGCGGTGGCCGAGCCGCTGCCGCTGCAGGGCCTCGAGGTGCATGGCGGCGCTTCGATCGGCATTGCGCTTTACCCCGACGACGGCAACGACTTCGACAGCCTGATGAAGAAGGCCGACATCGCGATGTACCGCGCCAAGAGCGCCGGCCGCAACGCCTTCCGCTTCTTCGATGCGCAGATGAACGCCAGCGTCGCCGAGCACCTGCAGATGGTCGACTGGATCCGACAGGGCCTGCAGCGCGGCGAGTTCGAGCTGCACTACCAGCCGCAGGTCGAGCTGGGCAGCGGCCGCGTCATCGGCGCCGAGGCGCTGCTGCGCTGGCGCCATCCCGAACGCGGGCCGATTTCGCCGGCGCAGTTCATCCCGGTGGCCGAGCATTCGGGCCAGATCGTCGAGCTCGGCAACTGGGTGCTGCGCGAAGCCTGCCGCACCGCGGCCGGCTGGCGCGAGGCCGGCCTGGGCGAACTGGTGATCTCGGTCAACCTCTCGCCGGTGCAGGCGCGGCGCGGCGACCTCGAAGCCGCGGTGCACCGCGCGCTGTTCGATGCCGGCCTGCCGCCGCAGCTGCTGGAGCTCGAGCTCACCGAGACCATGCTGATCGAGGAGACCGAGACCCTGCGCGCGATGCTGGCGCGGCTGCGCGCGATGGGCATTGCCTTCTCGATCGACGACTTCGGCACCGGCTACTCGAACCTCGCGTACCTCAAGCGCTTCGAGGTCGAGCGGCTGAAGATCGACCAGTCGTTCATCCGCCGCCTGACGCAGAACGCCGAGGACGACGCGATCGTGCGCGCCATCCTGCAGATGGCCCAGGCGCTGCGCCTGGGCGTCATCGCCGAAGGCGTGGAAGACGCCGCCACGCTGGCGCGCCTGCAGGCACTCGGCTGCCCGTTGGGCCAGGGCTACCACTGGGCGCCGGCGCTGCCAGCCGATCGCTTCGAGGCCTTCGTGCGCGAGCGCCAGGCCAGCCTGGTCTGATCGCGAATCTCGATGACGCCAGCAGGGCCTGCGGCATTGAAATCGGGCCCGCTGGCCGCACACTGCGCGGCAGAGGCCGGGGGTTCCGGCCGATGCAAGCGAGTGTCGAGATGAAACGCCTTCTGGTGGCCGCCCTGGTGGCGGTGTTGGGCTTGGGGCTGGGCCTGGGCCCGGTCGACGTGGAAGCCAAGCGCCTGGGGGGTGGCACCAGCTCGGGCATCAAGCGCACGACGCCGCGCCAGCAGTCGCCGGTGCAGGCGCCCCCGCAGCAGCAGAACCCCGCGCAGCCGAATGCGCCGCAGCAGGCCGCGCAATCCGGCCCGGGCGCCCAGCCGGCGGCCGCGGCGCCCAGGCGCTCGTGGATGGGCCCGCTGGCGGGGCTGGCTGCCGGCATCGGGCTGGCCGCGCTGCTCAGCCACTTCGGCCTGGGCGCCGAGGTGGCCGGCCTGCTGACGATGGTGCTGGTGGCCGGCCTGGTGGTGTTCGTGGGCCTGTGGCTGATGCGCCGTTTCGCGCGCCATGGCCATGGCGTGCCGGCGCCCGGCAACCGGCTGCAGTACGCCGGCGCGGGCGCGCCGCCGCCGGCGTTCGGCGGCTGGCCGGGCACGCCGGCTCCGCCTGCACCCGCGGCGCCGGCCCTGGCCGGCTTCGATGCCGCCGGCTTCGAGCAGATCGCCAAGCAGCTCTTCACCCGCCTGCAGGCCGCCAACGATGCCGGCAACCTGGCCGAGCTGCGCCGCTACGCCACGCCCGAGATGGCCGAGCAGTTCCAGCGCGAGCTGATGCAACGCGGCGGGGCCGCGCAGCAGACCGCCGTGATGAAGCTGGACGCGCAGGTCGTCGACACGGCGGAAGAGGGCGGCCAGCAGGTCGTCAGCGTCCGCTTCCACGGCCTGATCGTCGAGGCGCAGGACAGTGCCGCGCAGCCCTTCGACGAGGTCTGGCACTTCGTGCGCCCGGCCGACGGCAGCGGTGCCTGGGCGCTGGCCGGCATCGCGCAGACGGCCTGAGCCGGCGAAAGGCGTCCGTCCCGGCCGCGGCGACGTAGGTGGGGGTAGGTCGCAGCGACGCGCTGCGTTACCCTCGCCCCCCATGTCCCCCGCGCTGCCCGAACGATCGAATGCCGAGCTCTCGCGCCTGCTGGCGCGCGTGGCGCTGCGCGACCGCGGCGCCTTCGAGCAGGTGTACCGCCTGACCTGCGACCACCTGCTGGGCCTGGCCTACGGCATCCTGAACCGGCGCGACCGCGCCGAGGACGTGCTGCAGGAAGCCTTCATCAACGTCTGGCATGGCGCCGCGGGCTTCAACCCGGCGCTGGCCACGCCGATGACCTGGCTGATCAACATCGTGCGCAACAAGGCGATCGACAAGCTGCGCAGCGGCAAGAGCGAACGCGCGGCCACCGTCGAACTGGACGACGAGGCGATGCAGCTGCCCGACGAGGACGCGCGCCAGCCGCAGCAGCTGCTGGAAGACAGCCTGATGCGCGTGCGCATCGATGCCTGCATGGCCGGCCTGGCCGCGGCGCAGCGGCAGGCCATTGCGCTGGCCTATTACCGCGGCCTGGTGCACACCGAGATCGCCGAGATCCTGAACGCCCCGCTGGGCACCGTGAAGGCCTGGGTGCGGCGCGGCGTCGACAAGCTCAAGAGCTGCCTCGAGACGGCCGGGGTCACCGCCGCATGAGGGCCGGCGCATGAACCTGCTGCTGCCCGAACGGCTGGACGCGCTGGCGCGCGACTACGCGCTGGGCACCATGGTCGGTGGCGCGCGGCGCCGCTTCGATCACCTGTTGCGCGAACAGCTGGCCGCGCAGCAGGCCGTGGCGCACTGGCAGGGCCGGCTGGCACACCTGGCTGCGCCGGTGCCGCCGCTGGCGCCGCGGGCCGAGGTCTGGCAGGGCCTGCAGCAGCGCCTGTTCCACGAGGCGCCGGCACCGGCCGCCCGCAAGCCGTGGTGGCAGGCGCTGTTCGGCGGCGGCCAGCTCTGGGCCGGGGCGCTGGCCGGTGCGCTGCTGTGCGTGCTGGTGCTGCGCCAGCAGCCGCAGCTGGGCGGGCTGGAAACGCGCCAGGAAGCGCTGCCGGCCAGCTATGTCGGCCTGCTGCTGGACGTGGGCGGCAAGCCCGCGGTGCTGGCCAGCTCGCGCCGCCACGGCCGGCGCCTGGACGTCAAGCTGCTGCAGCCGCTGGTGGTGCCGGCGGGCCAGGTCGCGCAGCTCTGGGGCCTGCCGAAGGACGGCGGCGCGCCGTTCCCGATCGGCGTGGTGCCGGCCGGGGACAAGGCCGGCATCACGGTCACGCTGCCGCTGCGCGACAGCGCCGAAAAGCTGTTCTTCAACACCGCGCGGCTGGCGGTCAGCCTGCAGCCCGCGCCGGCCCTGCCTGGCGAGGCGCCGGCAGCGCCCTTCGTGCTGTCGGGGCATTGCGTCAAGCTCTGGTAGCCGGGCGCAGGATTTCCTGCGGGCGGCTGCGTCCGCCGCGCCACCCGGTCTCGTAAGTGCGGGCAGGACGCCCAGCACAAGGTGTCCATCCATCCACCCCAACCCGAGGAACCGCCCCATGAACGCTGCCCCCCTGGCCCGCCTTGCCGCCGCGCTGATCATCGCCACCAGCGCCTGCGGCGCCGCCCGCGCCGCCGACACCGCGCCCGCCGCGCCCGACAAGCTGGCCCCGGCCCGCGCCGAGATCAAGGCCGGCCGCTGGGTGGCGGCGATCGACGAGCTGAAGAAGGTCAACGACACCGGCAGCGCCGACTGGAACAACCTGATGGGCTACAGCCACCGCAAGGCCAAGACGCCCGACTACGCCGCCGCCGAGCGCTACTACAACGAGGCGCTGCGCATCGACCCCAAGCACCGCGGCGCGCTCGAATACTCCGGCGAGCTGTACCTGATGCTGGGCGACCTGCCGAAGGCCGAGGCCCGCCTGGCCACGCTGGACAAGGCCTGCTTCCTGCCCTGCGAGGAATACAAGGACCTGAAGGAAGCGGTGGCACGCTTCAAGGCCAACGGCAACAAGTACGTCGCGCAGCCCTGAGGGCGGCGCACGTCCACCGGCGCGAACAGCGGCGGGATTGCCGCGGCTTTTCCGCCGATCGGGCCGGGCGGCCTTGGCATCTACTGGCGGCTGCGTCCCGCCGGGGCCCCGTGCCCGCCCGTCCGCCGTGCTGCCTTCTGCCTTCGCTGTCTGCCGTGTTGCCCGCCGTCGCCTCGCCTGTGCCGCGCTGCTGGCGCTGGCCGTGGCCTGGCCGGGGCGCCTGGTGCAGGCGGCGGGCTGCACCGATGCGCCGGCGACACCGGTGGCCGCCACGGCAGATGCCCAGGCCGCACGCCAGGCGCTGCGCACGCTGACCTTCAGCGCCATCGAGCGCAACCCGGGCGTGGCCGCTGCACGCCTGCTGGCCGATGCCGGGCTCGACGATGTGCGCGAGGGCGAGGCCGCGAAGCGCCCGCAGGCCTCGCTGTCCGTCACCACCGGGCCGGCGGCGATTCATGGCGCCGGCGTCACCGAAAGCAGCGCCAACCAGCTGCGCGCCGGGCTCACGGTGAGCCAGCTGCTCTACGACGGCGGCCGCACCGACCGCCTGATCGACGTGCGTCGCCTGCAGGGCGAGGCCCTGCGCCTGAGCCATCTTAGCCAGCGCGAGCAGCTGGCGCTGAGCGCGGTGTCCGCCGCCTTCGAGTTGAGCCGCTACCGCCAGCAGGCCCAGGTGTATGCCGAGTACCGCCAGAGTGCGGCCTGCCTGGTCGAGGCGCTGGAGCAGGTGGTGGCCGCCGACCGCGGCCGCCTGAGCGAGCTGGTGCAGGCGCGCAAGACCCTGCTGCAGGTGGAGCTCACGCAATCGCAGACCGATGCCACGGTGCGCCAGGCGGCGCTGCGGCTGCAGCGCTTCGTCGGCGAGCAGTCCCTCGGACCCGGCGTCTTGAGCGGCGCCTTGCTGCAGCTGCCGTCGATGAACACCTTGCTGGCCGCCGCCGAGCACTCGGCCGAGGTCACCCAGCTCGAGGTGCAGGCCCGCGCGGCCGAGGCGCTGACGGAGTCCATCGCCGCCGGCAACAAGCCGCAGCTGAGCTGGAGTGCCGGGCTCACCCAGGCCAACAACTACGGCGGCAACATCCCCGGCAGCCGCAGCACCGGCCTGAGCGTCGGGCTGAACCTGAACATTCCGCTGCTGAACCCCGGCACCGATGCCGCTGCCGAGGCCGCCCGCAAGCGCGCGCAGGCCGCGCTGCTGCAGCGCGACGATGCGCTGGAAGCGCGCAGGTCCCGCATCACCGACCTGTACGACCAGGCCAGCTCGGCCTTCGACCGCGCGCGCCAGACCGAGGCCATCCTGCGCGACAGCGAACGCCTGCGCGGCTTCACGCTGCAGCAGTGGCAGCAGCTCGGCCGCCGCTCGCTGTTCGACGTGATGGCCGCCGAAAGCGACCACTTCAGCCTGCGCATCGCGCAGGTCAATGCGCTGCACGACGGCCAGCAACTGGCCGCGACGCTGCAGTCGCTCGGCCCGGGCCTGCTCGACTACCTGCGCTGAGCCGCTCGGCACCGCCAGCGGGAAATTGAGGCCGAAAAGCGCCGGCTTTCCGCCGATTGCGCCGGACCCCGGCGGGGTCTACTGGAGCCCAGTGATTGCACGCTCCGAGCCCATGCCCGTTCGCCCTGATTCGCATCCCTGCCGGAGGTCGGCATGAGCCCCGCCGCGGTGGACGCGCTGCTGGTCCTGCAGCGCAGCGACGTGGCGCACCTGGAGGCGAACCGCGAGCGCTTCGCCGGGCTGCCGCTGCTGTGCACCGACCCTGGCATCCTGGAGACGGTGCTGCAGGCCGGCTTCACGAACTACGAGCTGCGGCGCCTGGATACGGGCCGCGACATGCCGGCGCGCGTCTACACCGAGACGGTGGCGCGGGCCACCACCATCGACCTGCTGCTGACGCGCGAGCGCGAGCACCTGTGGGGCCCCGGCAGCTTCATCGGCTGGGACCGCGGCGTGCTGTTCCAGCCGCTGCACGTGATGCTCACCGCGCAGGCGCTGCGCCCGGTGGTCGAGCGCGACTTCCCCGAGAAGCGCCTGGGCCTGCTGCGGCCGGACAACCTGCTGCTGTTCAACTTCGATTCCGCGGTGCAGGCCGAGATCTACGGCGCCGACGCCCAGCGCTGGAGCTTCGTCGACCGCTACCCGGCCGGCCGCTTCTGGAACCCGCTGCAGCTGACCGCCTGCTTCGACTTCGACGCCATCGCGGCCATTGCCGCGCGGGGGCCCGTGCCGGCGCTCACGCACCTGGGCAGCTGCTTCTACGACGTCAAGGCCTTCACGCAGGCCATCAGCGAAGCCTTCGCGAGCAACCTCGACCTGCCCAGCATCTATTGCGATGTGCCGGTGCGCCGCGGCGCGATGCTGCTGAAGGACATCGCCACGCTGAAGCCCGAGCAGATCGACCCCAGCTGCGTGCTGTACCGCGAGGCCGCGCGCCGCGTGTTCACCGAGCAGCTGGCCGACCTGATCCCTTCGCGCCGCACGCTCGAGGCGCAGGCCGACGTGCTGGCGCGCCGCAGCTACCTGCAGGCCCTGAACTTCCTGGGCCTGAAACGTGCGCTGGCCGGCCAGCGGCCGCACCTGGTGATCGCCGACCACGACAACGGCCACCTGGGCCCGCTGTTCTCGCTGGCCGATGCGCTGGGCAGCGAGATCACCGTGTTCCCGCACTCGGGCTACACCAATGCCGCGCTGCCGCATGCCCACCGCGTGACGGCCATCGAACGTGACGGTTATGGCACCCGCGTGGCCACGCTGCTGGGCCAGGCCGTGCCGACGCGCGCGGTGCGCTTCCGCGCCACGCAGCCGGCGCAGCACCGGCCCGCGCTGAAGCGGCTGACCATCCTGGTCAACACGATGTACAGCGACGGCCAGTACCAGATCGACCTGTTCGGCCTGCGCGCGCTGTTCCGCGGCCTGCAGGCGCTGTGCGCGCGGCATGGCGCCGAGCTGGCGGTGCGGCTCAAGCCCAGCACGCCGGCGATCAACGTCGTCTCGGGCGCCCTGGGCGCGCCGGCGGACTACTTCCTGCGTACCACGCAGCCGTCGATCGACGACATCGCGCGCGACACCGATCTCTGCATCGCCTGGGGCGAACTCACCACCGGCAGCATCAACTTCCTCGATGCGGCGAGCCTGGTCGTGCATGTCAGCGAGGAAGACTGGCCGACCCAGCTGGCCCCGCAGGCGCCGTTCCTGCAGGAGCGGCTGGTGCGCTCGCTGCACATAGCCCAGGCGCTGCAGCTGGTGCAGCAGCTGTTCGAGCAGCCCGCCGAATACACCCGCCTGCAGCAGCTGCAGGCCGCGCGCTACGCGCAACGCCGTGCCGATGCGCACGACACCTTCTTTCCCTCTTCTCCCACCTCACCCGTCTGACGCAAGGAGCATGCAGCCATGCTGAACAACAAGTCCATCCTGATCACCGGCGGCACCGGCTCGTTCGGCAAGGCTTTCGTGCACACGGTGCTGGCGCGTTACCCGGACGTCAAGCGCCTGGTCATCTACTCGCGCGACGAGCTCAAGCAGTTCGAGATGGCGCAGCAGCTGCCCGCCAGCAAGTACCCGCAGCTGCGCTTCTTCATCGGCGACATCCGCGACCAGGCCCGCCTGACGCGCGCGCTGGAGAACGTCGACATCGTCGTGCACGCCGCCGCGCTGAAGCAGGTGCCGGCCGCCGAGTACAACCCCTTCGAGTGCATCAAGACCAACGTGCTGGGCGCGCAGAACCTGATCGAGGCCTGCATGGACACGCAGGTCCGGCGCGTCGTCGCGCTGTCCACCGACAAGGCCGCCGCGCCGATCAACCTGTACGGCGCCACCAAGCTGTGCTCGGACAAGCTGTTCGTCGCCGCCAACAACATCAAGGGCAGCCGCGACCTGCGCTTCTCGGTGGTGCGCTACGGCAACGTGATGGGCAGCCGCGGCTCGGTGATCCCGTTCTTCGTCGACAAGCGTGCCAGCGGCGTGCTGCCGATCACCGACCCGAACATGACGCGCTTCAACATCTCGCTGCAGGAAGGCGTGGACATGGTGCTGTGGTCGATCGAGCATGCCTGGGGCGGCGAGATCCTGGTGCCCAAGATCCCGTCCTACCGCATCACCGACGTGGCCAGCGCGGTGGCGCCGGAAGCCGAGCAGAAGATCGTCGGCATCCGCCCCGGTGAAAAGATCCACGAGGAAATGATCACCGCCAGCGACAGCCCCAACACCGTGGACCTGGGCGGCTACTACGCCATCCTGCCCTCGGGCGGCCAGTACTCGGTGGACGACTACTGCGCCCGTACCGGCGCCACCCGCGTCAAGCCCGGCTTCAGCTACGACAGCGGCAGCAACACCGACTTCCTGTCGGTGCCGCAGCTGCGCGAGATGATCTCCTCGGAAGTGGGCGGCGCGCGCCAGCATTGACCTGTCGTCAGGCCTGGGCGGCCCGTGCGGCCGTCTGCAGGCAGGACAGGAACTGCGTGGCCATCGGCGTTGGCCGATAGGACCTGCGCATCACCACGCCCATCTGCACCCGCGCCAGCGGCGCCTGCAGCTGCACCGGCTGCAGGCCGAAGGCGGCCAGGCGTTGCGCCAGCGGGCGCGAGGCGGCGCCCAGCATGTCGGTGGACGACACCAGCGCCAGCATCACCGCCAGCGAGGCATAGCGCACCATGCCGCGCGGCGGCGGCAGGCCGGCTTCGCTGAAGGCCCGGGCCACCACCGACGACGGACGAGCCTCGTCGGTCAGCGGCTGCAGCCATTCGGCGTCCACCAGCTCGGCCAGCGTGCGTGCGCCGATCAGCGGATGCCCGGCGCGCGCCATCGCGACGAACTCGGTCTCCAGCAGCGGAATGCTGCGCAGGTCCTCGTCCAGCATGTCCGGCAGCATGTGGGTGGCGGCGAAGTCCACCTGGCCGTCGCGCAGCCGCTGCGCGCCTTGCGGGAACTTCAGCTCGGTGATGGACAGCTCGGCCAGCGGGGCCGCCTGCCGGAACTGCTGGATGGCCTGCGGCAGCAGCGCCAGCGCAATCGACGAGGTGGTGCCGAAGCTCAGCCGCCCGCGCAGCTCGCCCTGCAGCTGCTCGATCTCCTCGCGGGCGCGGCGCGCGTCTTCCAGCAGCTGGCCGGCGCGCACCTCCAGCGCCTGGCCGGCCGGCGTGAGGTCCACGCCCTTCACGCTGCGGTTCATCAGCACCGCGCCGAGGTCGGCTTCCAGCTCCTGGATGCTGCGCGTCACCGCCGGCTGGGTGAGCGCCAGGCGCCGGGCCGCGGCACGCAGGCTGCGTTCACGCGCGACGGCGACGAAGACTTCGAGCTGCTGCAGTTTCATGCCGGCATGATGATCAGCAAAGCTGATCGCTGGCAAGAGGCTGACATCTTTTCAGCATCCCCGTCCTTGCCTAGAGTGCGCCGGTTCACCGAAGAAAGGCATTCATGCGTTCCTGGACCCCTTGTCTTGCCGCGGCCGCGCTGCTGGCCGGCCTGCATGCCCCCGCCGCCTGGGCCGAACCCGTGGCCGACATCCATGCGCTGGCCAGTGCCGAGCAGGCGCCGCTGCTGGACACCCTGCGCGAGCTCGTCGGCATCGAGTCCGGCAGCAAGGACCCGCAGGGCCTGGCCCAGCTGGCCGCGCTGATCCGCGACCGCCTGGTCCAGCTGGGCGGCCAGGTGCGGCTGATCCAGTCCGAGGACGTCTACCGCATGGAAGACACGCCGCCGCGGCAGGGCGCGATGGTGCATGCCGAGTTCAAGGGCCAGGGCAGCAAGAAAATCATGCTGATCGCGCACATGGACACCGTGTACCTGCGCGGCATGCTGAAGGACCAGCCCTTCCGCATCGACGGCGACCGGGCCTATGGCCTGGCCATCCTGGACGACAAGCAGGGCGTCGCACTGATCCTGCACACGGTGGCGATGCTGCAGAAGCTGGGCTTCCGCGACTACGACACGCTGACCGTGTTGATCAACGGCGACGAGGAGATCAGCTCGCCCGCTTCGCGCAGCACCATCACCCGCATGGCGGCCGACCAGGACGCGGTGTTCTCGTTCGAGGGCGGTGGCGACAGCGGCAACCTGCGGCTGGCCACCAGCGGCATCGGCTCGGCCTACCTCACGGTGGAAGGCCGCGCCTCGCATGCCGGCGCGGCGCCGGAGAAGGGCGTCAATGCGCTGGTCGAGCTGTCGCACCAGATCCTGCAGCTCAGCGACCTGTCGAAACCGGCCGAGGGCCTGACGCTGCACTGGACCGTCTCGCAGGCCGGCACCAACCGCAACGTGATTCCCGCGCGTGCCAGCGCGCAGGCCGATGCGCGCGCGCTGCGCCTGGCCGATTTCGACGCGTTGCAGGCCACGCTGCAGCAGCGGGTGAAGACCCAGCGCCTGCCCGAGGCCAAGGTGGGCCTGCACTTCGAGATCCGGCGCCCGCCGCTGGAGGCCACGCCCGCCTCGCGCAGCCTGGGCGACCGGGCCGTGGCCATCTACCGTGAGCTGGGCCTGCCGTTGAAGGTGCTGGAAAAGGCCACGGGCGGCGGCACCGATGCGGCCTTTGCCTTCGTCAAGGCGCGCGGCCCGGTGATCGAAGGCTTCGGCCTGAGCGGTTCCGGCTCGCATTCCAACAATGCCGAGTACGTCAAGCTCGACTCCATCGTGCCGCGGCTGTACCTGGCCACCCGCCTGGTGATGGACGTGGCCAGCGGCAAGGCGCCGTGAACGGGACGCACTGAAGCAGGCGCATTGATCGGCGGGGAAACCCGCGCTATTCGGCGCATTGCGCCGGCGGCATTGCAGGATCATCGACAGCGTGGTCCTGCGCCTGCCGCGGCCGCGCGAGCCTTTGGGGGCGCGCGCACCGGTGGTCCGGCGGCGGAGAACAGGGCCCGCGGAGCACCCGACGATGGCCTTCATCCCCTACAGCCGCCAGAGCATCACCGAAGACGACATTGCCGCCGTCACCGCGGTGCTGCGCTCGGAGTACCTGACGCAAGGCGCCGAGGTGCCGCGCTTCGAGGCGACGTTCGCCGCGCTGCACGGCGTGGCGCATGCGGTGGCGGTGAGCAACGCCACCGCCGGCCTGCACATCGCCTGCCTGGCGCTGGGCA
The DNA here is from genome assembly GCF_044226965.1 of Aquabacterium sp. GTDB lineage: Bacteria > Pseudomonadota > Gammaproteobacteria > Burkholderiales > Burkholderiaceae_C > Pseudaquabacterium. Next base: position 104,229 of record NZ_JBGAGA010000002.1, on the reverse strand, counting down.
TCGGGCCCGGCGCGCGCGTGTGGACCACGCCGAACAGCTTCCTGGCCTCGGCCAACTGCGCGCTGTACTGCGGCGCCAGCATCGATTTCGTCGACATCGACCCGGCCACGCGCAACCTCTCGGTGGCCGCGCTGGCCGACAAGCTGGTGGCCGCCGAGCGCAGCGGCACGCTGCCGCAGCTGCTGATTCCGGTGGACTTCGCCGGCTTGCCGGCCGACCTGCGCGAGATGCGCGCGCTGGCCGACCGCTACGGCTTCCGCATCCTCGAAGACGCTTCGCATGCCACCGGTGCGCGCTACCTCGGCCAGCCGGTGGGCGCGGCCTGGGCCGATGCCAGCGTGTTCAGCTTCCATGCGGTGAAGATCGTCACCACGGCCGAGGGCGGCCTGGTCACCACGCAGGATGCGAAGGTCGCCGAGCGCCTGCGCCTGCTGCGTTCGCACGGCATGACGCGCGAGCGTTCGCAGATGGACGCCGAGCCCGAGGGCCCGTGGGTCTACGAGCAGCAATGCCTGGGCTACAACTATCGGATGACCGAACTGCAGGCGGCGCTCGGCTCCTCGCAGCTGAAGCGCCTGCCGCAGATGCATTCGCAGCGGGCCGCGCTGGCGGAACGTTATGACGGCCTGCTGGCCGGCCTGCCGGTGAAGCGCCCCGCGCGCGCGGCCGACCGTGTCTCGGCCTGGCACCTGTACGTGATCGAGGTCGATGCCGAGCGCTGCGCCGCCAAGCGTGCCGACGTGTTCCAGGCGTTGCGCGACGCGCAGATCGGTGTCAACGTGCACTACATCCCGATTCACACCCAGCCGCACTACCAGCGCCTGGGCTTCCGGCGCGGCGACTTCCCCAACGCCGAGGCCTACTACGCCGGCGCGATCTCGCTGCCGCTGTTCCCCGACATGACGGCCGCCGAGCAGGACCATGTGGTCGCGACGCTGGCTGCGGCGGTGAAGGTGCGCTGATGGAACTGGCGCTGGGGACAGTTCAGTTCGGCCTGGCCTATGGCGTGGTCGGCTCGGGCCAGCAGGTGCCCGACGACGAGGCGCGCCGCATCCTCGAGCAGGCCGCGGCGCTGGGCATTCGCGTGCTCGACACCGCGGCGGCCTACGGCGACATCGAACAGCGGCTGGCCGGCCTGACCGGCGGCGCGCCGTTCTCGGTGGTCAGCAAGATTCCGCCGCTGCCGGCCGAGGTGAACACGGCTGATGCTGCGGCTGCGTTCGTGCGCAGCTCGCTCGAACGCTCGCAGCAACGCCTGGGCACGCTGCTGCAGTCGGTGCTGTTCCACAGCGCCGACAACCTGGCCGGCCCGCTGGGCGACGCGCTGTGGCGTGCCGCTGCCGATGGCTGTGGGCCAGCGCACATCCGGCTCGGCGTCTCGTGCTACGGCCCGCAGCAGCTCGAAGCGCTGCGCCGCCGCTACGACATCCGCATTGCCCAGCTGCCCGGCAACGTGCTGGACCAGCGGCTGGCCGAGCATCAATTCGACGGTGTCGAGCTGCACCTGCGCTCGGCCTTCCTGCAAGGCCTGCTGCTGGCCCCGGCCGAGCAGGGCGGGGCGCGCGTACCGGATGCGGCCGCTCATCTGGCGCGTTGGCAACAGCGCTGCCTGGAGCACGGCCTGTCGCCGCTGACCGCCGCGCTGAGTGCGGTGAAGGCGCTGCCCGGCGTGCGCTACTGCGTGGTCGGCGTCGAGAGCGTGGCGCAGCTGGCACAGATTGCCACCGCCTGGACTCGCGCGACCCCGCTGGCCTGGCCCGACCTGGCCACCGACGAGCCCGCCGTCATCGACCCCCGCGTCTGGAAGAAAGCGGCCTGAGCATGAGCAAGACCCTGGCCATCGTCCAAGCCCGCATGTCCAGCACCCGCCTGCCCGGCAAGGTGCTGAAGGAACTCGGCGGCCGGCCGCTGATCGGCTTCATGCTCGAACGCGTCAGGCGCGCCCGGCATATCGACGAGATCGTGCTGGCCACCAGCACCGATGCCAGCGACGACGAGCTGGCCGCCACCGTGCAGGCCCTGGGCTTCGGTGTGCATCGCGGCAGCTTGGACGACGTGCTGGCGCGCTTTGCCGGCGCCGCCGAAGGCCGCGGCGCCGACGTGCTGGTGCGCCTGACCGGCGACTGCCCGCTGATCGACCCGACGCTGATCGACCGCGCGGTGGAGCACCTGCGCGGCAACGGCCTGGACTACGTGACCAACGGCGAGCCGGCGATGTACCCCGACGGCTTGGACGTCGAGGCCTTCACGCACGCCGCGCTGCAGCGCGCCTTCGTCGAGGCGAAGCTGCCGAGCGAGCGCGAGCACGTCACGCCCTACCTGCGCGTGCCCGAAGCCGGCTTCCGCCGCGGCAGCCTGGCCGGCGCGGTGGACCTGTCCTCGCTGCGCTGGACCGTGGACCATGCCGACGACCTGGCCGTGGTGCGTGCGCTGGTCGACGCCTTCGGCGCCGAGGCCGCACTGCAGGCCGACCTGTTCGACTTCCTGCGCGTGCTGGATGCCCGGCCTGCGCTGCTGAAGGTCAACCCGCACCAGCGCAACGAGGGCTACCTGAAAAGCCTGCAGCAGGACGCGGCCTCGCTCGCGGCCTGAGACCGACTCCCCCTGACTTCCCGCAAGGAACCACCATGCGCCAGTTCACCCGATCCGAAGCCTTCCTGCAGCGTGCCGAGCGCGTCATTCCGCTGGGCAGCCAGACCTTCAGCAAGAGCCGCACGCAGTACCCCAAGGGCGTGTCGCCGTACTTCATCGAGCGCGGCAAGGGCTCGCATGTGTGGGACATGGACGGCAACGAGTACGTCGACTTCATCATGAGCCTGGCGTCGATCACCTTGGGCTACGGCGATGCCGACGTCACCGCCGCGGTGGCAGCGCAGCTGCAGGACGGCGTGATCTTCTCGCTGCCGCACCGGTTGGAGACCGAGGTGGCCGAGCTGATCTGCGAGATGGTGCCCTGTGCGCAGATGGTGCGCTTCGGCAAGAACGGGTCCGACGCCACCGCCGGCGCGGTGCGCCTGGCGCGCGCCTTCACCAACCGCGAGCACATCGCGCAATGCGGCTACCACGGCTGGCAGGACTGGTACATCGGCACCACGGCGCGCAACCGCGGCGTGCCGGTCTCGACGCGCGAGCTGACGCACCCGTTCCCGTACAACGACATCGCCGCGCTGGAAGCGCTGTTCGCCAAGCACCCGGGCCAGATTGCCGCGGTGATCATGGAGCCGGTGGGCGCCACCGCGCCGGCCGCGGGCTACCTGCAGGCGGTGAAGGACCTGGCGCATGCCCATGGCGCGCTGCTGGTGTTCGACGAGACGATCACCGGCTTCCGCCTCGCCAACGGCGGCGCGCAGGCCTGGTTCGGCGTGACGCCCGACCTCGCCACCTTTGGCAAGGGCATGGCCAATGGCTACCCGGTGTCGGCGATTGCCGGCCGCGCCGACGTGATGAAGCTGATGGAGGAGATCTTCTTCTCGTTCACCTTCGGCGGCGAGGCACTCTCGCTGGCCGCGGCCAAGGCCACGCTGCAGAAGCTGCAACGCGAGCCGGTGGTGGCGCGCCTCACGCAGCACGGCGAGACCATCCAGGCCGGGCTGAAGCAGACCATTGCCGAGCATAGGCTCGACGACGTGTTCTCGGTCAGCGGCCACCCGACCTGGAGCTTCCTGAACATCAAGGACGCCCGCGGCTCGACGGTGTTCGACATCAAGACCTTGCTGATGCAGGAACAGCACCAGCGCGGCATCCTGTGCCTGGGCGCTCACAATCTGAGTTATGCCCACAGCGACGCCGACATCCAGCAACTGCTGGGCATGTACCGCGAGGTGCTGCCGATGATCGGCAAGGCACTGGACGCTGGCACGCTGCGCCAGCAGCTGCGCTGCGATCCGCTGGTGCCTCTCTTCAAGGTCCGCTGATGTCGCTGACGACGCGCCTTCGGCCCGCCGAGGCCGCCGACAGCGCCACGGTGCTGGCCTGGCGCAACCATCCGGCGGTGCGGCGGGTGATGTTCACCGATCACGTGATCGGGCCGGACGAGCATGCGGCCTGGTTCGCGCGCGTGCTGGCGTCGGCGGATCACCATCTGCTGATCCTGGTGCACGAGGGCCGCGATTGCGGCGTCGTCACCTTCACCCGCAGCAAGACCGAAGCGAAGGAAGCCGGCGTGTGGGACTGGGGCTTCTACCTCGACCCCGATGCCTTCGCGCAGCCACTGCAGCAGCTGCGCGCGTGGAGCGGGATGGAAGAGCAATCGATCGCCTGGGCGCAACAGCAGCTGCAGGCCCGGCGCATCGACTGCGAAGTGTTCAGCTTCAACGCCGCGGTGCTGGCGCTGCACAAGCGCTTCCGCTTCACCGAGCGCGACCGCTACCAGCGCCCGCGCGGCGGCGAGACGCACGAGGTGGTGCGGCTGTACCGCGAATTCGCGCCGGCGCCGGTGGCCTGAACGGGCGTCAGCCCAGCGCGGCCCGCAGGTCCAGGTCGTCGCCGGATCGCCGGCCTTGTGCTGCTCAGCTCGGGATGCCCAGGCGTCGCTGCGCCAGCCGTTCTGCGAATGCGGGTTCGTCGAGTGTGATCAGGCGAACGCCGGTTTCGGCGGCGGTCCGATCCAGCGCGTCGGCGATTCTGGCCTCGACCGCAGGCGTGGCCGCGACAAGCAGGGCGACGTCACCGTCGACACCGGGTCGCAACATGGCCAGAACGCCGCGGCCAACAAGCGCAGGCAGTTGGTCGGCCCAACGCTCACCCAGGATCGCGTCGACGAATTCCTTGGAAGGGGTCGGCAGATCCGAGACCGCTGGACACACGAGGCCAAGCTGTGCACGCAATGCCCAGTCGAAGCCGTGCTGGTCGAAGACTGCTTCCGCGTCCTTGGCAGCGGCTTCTTGGCGCCAGCAAGCTGGAGACGGACTGGCCAACCCGACACGCCGCGCAATGCTTCGGCCCAAGTCAGCCAGCGTGGAACTGCCATCGAAGGGCTTGTCGCCGCCGCTGGCCGACGAAGCCAGAAAGGCGAGTGGTGCCAAGGATGTCAAGGCCCCGGTGAGGACCCGGCGCACCACGGTCGGCACGATCGCGTCGATGCGACCGGCGGGGGGCCAGCCGATCAGCCAGTGTGGAAACGGCAATTCCGCAACAGGACCGAGCTCCCACTGTCGGCCAGCCGGTGCCCTGCAAAGCAGGAGGGTTTGTTCGCCATCTGCAGTCATTGCGGCTCGCAGGTTGCTGTCCTCATGGCGCAGCGGACTCTGGAAGCCTGGCGAAGGTCGTGCCCTCTATCCAGACATACACCTGTCCGGCTGCCGTCGATGCAGCATAGTAGCCGGCTGCACCGCCAATGATGCAGCCGCCCACACCACCGATGGCCGACCCCAGTGGCGACGCGAGCGTGCCCAGCGCGGCACCGCCGGCACCGACTGCCTTGCAGCCAACCCACGCGCCTGCCCATCCCGCGACGACTTCGGTAGCGCGTCGAATCGGTTGGCTGGAGTAAACGACTGAGGCAATGTCGAGCGCGGCACCCGCCACCAGAAAGACGCGGCCAGCGTATCGAAAGTATTTGGCCACGGCATAGGCGCTCGGTCCGGCTCGGCCGACCGGCGTGTGGTCTGCGATGCCAAATTGCTGATGCGTGCGGGCCTGGTTCCAGTGGTAGTCAATCGTCTTGGTGGCTACGTTGTAGCCAAAGTCGAGCCGCAGGTGCCGTTTGCCGGTGAGGTCCTGAAAGAACAGGACGGAAGTCGATCCGCCGCGAGGTACCCAGCCGCGCGGCGTCAGTTCGATGGCCAAGCCTTGCGTACCCGGGATCGGGATGCGCACCACCGAACTCTGCCCAATGGCATACGGAATGCCGCCACTGCTCAAGTCATCGCTCACTCGTTGTTCCCCCTTGTTTGCGCAGCCTGGCGAGGCTGATGCGGTGCGGCAGACTACTGGCCGCGAAGGGGACAGCCCATCCCTAACGAAGGGTCACACGGCATCCAGTCTTGCATGCACGGCTGCAGCCACCCGGCTCGCGCCTGCCCCATCGCAGCGTCGAGCGATCTTCGTGGCCATGTCGCGAACGGCTTCCGGACGCGCTGCGAGAACGCTCAGCGCCGCGCACAGCGGCGGCATCTTCGAGGCATCGAAGGCGCCGAGGTCGATGCCTTCGCCGGCCGCGGCCAGCTTCGCGCACAGCGGCTGCTGGTTGGCGGCGATCGGCAGGGTGATGCCGGGCAGGCCCAGGCTCGCACGCTCCCAGGTCATCGAGCCGCCGGCGCCGACGAAGAGATCGGCCAGGGCGAAGCGGCGCGCGATGTCGTGGGCGCCGATCGTCACCTCGACCTGCGGCATTTTGGCCCAGCGCTCGCGCACCGCGGGCCCTTGCGGCGCGCCGCTGCCGATGATCACGTCGTAGTGCAGCGCCGGGTGTGCGCCATGCAGCGTGGCCAGGCAGGCCTCGGTGGCGTTGTCGGGGTCGCTACCGCCGAAGGCGATCACCACGCGCTTCAGTGGGCCGTCACGCGGGCCGCGGGCCGCGCGCGCGGCAGCAAACTCGGGGCGCAGCAGCGCGTAGGCAGGGCCGAACAGGGTCTTGCCGCCGGCGGGCCAGACGGGCCGATAACGTGCAAAGGCGTCGTCATGCCAGTTCTGGTCGAGCAGCAGGTCGCCGGCCAGGGGCCGGTCGGCCAGGTCGTCGATCACCAGCACGCAGCGGGCCTGCGGCCGCACGGTGGTCACCCAGTCGGCACCACGCTGGTAGTGGTCCAGCACCAGCAGGTCGGTGCCGCCCAGCGTGCGCAGCAGCGCGGCGCTGGCTTCGGCGTCGCGCTGCGCGTCGGCCGCGTCATCGGGCAGCGCATGCCAGTCGCAGCCGGCCTGTTCGATGGCGGCCACCGCATCGCCGGGCTGGCGGCGCAGCAGGAAGTGGATGGACGCGAAGCCGCGCTCGCGCAAGGCGCCGGCCAGCGCCAGGCAGCGCATCACATGGCCATGGCCGATGGTGGCGGAAGCATCGGCGCGAATGACGGCGCGCATCGTGGCAGGGGCGCTCAAGCGCGGATGTCGACTTCGCGCAGGAAGGCGCGCCACAGGTTGAGGCCGTCCCACACCGGCGCGAAGTCGAGCGCCTGGCCCACCGGCACGAAGCGGTCGATGCCGCGTGGCCGGGCGCGGCGCACGAAGGTCTGCAACTCGTCGCGCGTGAAGCCGTGGTGCGAGACGGTCTGGATGCGGCGGTTCAGCAGCGGCGCGATGTCGTCCAGCGTGGCCAGCCGGGCCTCGTGGAACAGGCCGCCGCCGCAATGCAGCTCGGCGTGCACCGCGGGCTCGTGCAGCCACACGCGGGTGACCAGGTTGGGCCCGGGCTCGATGCGCACCGCGGCCTGCATCGCCAGCAGGTCGGCGGCGACGGTCTTGTTCACCATGTCGGCGGTGCCCAGGCCATGGGCCATCTGCGCGGCGCGCGCCTCGATTGCGGGCCACAGCCGCCGGCGCGCGGCCTGCGTGGCCGCGTCGTCGCCCAGCCACAGCACGAGGCGCGGCGACGAGCAGGCCATCTGGCCGAAGCTGTACGCGTCGTTGCAGAAGGCGCGGGCCAGCGCGGCGAGCGCGGTGTCGTCCAGCGCGTCGACGCTGCCGGCCTTGAGCACGGTGAGCGAGAACTTGTCCGGGAAGCACAGCTCGGTGGCATGCGGCGGCAAGGGCAGCGCGCGCACGGTGTTCACGGTGGCGTCGCCGCCCCAGATCACGCGCAGGTCGCAGGCGGCGGACAGGCGCGCGGTGATGGCCTCGTCATGCCCGTAGCGCAGCAGCGCCACGCGCTCGGCAATCGGCGCCCAGGCGGGCTCGGCCAGCAGCGTGGCCAGCGTGTCCAGCAGCAGCTCGGTCTGCGCGCTGGCGCGCGAGGACAGACGCACGATGCTGCGGTTGCCGCACAGCAGCGACAGCAGCCACGAGTAGACGAAGATGGTGTCGACGTTGCCCGGCGCGATGTGGAAGGCCAGGCCGCGCGGCAGCAGCTCGGTCTGCTGGCCGTGGCCCGAGAGCAGCTCGTCGATCAGGCGCTTGACGTGCGCCGGCCGCAGCCAGAAGCCCAGCGCCACCAGTTCCGGATGCGCGCGCGCCGCGGCCGAGGTGGTGAGCGCGCGCGACAGCGCCGCCGCGAAGTCGATCTGCAGCGTGCCGAAGGGCGGCAGGTCGTCCAGCGCCTGCAGGCGGGGCAGGTCGAGTTGTTCGGGCGACAGGACGAGGGCGTGCGGCATGGGGCTCAGGCGGCGGCGTGGGTATCGCTGCAACCGCGCATTTCGGCGGCGGGCACGCGGCCGTGGATCGCGAAGTATTTGCCCAGGCGGCCGCAGGCGCAATCGTCTTCGCCGAGCACGGTGCCGAGGTCCTCGGTCAGCAGGCTGTGGCCGGGGTAGCTGCCCGGCAGGCAGGACAGCACCTGCACCACGCCGGCCTGGCCGTGCGGCAGCACGCGCCAGTCCTCGGGGCTGCGCACCAGCACGTCGGCAAAGGCCGGCGCATGCAGGTGCCCGGCTTCGCACTCGACGAACACCGAGCCCACCTGCTCGACCATGCCGTAGAAGTTGTGCACCTTCACGTTTCCGCCGGCCACCGCCGCGAAGCGGGCCTTGAACTGCTCGTTGTCGACCGCGATGTCCAGCAGCTTCTTCCAGCCGCCGCTGTGGATCAGCACCGAGCCGGACAGGTCGATCGTATGGCCGCTCTTTTCAAGCGATAGAACGAGATATTGCCAGACCATGAAGGTGAAGCCGAACAGCAGCTTGGGCTGGCCGGCGTGCTTGGCGCAGAAGGCCTGCACGGCCTCGATATCCAGGCTCATGTCGTCGCGCAGCGCGTAGACATGCTCGCGGCCCAGGTTGGCCAGGCCCAGGATGCCGGCGCCGCGCGCCGAGAAGCTCTTGCGGTCCTTGATGACGCCGGGGTGGTCGATGATCAGCATCGGCAGCCGCGCGCGGCCGACGTAGCGTTGCATGATGCGCGCCAGCGCGGTGGTCTGGCGCGCCGCGGTGGTCTTGTCCAGCGTGATGCGCGAAGGCGTCTGGCCGCTGGTGCCGGAGGACGTCAGCACCTTGAACACCTGGTCTTGCGGCACGCTGGCCAGCAGCCGGTGCTTGAACAGGCGCACCGGCAGGAAGGGCAGGTCTTCGAGGCGGCGGTCCTGCTGCGGGTCCACGCCCTGTGCGGCCAGCACGCGGGCATAGGGCTCGCAGTGCGCGGCGTGGTGGCGCGTCAGCGCGTTCAGCTCGGCTTCGAGGCGGGCGCGCTTGTCCTCGCGTGGCAGTTCGTAGACTGGCCAGTCGAGGAAGGAGGTTGTGGTCTCGTCGGGCACCTAACGCGCTCCTGCAGCGGCCTTCGGGCTTTCGGCCTGCGCATCCAGCAGCGCCAGGAGTTCGCCGTACTGCGGCTTGCCGTTGCTGGCCAGTGGTAGCGCCGCGACCGGCAGCACCCGCAGCGCGGCCGGCAGCCAGCGATAGCGCTGTGCCAGCGTGCGCTGCAGCTCGGCACAGCGCGCGGCATCGGCACCACCGGCCAGGCCGATCATCACGCAGTCGTCGCGGCCGGTCACGCCGGCCTCCAGGCCGATGGCGCCGACGATCGCCCGGACATCCCGCTCGACCTCGTCGAGGCTGACGCGGTGGCCGAACACCTTGACGAAGCGCTTCAGCCGGCCGGTGACCCAGAAGCAGCCTTCGTCGTCGACATGGCCGAGGTCGCCGGTCAGCAGCTCGTTCAGCTGCGCGCCGTCGGCCAGCTGTTCGGGCGTCTCGGCATAGCCCATCATCACGTTCGGACCGCTGTAGGCCAGCTGGCCGTCGACGCCGGGGGCGGTGATGGCCTGGCCCTCGGCGTCCAGCACGCGCAGCCGGCCACCGGGAATGGCCACGCCGATGCTGCCGACCTTGGTGGGCAGCAGCGAAGGCGGCAGGTAGGCGATGCGGGCGGTGGCCTCGGTCTGGCCGTACATGATGAACACGCGGCGGCCGGCGGCGCGTGCGCCATCGGCCAGCCACTGGATCTCTTCGGGTTCGAGCCGGCCGCCGGCCTGCGTCAGCGTGCGCAGCGCGGGCAGGCTCATGCGCTCGAAGCGCAGGCGGCGCAGCAGTCGCCACAGCGTGGGCACGCCGGCCAGGCTGGTGACGCCGTGGTCACGCATCTGCTGCCAGAAGCCGGCCTGGGCCACCGAGGCCTCGGTGAGCACGACGCGGGCGCCGCAGCCCAGGTGCGAGTTCAGCACCGACAGGCCGTAGGAGTAGTGCAGCGGCAGCGTGGTGATGGCCACCTCGCCGGCATCGAGCTGCAGGTAGTGCGCGATGCTGGCGGCGTTGGCCGCGAGGTTGTCGCGCGACAGGCGCACCAGCTTGGGCGAGGCGGTGCTGCCGGAGGTGGACAGCAGCAGGCCCAGGTCCGCGTGCAGCGTGGGCGCCGGCACCGTGCCGGGCACTTCGCGCCACTGGCCGCTGGCGCCGTCGAAGCACTGGCGGATGCCGTAGCGCTGCAGCAGTGCTTCGGTCTGTTCGGGGAGCAGCGCGGCGTCCAGCATCAGCGGCACCGCGTGCTTGCGCAGCGCGCCGAGGTAGGTGCTGACGCTGGCCAGCGTGTTGCTGCAGGCCAGCGCGAACACGCTGCCGGCCTGCAGCGGCGCGGCGGCTTCGTCGGCCAGCGCGGCCAGTGCGCGGTAGCTGTGCGTGCGGCCATCGGCCTCGGTGAGGGCCGGCTGGTCGCCGAAGCGTTCCAGCGCCCAGATCGGCGCATGCCAGGTGCCCGGCGCCGCCTCGATCGTGCGGGTGCGGTTCAGCGTCAGGTTCAGCGGCAGGGGCAGGTCGAGGGCACGCATGGCAGTCCGGCGCTAGATCTTCATGCCGCCATCGACACCGATCACCTGGCCGGTGACATAACGTGCCATGTCGCTGGCCAGGAACAGCACGGTGGCGGCCACGTCCTCGGGCGTGCCGGCGCGCTGCAGTGCGATGCGCGCCAGCGCTGCGGCGCGTTTGGCCTCGGGCAGTGTGCGGGTCAGCTCGGTGTCGATGAAGCCGGGCGCCACCGCATTGACGCGGATGGCCTGCGGCGCCAGCTCCTGCGCCAGCGATTGCACGATGCCCAGCACCGCGGCCTTGCTGCCGGCGTACACCGACTGGCCGGCGTGGCCTTCGACGCCGACGATGGACGACAGCGCGACGATGCTGCCGCCGCCGGATCGCGCCATCAGCCGGCTGGCGTACTGCGCGCAGTGCAGCAGGCCGAAGGTGTTGGTGGCGAACACGCGCTGGATCAGCTCGGGCGTGACCATGCCGATCAGCGCATCGTCCATCACGCCGGCATTGGCCACCAGCGTGTCCAGGCGCTTGTGGTCCTTGAAGACGCGTTGGAACAGGTCGCGCACCGCGGCGGGGTCGGCCACGTCGCAGGGCAGGGCGGTCGCGCAGGCACGGCCTTGGGTTTCGGCCAGCGCGGCGGCCAGGGCCTCCAGCGGTTCGGCCTGGCGGCCGGCCAGCAGCACGTGCGCGCCTTGCGCGGCCAGCGCTTCGGCGCAGGCGCGGCCGATGCCGCGGCCGGCGCCGGTGACGACGGCCACGCGGCCGGTCAGCGCGAGCGTCTGAACCATCGGTGCGGGATCAGAACTCGACGCCCTGCTTGCCGAGGATGCGGCGCACCTCGGCCACCGAGCTCATCGCGATGATGTCTTCGGTGTCCAGCATCAGGCCGAAGGCGTTCTCCAGCTCGGCCACCAGCGCCATGTGGGCCAGCGAATCCCACTCGGGCGCTTCGCCATAGGCCAGGCTGTCGACGACGCGGGCCGCGTCGATCTTCATCACCTCGACGAAGGCGTGGGTCAGCTTCTCGTGGTTCTCGGTCGTCAGGCAGGCTTCCATGGGTTCTCCAGCGGCATTCCGGGCATTGCCTGGGGCACTGTAGTCGGGCCTTGAGCCCGCCGAGCCGCGGAAAAGCCGGGGAAAACCGGCCAGGTCGGGCGCTCAGCGGCCTGACGGAGGCCAGCGGCTCGGCGCTGACAGCCGCAGGTCCGCGCTGGCGCACCTGGCGGCGAACGCGTCGGAGGCGAGCACCGCGAACTCGGCGACCCGGGCCGCGGCGATGGCGTCGCCGGGGACGCTGTCGATCGCCGGGTGGCACATCAGCAGGTCACCGTCCTCGGCCTGGGCCAGCCAGCCGGCCAGCAGCTGCCGGTAGCGGGCCTCGCCGCCCCGGAAGTCGTAGACGCCGAGCAGGCGCCGGTTCTGCGCCAGACCGTGGCGACGGGCCAGGTCGCGCAGCCCGCGGGCGCCCAGCCCTTCGATCACGCGGCGCTTGAAGGCCTGGCCCGCGCCGTCGCCCGGGCCGCGCGCCTGCCGCGTCGCGCGCAGCCAGGGGCGGTGCTGCGGCCAGCGTTGCAGCAGGGCGTGCAGCAGGCTGTCGCGCACCACCGGCAGCTGGTGCACATGCTGGTGGCCGTCGATGTAGTCCGGTGGCGCGCCGCGATGGCGCTCGAAGGCGGCGAGCTGGCGATCGATCTCGGCGGCCAGCGCGGGGCGGTCGACCAGGTGCAGGTGGCTCGCCGCGATCCACCAGGCCAGGCCGTGCCGCAGCCCGGGTGTGGTGAAGGCGGTCAGGTCCAGGTGCAGGCCGATGTCCAGGCCCGGCCCCTGCCGCGCGGCGTCGGCCAGGGCGCACAGGGCCGGCGCATCGGCGGCCCAGGCCGGCCCGAGGCTCATCACCGACGCCGCCTGCAGACGGCCGCGGGCGGCCAGCTGCAGGATGCCCGCGTCGACGGCCGGATGCAGGCCAAAATCGTCGGCGCAGATGCACAGCTTCCGTTTCCCTGCATGAGTGCCGCCCCGCATGGCCGCGTCGGCTGGTTCGTCGCCGTCGGCTGCGCGGCCGCCGCCGTGCACTGGTGCGTCGCGATGCTGCTGGTCGGGCAGGCGGGCTGGCCGCCGCTGCTGGCCAACGTCGGGGCCTGGTTGGTGGCGCTGGGCGTCTCGATCAGCGGGCATCACCGGCTCAGTTTCCGCGGCCATGGCGGGCCGCTGGGGCGTGCGGCGCTGCGCTTCGTCGCGCTGTCGGCCCTCAGCTTCGCGATCAACGAGGCCGCCTACGCCCTGCTGCTGGCCTGGGCACCCGCCCACTACGGGCTGCTGCTGGCGGCGGTGCTGGTCGGCGTCGCCGGGCTGACCTACCTGCTCAGCCGCCATTGGGCGTTTGCGCGCACGGCGCGGGAGTGACGCGCCAGAGCGTCTGCGCATGCCCCTGGCGGATGGCCGTGGCCTGCCCCATCCAGCGCGGCAGGCCGGGACCATTGCCGGCCGGCGTCCAGCCGATCACCCAGGCCACCGGCGCATGGCACAGCGCGGCCCGGGCCGCGTCGGCGCCCACCAGCAGGCGCGCGGCCCGCGCGGGCGCGAACTGGCCGGCGTCCCACAGCTCCTTGCGCCAGGAGTCGCGCTGCGTCACGTCGGGGTCGGTCCAGTCGTCCATCACCATCACCGGCTCGGTCAGCCGCGCGTAGAGCGGCACGTCGTACAGGTAGAGCCCGAGCATCAGCACCGGTTCCCCGGGCTGGCGCGCCGCGGCCAGCGCCTGGCCCAGCGCGCGGGCGCTGTGCTTGCGGTCCAGCGCCAGGGCCCCCACGGCCACCAGCCCGACGCAGGCCGTGAACGCCACGGTGGCCCACCACCAGCGCTGCGCCCGCAGCGTGGCCTGCGGCGCCGGGCGGTGCCGGGCCAGCAGCCAGGCCAGCGGCGGCACGGCCGGCAGGATGTAGCCGAGCAGCTTGGACTGCGGCAGCGAGAAGAACAGCAGCACGGTGGCCAGCGCCACCTGCATCAGCAGCACGCCGGCCCGTTGCGCCGGCGCGGGCGCCTGGTCGCTCGCCGGCAGGGGCGCGCGCCACCAGGGCAGCCAGGGCAGGCTGAACAGCGCCAGCACGGCAGGGTAGAACCAGAATGGCTGCACGTTGTTGAAGCCGCCGGCGGCAAAGCGCTGGAAGTGCTGGACCACGAAGAAGTAGTGCAGGAAGCCTTCGAAGCGCGTGGCCATCGCGTAGAACCACGGCCCGGCAATCGCCAGGAACAGCAGCGCGCCGGGCAGCGACAGCAGCCGCCACACGCTGCCCCAGCGCCGGCGCAGCAGCAGCCATGCCGTCACGATGAGGGCCGGGATCACGAAGCCGATCAGGCCCTTGGCCAGCACGCCCAGCGCCGCCAGCGCGTAGGCCGCGAGCAGGCTGGCGCGATGCGGCCGCGCCGCCTCGACCAGCAGCGCGGCATGGGCCAGCGCCAGCGTGCAGGCGACGATGCAGCCGGCCACCAGCATGTCCAGGTTGGCGAACTGGCCACCCAGGAACCACATCGGCTGCACCAGCAGCACCAGCAGGGCCGAGCGCGCGGGGCGCTCGCCATACCAGCGCCGCGTGAACAGGTACAGCGCCATCGCGCCCAGCGTGGCGCCGAGCAGCGAAGCGGTGCGTGCGGACCATTGCCCCGGGCCCAGCAGCGACATCGAGGCCGCGGTGATCCAGTAGAACAGCGGCGGCTTGTGGAAGAAGGGCAGGCCGTTCAGCGTCGGTGTCAGCCAGTCCTGCGAGCGCATCATCTCCCAGGCCACGCCGGCATAGCGGCCCTCGTCGGGCAGCATCAGCGGCCGGGCCCAGGCGGTGAAGGCCAGCCAGGCGAAGACCAGCAGTCCGATGCGCCAGGCCTCGCGCCGCACGGCCGCGGACTGGCTGGCTCCAGCGACGGCGGCCGTCATGCGTCCTCGCGCTTCAGGCCGCGGCCCCAGCGGCGCTTCACCACGTACAGCGGCCTGAACTTCACCTCTTCGAAGATGCGGCCCACGTATTCGCCGACCACGCCCAGCGAAATCAGCTGGATGCCCACCAGCAGCATCAGGCTGACCACGATGGTCGTCCAGCCGCTGACCTCGTTGCCGTAGAGCAGGTAGCGCCCGCTCAGGTAGGCGCCGTAGCCGAAGGCCAGCAGCGCCATCGCGAAGCCCAGCACGCTGACCGCGCGCAGCGGCAGCGTGGTGAAGGCGGTGAGCCCGTCGAGCGCCAGGCCGACCAGGCGCAGCGCGTCGAAGTGGCTGCGGCCATGCTGGCGCTCGTTGGGCGTGTAGGGCACGGCCACCGACTCGAAGCCGACCCAGGCGTACAGGCCCTTGAGGAAGCGGTTGCGCTCCGGCATGGCGAGCAGGGCGTCGACCACCGCACGGTCCATCAGGCGGAAGTCCCCGGCGCCGGCCGGCACCTCGAAGCGACCGCCGCCGTTGAGCAGGCCATAGAAGCCGCGCACGCCGATGCGCTTGAACCAGGACTCCTGCTGCCGGTCCTGGCGCAGCGCGTACACCACGTCGGCGCCGGCACGCCAGTGGCGCAGGAAGGTCTCGATCAGCTCGACCGGGTGCTGCAGGTCGGCGTCCATCAGCACCACCACATCGCCCTGGGCCGCTTCCATGCCGGCCGTCAGCGCCGCTTCCTTGCCGAAGTTGCGCGACAGCTGCAGCACGCGCACGCCGCCGGCGGCGACCCAGGCCTCGATGCGGTCGGCCGTGGCGTCGCTGCTGCCGTCGTCCACCAGCACGATTTCCCACACCGGCACCAGGCCGTCCAGTGCGGCGCGCAGCCGCGGCAGCAGCAGGTCGAGGTTGGCCGCCTCGTTGCGGCAAGGCACCACGCAGGACAGGGCCGGCGGCAGGGTGCGGCGATGCAGCGTGCCCGGCCGGCCCGCACTGGCGGGCGTGGCAGGGCGTGCGTCGGCGGCGGCGCCGTCGCGTCCGGCACGGTCGACATCGAGGGTGTTGGCGGTGGTCACGGGCAAGTCGAGTGTGCGCCTGGCAGCGGCGCGGCGGAACTGTGGAGGGCGTGCCTTAGCGATCCCTTAAGCGGACACGCCGTCCCGTAGGCGGGCCCGTAGGAAGGCTGTCGCTACACTGAAACGATGGAACAGGAACGCAGGCTGCGCGTGGGCCGGCCAATCACGCCCGAACAGTTCGACGAGCTCGACGAAGAGCAGCTCGAGCGCCTGGTGCCCAAGGCCTACCGCGACTACTTTCCCGGCAAGGACGCCTGCGACAACGGCAGCTTCTACCTGCACGACGGCACGCGCTGGAGCTTCTTCAAAGCGGGTTTTGTGGACGACTGAGCGCCGTTTCCCCTGCTTTTCCGGCGCTCGGCGGCAGCGCCCGCGCGCGAAGATCGGCGGCAACGTTCCATCCCTTGCCCGGAGTGCTGCCCCCATGAAGATCGGCCAACGCGAGATCGGCCCGAACGCACGCCCTTACGTGATTGCCGAGATGTCGGGCAACCACAACCAGTCGCTGGACCGCGCACTGGCCATCGTCGACGCCGCGGCCGATGCCGGGGCCGACGCGATCAAGCTGCAGACCTACACCGCCGACACGATGACGATCAAGGTCGACGCGCCCGGCTTCGTGGTCGACGACCCGAAGAGCCTGTGGGCCGGCCGCCACCTGTACGACCTGTACGAGGAGGCGCACACGCCCTGGGCCTGGCACGGGCCGATCTTCGAGCGTGCGGCCCAGCGCGGCATCCACTGCTTCAGCACGCCCTTCGACGACACCGCGGTCGACTTCCTCGAGTCGCTGGGCGCGCCGGCGTACAAGATCGCCTCGTTCGAATGCACGGATATCCCGCTGATCCGCAAGGTGGCGGCCACCGGCAAGCCGATGATCATTTCCACCGGCATGGCCACGGTCGCCGAGATCGACGAGACCGTGCGCGAGGCCCGTGCCGCCGGCTGCCCGGACATCGTGCTGCTGAAGTGCACCAGCACCTACCCGGCCACGCCAGCGAACACCAACCTGCGCACGATCCCGGTGATGCGCGAGACCTTCGGCGTGCACATCGGCCTGTCCGACCACACCATGGGCTGCGGCGTGGCCGTGGCCGCAGTGGCGCTGGGCGCCTGCGTGGTGGAGAAGCACTTCACGCTGGCGCGCGCCGACGGCGGCGTCGACTCGGCCTTCTCGCTGGAGCCGGCCGAGCTGAAGGCCCTGCGCATCGAAACCGAGCGCGCCTGGCAGGGCCTGGGCGAGGTGCGCTTCGGCGGCTCGAAGGCCGAGGCGCAGTCGATGCTGCACCGCCGCTCGCTCTACATCGTGCAGGACCTGCAGCCCGGCGACGTGCTCACGCGCGAGAACGTGCGCGCCATCCGCCCCGGCCTGGGCCTGCCGCCCAAGCACCTGGACCTGGTGCTGGGCATGCGCGTGCCGCGCGGTGCCAGGCGCGGCACGCCGGTGGCCTGGGAGCTGCTGCGATGAGAGCCCCCGAGCTCACTTCGTGCGCTGCCCCCCGCGGGGGCGCTCGGCCCCTTCGGAACGGCCGGGCGGTGCCGAGATGAACCGCCCCGCCCACAAGCTGGACCCGGCGATCCTGGAGGCCCGGGTCTACACCGCGATCCGCGACATCACCGACGAACTCGGCATCGCCATCGGCACCGAAAGCCTGCTGGCCGGCGAAGGCGGCCTGCTCGACACCCGCGACCTGGTGGAACTGTGCCTGGCGCTGGAAGACGTGGCCCGCGATGTCGGCTTCGACTTCGGCTGGTCCACCGCCGCCTTCACGCAGCCCAACAGCATGTTCCGCACGCCGGCGGCACTGGCGGCCGGCTTCGTGCGACAGGCGCGCGGCCGGAGGGGCTAGCGCGATGCGCCAGCGCGGAAGCGCTCGCGCACCGCGATGAAGGCCTGCAGGTACTGCGGGTAGCGCTGGTCGCGCCACGCGATCTTCAAGGCGTCGCTGATGAAGGCCTCGTTCGGATGCTCGCGGAAACGCGACATCGACCAGCCCATGCCGAAGGGGTTGTGCGCCACGCTGCGCCAGTGCGGCTGCGTGGTCAGCAGCAGCGAGGCGGCGCGTTCCATCAGGAACACCTTGCGCTGCGCGGCGCCGTTCGGGCCGGAGTAGGTGGTGGCCTGGCACAGCGCCGCCCTCAGCGCGCTGTCGGGGCCTTCGCACACCGCGAACATTGCCTCGTTCAGCGCCAGCCATTCGCGCCAGAACGCGGGCCGCGCGACGAAGTAGTTCGAGAACACCGTCTGGCGCGAGTCCATCACCAGCTGCGCCAGCGGCACCGGTCGGCCGATGTGCTGCAGGAAGGCTTCGTAGGCGGCGATCAGGCCGGCATCGAAGGCCTCGGCCTGCTCGAACACGTTGAGGAAGAAGGCGCCCATGTCGGGCTGAGGCGAGAACAGCACCACGTCGGCCTGCGGTGCGGCCTCGCGCACGAAGGCCTGCACCTGCACGTGGCTCAGGCCGGTCTTGGTGCCGAACTTCGGCGAGAAGAAGCCGTAGAAGGCCGCGTCGTCCAGCGGTTCGCTGAGCAGGTGGCGGCGGATCGGCCAGTACTCGTACCAGTCGGGCCGCTCGTTGCCCAGGTTGTCGAGCATGCGGTAGCCGGGCTCGAGCGCGGCGCGCGAGGCCTCGGAATACGCGATCTGGTAGAGGTGGACGGCCGTTTCCATGTCGCCGGCAGTCTAGGCCGGCGGGCCCGGGGCACATGCCGCGAACAGCGGCCGGAAGGCCCGGCAGTTCGATGTGGCTGCCTCAGCGTGGCGGTCTCAGAGCGGCCGGCCCGTACCCAGGCCGTAGCGCTGCGCACGCGGGCGGTCTGCGCGCTCGTCCATGTGCGCCGCGAAGGTGGCGTAGGCACTCGGGTTGTGGCGCGCCTGCGCGGCCGGTTGCGTTTCGTACTCGGGCGTGAACTCGGAGATGTGCGTCGCGTCGCTGCCCGAGAGGTTGTCGATCACGTGCGTGGCCTCGTGCATCATCATCGCGGCCAGCGAGTTCGGGCCGGTCACGTCGATGTTGGTCACCGCCACCGGGTCGAACTTGAAGTCGGAGTAGGCCGGGCCGAACAGCACCGGGCCGCCGAACGGAGCTTCGGCCGCGATGTCCAGCCCCAGCGTGCAGATCGAGTGCTTCAGCATCAGCGCGTTGTTCAGCGTGCGCTGCACGGCGCGGAAGTTGGCCAGCAGCGGGTCGATGGTGCCGGTGGCGATGAAGGCCTCGATCGGCAAGCGTGCGCCGCCGGGCGGCACGAGCTTGAAATGGGTCTTCAGCGCGGTCATCGTCACGCCGTCGGCGGTGACGAAGTCGAAGCCGCCGGTGGCCAGCATCGTGCGCACGTCGGTCAGCGCGGCAATCGCACGGCCGATCTTGCGCTGGGCCAGCGGCACGATGGTGCGCGCCAGCTGGCCGCCCCAGTGCGCGCCGGTGGCCGGCGGCTTCCAGCCGCGCTGCGCGAGGTCCAGTGCGCCCAGCACCTCGCGGCCGGCGACCCCGTTGTCGGGCGTGAAGCCGAAGTGCTTCTCGGCGGCGATCACGGCGTTCGCGGTCTGCTGGCCGAAGGCGCCGTCGGCGCCGGCGGCCATGTTGAAGCCCGCGGCGATCAAGGCCTGCTGCAGCAGCTTGACGGCGGCCTTGTCGGGCTCGCCCTGGCGCATCGGCGGGTTGTTGTTCGCGGCGCGCTGAAGCCGCTGGTTAGCCGCCCATTGCGGCGCCAGAAGGGTCACGGTCATCGGGTGCTCCTGCGTCCCGGGGAAAAGGACCGGGCGTCGATGGAGAGCAGTCTAGGAACCGTGTGCCTCAGCCGCTATTGACTTTGGTCGGCCGCGATTGCAACGCATCGCAACCGGCGGACATCATCAAAGCAGCACATGCCCGTGTCGTTGCAATTCCTCGTCGAGCGGCAGCGTGTGTTTCATCGGCGCTGCAGGGACTTCGGTCGTTGCCGCGGTGTGCGCGGCGCTGTCGCCGGCCAGGCCCGGCAATGCATCGGCCGGTGCGGCCAGCAGGTCGGCAGCGCCGGGCGGCGGCTCGCTGCCGGTGCCTGCCGTGGCGCTCGCTTCGCGCGTTAGCCACACGTCCGCCATCTCGTGCGCCTTGCCGTCTGCGGTGGTGTAGCTGCCGATCAGGCCGATGCCGTTGCCATGCTCCTCGCGGTCGCTCTCGGTGTGCGCGAGGTTCAGGCTGACGATGCCCAGCTCCTTCAGCGTCTTCAGCTCGCCGGGGTCGGTGCGGCCGTCGTGGTTGGCATCGACCCACACCTTCAGGTCGTGGAACTGCCGGTCGGCGGCGCTGATGATGCCGTCGTGGTTGCTGTCCAGCGCGGCCAGCGCATTGAAGCCGTTGCCGGCGCGGTGGCCGTCCAGCAGCGGCGTCACCGCGCCGAAGAGTTCGCGGCCGTCGTTGATGAGGCCGTCGTGGTTGCGGTCCAGTGCCAGCAGGCCGTCGTGTCCGCCGACCCAGCCGACCTGCGTGGCATGGCCGGTACCGGTCAGGTCGAACACCGCGCCGGCGCCGATGGCCTGCGTCGTCACGCCGTTGCCGTCCAGGTCCAGCACCAGCGGCGTCACGTGCAGCAGCGCGCTCAGCTGTTCGCCGCTCATCGCCTGGATGTCGGCGGTGTCGAAGGCGCGGATCTGCGCGGTGGTCATCGCCGCGATGTCGGCAGTTTCCAGCGCCTGGATCTGCGTGGTCGTGAAAGCCTGGATCTGGGCGGTGGTGAGGCCGCGTATTTCAGCCGTTGTCATCGCCGCGATGTCGGCGGTTTCCAGCGTCGCGATGTAGCTGGTCGACAGGCCGGCGACCTGGCCGGTCGTCAGCGCGGCGAACTGCGTGGTCGTCAGCGCGTTCAGGTCGGCCGAGCCCAGCGCATTGAGCTGGGCCGTGGTGAGCATTGCGATGTGCGTGGTGTCGAAGGCCACCAGCTGCGCGCTGCTCATCGCCGCGATGTCGTCGGTGCCGAGTGCGCGGATCTGCGAGCTGCTCATCGCCGCGAAGTCGGCCGAGTCGAAGGCCGCCACCTGGGTGGTGGTGAGCGCCAGGACCTGCGCGGTGCTGAAGCCGGCCCATTGCGCCGAGCTGAAGGCGGCGAGCTCGCTGGTCTCGAAGGCCGCGATGGCCGCGGTGCTGAAGCCGCGGATCTGCGCGCTGCCCAGCACCGCCAGGTCGCTGGTCTCCAGGCTGGCGGCCTGCGTGGCCGTCAGCGCGGCGATCTGCGAGCTGCGCAGGGCGGCGAACTGCGTGGTCGTCAGTGCGTCCAGGTGGGTCGAATCCAGCGCGCGCAGCTGCAGGCTGGTGAAGGCCGCCACCTGGGCGGTGGACAGGGCCATCAGCTGCACGCTGTCGAAGCCGGTGACCTGCCCGGTCGTCAGCGCGGCGATCTGGCCGCTGCCGAAGGCGGCGAGGGTCGTCGTGCCCAGCGCGCCGAGTTCGGTGCTGCCGATGGCGCGCAGCTGGCCGCTGGTCAGCGCGCCAAGCTGGCTGCTGGACAGCGCGCTCAGCGACGCGGTGCCGAAGGCGTCGATCTGTGCGCTGCTGAAGCTGCGGATCTGCGCGGTGCTCAGCGCCGCGAGGTCGGCCGTTTCGAGCTTGTCCACCTGCGTGGTCGTCAGCGCGGCGATCTGCGAGCTGCGCAGCGCGGCGAACTGCGTGGTGGTCAGTGCGTCGAGGTCGGCGGTGTCCAGGCTGCGCAGCTGCACGCTGGTGAGCGCGGCCACCTGGGTGGTGCTCAGGCTGACCAGCTGGGTGGTGGACAGTGCGTCGAGCTGCGCGGTCGACAGCGCAGCGATCTGCGAGCTCGACAGCACCGCCAGCGAGCTGGTGCCCAGCGAGGCGATGTCGCCGCTGTCCAGGCTGCGCGTTTGCGAGCTGCTGAACGCGGCCAGTTGCGAAGAGCTCAGCGCGGCCAGCTCGGCGCTGGTGAGCGCGGCGATCTGCACGCTGCTGAAGGCGCGGATCTGCGCGGTGGAGAGCGCGGCCAGGTCGGTGGTCTCGAGTCCGGCCACCTGGCTGGTCGACAGGCTGGCCAGCTGCGAGCTGCGCAGCGCGGCGAACTGGCTGGTGCCGAAGGCGTCGAGCTCGCCACTGCTCAGCGTGGCCAGTTGCGCACTGGTCAGCGCGGCCACCTGCGCGGTGCCCAGCGCCACCAGCTGCGTGGTGCCCAGCGCGTCGAACTGCGTGGTGCTGAACGCGGCGATCTGGCCGGTGCCCAGCGCCGCCAGCACGGTGGTGCCCAGCGCGGCGAAGTCGGCGGTGGAGATCGCGCGGATCTGCGAGGTGGTGAAGGCGGCGAACTGCGTGGTGCTCAGCGCCGCGAGCTGCGTGGTGTCCAGCGCGTCGATCTGCGCGCTGGTGAAGCCGCGGATCTGCGCGCTCGACAGCACGGCCAGATCGCCGGTCTCCAGCCCGGCCACCTGGCTGGTGGCGAGGGCGGCGATCTGCGAGCTGCGCAGCGCCGCGAACTGCGTCGTCGTCAGCCCGTCGAGCACGCTCGAATCCAGCGCGCGCAGTTGCGTGCTGGTCAGCGCCGCCACCTGCGCGCCGCCCAGGCTGGCCAGCTGCGTGGCGTCCAGCGCCGCCAGCTGCGTGGTGGTGAGCGCGGCCACCTGCGCGGTGCCCAGCGCGGGAATCTCGTTCGAGTTGAAGGCGCCGATCACGTCGGGTGCCAGCGCGCGGATCTGCGAGGAGCTGAAGGCGCCGATCTGCGCCTCGCTCAGCGCGTCCATCGTGCTGGTGTTGCCCACCAGCGGCACGAAGGACAGGCTGGCCACCTGCGCGGTGGTGAGCGCGCGGATCTGGCCGGTGCCCAGCGCCTCGACGTCGGCCACTTCCAGCGAGCCCAGCTGCGTGGTGGTGAGCGCGGCGATCTGCGAGCTGCGCAGCGCGGCGAAGTTGGCCGCACTCAGGCCGTTGAGGCTGTCGACGCCGAGCGCGCGGATCTGCGTGCTGCCCAGGCCGGCCAGCTGCGCGGCGCTCATCGCGCCCATCTGGTCGGAGCCGAGGCCGGCCGCGGCGCTGGCGCTCAGCATGCCGAGCTGCGCGGCGCTGAAGGACCCGAACGCGGTGGTGCCGATGGCGCCGAGGTCGTCCGCTGCCATGCCGCGCATCTGCGTGGTCGTCAGGCTGCCCACCAGCGCCGGCGTCAGCGCGGCGAACTGGCCCGCGCTCAGGCCGCTGATCTGCGACGAACCGATGGCATTGAACTGGCTGGCCGACAGCAGCACCAGGTCGCTGGTGTCCAGCGCCGCCAGTTGCGCGCCGCTGAGCACGCGGATGCCGGCGGTCGAGATGTACGGGACCTGGGTTTCGGTGATCGCGACGATCTGCTCGGCGCTGAAGGCCACCCAGTCCTGCGTGGTGAGCGCGGCCACCTCGGTCGTGGTCAGTGCCGCGATCTCGGTGGTGCTCTTGCTGGGGATCGAGGAGGCCATGCGGTCTTATCGACTGCGATGACACGGGCCTTGAGCGGCCAGCACGGCTGGCGGCGGCCGATCACGAAAAAAAGCGCCGAACATTCCCGCTATTCGGGCGATGCTCGGCGCAGGTGCCTGCCAATGGCGAGCAGGCCGGAGGACAGGTCGCTTACATGAGCGGCTGGTGGTTGCGCAGCAGCTCTTCTTCCATCGCGGTGCGGTGGCCCGGCATCACGGCGGCGTGGGCCTGGTGCTCGGTGCTCGGCGACGGCGTGGCTGCCACGCTGGCCGTGCTGCCCAGCAGCTCGGCCGGTGCCGGGGCCAGCAGGTCGGCCGCGGTGGGCGCGTCGCTGCTGGCGTTGCCGCTGCCGTTCTGGCGCTGGAACCACACGTCGGCCATCTCGTGCGTCTTGCCGTCGTCGGTGGTGTAGCTGGACACCAGGCCCACGGCATTGCCGTGGTCCACCTTGTCGCTGGCGGTGTGGGCCAGGTTCAGGCTGGTGATGTGCAGCTCGGCCAGCGTCTTCAGCTCACCGGCGTCGGTGCGGCCGTTGTGGTTGGCGTCGACCCACACCCGCAGCTGGTTGAACTGCGCGTCGGCGGCGTTGATGATGCCGTCGTGGTTGGTGTCCAGCGCGGCCAGGGCGTTGAAGCCGTTGCCGGCGCGGCTGCCATCGGCCAGCGGCGTGACGGCACCGAACAGCTCGCGGCCGTCGTTGATCAGGCCGTCGCCGTTGCGGTCCATCACCAGCAGGCCGTCCTTGCCGCCGACCCAGCTCACTTGCGTGGCATGGCCCGAGCCGGTCAGGTCGAACACCGCGCCCTGGCCGATGGCCTGGGTGGTGACGCCGTTGCCGTCGAGGTCCAGCACCAGCGGGGTCACGCTGAGCAGGGCCGAGAGCTGCGCGCCGCTCATCGCCTGGATGTCGGCCGACTCGAAGCCCTGGATCTGGCTCGTCGTCATCGCCGCGATGTCGCTGGTTTCCAGCGCCTGCACCTGGGTGGTGGTGAAGGCATGGATCTGCGCCGTCGTCAGCGCCCGGATCTCGGCGGTGGTGAAGGCGACGATGTCGTTGGTCGACAGCGACTCGATCATCGTCGTGCCCAGGCCGTGGATCTGGCCGGTGGTCAGCGCGGCGAACTGCGACGTCGTCAGCGCGTTGAAGCCGGTGGTGCCCATCGCGTTGAGCTGCGCGGCGCTCAGCGCCTGCAGGTCATCGGTCATCAGCGCGGCGATGTGCATGGTGTCCAGCGCGGCGATGTCGCCGGTGCTCACCGCATGCCATTGCGCGCTGGTGAAGGCGCCGAGGTCGGTGGTGTCGAGCGCGGCGAACTGCGTCGTCGTGATCGCGGCCACCTGCGCGGTGCCCAGGCCGCTGAGCTGCGCGGTCGTCAGCGAGCTCAGCTCGGTGGTGGACATCGCGACGATGTGCGCCGTCGTGAAGCCGCGCATCTGCGCGCTGCTCAGTGCGGCCAGGTCGCTGGTCTCGAGGTTGTTCACCTGGGTCACCGACAGGCCGGCGATCTGGCCGGTGGTCAGTGCGGCGAACTGCGTCGTCGTCAGCGCATCCAGCTCGGAGGTGCCCAGGATACGCAGCGAAGCGGTGGCGATGGCGGCCACTTCGGCCGTGGTCAGCGACTGCAGCTGGGTGGTGCTCAGGGACTGGATCTGCGTGGTGTTGATGCCGGCCACCGCCGCCGTGCTGAGCGCGGCGATGTGGGTGGTGTCCATCTGGCCCAGGTCGGTCGGGTCGAGGCGGCGCATCTGCGAGCTGGTCAGCGCGGCCACCTGGGCGGTGGACATCGCATTGAGCTGCGTGGCGGTCAGGTCATCCACCTGGGCCGAGGTCAGGCCACGGATCTGCGCGGTCGACAGCGCGGCGATCACGTTGGTGCCGAGCGCGCCGATCACCGCGCCGTCGAGCGCGCCGATCTGCGAGGTGCTCAGCGCCTGGATCTGCGTGGTCGAGAAGTCGGCCAGGTCGAGCTCGTTGAACGCCTTCATCTGCGCGGTGGTGAACGCGTGCAGCTGGGCGGTCGTGAAGGCCTGCAGGTCGGTGGTGCCGCTGAAGACGTCCAGCTGCGTCGAGGTCATCGCGGCGATCTGCGCCGTGCTCAGCGCCTGGATGTGCGAGGTGCCGAAGCCGTTGAGCAGCGTGCTCGACAGCGCGCGGATCTGCGCCGTGCCGAACTTGGACAGGTAGGCGGCTTCATCGTCGAACAGGCCGGCCGGGCCATTGGCGGTGCCGAAGGCCAGCGCATTGACCTGCGCGGTGGTGAAGGCGGCCCACTCGGCCGTCGTCATCGCGGCGACGTCGTTGGTCTCGAGGTTGACCACCTGCGTCGTCGTCAGCGCGGCGATCTGCGAGGTCTTCATCGCGGCGAACTGCGTCGTCGTGAAGGCGTTCAGGTCGTCGGTGGGCAGCACGCGCAGCTGGGCGCTGTTGAGCGCGGCCACCTGGCCGGTGCTCATCGCGACGAGCTGGTTCGTGGTCAGCGAGTCGACCTGCGCGGTGGTCAGCGCGCCGATCTGGCCGCTGGTCAGCGCGGCGATCTGCGTGGTGCTCAGCGAGGACAGGTCGCTGGTCTCGATGCCGCGCGTCTGCGCGGTGCCGAGCGCGGCGAGCTGCGTCGTCGACAGCGCGCCGAGTTCGGCGCTGCTCATCGCGGCCACCTGGGCACTGCTGAAGCCGTGCAGCTGCGCCGTGCTCAGCACGACGAGGTCATTGGTCTCGAGGTTGGCCACCTGCGTGGTGGTCAGCGCGCCGAGCTGGCCGCTGGTCATCGCGGCGAACTGCGTGGTGGTCAGCGCGTCGAGCTCGGTCGTGCCCAGGGCACGCAGCTGCACGCTGTTCAGGCCGATCAGCTGGCCGGTGGTCAGCGCGACGAGCTGGTTGGTCGTCAGGCTGTCGATCTGCACGGTGGTGAGGCCGGCGATCTGGCCGCTGGTCAGCGCGGCGAAGTTGGTGGTGCTGATGTCGGCCAGGTCGGTGGTCGACAGGCCGCGCAGCTGCGAGCTGGTGAGCGCGGCGAACTGCGTGGTCGTCAGCGCGTTCAGCTCGGCGCTGCTCATCGCATTGATCTGCGCGGTCGAGAAGGCACGGATCTGCGCGGTGCCGAGCACAGCCAGGTCGCTGGTCTCGAGGTTGGCCACCTGCGTGGTCGTGAGCGCGGCGATCTGCGAGGTCTTCAGCGCGGCGAACTCCGTGGTCGTCAGCGCGTCGAGGCTGGTTGTCGACAGCGAGCGCAGCTGCGCGGAGGTGAGCGCACCGATCTGCGTGGTGGAGAAGTAGCCGAGCCGCGTGGCGTCGAGCGCGTCAAGCTGCGCCGTGGTGAGCGAGGCCACCTGGGCGGTCGTCAGCGAGGGAATCTCGTTCGAGTTGAAAGCCGAGAAGGCGGTGGTGTTCAACGCACGGATCTGCGAGCTGCTGAAGGCGGCGATCTGCGTCGTCGACATCGCTTCCAGCGCGGAGCTGGTGCCGAAGGTCAGCGAGGCGACCTGCGCAGTGGTCATGGCACGGATCTGCGACGTGCTCAGCGCGACCACGTCGTCCGTTTCCAGTCCGGCGATCTGCGCCGTCGTCAGCGCGGCGATCTGCGAGCTCTTCATCGCGGCGAACTGGGTCGTCGTGAAGGCGTCGAGATCGGTCGTGCCCATGCTGCGCAGCTGCGCGCTGGTCAGCGCGGCCACCTGGCCAGTCGTCAGCGCCACCAGCTGGTTGGTGTCCAGCGAATCCAGTTGCGCCGTCGTCAGGCTGGCGATCTGGCCGGTGGTCAGCGCGGCCAGCTGGGTGGTGCCCAGCGTCGAGACATCGGTGGTGTCCAGGCCGCGGATCTGGGCCGAGCTCAGCGCGGCCAGTTGCGTGGTGCTCAGCGCGGCGAGTTCGGCGCTGGTCATGGCCAGCGTCTGCGCCGAGCTGAAGGCACGCAGCTGCGCGGTGCTCAGGACGGCCAGGTCGGCCGTTTCCAGGCCGGCGACCTGGGTGGTCGTCAGCGCGGCGAGCTGCGAGGTCTTCATCGACGCGAACTGCGTGGTCGTGAAGCTGTCCAGGTCGTTCGAATCCAGCGCACGCAGTTGGGCGCTGGTCAAGGCGGCCACCTGGCCGGTGCTCAGCGCCGACAGCTGGTCGGTGCCCAGGCCCTCGACCTGCGAGGTCGACAGGCCGGCGATCTGCGCGGTCGACAGGCCGGCCAGGAAGGTGGTGCCCAGCGCGGCCAGGTCGGTGGTCGAGAGGCCGCGGACTTCCGCGCTGGTCAGCGCGCCGACCAACGTGGTCGACAGCGCGGCCAGCTGGGCCGTGGTCATCGCATCGATCTGCGCGCTGTTGAAGGCGCGGATCTGCGCGGTGCTCAGCGCGTTCAGGTCGGCGGTTTCCAGGCCGGCCATCTGCGTGGTGGTCAGCGCGCCGAGCTGCGAGGTCTTCATGCCCGCGAACTGCGAGGTCGTGAAGCTGTTCAGGTCATTCGAGTCCAATGCGCGCAGCTGGGCGCTGGTAAATGCGCCCACCTGGCCGGCGCTCAACGCCACCAGCTGGTTGGTGACCAGGCCGTCGACCTGCGTGGTCGTCAGGCCGGCGATCTGGCCGGTGCCCAGCGCCACCAGGTGCGTGGTGCTCACCGTGGCCATGTCGGCGGCGGAAATGCCGCGCAGCTGCGTGGTGGTGAAGGCGCTCCACTGCGTGTCGCTCAGCGCGTCCAGCTGGCTGGTCGTGAAGGCGTCCATCTGCGTGGTCGTGAAGCCGCGCACCTGGCTCGTGCCCAGCGCGGCCAGGTCGCTGGTTTCGAGCGCGCCGACCTGCGAGGCGGTCAGCGAGGCCAGCTGCGAGCTGCGGAAGGCGGCGAACTGCGTGGTGGACAGCGAATTCAGCTCGGTGGTGCCCAGGCCGGCCAGCTGGGCCGAGTTCAGGGCGGCCACGTTGGTGCCCAGCGCGGACAGCTGCGTGGTCGTCATGCCGTCGACCTGCGCGGCGGTGAGCGCGCCCACCTGGCTGGTGCTCAGGCCGGCGATCTGGCTGGTGCCGACGGTGGCGAAATCGGCCGCCGACAGCGCCCGCAGCTGCGAGCTGCTGAAGGCGCCGAATTGCGAGGCGCTGAAGGCCGCCAGCTGCGTCGTCGAGAACGCATCCATCTGCGTCGTGTTGAAGCCGGCGAGCTGCGAGTTGCCGAGTGCGGCCAGGTCACTGGTTTCCAGCGCGACGACTTGGGCTGCGGTGATCGAGCGCAGCTGCGTGGTGCTGAGCTCGCTGTACTGGGTGGTGGTGAACGCGGCCAGGTTGCTGTTGGACAGGCCGGCCACCTGCGAGCTGGTCAGGCCGGCCAGCTGCGTGGCACCCAGCGACGTCAGCTGGGTGGTCGACATGCCGTTGACCGAATCGGCCAGCAGCTTGCCGACCTGCGTGGCGCTCAGCGCGGCCAGCGAGCTGGTGCCCACCGCCGCCAGGTCGGCTGCGCCGATGGCATGCAGCTGGCTGGTCGTGAGGCCGGAGAACAGCGTCGGCGTCAGCGCGTTGAACTGTGAGGTCGTCAGCGAATCGACCTGCGTCGTCGTCAACGCATTCAGCTGCGTGACCGACAGCGCCACCAGGTCGGTCGTGTCCAGTGCTGCCAGCCGCGTGGCGTCCAGCACCCGCAGGCCGCTGGTCGAGACCGCCGGCATCTGGCTGGCCTGCAGGGCCGTGACCTGTGCGGCGCTGAACGCTGCCCAGTCTTCCGTCGTCAATGCCGCGATTTCCGTCGTGGTCAGCGCCGCGATTTCAGTCGTGGTCTTGCTCGGAATGGTCGTTGCCATGGTCGTCTTCCTTGTGGCGGTAACTGGTCAGCGGGTGCTGGTCGGTCAGTCGGATCGTTCGGGTCGGTCGTTCGGGCGGCTGGACGTGCTTCAAACCAGCCTTCGTCGGGTTATCGGGCCGGGGTTGGGGAACTTGAGCCGCGACCCGATCTGGCGGCCAAAAGCCGACTTATTTGCCGTTTTCGGCCGCCGGCCGGCCGCGCGCGAACGAATACGGCCCGATTCGCGTCGCTTTTTTCGCGCTGTTTCGCACGCCGGGCCGGCAGCATCGGGGGTGTGCGGGCGCATCAGGCGCACCGCGCGATGAGCCATGGCCGACGCACAGGACCGCAACCTTCCCGCCTCAGAAAGAAAGATCCGCAAGGCCCGTGAAGACGGGCAGGTGGCCCGTTCGCGCGACCTGGCGCACCTGGCCATCGTGGGCGGCGGCGGCGCGATCCTGGTGGCCTTTGCGCCGATGCTCGGCGGCTGGCTGCTGCGCCTGCTGGGCACCGGCCTGCGCTTCGACGCGCAGTTCCTGGCCCGGCCCGACGTGCTGACGCATCGCCTGGCCGAGCTGACCTGGGCCTGGCTGCTGGTGCTGCTGCCGCTGGGCGCCATCGGCATCGGGCTGGCGGTGGCCTCGGGCATTGCCGCCGGCGGCTGGAACTTCACGCTCAAGCCGCTGGCGCCGAACTTCGGCAAGCTCAACCCGCTGTCCGGCCTGGGCCGCATGGTCTCGGGCGAACAGCTGGCGCAGGTGGGCAAGGCCTGCGCGCTGGCGCTGGTGCTGGGCACCATCGGCGGCTTCTACCTGGTTGGCCACCTGGGCGACTTCCACGACGCGCTGGCGATGCCGCTGCCGCGCGCGCTTGGCCATGTGCAGGCCACGCTGCTGGGCGGCCTGGTGCTGCTGCTGCTGGCGCTGGTGGTGTTTGCGGTGATCGACGTGCCGCTGCAGCGCTTCATGGTCCTGAAGCGGCTGAAGATGAGCCACCAGGAAATGAAGCAGGAGCACAAGGACGCCGAAGGGAACGTGGAGGTCAAGGCCAAGGTCAAGGCGCGCATGCGCGAGATGGCCAAGAAGCGCATGCTCGCCGCGGTGCCCAAGGCCGACCTGGTGGTGATGAACCCGACCCACTACGCGGTGGCGCTGAAGTACGAGGACGGCACGATGAGCGCGCCGCGCGTCACCGCCAAGGGCGCCGACCTGCTGGCGCTGCGCATCCGCGACATCGCGCGCGAGAACAAGGTGCCGGTGCTCGAGTCGCCGGCCCTGGCGCGCGCGCTGTATGCCCACACCGAGGTCGACCAGGAAGTGCCCTCGCGCCTGTTCCAGGCCGTGGCCCAGGTGCTGGCCTATGTCTACCAGCTGCGGGCGGCGGCCACCGGCCGCGGCGCGCCGCCGCGCGAACTGCCGCAGGTGGTGGTGCCCGAGGACCTGGACCCGCACAACAAGCCGAAGGCGGCCGAAGAGCCCGACGCGGGGTGAGCCGCCGCCGGTGAGGGGACCGCCGCTTTAGCCGGCCTTTCTCCCCGCTTTTCGCGCTAAAGATTTCGGCGGGGCCGGAAACAATCCCGCTCCATGAACGGATTCCTTGCCCAACTGCAATCGCTCGTCGGCCCCCGGGCCGGCGTGCTGAAGGCGCTGATGGCACCGTTGTTCATCGTCATGGTGCTGGCGATGATGGTGCTGCCGCTGTTCATCGTCATGGTGCTGGCGATGATGGTGCTGCCGCTGCCGCCGTTCGCGCTGGACCTGTTCTTCACCTTCAACATCGCGCTGGCGCTGATGGTGATGCTGGTGGCCGCCAACATGGTGCGGCCGCTGGACTTCGCCGCGTTCCCCACCATCCTGCTGGTGACCACGCTGCTGCGCCTGTCGCTCAACGTGGCATCGACCCGCGTGGTGCTGATGGAAGGCCACACCGGCACCGGCGCGGCCGGCAAGGTGATCGAATCCTTCGGCCACTTCCTGATCGGCGGCAACTTCGCGGTCGGCCTGATCGTGTTCGCGATCCTGGTGGTCATCAACTTCATCGTCGTCACCAAGGGCGCCGAGCGCATCGCCGAGGTCGGCGCGCGCTTCACCCTGGACGCGATGCCCGGCAAGCAGATGGCGATCGACGCCGACCTGAACGCCGGCCTGATCGACGAGAAGGAAGCCAAGCGCCGCCGCATCGAGGTGGGCGAGGAAGCCGAGTTCTTCGGCTCCATGGACGGTGCCAGCAAGTTCGTGCGCGGCGACGCCATCGCCGGCATCCTGATCCTGGTCATCAACATCATCGGCGGCTTTGTCATCGGCGTGGCCCAGCATGCGCTGTCGGCCGGCCAGGCGGCCGAGAGCTACATCCTGCTGGCCGTCGGCGACGCGCTGGTGGCGCAGATTCCCGCGCTGCTGATCTCGGTGGCCGCGGCGATGGTGGTGTCGCGCGTCGGCAAGGAAACCGACATCGGCAGCCAGATCCGCAAGCAGGTCTTCTCCAGCCCGAAGGCGCTGGCCATCACCGCCGGCATCATCGGCGCGCTGGGGGTCATCCCGGGCATGCCGCACGTGGTGTTCCTGATGCTCTCGTCGGGCATCGGCTACGGCGCCTGGTGGATGGCCAAGCAGCAGAAGAAGGCCGCCGAGGCTCCGGCGCTGCCCGCGCGGGCCGAGCCGCCGGCCAATGCCGAGGCCA
Source organism: Aquabacterium sp. (assembly GCF_044226965.1). GTDB lineage: Bacteria > Pseudomonadota > Gammaproteobacteria > Burkholderiales > Burkholderiaceae_C > Pseudaquabacterium. The sequence continues at coordinate 72,561 of NZ_JBGAGA010000002.1, read as the reverse complement.
GCTGGGACGACCTGCAGCCGGTGGACACGCTGGGCCTGGAAGTGGGCTACCGGCTGATCGCGCTGGTCGACAAGGAACGCCAGGGCGACCTGCTCAGCCGCATCAAGGGCGTGCGCAAGAAGTTCGCGCAGGAGGTCGGCTTCCTGCCGCCGCCGGTGCACATCCGCGACAACCTGGAACTCAAGCCCAGCCTGTACCGCGTGATGCTGCGCGGCGCCGTGGTGGGCGAGGGCGAGGCCTTCCCGGGCATGTTCCTGGCCATCAACCCCGGCGGCGCCACCATCAAGCTGCCCGGCACCGCCACCACCGACCCGGCCTTCGGCCTGCCCGCGGTGTGGATCGAGGAGCGGCAGCGCGAGATGGCCCAAATGAATGGGTTTACGGTCGTTGATTGCTCGACCGTGGTGGCGACCCATCTTTCACACTTGATGCAGGTGAATGCCGCCAAGCTGCTGGGCCGCGTGGAGACGCAACAGCTGGTCGAGCATGTCACCAAGCTCGCCCCCAAGCTCATCGAAGACGTGATTCCCAAGATGGTCGGTATCGCCGCGGTGCAAAAAGTCCTCCAGCTGCTGCTGGAAGAGGGCGTGCACATCCGCGACATGCGCTCGATCGTCGAATGCCTGGCCGAGCATGCCGCCACGGTGACCGACCCGGGCGAACTGGCCCGCCGCATCCGCATCCACCTGGCGCCGGTGATCGTGCAGCAGATCTACGGCCCGACGCGCGAGCTCGACGTGATCGCGATGGACCCCGAACTCGAACGCCTGGTGACCCAGGCGCTGACCTCGCCGCACGGCGCAGCGCTGGACCCCGGTGTCGCCGACACGCTGACCCGCGAGGCCGCGAACACCGCGCGCCGCGCCGAAGACATGGGCCACCCGGCCTGCCTGCTGGTGCCGGACCTGATCCGCGCGCCGATGGCCCGCCTGCTCAAGCGTTCCGCCCCGCGCCTGAAGGTGCTGGGCCACAGCGAGATTCCTGAGACCCACTCGATCCGGATCGGCTCGATCATCGGAGGCACGACATGACCACTCCCCAAGTCAAGCGCTTCACCGGCAAGACCTCGCGCGATGCGCTCGCGCTCGTGAAGCAGGCCCTGGGCGAGGACGCGATCGTGCTGTCCACCCGGCCCGGTGCCGAGGGCGTCGAGGTGCTGGCGATGGCGCCGGACGGCCTGGCGCAGATCGAGCAGGCCGCCGCGCAGACCGCGCCGGTGCGCGCCGCGCAGGCCGCGCCGCGCGCCCGCGCCGCCGAACCCAGGCCCACGCTGGCGCAGCGCGCCGCGCGCGAGCGCATCGAGCCGCGCATGGAGTCGCCGCTGGACGCCGGTGTCGAGAAGGATGTCGAGGCGCTGGGCATGAGCACGCTGACCTTCCAGGACTACGTGCGCGAACGCATGTTGAAGCGCCGCCAGGCCGAGCTGGAACAAAGCGCTGCCGGCGCACCGCAAGGCACGCCGCGCATGGCGGCGGCGCAAGCCGCCCCGCGCGCCGCGGCCCCGGCCGCCGCGCCGCAAGCCGCCGCGCGTGCCGCCGCCGCGCCGGCCCCGGCCGCGCGCCGCGAGATTCCGGTGCTGCGCGACGAAGTGCGCCTGGCCGAGCCCGAGCCCGCGCCGCGCGTGGACCTGAGCGCTGCGGCCGTGCAGCGCGAGCGCAACGAGATGCTCGGCGAACTGCGCTCGATGAAGAACCTGATCGAAGAGCGCTTCGGCATGCTGGCCTTCATGGAGAAGCTGCAGCGCAACCCGCGCCAGGCCGAGCTGTCGCAGCGCCTGCTCGACAGCGGCCTGTCGCCCGCGCTGATCCGCAAGCTGGTGGCCAGCCTGCCGGCGGACGCGAGCGACGAGATGGCCTGGGCCGCCAGCATCCTCGAGCGCAATGTGCTCACCGACGAGAACGAGGCCGCGATCGAGGACCAGGGCGGCGTGTTCGCGCTGATCGGCTCCACCGGTGTCGGCAAGACCACCTCCACCGCCAAGATCGCCGCCGCCTTCGCCACCAAGCATGGCGCCGCGAACCTCGGCCTGATCACGCTGGACGCCTACCGCGTCGCGGCCCACGAACAGCTGCGCACCTACGGCCGCATCCTCGGCGTGCCGGTGCACACCGCGCACGACCGCGCCTCGCTGGAAGACCTGCTGGAGCTGCTGGCGGGCAAGAAGATGGTGCTGATCGACACCGCCGGCATGGCCCAGCGCGACAGCCGCACCCGCGAACTGCTGGACATGCTGTCGCACCGCTCGATCCAGAAGCTGCTGGTGGTGAACGCCGCCGCGCAGGGCGAGACGGTGGAAGACGTGATGACGGCCTACAACGCCGCCTCCTGCCGCGGCATCGTGATCAGCAAGCTGGACGAGGCCGTCAAGCTCGGCCCCGCGCTCGACGCGGTGATCCGCCACAAGTGCAAGGTGGTGGGCGTGGCCAACGGCCAGCGGGTGCCCGAAGACTGGCACCGCTTGTCGGCGCAGGCGCTGGTGCAGCGCGCGCTGCGCGGCGGTGGCGGCTCCTCCTGGCGGCTGGATGCCGGCGAGATCAACCTGATCTTCGCGGGCCGCCATGCGGTCACCAGCGCGGCCGCGCATGCCTGATCAGAGATAACGTCCGAAAAACACGTCCACTCGAGACATGCACGATTTCCACATGAACAGCCGCCACGCTCCGCTCGACCAGGCCCACGGCCTGCGCCAGCTGTTCGCGGCACGGCGCCGGCGTTTCGTGCCGCTGGTGCACAACCCGCACGTGGCCTTCGGCGGCGTGTCGATGGAGCGCCTGTGCGCCGCGTTCGCTGCAAGCCAGCTGCACACGCTGGTGGTCGACGCGGCCGACACGGCCAGCGCCGCGCACGAGCTGGCGCAGGTCGATCTCTCGGCCTGCATCGAACCGCTGTCGGCCGATGTCTCGTACCTGGCCGCGCGCGGCCTGCCGATGCGCTACCTCGACGCCCGGGGCGCGACCAGCGGCTTCCTGACCGCGGTGGCCGACGCCGCCCCGCGCGCCGACGTGGTGCTGGTGCATGCCGGCGCGTCCGACATCGCCCGCCTGTTCGCACACCGCCTGCCGCGTCCCATCCTGCAGGCGGCCGATCATCCCGAGAGCCTGACCCATGCCTACGCGTCGATGAAGCTGCTGACGCAGCGGCTGGGCGTGATGGCCTACGACCTGCTGGTGGCCGCCGACGGTGCCTCGCCGCGCGTGCCGCGCATCGCCGAACGGCTGGCCGACTGTGCCGACCGCTTCCTCGGTGCCGCGCTGTCCGACTGGGCGCTGGCCGATCCGCTGGTCGACGACGACGAGCCGCTGCCGCCTGAACTGCGGCGGCTGGCCGCCGCGCAGCTGCGCAGCGGCGACGACCTCACCCACGAATCCCATTCCCTGGTGCCAGCGGCCCGGGCGCCGCAGGCGTACCGGATGGCTGCCGCCCACGCGAACTGACCTGTCCGGAGCCTCGATCCATGTACACCGCCAAAGGCCGCCTCGACGCCAACGCGATGCTCAAGCAGTACAGCCCGCTGGTGCGCCGGCTTGCGCACCAGATGATCGCCAAGCTGCCGGCCAATGTGGAGATCGACGACCTGATCCAGGTCGGCATGATCGGCCTGTCGGACGCGCTGACCCGCTTCGATTCCGCGCAGGGCGTGCAGTTCGAGACCTTCGCGACGCAGCGCATCCGCGGCGCGATGCTCGACGAGCTGCGCGGCAGCGACTGGATGAGCCGTGGCGACCGCCGCCACCAGCGCTCGATCGAGGCCGCCGTGCACAAGCTGGAGCAGAAGCTCGGGCGCGCGCCCAACGAGAGCGAGATTGCCAAGGAGATGGGCCTGTCGCTCATCGACTACCAGGAACTGCTGAGCAAGGTGCGCGGCACCCAGCTGGTGTACCTGGAGGACATGACCGGCGACGACGGCGACGACGACTACCTGGACCGCCATGTCGCCGACGAGTCCAGCAATCCGCTGTCGCTGCTGAACGACCACCGCATGCGCGCGGCGCTGGTGGAGGCCATCAAGAACCTGCCCGAGCGCGAGCAGTACGTGATGAGCATGTACTACGAGCACGACATGAACCTGAAGGAAATCGCCGCGGTGCTCGGCGTGACCGAGAGCCGCGTGTGCCAGCTGCACAGCCAGAGCATTGCCCGCCTGCGGAGCAGGCTGCGCGAGTGGTAGTGCGCAGCCGCCTGCGCGAATGGTGAGCTGACACCGCGCGCCGGCCCGGTACGATGCCGGGCATGAACACGCGCATCCTGGCCATTCTGCTCGCCGCGCTCGTCGCGTCGTGCGGCACCCCGACGAAACCCGAGCCCCCGCCGCCGCCCGTGCCGCCCAGCGGGCCCCACGCCCGCCTGCGGCTGGCCACCGATGCCGTGCGCCCGGTGCGGCTGTTCACCTATGCCGATGCCAGCTGCCGCAGCGGCGAGCGCGAGGTGGCGCGCATCCAGTACGCGGGCCAGTACCCCGAGACCACGGTCGATGCCGGCCAGCCGGTGCACGGACTGTTCGTCGGGCAGGGCTCGGAGTCCGATTCGGCGCAGCGCTGCGCGGTGGCCTGGAACCATGTCTTCCAGGCGGGCAAGGCCTACGAGGTGTTCTTCTCGTGGCGCGAGCAGGACTGCGACGTGGCCATCTACGAACTGCGCAGCGAGCCGCCGACGCGCCAGATCGTGCAGCGTTTCGTCGAGCGGCCCGAAGGCCGGTCGCCGGCCTGCCAGCAGGTCTACCGCAAGGGCGGGGTGTACTGACAGCCCCCGCAGCGCCTGCCTACAGCATCACCTGGGGCAGGCGGTCGGGCACGGTGATCGGTTCGGGCCGTGACGATTCGCGCTGACCCAGCGTGAATTCGAAGGTGGCCCCGACGCCGGGCTCGCCCCGTGCGCTGATGCTGCCGCCGTGCCGCTGCACGATGCGCTGCACGATGGTCAGGCCGATGCCGGTGCCGTCGAACTCGTCGTGGCGATGCAGGCGCTGGAAGGGCTGGAACAGCCGGCGCGCCTGGTCGGGGCCGAAGCCGGCACCGTTGTCGGCGATGGTGATCGTGAGCTGACCGTCCTCGTCCCGCATGCCGCTGAGCCGCACCTCGGGCTGCAGCGTGCGGCGCGTGAACTTCGCGGCATTGCCCAGCAGGTTCTGCAGCACGATGCGCAGCTGCGGCGGCGAGGCCCACACCACCAGCCCGGGCTGGATGTCCCATTTCACCGGCGCGGCACGCTCCATGGCCGGCAGGCTGGCAATCACGTCCTGCGCCAGCCCGCCCAGGTCCACCGCCTGGCGCTCGATCGCCGCGCTGGAGGAACGTGCCAGCTCGAGCAGGGCTTCCAGCGTCACCAGCATCTCGTGCGCGGCACGCGACTGCAGGTCGAGCAGTTCGCTCTCGCCGGGCTGCAGCCGGTCGCCCAGGCGCTGGCGCAGCAGGTCGGCCAGGCCCTGCACATGGCCGATGGGCGTGCGCAGCTCGTGCGCCAGCTGGCGGCCGAAGGCGTCGAGGTCGCGGTTGGCCAGCTCCAGCTCGCGGGTGCGGGCCGTCACGGCCAGCTGCAGTTCGTGGTTGTGCTGCACCAGCATCTGCTCGGTCATCTTGCGCAGCGTGATGTCGCGGCCGACGCCGTGATAACCGATGAAGTCCCCGTGTTCGTCGAAGCGGGGGGCGCCGGCCAGCGACAGCCAGATGGTGCGCCCGTCGTCGCGCTGCACCGCGAACTCCAGCGCGCGAAAGGGCTGGCGCGCGTCCACCTCGCGGCGGTGGGCCTCCCACTGCTCGGGCGTCAGCGCATCGGCATAGGCTTCCCAGTGCGTCTTGCCGACCTGGCGCTGCGCCATGCTGCCGAAGCGGCGCAGCAGCTCGGGCGAGGGCGGCGGAAAGCGGTGCTCGGCATCGGTGACCCAGTACCAGTCGGACGAGAGCCCGGCCATCACCGCATAGCGCTGCTCGCTGGCCTGCAGCCGGCGGAAGGCTTCCTTCGACGCGGTGATGTCGCGCGCCACGCCCTCGTAGCCGGCAAAGCTGCCGTCGCGGTGGAAGCGCGGGCGGCCGCTGAGCGCCACCCAGCCCTGCGCGCGTTCGCCCAGGCCGCTGACGGCCATCTCGATGTCGCGAAAGGGTTCCTGCCGTTCCAGCAGGTCGTGGAAGCCGTGCCAGCCCATGGCCGGCGGCTGGCAGAAGCCGAGCTCGTCGTGCCGGCGGCCCAGCAGGTCGCCCAGCGCGCGGCCCGCGGGCTTGGCGATGGGCGCATCGGCCGACAGTGAGGAGAGCCGGTAGCGCGCGTCGATCTCCCAGTACCAGTCGGTCGACAGCTCGGCGCGCGCGCGCCAGCGGCGCTCGGACTCGCCGAGCACGCCTTCGACCTGCGTGGCCAGGTCGCCGAAGGCCGAGGGCACCGCACGGCGCGGTTCGCGCAGGCCGGCGACCGCCGATTCCCAGGTGCCGCGGCGCAGCTCGTTGACGGTCTGGCGCAGCGTGTTGGCCGCCACGCGCTGCGAGCGCCACAGCGCCGTGGCCAGCGCCGCCAGCAGCAGCACGCAGGTGCCGCCGGCCAGCAGGCTGGGGGCGAGGTGGCGGCGCAGCGTGGCGGCGTCCGCGCCGTCATCGGCCAGCACCGGCATCAGCCAGATCAGCGCCAGCACGGCGCTGGCCAGGCACGCCAGCCCCAGCACGAACACGAGGCGACGAATGCGGCGGCTGGAGCCGGTGTCAGTGGCCGATGGCGCCGCGGTCTCGGACCACGGCAAAGTTTCGCCTTCAGCGTGCAATGTGGCATCGGGCCGCGTGCGCGGCCGAAGAACTGCGATTCCCAATCAACGACCTCTTTTTGTCGCCGGGCTTGGCCGTGAGGCCTAGAACGACGTTTCGGAATGTACGGGGTCGAGGCTGAGTGTGCCTTGCGTCGCGGACGAGGGCAATCGGAGTTTTGTACCGGGGGCAGCGGTGCGCAGCGTCGCACCGGGAAGACCGCGCGCGCCGGGCGCGGCGGCGAGGGCCTGCTCAGGCCTGCAGCGAGCCGCCGCGCAGCGGCGAATCGGGCAGCCCGCGGGCGCCGTACAACGCGTTGCCGGGTGTGCTGTCGGGCATCAGCACATCGATCGCGCGATCGAGGGCCGCAGTGGCGCGGGCCAGGGTTTCGCGCTGCAGCGCAACCTGCGCGCTGGCGCGTGCGAGTCGGCGGCGCATCGGCTCGGGCACGCCGCCGTGGCGGGCCGCATGCATGAAGCGCTGCACCGCGGCCGCCAGGGCGCGATGCAATTCATTGGCCCGCGATTCGACCGCGCGCGCGTCGCGCTCGCGCAACGATTCGGCCAGGAAGGCCAGGCCTTGCTCGACATGGGCCACCGCCGATTCCAGCTCGCAAGTCTGCGCCAGGGCCTGCTGCTCGTTGTGCGTGGTGATCATTGCGGTATGGCCGTGAATGCAATCGGGGGACAGGGAACTCGGTCGAGGCGGGTGATGGCCTGCAGCGCCATCGGCCGCGGCTTCAACCGCGCGACTTCGGTGCCAGCAGTTCGTGCGCGTTGGCGATCAGCTTGTCGGCAATCGCCTCGGGATTGACCTGGAACTTGCCGTCGCGGATGGCGTCCGAGATGCGCTTGACCTTGTCCGCATCGAACACCGCGTCAGTGCCACCGGCGCCCAGCAGGGCACCGGCCGACAGCTCGACCTTGGCGCTGGGCTCGGCCGAGCCGCCAGCGGGCTTGGGCGAGGCCGACTTGCGGTCGGTGACGGCGGGTGTGATCGCCTTGTTTTCGATTGAACCGATCTTCATGGTGGACTCCAACAGGGCGGGTCACCTAGCGTTGCCCTGAGACATGCTCGGGGTATCGGCCCGCAATAACGGGACTTTAGGGCTTTCGCACATTCTTTTCATCCGATCCCCGGTTCGCGGGGGGCAGAGCCCTTCAGCGCCCGCCATTGTGATGCAACTGATCAAAGTGCCAGCTCCACGCGCCGATTGCCGGTGGGCGTGCCGCTGAGCACACGGCCCGATTCGACCTTCACGCGGGCCGGCTGGCCTTCGATGCCCGGCGTCACCGCCTGGCCCTCGGCACTCACGGCATAGCCGGCACCCACGGCCACCACCCGCACCACGTCGCCGGCATTGAAGAACTGGCGCGCACGCAGGTCGGTGCGGCGCAGGGTCTCGCCGGCGGCGAGCGGCCGTGCCAGCGTGCGGCCGATGGCCAGCGCGCCGGTGGTGATGGCGGGGTCGGCGCTGGCCGCAAGGTCGACCTCGGCGAAGTGCAGGTGGCGCGCTTCCAGCAGCGTGCCGGCGGGCAGCGCGCTCTCGGTCACCAGGGCCTGGCCGAAGAGCCTGACCGTCACCGGCAGGTAGACGTTCCAGCGCACCGCCCCCTGCACGCAGCGCAGGCCGATGCGGGTGCGGCCCACCGGCCGTGCGCCGCCCGGCAGGTAGGGCTGGATCTGTTCGCACGGCGCGAGCTTCAGTCGCGGGTCCAGCTGGCCCAGTTCGACTTCGACGCGCACCGGCGGCCCATCCTGGTGGTTGCCCAGCGCCTGGGTGGCCGAATGGCTGGCCAGGCGCTGGAGCTGCTCGGCCAGGCCGGCATCGACACCTTCGGCGCGGGCCGGCAGCGGCAGCAGCACGGCGGTCGCGCAGGCGAGCGCACAGGCGAGTGCGACGGGCGCGCGGGGCAGGGGCAGGGCGATCTTCATCACCCCGCGATGCTGAGGCCGCAGGCCCAGCCGCAGTGGCGCGAATTGGGCGGTTGCAGGGCCCCTTTTCCGGCTCATGTCCGGCGGGCGCTTGCCCAGAATGCCTGGCATCGAAACCCTCATCCGCTGCCCTCGGCCTTCCAGCAACCTCGCGCCGCCCCGCACGCCACCATGTCCAGCACGATCTCCCCGCTCGATTTCCACGCCCAGGCACTGATGCTGCGTGCCGAGCGCCAGCGCCTGATCGCCAGCAACATCGCGAACGCGGACACGCCCGGCTACCAGGCGCGGGACATGGACTTCGGCAAGGCGCTGCAGCAGGCCACCGGCGCGCTGCCGGTGCCCGGCGCGATGACCACGACCCATGCCGGCCACATGAGCGTGGCCGCCGGCGCGGCCAGCGACAACGAGCTGCTGTACGCCACCGGTCCGCAGGACAGCCTGGACCGCAACACGGTCGACCTGGACCGCGAGCGTGCCGCCTTCGCCGAGAACGCGGTGAAGTACGAAGCCACGCTGCGCTTCATCAACAACCACGTGCGCAACCTCACCGAGGCGATGCGCAACCCGAGCCAGGGTTGATTGACCTGCAGGAGCCGCGGCGATGAGCATGTTCCAGATCTTCGACGTATCGGGCAGCGCGGTCAGCGCGCAGTCGCAGCGGCTCAACGCCGTGGCCTCGAACCTCGCCAACGCCGACACGGTGGCCGGCCCCGACGGCCAGGCCTACAAGGCGCGCCAGGTGGTGTTCCAGACCGTGCTGATGGGCGAGACGGCCGATGGCGCGTCGCCCGCCGCCGGCGTGCGCGTGTCCACCGTGCGCGAGGACGATTCGCCCGGACGCCGCGTGCACGACCCCAAGCACCCGGCCGCCGATGCGCAGGGCTACGTGACCTACAGCAACGTCAATCCGGTCGAGGAGATGGTCAACATGATCTCGGCCTCGCGCTCGTACCAGAACAACATCGAAGTGATGAACACGGCCAAGAGCCTGCTGCTGAAGACGCTGCAGCTCGGCCAGTCGTGATCGGCACGCTGAACCTCGGGAACATCCATGGCCTCCACGTTTGACTTCAGCACCGTCGACACCACGGCGAAGGCGCCGCCGACGCCGGTCACCAGCACCACCAAGACGGCCGCGCCGAACTCGGCCACCGAGCAGAGCGACCGCTTCCTGAAGCTGCTGGTCACGCAGATGCAGAACCAGGATCCGCTCAACCCGATGGACAACGCGCAGATCACGACGCAGATGGCGCAGATCTCCACCGTCACCGGCATCGACGACCTGAACAAGAGCATCACCAGCATGAACACCATGCTGCTGCAGTCGCAGTCGCTCGAGGCGGCTTCGCTGGTCGGCAAGAACGTGCTGGTGCCCGGCAAGGAGCTGCAGCTGGCCAAGGACGGCAGCACCGCGGGCGGCTTCGAGCTGGCCGGCCCGGCCGACCAGGTGAACGTGAAGATCTACGACCAGGGCGGCAAGCTGATCGACACCGTCAAGCTCGGCGCGGTCGACCAGGGCCGCCACGGCTTCACCTGGAAGTCGCCCGACGCCAACGCCACCGGCCTGACCTTCGAGGTCTCGGCCACCAACGGCGGCGTGGCCGTGGGCAGCACCGCGCTGGTGGCCGACACCGTCGGCGCCGTCTACACCGAAGGCGGGCAGTTGAAGGTCGAGACCCTCAAGCACGGCATCGTGGCCTACAGCGACGTGAAGGCCGTGAGCTAGGCCGCCGCCCCAAACCCGCCCGCAGCACAACGCAATCCCGATTCCCCGAAGGAGCCCACCATGGCATTCCAGCAAGGCCTGTCCGGCCTCAACGCGACCAGCAAGAACCTCAGCGTCATCGGCAACAACATTGCCAATGCCAACACGTTTGGTGCCAAGGCCTCGCGGGCCGAGTTCGCCGACATGTACGCCAACGCCATCGGCGGCGGCGGCACCGGCAGCGCCATCGGCATCGGCGTGAACCTGGCCGCGGTGACGCAGCGCTTCACGCAGGGCAACATCACCACCACCGAGAGCGGGCTCGACCTCGCGATCAACGGCAACGGCTTCTTCCAGCTCGACGCGGGCGGCACGCCGGTGTACTCGCGCAACGGCCAGTTCCAGCTGAACCAGGAAGGCTTCATCGTCAACGCCGCGGGCCAGAAGCTGCTGGGCATTCCGGCCGGCCAGGGCACCCCGGCGCCGCTGAACCTGCCGACCAAGGGCGTGGACCCCAAGGCCACCACCAAGGTGGAACTGGAGCTGAACCTCGATTCGCGCCTGGCCGTGCCGACGACCACGCCGATCGACGCCAACGACAGCACCAGCTACAACAACGCCACCTCGGTCACCATCTACGACAACAAGGGTCAGGAGATGGCGCTGACCTACTACTTCTCGAAGACCGCCGACGATGCCTGGGACGTGTACGCCACGGTCAACGGCAAGTCGCTCGACGGCGCCAGCACCACGCCGACGCTGGTGACCTCGCTGGCCTTCGACACCAACACCGGGGCCCTGGTGCCGCCGGCCTCGTTCACGGTGCCCGACATCGCCTCGATCCCGCTGACCACCGGCGGCAATTCGGTGCCGATCACCGGGCTGACGCTGGACCTGAACGGGGCCACGCAGTTCGGCTCGAACTATGCGGTGACCGACCTGGCGCAGGACGGCTACGCCCCCGGCCAGCTGACCGGCATCTCGATCGACAAGAGCGGCATCATCAAGGCGCAGTACTCGAACGGGCAGTCGAAGGCCGCCGGCCAGATCATGCTGGCCACCTTCCGCAACCCGCAGGGCCTGCAGCCGCTGGGCGGCAACGCCTGGGCCGCCACCTTCGCGTCGGGCGACCCCAATGTCGGCAAGCCGGGCGACGGCAACATCGGCATGCTGCAGGCCGGCGCGCTGGAAGAGTCCAACGTCGACCTGACCGCCGAGCTGGTGAACATGATCACCGCGCAGCGCGCCTACCAGGCCAATGCGCAGTCGATCAAGACGGAAGACCAGGTCATGCAGACCCTGGTCAACCTGCGCTAATTCGTAAAGAGAGCGGGGCTGCGACATGGATCGGATGATCTACCTGGCGATGAGCGGGGCCAAGGCCACGATGCAGCGCCAGGACATCGTGGCCCACAACCTGGCCAATGCCTCGACCACCGGCTTCAAGGCCGAGCTCGCGGCATTCCGCGCGGTGCCGGTGGTGGGGCAGGGCGCCAGCACGCGGGCCTACACGCTGGAGTCGACGCCGGGCTACAACCCCGACGCCGGCCCGGTGCAGGCCACCGGCCGCAACCTCGACGTCGCGATGCAGGGCAAGGCCTGGCTCGCGGTGCAGGCCACCGACGGCACCGAGGCCTACACCCGTGCCGGCCACCTGCAGATCAATGCCGACGGCCTGCTGACCACCAGCAGCGGCCTGACGGTGATCGGCGATGGCGGACCGATCACGATGCCGGCCAACGGCGAGTACGCCATCGGCGAGGACGGCACCATCACGGCCAAGGTCGGCAGCACCGGCCGGCCGCAGCAGGTGGGCAAGCTCAAGCTGGTGACGCCCGAGGCGCCGCTGACGCGCGGCGCCGACGGCCTGATGCGTGCCGCCGAAGAGCTGCCCGCCGACCCCAACGCCCGCCTGCAGGATGGCGCGCTCGAGGGCAGCAACGTCAGCACCATCGAGAGCATGGTGGCGATGATCTCGGCCGCCCGCCAGTTCGAGCAGCAGATGAAGATGCTGCAGACCGCGCAGGACAAGGAACAGGCGGCGACCAAGCTGCTCGGCGCGAGCTGAGCCCGGACTGTCGCCCTGCGGACTGATGCGGCGGCCGCTGCCGCCCAGAATGTCGGCATGAACGCCGACGATGCCCGCCACCCCTTCGACCGCGCGATCGCGCTCGAGCCGCAGGACCACGAACGCTGGCTGGGCCACACCAGCCCGGCCTACGCCAACATGGTGGGCCCCTATGGCGGCATCAGTGCCGCGCAGGCGCTCCAGGTGGTCATGCAGCATCCGCAGCGCCTGGGCGAACCCACCGCGCTGACCGTCAACTTCTGTGCCGCGCTGGCCGATGGGCCGTTCACCGCCATCGCGCGGCCGCTGCGCACCAACCGCTCGACCCAGCACTGGCTGGTGGAGCTGCAGCAGCAGGGCGAGACCCAGCTCAGCGCCACCGTGTTCACCGCGCTGCGGCGCGACACCTGGGGCAGCGACGAGCTGCGCAAGCCCGCGGTGCCGGCGCCCGCGCAATGCCCGCAGGCCCCGGCGCGCGGCGTGGCCTGGCTCGAGCGCTACGAGATGCGCTTCGTCGAAGGCAGCCTGCCGACCGAATGGGACGGCGAGGACCACGGCAGCAGCCTGACCCGACTGTGGCTGCGCGACGCGCCGCCGCGGCCGCTGGACCATGCCTCGCTGACCGCGCTCAGCGATGCCTTCTTCCCGCGCATCTGGCGCCGCCGCGCGATGCGCGTGCCGATCGGCACCGTGACGATGACGGTGTACTTCCACGCCGATGCGGCCCAGCTGCACCGCGTCGGCAGCGGCTACCTGCTGGGCCAGGCCCAGGCGCAGGGCTACCGGCGCGGCTACTTCGACCAGAGCGCGCAACTGTGGAGCGAAGCCGGCGATCTGCTGGCCACATCGCACCAGCTCGTCTACTACAAGGAATAGCGCGACCGGACATGGCGCCGGAATAGCGCCTTCCGCGGCCGCTTTTCGCGGCATCGCCGGCCTCAAGTTGCGCGGATCATCATGGCATCACGACCGAAGGAGCGTCGCCATGATGCGTTCGCTGTGGATCTCGAAGACCGGCATGGAAGCCCAGCAAACCCAGCTGGACGCCATTGCGCACAACCTGGCCAACACCGGCACCAACGGGTACAAGCGCGGCCACGCGGTGTTCGAGGACCTGATGTACCAGAACCTGCGCCAGGCCGGGGCCAACACCTCCGAGGGCAGTGCGCTGCCCACCGGCCTGCAGATGGGCCTGGGCACGCGCGCGGTCGGCATGGCCCGCAACTTCAGCCAGGGCAACCTGCAGCAGACCGGCAACTCGCTGGACATGGCCATCAAGGGCCAGGGCTTCTTCCAGGTGACGATGCCCGACGGCTCCACCGCCTACACGCGTGACGGCTCGTTCCAGCTCAGCGCGCAGGGCCAGATCGTCACGCAGAACGGCTACGTGGTGCAGCCCGGCATCACGGTGCCGGCCAATGCGCAATCGATCTCGGTGTCGACCGACGGCACCGTCTCGGTCATGCTGCCGAACCAGACCGCACCGCAGGCGCTGGGCCAGCTGCAGCTGGCGACCTTCGTGAACCCGGCCGGCCTGGATCCGCGTGGCGAGAACCTCTTCGTCGAGACCGCCGCCTCGGGCAACCCCAGCACCGGCGCGCCGATGGCCAACGGCCTGGGCTCGGTGGCGCAGAACTTCGTCGAGACCAGCAACGTGAACATGGTCGAGGAGCTGGTCACGATGATCCAGACCCAGCGCGCCTACGAGATCAACTCCAAGGCCATCACGACCTCCGACCAGATGCTGCAGAAGCTCGCGCAGCTCTGACCTGACCTCGCACGGACCGCGCCATGACCTTCCGCTCCGCTCTCACGCTGGCAGCCTGCGCCGGCTTCATGCTGCTCGGCGGCTGCGAGTCGATGCAGCGCGTGCCGCATGTCGACGTGCTGCCCACCCAGCAGCCGGTCTTCGTGGCCGCCGCGCCGCAGGCGGCGCCGGCCCCGGCGGCCAACGGCGCCATCTTCCAGGCCGACCGCTACCGCCCGCTGGTCGAGGACTACCGGGCGCGCCTGGTGGGCGACACCTTGACGGTGCAGATCACCGAGAAGGTCTCGGCCACGCAGAAGGCCACCAGCACCATCGACAAGAGCGGCGAGACCGACTTCGGCCTCACCGCCTTCCCGGGCGTCAAGAACGTCAGCAAGCTGGCGCGCCTGAACGCCGCCGGCAGCAATGCCAACAAGTTCGACGGCAAGGGCGTCACCGAGAGCAGCAACGACTTCTCCGGCACCATCACCGCCACCGTGGTGCAGGTGCTGCCCAATGGCCACCTGATCATTGCCGGCGAGAAGCAGATCGGCGTCAACGCCAACGTCGACGTGCTGCGCTTCTCGGGCCAGGTCGACCCGCGCGCCATCGTGCCGGGCAACAGCGTGGCCTCGACGCAGATCGCCAATGTGCGCATCGAGCAGCGCGGCCGCGGCCAGCAGGCCGAGGCGCAGTCGATGGGCTGGCTGTCGCGCTTCTTCCTGACCCTCATGCCGATTTGAGCACCACCATGCGCCTGAACACCGACCGCACGCTGCGCTGGGTCATCACCGCCGGCTTCTTCGTCGCCTTCGCCGCCGTGTGGTGGCCGGCGCAGGCCGCCCGCATCAAGGAGCTGGCCAGCGTGCAGGGCGTGCGCTCCAACCAGCTCACCGGCTACGGCCTGGTCGTCGGCCTCGACGGCACCGGCGACCAGTCGACCCAGGCGCCGTTCACGCCCCAGAGCCTGGCCGCGATGCTGCAGCAGATGGGCGTGGCGCTGCCGCCGGGCGTGCAGATGCAGCCGAAGAACGTGGCCGCGGTGCTGATCACCGCCGAGCTGCCGGCCTTCGCGCAGCCGGGCCAGCGCATCGACGTCAACGTCTCGTCGGTGGGCAATGCCAAGAGCCTGCGCGGCGGCACGCTGGTGGCCACGCCGCTGAAGGGCGCCGACGGCCAGATCTACGCGATGGCCCAGGGCAACATCATCGTCGGCGGCGCTGGTGCCGCGGCCGGCGGCTCGAAGGTGCAGATCAACCACCTCGCCGCGGGCCGGCTGCCCGAGGGCGCGACGGTGGAACGCGCGGTGCCCACGCCGCTGGGCCAGGGCGGCGTGCTGCAGCTGGACCTGAACAGCAACGACTTCGCCACCGCCCGCGCGGTGGCCGGCGCGATCAACGAAGCCAAGGGCGCCGGCAACGCGCAGGCCATCGACGGCCGCGTGGTCCGCGTGCGGCTGCCGGCAGACGCCGGCGAGCTGGTGGGCTTCATCGCCGACATCGAGAACCTGCCGGTGACGCTGGCCAAGCCGGCGGCACGCGTGGTGCTGAACGCGCGCACCGGCTCGGTGGTGATGAACGAATCGGTCACGCTGGCCGAATGCGCGGTGGCGCATGGCTCGCTGTCCGTCACGATCAGCTCGACGCCGGTGGTCAGCCAGCCCGGCGCGCTGTCGTCCGGGCAAACGGTGGTGACCGAGAAGACCGACATCGCCATCACGCAGCAGGGCGGCTCGCTGATCCAGCTGCCCGCCGGCGCCAAGCTGGCCGAGGTGGTGAAGGCGCTCAATTCCCTCGGCGCGACGCCACAGGACCTGCTGGCCATCCTGCAGGCCCTGAAGAGCGCAGGCGCCCTCAGGGCCGAGCTCGAAGTGATCTGACGCCGTTCACAGGCAGCACCGCATGGCGACCATCCCCACCACCGCACTGGCCACCGACGCCCGGGGCCTGGAGTCGCTGCGCCAGACGGCGGCCAAGGACCCCAAGACCGCGGCGCGCGAGGCGGCCAAGCAGTTCGAATCGCTGTTCATGAACGAGCTGCTCAAGAGCATGCGCGCGGCCAGCATGAGCAGCGGCATGATGGACAACGAGGCCAGCAAGATGGGCACCGAGATGCTCGATGCGCAGCTGGCGACCAAACTGAGCGGCCAGCCCGGCGGCCTGGCCGACATCATCGCGCGCCAGCTCGAGCGCCAGATGGGCCTGACGCCGGGACCGATTCCCAGCACCAAGCCGGCCAACACCAGCCTGCCGCTCGTCAGCAGCCCGAACAGCACGCCGAAGATCCCCGAGAAGAGCGCGGCCGGCTTCGTGCAGCAGCACACCCAGGCCGCACAGGCCGCCGAAGCCGCCACCGGCATTCCGGCGGCCTTCATGCTGGCGCAGTCGGCGCACGAGACCGGCTGGGGCAAGAAGGAAATCATCGGCCGCGACGGCACCAACTCGCACAACCTGTTCGGCATCAAGGCCGGTGCCAACTGGAGCGGCCCGACGGTGGACGTGATGACCACCGAGTACATCGGCGGCCGTGCGCAGAAGGTGGTGCAGAAGTTCCGCGCCTATGCCAGCCATGCCGAGTCCTTTGCCGACTACGCCAAGCTGATGAAGGACAGCCCGCGCTACCACGCCGTGGTCGCCGCCGGCAGCGACGCGCGCGCCTTCGCGCAGGGCCTGCAGAAGGCCGGTTACGCCACCGACCCGGCCTATGCCGAGAAGCTGACCCGCGTGATCAACACCACGCTGCGCCTGCAGCGCGAGCAGGCTTGACGGAGTACACGCCATGTCGATGCTGATGCAACTGGGCACGCGGGCGATGTTCGCGGCCTACGCCCAACTGCAGACCACCGGCCAGAACATCGCGAATGCCAACACGGTAGGCTATTCGCGCCAGCAGGTGGTGCTGACGACCACGCCGGGGCAGTACACCGGCTCGGGCTATTTCGGCCGCGGCGTCACGGTGCAGACGGTGACGCGTGCCTCCAACATGTTCCTCACCTCGCAGGCCGCGGCGACCAAGGCAGTGGCCTCGGCCGACTCGGCGCGGCTGGGCATGCTGCAGCAGCTCGAGCGCGTGTTCGGCACCGGCAGCGCGGGCCTGGGCAACTCGGCCACGCAGCTGTTCAACGCCTTCTCCGACCTGGCAGGCTCGCCGGGCGACCTGTCCGCGCGCCAGGCGGTGCTGTCGCGCGCCGAGGACTTCGCCTCGCTCGCGCGCTCGAACAGCGACCAGCTCGAGGCGATGCAGCTCAACGTCGTCAGCGACGTGCGCAACTCGGTGAAGGACGTCAACGAGATGGCGCAGGGCGTGGCCGAACTCAACGCCAAGATCGCCGGCGCGCAGGGCAACGGCCACGAGCCGAACGACCTGATCGACGCGCGCGACCGGCTGATCAGCCAGATCAGCGAGAAGATCGAGGTGCAGACCATCCATGCGGCGGACGGCAGCACCAGCGTCTTCGTCGCCGGTGGCCAGAGCCTGGTGCTGGGCGGGCTGGCGAACAAGCTGGTGGCGCTGCCCGATGCCTTCGACCCCGCCCGCGTGGCGGTGGGCATCTCGGTGTCCGGCTCCGTCACCGCGCTGCCGACGCGATCGCTCGGCAGCGGCGCGATCGCCGGGCTGATGCAGTTCCAGGACAGCGACCTGGTCGACGCGCGCAACCGGCTGGGCCAGCTCGTCGCCAGCCTGGGCACTGCGGTGAACAACCAGCAGTCCTACGGCATCGACTTGTCCGGCGCGGCGGGCGCGCCGCTGTTCAAGCTGGGCGCCCCGGTGGCCCTGCCGGCCAGCTCGAACACGCAGCCCCCGGGCCAGGTGAGCCTGAGCATCACCGACGCGAGCCAGCTCAAGGCCAGCGAGTACACGCTGGAAGACGATCCGGCCAGCCCGGGCCAGTACCGCGTGACCCGGCTGTCCGACGGGCAGCAGTTCAGCGGCCTTGCCGATGGCGCGACGGTGGACGGCTTCACCTTCAATTTCGGCAGCCCGGCGCCCAGCCCTGGCGATCGTTTCCTGCTCAAGCCGGTGAGCACCGCGCAGATGGGTGCTGCCAGTGCGCTGACCAACCCGCGCGCCATTGCCGCGGCCAGCCCGGTGACCGCCTCGGTCGCGGTGGCCAACACCGGCTCGGCGGCGGTCAGCTCGCTGGTGGTGACGGCCGCGCCCAGCGCGCCGTACCAGGACCTGACGATCGCCTTCACCAGCGGCACCGGCGACTACGAGGTGCGCGACAGCGGCGGCGCGGTGCTGGCCACCGGCACCTGGACCGCCGGCTCGCCGATTGCCTACAACGGCTTCGAGCTGCACCTGAACGGCGTGCCCGCCAGTGGCGACGCGATCTCGGTCGTGCCCACGGCCTTCCCGAACGCGAGCAACGGCAATGCGCTGGCCTTCGACGGCATGTCCGGGCGCCCGCTGGTCGACGGCCAGACGGTGACCGATGCCTATGCCGAGACGCTGTCGTCGGTGGGCGTGCGGGTGCAGGGCGCCAGCGCCGCGGCGCAGACCAGCGCCGCCGTCGCCCAGCGTGCCGACGAGGCGCTGACCAGCGAGACCGGCGTCAACCTCGACGAGGAAGCCGCCAAGCTGATCCAGTACCAGCAGTACTACCAGGCTGCCGCGAAGATGCTGCAGACCGCGCAGACGATGATGGACACCTTGCTGGAGCTCGGCCACTGAGCCCCGGCGCGAGGAGTGTTTGAATGAGCTTCCGGGTTTCGAACGTCAGCCGCTACGCCAGCGCGCTGGACACGCTGCAGCAGCGCCAGGCCGAGCTGAGCAAGGCGCAGATGCAGATGACCGCCGGCAAGCGCGTGAACGTGCCCAGCGACGACCCCACCGCCGCGGCCCGCGCCGAGCGCGCCTTCATCTCGCAGCAGCGCATCACCGCCGAGCAGCGCGCGGTCTCCGTCAGCCGCAATGCGATGACGCTGGTGGAGTCTTCCCTGGGCCAGGCCACCGACCTGCTGCAGAGCAGCCGCGAGACCCTGATCTCCGCCGGCAACGCCAGCTACAGCCCGGCCGAGCGCAAGGCGCTGGCGGTGCAGCTGCAGCAGCTGCGCGGCCAGTTGCTGGCCGTGGCCAACCAGACCGACGGTGCGGGCGGCTACATCTTCGGTGGCCAGGGCACGACCTCGCAGCCCTTCCTCGATTCGCCCTCGGGCGTCACCTTCGCCGGCACCGGCGGCCAGGGCCAGCTGTCGGTCAACGAGCAGATGCCCACCTCGGTCGACGGCCAGCAGGTCTGGCTCTCGGTGCGCAGCGGCAACGGCGTCTACGAGACCGATGCCGCGCCCACCAACACCGGCAGCGCCTACATCGCACCGGGCGGCATCGCGGACCCGTCGCTGCTCACCGGCGGCAACTACGACATCACGTTCAGCGTCGCCGCCGGCGTCACCAGCTACACGGTCAATCCCACCGGGCAGACCGGCACCTACCAGGACGGCGGCACGATCACCGTGGACGGCATGTCGCTGAAGCTCGCCGGCAAGCCCGCCGACGGCGACCAGTTCACGATCAAGCCCAGCACCGTGGGCCTGGACCCCTTCGAGGCGCTGGACAGGGCCATCGCGGTGCTGAACAACCCGAACGCCAATGCCGGCGCCGTGGCGCAGGCGGTGAGCAACGGCGTGCGCGACGTGGACCAGGTGATGAGCCAGTTCTCGGCCGCCCGCTCGGTGGCCGGCGCCACGCTCAGCCGCCTCGACAGCATCGACACGCGCAACCAGGATCGCGATCTGTGGGCCAAGTCGGTACAGTCCGATGCCGAAGACCTGGACATGGTGCAGGCCGTGTCCGACTTCCAGAACAAGCAGACCAGCTACCAGGCCGCCCTGCAGAGCTATTCGATGGTGCAGAAGCTGTCGCTGTTCGACTACATCAAGTGATACGCCAGAGACGATTCAGGGTACAAGCCAAGCGATGAGTTCACATCCCGTGCTGGGGCAGGTGGCCCTGGGCTACGCACCGATGATCGACCGCCACCGCAGCGTCACCGCGGTGCGCGTCACGGTGTTTCCGATCCGGCCCGAGGTCAACCCCAAGGCCGGCGACCTGCTGGCCGCGATTGCCGAGACCTGGCCCGCCGATGCCGGCCGCGTGTCGCTGAACATCGTCGGCGAAAGCCTGCTGCAGGACCTGATGCAGATGGAGCTGCCGCTGAACATGATGGTCGAGGTGCCGGCCTTCATGGCCGCCGACATCGCCCACACCGAGGCGCTGATCGCGCTGCACCAGCGCGGCAACACGCTGCTGATCAAGGGCCGGCCGCTGACGCCGCTGCCGCGCGAGGTGCTGCCGTGCTTCGCCTACTCGATCATCGACCTGTCGGACGAGCGGCGCGACGGCACGCCGGCGCCCGGCGGCGTCTCGCGCACCATCCCGCACGTGCAGGGCGAGGTGCGCACGCTGGTGCAGATGAACGACGCCTTCGCCCGCGGCGCGATCGCGGTGCTGGGCTGGCCGATCGACGACGCCATCGTCAACACCGGCAAGTCGTCCGCGCAGCCCGACCTGCAGGCGATCGTCGAGCTGATCAACCGCGTCGACCGGCAGGAGCCGGTCGAGCGGCTCGAAGCGGTGATGAAGAACGACCCGACGATGGCGTTCAAGCTGATGCGCTACATCAACTCGCCGGCCTTCGGGCTGTCGGTCGAGATCACCTCGTTCCGCCACGCCATCATGCTGCTGGGCTACCAGCGCCTGAAGCGCTGGCTGGCGCTGCTGCTGGCCTCGGCCAGCCGCGACGTGAACATGAAGCCGGTGATCTACGCCGCGGTGCGCCGCGGCCTGCTGATGGAGGAGCTGGTGCGCGAGCACGGCGACCCCGAGAAGCGCGGCGAGCTGTTCATCTGCGGCGTGTTCTCGCTGCTCGACCGCATGATGCGCCAGCCCTTCGCCGAGCTGCTGCAGACCATCCCGGTGCCGGAGGGCGTGCGCGCCGCGCTGGTCGACGACGACGGCCCGTACTACCCGTACCTCGAGATGGTGCGGGCGATCGAATCGGCCTCGATCTACGACATCCGCACCGCGGCGGACACCATGCTGCTGGCGGTGGCCGAGGTCAACCGCGCAGTGCTGCGGGCCCTGGCCGCGGCGCGGCAGCTGGACTGAACCCGCCGCGCGCCGCAGCGACTCACTCGCCCAGGTCGCAGGCGAAGAAGGTCACGTAGCGGTCGTTCATCGCCACACCGGCGAAGGCCACGCGCGGCTCCAGCAGGTTGCGGTGGTGCGTGGACACACGGCGCCAGCCGTTGATCACCGTCTCCGGCACCTGGAAGTTGTGCGCGACGTTCTCGACGCACAGCGAGCTGCTGGTGCGCTCGACCCGGCCGGCGAAGCCGTCGTGGCTGGGTCGGTGCTGGCCGGCCATGGCGGCGCTGTGCTCGGCCGCCAGCGCCGTCAGGGCCGCCGAAACCCGCAGCGGCTCCAGGCCCTGGCTCTGCCGGTAGCCATTGATCGCCGCGAACACGCGATCGGCGTAGGCCGCGTCCGCGCCGGCCTGCACGGCCGGTGCCAGCGCGGCGGCCAGCAGCAGTGCGCCGAGGCGGCGGACGACACGGCGGACGACACGGCGGACGGGACTGCGGACGACGAGGGGGCTGGTGCGGTGCTGTGTCATGGGCCCGCCAGTGTGGCGCAGCCGGTCTCAACCTTGTGCGGCTTTGGCCGATAAGTCGTTGAGGCCCGTGCATTTGTACCCGGGCCACTACCGGCCACGACCCCTGCCCATGGAAGACGCCTACGACTCGCGCGACCGCCGCAGCAACTGCCCCGCCTGTGGCGAGGAGATTCGCCGCGTGCCCCGCACCGAGGCCGATCATGCCGGGCGCTATGCCACGCAGATGCGGCGCTACGCCTGCACCAGCGCCAGCTGTGGCTGGCAGGGCCTGCTGCCGCGCCAGCCGACCTCGCAGCGCACGCTCGAGGCGGTGGCCGAGGCCGCGAAACCGAACCGGGCGCGTGAATGGTTCAAGGCCGTGCGCCCGGCCCTGCCGCTGGCGCTGGCCGGCTTGGCGGGCGCCGTGCTCGCCAGCGCCGCGATGTGGCAGCTGCTGCCGCATGCCGAGCCCGCGCCGCATGCGGGCGGCAAGTTCCTGGCGCCCGGCGAGCACCATGAAGGCGTGGCGATGAACCCGCAGCATCCGCTGCTGAAGGCCGAGGACGGCGCGCCGGCGGAGATCGAACGGCTGGCGCTGCGCCAGGGCTGTGCCTGGGGTCGCCCGGGCACCAATCCGTACCGCGGCACGGTGGACCAGGCCCTGGTCACCGCGAAGCTGCCGCCCGAGGTGGTCCAGCGCATCGCGATGAAGGTGCGGGCCGGCCAGCTCGACGACCGGCTCGAGATCACCAATGCCGGCATCCGCACGCACAAGGACGAGCGCGAGTTCGAGCCGCGCAACGTGGCCATGACCTACGGCAAGACCTTGTGCGTGAACACGCGCGTGAACTTCAAGGCCGGCCATGTCGAGCGGGCCAGCCTGTACGAGGCGGCCGACAAGCGCGGCAACCTCTACTCGGTGATGGTGCCCGATGTGTGCGGCAATGTCTCGGTGCTGGGTGCCCGCCTGGAGCGCAACCGCAAGCGCGTGCCGCTGCCGGTGCTGGCCGAGACCGCGCATGGCGGCCCGGCGCTGCTGCGCCTGATGGCGGCCGACCCGGACGATCCGGCCCATGCCGTGCCCGAGCCCGGCACGCTGGCCTGCGTGCTGGCAGCCTTGCTGGCGCTGGGCTGGCGCCTGCGTCGCCGCCCGCAGCGGCTGCCGCCGATCGGCCGTCGTTGACCGCCGGGCCCGAAGGCCCGCCGGTTTCAAGGTCTGGACATCAGCGCGAGAAGTCGGCCGCTTAAACTGGGCCGATGTCGGTCCTGTCCCGTCCCCAGGCGATGCCCTCGCACGCGCAGCTGGCTGCGCTGCTGGACAGCATCGATGACCCGATCATCCTGTTCGACAACCGGCGCCGCGTCAGCTGGTGCAACCACAGCGCGGTGCGCATGCTCGGCTGCGAAGCGGGGCAGGATGCGCTGCCCGCGCTGTCGCAGGTGGCCGAGCCCGAGCGTGCCGGGCTGATCGCCGCCCTCTCGGCGGTGGCCGGCGAAGGGCATTGGCAGGCCCGCCTGTCCGATGGGCGGCCGCTGCTGCTGGTGATGTCGGTGGTGCCCGGCGGCGGGCGCATGCTGCGCGCACGGCCCGGTCCCGCGGCAGCGCAGGAGCCGCCGCCGCCATCGCGGGCCACCAGCGAGATCGTCCGGCTGCTGTGGGACGCGCCGCAGCCGATGACGGTGCAGTCGGCCGACTTCCGCATCGTCGCCGCCAACCGCGCCTACTGCGAGGCCTTCGGCCGCCTGCCGAACCAGGTGCTCGGCCATGACCCGCTGGAATTCACCCCGCCGGAAGACCACGCCGCGATGCGCGAGACGCGCCAGCAGATGACGGCGGCGCTGCGCGAGGGCCGGCAACCCGACTTCCGCCTCGACCGTCGGCTCACCGACGCCCAGGGCCGCGAGCGCCACTTCCGCTTTGCGCCACGCTGGGTCAGTGCGGACGATGGCGAGCCGCTGCTGCTGGCCATCCTGCATGACGTGACGCCCGAGTACAGCGCGCGCGAGCAGGCCGATCGCAGCGTCTACGAACTGGAGCACTGGTTCGACCTGAGCCCGATCGGCATGCTGGTGTACGACCCCACCGGCCTGATCGTGCGCAGCAATGCGGCCTTCGAGTCGCTGGTCGGCGCGGCGCCGGTGATGCTGCGCGATGCCCCGGCCGAGCTGTGCCAGCTGCTGGCCTGGGAGGGCGACCGTCCGCACCCGGCCTTGCGGGCCGATGCCCCTGCACTCGAAGTACGCGGCAGCCTCAGCCTGCCCGATGGACGGCGGCTGCGCCTGCGCTCGCGCCTGCGCGCCTTCCGCACCGACACCGGCGAGGTGCGCGTGATGGCGGTGGTGGAAGACCGCAGCCTCGAGGACGAGCGCGACCTGGCGCAACTGGAGATCGGTGCGCTGATGGACACGGCCGGCGTCGGCGTCGCGACCTACGAGGCCTCGCGTGGCTGGCTCAAGAGCCGCGCCGCGCCGCGCACCGGCAGCTCGGCGGCGTCGGGCTCGCAGGCCGCGCTGCAGTCGATCGGCCGCGACCAGGTCGATGCCGCGTCGATGGACGAATTCGAGCGCCTGCAGCGCGCGCTGCGCGAAGGCCAGCGCGCCCAGGTGCGCTATGCGGTGCACCTGCCCGACATGGGCACGCGCTGGCTGCTGACCCGGGTCGAGCCCGGCGAGCTGGCCGGTGGCCGCAGCACCCTGTCGGTGGTCACGCTGGACATCACCGAGCAGGAGGAGGCGCACCGCCGCAGCGAACAACTGCTGCGCGAGCTCTCCACCATCCTCGACGGCACCACCGCCGGCATTGCCTACCTGCGCGGCGAGCGCCTGGTGCGCTGCAACCGCCGCTTCGAGCTGATGCTCGAGCGGCCCGAAGGCCACAGCGCCGGTGCCTCGATCGACGACGTGTTCGCCGACCAGCCGGCGGTGCAGGCACTGTTGCGCCAGGCACTGGCCGAGGACGGCCGCTTCGAGAGCGAGTTCCAGCATCGCGCGGCCTGGTTCGCGCTGTCGGTCTCGCGCGCGCCGGGCGCCGCGTCCGGGACCGACGGCGAGGCCGAAGCGGTGGCGGTGCTGACCGACATCACGCGGCTCAAGCAGCAGCAGGCCGAGGTCGAGGCACTGGGCCGCGAGCGCGAGCTGATGTTCAGCCTGTCCGATGTCGGCATCGCCTACGTGCGCGGCGGCCGCATCGAGCGCGCGAACGAGGCGATGGCGCTGCTCACCGGCTACACGGTGGAAGCGCTGGCGCAGCTGCCGCTGTACCGGCTCTTCGAGAGCGACGACGTTTTCGAGAGCCTGAAGGCACAGCAGGAGGGCGCGCTGCGGCGTGCCGGCCAGTGGCGTGGCGAGTACCGCATGCGCCGGCGCGACGGCCGACTGACCTGGGTGCAGGCCAGCAAGCGCAGCGTCGACGATCGCGTGCCCGAGGCGGGGCTGATCTGCTCGTACGTCGACATCGACGAGCGCCGCCGCGCACGCGAGGCCGTGCAGTTGCAGGCCGAGCGCACGCGCGCCATCCTCGATTCGGTGCTGGTGGGCATCGTCACCGTCGGAGACACCGGCATCGAGTGGATGAACCGCTCGGCCCGGCGCATGTTCGGCGGCGAGCTGGCCGATTTCGTCGGCGAGCCGATCTCCATCGTCGCCACCGCCGAGCCCGAGCATCCGCTGCGCGCGACCCACTACCTGAAGTCTCTCGAGGAGGGCCAGGCCGAGACCTTCGAGTGCCGCCTGCGCGGGCGCGACGGGCGCGAGTTCTGGGTCGTCGGCAACGCGGTGGTGACCGGCCGCGAATCCACCGGCATGCAGATCACCTTCGCGCTGCTGGACATCGAACGCCGCCGCCAGGCCGAGATCAGCATCGCGCAGGCGCAGGCGTCGCTGCAGCGCATCATCGAGACCGCGCCGCTGGCCATCGCGCTGTTCGATGCCGGCTCGGGCCGCGTGCTGCGCCTGAACCACATGGCGGCGATGTTCTTCGGCAAGCCGGTCGAGGCCGTGCTGGGCCGCGCGCCGGAAGAGTGGTTCCCGGCCGCCGAGGCGCAGGCGCTGCGCCACGAACTCGCACAGGCGCAGGCGCAGACCGAGGTGCTGCGGCGCGAGCAGCATCGCCACGATGGCGCCGGCGAGCGCCGGGTGTGGGACATGCGCATCGTCAGCCTCGAATCCACCGGCGAGCCGCAACTGCTGCTGGTGGCCAGCGACGTGACCGAGCAGCGCGCGGCCGAGCAGGCGCGCTTCGAGGCCGCGGTGTCGCAGCGCGAGATGCTGGTGAAGGAAGTGCACCACCGCATCAAGAACAACCTGCAGGGCGTGGCCGGCCTGCTGCAGCAGACGGCGGCGCGCCGCCCCGAGGTGGCCACGCTGATCAGCGAAGCGGTGGGCCAGGTGCAGGCGATCGCGCAGGTGCACGGGCTGCAGGTGGGCATCTCGGGGCCGCTGCGCATCAAGCCGCTGCTCGAAGCCATCACCGCCTCGGTGCAGCGCACCTTCGGCCGGCCGATCACGGTCGAGACCGAAGGCCAGCCGCCGCACCGCTTCGCGCTGCCGGAGGCCGAGTCGATCCCGATCGCGCTGACCGTCAACGAGCTGCTGACCAATGCCATCAAGCATGGCGCCGGCGGGCCGGTGCGCTGCGTGCTGCGTTGCGAGGAGGGCAGTGTCGGCATCACCGTGGCCAACCAGGGCCAGCTGCGCAGCGGCTTCAGCCTGGCGCAGGTGCCGCCGGGCGTCTCGGGCCTGGGGCTGGTGCGCGCGCTGCTGCCGCGGCGAACGGCCACGCTGTCGCTGCTGCAGGTGGGGCGCGAGGTGCAGGCCAGCGTCGTGCTGGTGCCGCCCAGCATCGCGCTGCTGGAACCCTTGTGAACCCCTTGCCACCGGGGCATCGGTGACAATCCGGCCGGCAGTTTCACGGAAGACGACTCGATGGCCGACAAGGGCAAGATCCTGGTGGTGGACGACGACCGGCTGGTGCTGGCCACCGTGACCCACGGCCTGGCGCAGGCCGGCTACGAGGTGATCGACGCGGACAACGGCGACGACGCCATCCTGCTGGCGCGCGAGCACAAGCCCGACCTGGCGCTGCTGGACATCCGCATGGAAGGCAAGAGCGGCTTCGATGTCGCGGCCTACCTGCGCGAGTACCTGCACACGCCGTTCATGTTCCTGTCGGCCTTTGCCGACGACGAGACGGTGCAGCAGGTGCGCGCGCTGGGCGCGGTGGCCTACCTCGTGAAGCCGCTGGACATCGGCCAGATCGTGCCCACCGTCGAGGCCGCGTTCGCGAACCTGCCGACGCGCACGATGGAGCGTCCGGTCGCCGGCCCCGTGGCAGAGCCCGCGCCGCTGCCGCAGCCAGCCGCCCCGCTGGCCGACACGGTGCCGATGGCGGTGGGTGTGCTGATGCACCGCTACTCGCTGCAGCGCACCGAGGCGCTGCAGCGCCTGCAGAAGCTGGCGCTGGACGAAGGCCGCACGCTCGAAGACCAGGCCGAGCGCCTGATCGAGGCGGTGGAGTTGCTGGCCCGCCCGGGCCAGCTGTGAGGTTCAGCCCTTCAAGGTGAAGTAGAAGCGGGCGCCTTGCCCGACTTCGCTCTCGGCCCAGATCTCGCCCCCATGGCGGCGGATGATGCGGCGCACCGAGGCCAGGCCGACGCCGGTGCCCTGGAAGTCACCGCTCGAATGCAGGCGCTGGAACACGCCGAACAGGCGGTCGGCAAACCGCATGTCGAAGCCGGCGCCGTTGTCGCGCACCACATAGGCCTTGCGGCCGGGCAACTCGGCGGGCTCGAACGTGATCTCGGCGCGTGGCGACTTGCTCGAATACTTCCACGCATTGCCCAGCAGGTTCTCCAGCGCCATGCGCAGCAGGGTCGGGTCGCCTTGCGTCGTCATCCCCGGGGTGATGCGGATCTCGGCCTCGCGCTCGGGGCTGGCGCGGCGCAGGTCGTCGACGACGAACTGCGCCAGCTGCGACAGGTTGACCGGCTGGCGCTGCAAGGGCTGTGTCGACAGCTGCGACAGCGACAGCAGCGCGTCGATCATGCTGTTCATGCGCGCGGCGGCGCTGAGCACGCGGTCGAGGTGGTCGTTGCCGATGCGGTCCAGCGCCTTGCCGTAGTCCTCCTTCAGGATGCGGGCAAAGCCTTCGACGACGCGGATGGGCGCACGCAGGTCGTGCGAGACGGTGTAGCTGAACGACGCATGCTCGGCCGCCAGCGACTGCGCGCTGCCGTCGCTGTCGCGCGGCACCAGCGCCAGCAGGCGGCCGCCGGCGGCCGCTCCGCCGTCGCGCTCGCCGCCGCGCTCGGCGCCCACCGCCACCAGCCAGGCGGTCCAGCCGTCGTGCTCGGCGCTCTGCCCGGGTTGCAGGGCCAGCACGCGCTGGCGCAGACCCTCCGGCAGGCCGGCCAGGGCCTGGCCCCAGCTCAGACCGGTCACCGGGCCGTCGTCCAGCGCAAGCACGCGGCGTGCGGCCGGGTTCAGGCGCTGCAGCTGCAGCTGGCCATCGGCGCCGGATGCCGCCAGGCACAGCGCCACCGGTCCTTCGCGCAGCAGCGCGCCGAAGGCTTCGCGCTCCACCAGGACCTGCTCGGCCTCGTCCGCCGGGCGCGCCAGGCCCATGTAGCCGGCAAAGTTGCCGCGGCTGTCGAAACGCGGCTGGCCGCGCAGGCGCCAGCGGCGCTGGCCGTTGCCGGGGGTCTGCTGCCACAGCGGCAGCTCCGGCAGCGGGGCCTGCGCTTCCATGCGCGCCTGCAAGCTGGCATCGGGTTGCTGGAAGCGCTCCCAGATCAGCTGTCCGCTGAAGGAGCCGACAGCCCACGACGACGCCGGGGCCGCGGCCGGCGGCTGGAAGCGCACCAGTCGGTGCTCGGCATCGGTCTGCCAGACCCAGGCTTCGCTCAGCTGCATCAGCGCCTGGGTCTGCTGGCGAGCCTCCTGCAAGCGGGCCTGCTGGCGTTGCCGGGCCCACAACGCACCGGCCAGCACGCAGGCCGCGGCGGTGAGCAGCAGGGCCAGCGCGGCCAGCGCGCCGCCACCTTCGCGCTGGCTGGCCAGCAGCGCGGCCACCACCGCAGCGGCAACCAGCACCAACGGCAACGCGGCGTCGCTGAGGCGGGCAGACAGGGTCCTGGCTTCGCGGTCGCGCGGCATGGTGGCGGGCATTGTAGGCAGCGCCTGTGTTCGCCCCGGGCGACCGTGGCGGGCTGCGCCGAACGGGTGGATTCCCGCGCTGGCGGACTCAAGTTGTGGCGGTGATGTCCGAAACAGCGTGAACGAATGCCAACACGGGCGGGCAGCCGACAGCGCGGCGTAGCCCAGGCCCTGACACCATGGACAAGCAGGCACACGGGTGGGAATCGAGCGACACGCCGCAAGGCTTTGGCCGCAGCGGTGACTTTTACGTCTTGACGCGGCGCCATGGGTCCACCATGCTTGCGCGAACCCGGGTGTTGGGCGCTGTGGGGTGCAGGCGCTCGAACCATGCCCGGTGACCCCTCCATGACCCAAGCCACGCACGAGACCGATCCCGACCGCCCGGCAGTGCTGGACGCCCAGGCCCTGGCGGGCCTGACCATGCTCGACCCCACGGGCGCCAACAAGCTGGTGCAGCGCGTGCTCAGCACCTACCAGGCTTCGCTGGGCCGGCTGCTGCAGCAGATCGACGACGGGCGCCAGCGCGCCGACCACGCCGCCGTGAGGCTCGCGGCGCACACCCTAAAATCCTCGTCGGCAAGCATTGGTGCGCTGGATCTTTCGCGTCTGTGCGCGACGGCCGAGCAAACCATCCGCGAAGGGCAGCTCGATGCGCTGCCCACCATCGTGGACAGCCTGCAGTCCGAAGCCCGGCGCGTGGCCTTGGCCGTGCAAGCGATGCTGTCTGCCTGAGCCCACCGACTTCATGATCCTGCCGCACGCCTTCGACACTGACGACTCGCCAGAGCGGCCGAAGGTGCTGCTGGTCGACGACGACGAGGTCAACCTGATGTTGACCGCCGTCGCGCTGCGCGAACGCGGCTTCGAGATCACCGAGGCCGGCAGCGGCGAACGCGCACTCGCGCTGCTGACCGACTGGACGCCCGACATCATCGTGCTCGACGCGATGATGCCCGGGCTCGATGGTTTCGACACCTGCCGCGAGCTGCGCACCTTCGCCGGCTTCGAGAACATGCCGGTGTTGATGCTGACCGGCCTGGACGACGACGCTTCCATCACCCGCGCCTACCAGGCCGGCGCGACGGACTTCTTCGTCAAGTCCACCCAATGGAGCCTGCTGGCCGGCCGGCTGCGCTACCTGCTGCGCAGCTCGCGCACGCGGCAGGAGCTCGAGCGCAGCAAGACCAAGCTGGCGCGCGCGCAGGACCTGGCACGCATGGGCAGCTTCGACTGGCGGCGCCCGAGCGGCAGCTCGCCGGGCGGGCTGGTGCTGGCGCCCGAGGGCCTGCGCGTGTTCGGCTTCATGCCCAACGAGCGCGTGTCGCTGCGGCGCCTGCTGCGCATGGTGCCGGCGCCCGAGCGCCGCGGCATGGCGCGCGTGCTGCACGAGGTGCTGACCTACGCGTCGGTGCTGGCGATCGACGTGCCGGTCACCTTGCTGGACGGGCGCCAGCGCATCGTGCACGTCGAGGCCGAGCCCGAGTTCAACGAGCATGGCCATTCGGTCGGCTACACCGGCATCGTGCAGGACGTGACCGACCGCCGCGTCGCCGAAGACCGCATCCGCCACCTGGCCAACTTCGACGCGCTCACCGGCCTGCCGAACCGCCGCCAGCTGATCTGGCGCACCGAGCGCGCACTGGACCATGCGCGGCGCCTGGGCCACCAGGCCGCGCTGCTGCTGATCGACCTCGACCGCTTCAAGGTCATCAACGACACGCTCGGCCATGCCGCCGGCGACGAACTGCTGGTCGAAGTGGCGCGCCGCCTGCGCGGCTGCGTGCGCCATTCCGACCAGGTGATGGAAGGCGCGCTCGAATCGGTGGGCTCGCGTTCGCACCGCACGCTGGAAGCGGTCGGCCGCCTGGGCGGCGACGAGTTCATCGCGCTGCTGCCCGAGGTGGTCGACGAGAGCGATGCCGAGCGCGTGTCGCAGCGCATCCTCGATGCGATGCGCGAGCCGATCTTCGTCGGCGGCCAGGAATGCTTCGTCACCGCGTCGGTCGGCATCGCGATCTATCCGCGCGACGGCCTCTCGGTGGCCGACATGATGCGCAACTCCGACGTCGCGATGTACTCGGTGAAGTCGGCCGGGCGCAACTCGTCGGCGATCTACAGCCCGCAGCTGGCCGGCCGTGGTCGCGAGAAGCTGGAGCTGGAAAGCGCGCTGCACAAGGCCATCGAGCGCAACGAGCTGGTGCTGCACTACCAGCCGAAGATCGACGTGCGCTCGGCGCGCATGGTCGGCGCCGAGGCGCTGATGCGCTGGCAGCGCGGCAACACGCTGGTGCCGCCGGGCGACTTCATCCCGCTGGCCGAGGAAACCGGGCTGATCGTGCCGCTCTCGGAATGGGCGCTGCGCGAGGCGGCGCGCCAGGCCAAGGCCTGGGGCGTGAGCTTCGGCTTCGCCGATTCCATTGCGGTGAACCTGCCGAACCGGCTGTTCGAGCGCTCGGACCTGGTCGAGCACATCCACCAGTCGGTGTCGACCTACGGCGTGCCGCACCGTTCGATCCAGCTCGAGATCACCGAGACGGGCCTGATGAAGGACCTGCAGAACGTGATTCCGGCGCTGCACCGGCTGAACGAGATCGGCGTCGAGATCTCGATCGACGACTTCGGCACCGGCTACTCGTCGCTCGCCTACCTGACGACCCTGCCGATCTCGGAGCTGAAGATCGACCGCAGCTTCGTGCGCGAGCTGGGCATCACGCCGCAGAGCTCGGCCGTGGTCACCGCGATCATCGCGCTGGCGCGGTCGCTCGGTTTGCGCGTTATCGCCGAGGGCGTGGAGAACCTGCGCCAGATGGAAGTGCTGCACCGCCTGGGCTGCGGCGTGATGCAGGGCTTCCTGTTCAGCCGCCCGATCCCGCCCGACGACATCGAGAAGTGGCTGCAGCAGACCGTGCTGCCGCGCAAGGCGCCCTGGATCGCGCAGGCAGGCGGCGATCGCGCGCCGGACCCGGCCCGTTCGGCGGGTCTCCGCCCCTGATCATGACGACCCCGGCCGCCTGGCGGCCGCCCCCGAGGGGCTGACCAAACCCAACCGGGCAACCCGGATCGGGTTTGGCCCTTCCGAAACGACCGCGCTCCCCTGGCCGCTGAAGCGGCCTGTCCCCTGCCGGGGATCGGCGCGACACTTGCTGACCATGGACGCAAATCGCAGTACCGCCGCTCAGACCCCAGCGCTCCTGGCCAAGGGCGCGCTGCGCCGGCTGGCCCTGTCCAAGCTCGAGCCGACACCGGCCAACTACGCCCGCTGCTATGCCGAGGAAGCCGGCGAAGCGCCGCCGACCGAAGGGGCCCTGCCGGCGCGGGCGAAGCCGCTGGTCGAGCGCCTGGTGGCCCGCGCGACGGACGACCCGGCCCAGCGCGGTGAGCTGAGCGGCGCATTGCTCGAGGGACGCTTCGACGACCTGCAGCGCCTGCTGGAACGCAGCACCGACAGCAGCGTGGCGCAGGCCCAGGCCTGGGCCACGCTGATCGACCGGCTGGCGCGCGCGCTGGAGCGCGGCAGCCGGCAATGGACGCCGGCGCGCAAGAAGGAAAGCCTGCAGCGCGTGCTCGATTCCAGCCGCCGCGACGTGGCCAAGCTGCAGCAGCGCCTGCGCCAGCTGATGTCTGCGTGGGAGAGCGATGACGCCGACACGCAGGTCGAGGTCAACGAAGATGCCGACAGCGAGGTCACCAGCACGCGGCCCTGGTCCGGCCCGCTGGTGCCACCGACCCAGGCCGCGGCGCCCGCACCCACGATCGAGAAGCTCAGCCTGGACCTGTCGCCCTCGGGCGGCGGGGAGGCGGCCGCGGCCGGCATCCGCGTGGCGGCGTCGCCGGTCGACTACCGCCCGCGGGTGGTCGAGGCGCTGGAAGGCGCGGTACGCGCGGGCCTGCCGCCGGACCAGCCCCGCGCCGCCGAACTGGCCGACGAACTGGCGCAACTGGCGCAGCGCATCCA
The DNA here is from genome assembly GCF_044226965.1 of Aquabacterium sp. Taxonomy (GTDB): domain Bacteria; phylum Pseudomonadota; class Gammaproteobacteria; order Burkholderiales; family Burkholderiaceae_C; genus Pseudaquabacterium. The sequence continues at coordinate 39,671 of NZ_JBGAGA010000002.1, read as the reverse complement.
GGCCGAGGGGGCGACGCTGTCGCTGACCGAGGCGGTGGTCGAGGTCTGCCAGCGCGCGCGGCGGCTGTTCGCGCACCGGCACCACCTGGTCGAGGAACTGATGGCGCTGTGCCGCTCGCTGACCGACGGCCTGACCGAACTGGCCGAGGACGAGAGCTGGGCCCGTGGCCAGAGCCAGAGCCTGCGCGAGCGGCTGGACGAACATGCCGGCACGCGCGCGGTGCGCGCGGCGCGCGAACTGCTGGCCGACACCCGCGAGCGCCAGCGCGCGGTGCGCGGCGAGCGTGCCAAGGCGCGCGACGCGCTGAAGGCGATGATCAGCAGCATGCTCAGCGAGATCGGCGAACTGGGGCAGGTCACCGGCCGCTTCAACGACAAGGTGGCCGGCTATGCCGAGGTCATCGAGAAGGCCGACTCGATCGAGCACCTGGCCGACGTGGTGCGCGGCCTGGTCGGCGACACGCGCGCCGTGCACGAGGTGGTGGCCGCGGCGCGCCAGCGCATGAACGACGAGCACGCGCGTGCCAGCGCCCTGCAGAACCAGGTGCAGCAACTCGAAGCCGAATTGCGCCGCCTGTCCGACGAGGTGTCGACCGACGTGCTGACGCAGATCAGCAACCGCCGTGGACTGATGCAGTCCTTCGAGGCCGAGCGCGCGCGCATCGAGCGCGGCGGCGCGACCTTTGCGGTCGGCCTGATCGACATCGACAACTTCAAGAAGCTCAACGACACGCTGGGCCACGCGGCCGGCGACGTGGCTCTGAAGTCACTGGCCGCGCGCGTGAAGGAGTGGCTGCGCCCGGTGGACCATGTGGCGCGCTTCGGCGGCGAGGAATTCGTCGTGCTGCTGACGGCGACGCCGGTGGAGGAAGCTCAGCAGGTGCTGACGCGGCTGCAGCGCCAGCTCAGCGCGAGCCTGTTCATGCACGATGGGCGCGAGGTGTTCGTCACCTTCTCGGCCGGCGTGACGGCCTACCGTCCCGGTGAGGCGCTGGAGCTGGCGCTGGAGCGCGCCGATGAGGCCTTGTACGAAGCGAAACGCACGGGGAAGAACCGCACCTGTATCTCTTGACTCCCCCCCGGAGCGCCTGCGGCGCTTCCCCCCCGGGGGGGCGACGCCAGCGGCCCGGCAGAGCCGGTTCCGCGGCGCCCGCTGGGGCAGTCGGAGCAACTGCCGCAGCCCGAAGCGGCCACTGGCTTGCCCGTGAGCCGGGCGCGCCAGGTGGCGGGCAGCAGGAGGGTCCACACCACGTAGGCCAGCGCGGCGAGCACCAGCACGAGAACGATCAGTTGCTGCAGCATGGCATCAGGCTCCTAACCACAATGTGACGCGGTAGGTGACGAAGGCGGCGGCGTAGGCCAGCGCGAACAGGTAGGCCGCCATGACCACCGGGTAGCGCCAGCTGTTGGTCTCGCGGCGCACCGCCACCAGCGTCGAAATGCATTGCGGCGCGAACACGTACCAGGCCAGCAGCGAGAAGGCGGTGGCCAGCGACCAGCTGTGCGCGATCACCGGCGACAGGCTTTCGGCCACCGCGTCGCCGGCCGCCGACAGCGCGTACACCGTGCCCAGCGCGCCCACCGCCACCTCGCGCGCAGCCAGGCCCGGCACCAGCGCGATCGAGATCTGCCAGTTGAAGCCGATCGGCGCGAACACCACTTCGAGTGCGCGGCCCAGCATGCCGGCCAGGCTGTACTGGATGGCCGGTCCGGTGGCGCCGGCCGGCGGCGACGGCCAGGTGGACAGGAACCACAGCAGCACCATCAGCGCGAAGATGATCGTGCCGACCCGCTGCATGAAGATGCGGGCACGCTCCCACAGCCCGAGCATCAGGTTGCGCAGGCCCGGCAGCCGGTAGGGCGGCAGCTCCAGCATCAGCGGCTGGTAGCGGCTCTTCAGCCACGCGCGCTTGAACACCCAGGCCACCGCACAGGCCGACAGCACGCCCGCGGCGTACAGCGCGAAGAGCGTGAGCCCACGCAGGTTGAAAGGGCCCAGCGCACGGTCCGGCACGAAGGCGCCGATCAGCAGCGCGTACACCGGCAGCCGCGCCGAGCAGGTCATCAGCGGCGCGATCATGATGGTGGCCAGCCGGTCACGCCAATTGGCGATGGTGCGGGTGGCCATCACGCCCGGCACGGCACAGGCGAAGCTGGACAGCAGCGGGATGAAGGCGCGGCCCGAGAGGCCGACTTTGCCCATCGCGTTGTCCAGCAGGAAGGCCGCACGCGGCAGGTAGCCCGAATCCTCCAGCACCAGGATGAAGAAGAAGAGGATCAGGATCTGCGGCAGGAACACCAGCACGCTGCCGGCGCCGGCGATCGCACCGTCGACCAGCAGGCTGCGCAACGGGCCATCGGCCATGTGGCCCTGGACCAGCGTGCCCAAGCCGGCCATGCCGGCCTTGATCTGGTCCATCGGCCAGGTGGCCCACGAGAACACCGCCTGGAACACGACGAACAGCAGCGCGGCCAGGATCACCAGGCCCCACACCGGGTGCAGCAGCACGGCATCGAGCCGCAGGTTGAAGCGCTGGCTGTGCAGCGCGGCGGGTGCCGCTGCGGCCAGCAGGCGCCGCACTTCGCGCTGCAGCGTGGCGGCATCGGGCGCCGGGCCGGTGGCCGCAGGCCCGCCGGCCGGCAGCGGGTGCTGCTGCAGCTGCGCCAGCAGCCGGGCATGGCCATCGTGCTTGACCGCGACCGTCTCGACGACCGGGCAGCCGAGTTCGCGCGCCAGGGCCGGCACATCGATGGCAAGGCCGCGCGCCCGCGCGACATCGGCCATGTTCAGCGCCACGATCATCGGCCGGCCCAGGCGCTTGAGTTCCAGCACCAGGCGCAGGTTCATGCGCAGGTTGGTGGCATCGACCACCGCGACGATGGCATCGGGCGCCGCCTCGCCAGGGCGCCGACCTTCGATGACATCGAGCGTGACCTGCTCGTCCGGCGTCGCCGGCTTCAGGCTGTAGGCACCCGGCAGGTCGATCACCTGCAGGCTGCGGCCATCGGCCAGCCGGGCGGTGCCGATCTTGCGCTCGACCGTGACCCCCGCGTAGTTCGCCACCTTCTGGCGCGCGCCGGTCAGCAGGTTGAACAGTGCGGTCTTGCCGCAGTTCGGGTTGCCGACCAGCGCGATGCAGCGCAGCGCGTCCGGGCTGGCGGGCAGGGCGGTGGCGGCAGACACGGCGGGGCTTCTTGTTCAGGCCGCGGCCAGGGCCTCGGCGTCCTGCGTCACCTCGACGCAGCGGGCTTCCAGCAGCCGAAGCGCCAGCATCGTGTCGCCCACCAGCACGGCCAGTGGCTCCCGGCCGCCCGGACCGCGGCGGATCAGCTGCACAGGCTCGCCCGGCAGAAAACCCAGTTCCCCCAGGCGCTGCAATTGCTGCGCATCCAGACCGTCAGCCGGCGATCGCAGTTGGCGCACCAGGGCGCGGGCACCCAGGGGCAGATCGGCAAGCAGCAAGGTCATGACGGGGGTGGCAAAGCAAATCTAAATGAGATTCTCTCTCATTTAGGTCGCGAGTGGTGAACGACTGATGTGAACAATCGGTCATTCGTCAGGGTCTTCGGCCAGCAGCCGGTCCACCACCGACAGCAGGCGCTGCATGTCCAGCGGCTTGACCACGTAGTCGACGAAGCCGGCCTGTTCGGCCCGTTCCAGGTCGGCGTGCATCGCGTTGGCGCTGACCGCCACCACCGGGATGTCCCAGGTGTGCGGGCTGGCGCGCAGCCGGCGCATCACCTCGAAGCCGTCCATCTCGGGCAGCTGGATGTCCAGCAGCACCAGGTCGGGCCGGGCCTGCGCGGCCATGGCCAGGCCCACGCCGGGCAGGCCGGCGATCAGCAGGCGGATGCCCGGCCGCTGCGCCAGCATGCCTTCCATCAGCACCTGGTTCACCGGGTTGTCCTCGATGTACAGCACGGTGCGGGTGCTGCGGCCAGCCGGTGGCAGCAGCGGAGCCGGCGCGGTCACGGCATGCGAAACCACCGGCGCCACCGCGGCCGGGGGCGGCGGGCTGGGGCCGGCCACGGCCTCGGCCTGCATCAGGCGCACCCAGAAGGTGCTGCCAACGCCCAGCGTGCTGTGCACGCCGATCTGGCCGCGCATCAGGTCGACCAGCCACTTGCTCAGGGCCAGGCCGATGCCGGTGCCTTCGACCGCCGAACGCTCGGCGTCCAGGCGTTCGAAGGCCTGGAACAGCCGCTCACATTGGGCGCTGGTGAGACCGGGGCCGCTGTCGCGCACCTCGATGCGCGTGGCCTGCGGCAGTTCCGGATCGACCTGCCAGGCCAGTTCGACGCTGCCGCCTTCGCGGTTGTACTTGATCGCGTTGGACAGCAGGTTCAGCAGCACCTGCTTCAGCCGCGTCGGATCGGCCTGGACCAGCTTCGCCGGCGCGCCGGCCGGTCGCACCTGCAGGCGGATGCGACGGTCCGCCGCCATCGGCTGCACCAGCCGCAGGCAGTCGCCAACCAGCTCGGCCAGGTCCACCGGGGCCAGGTGCAGGTGCAGGGTGCCGGCCTCGATGCTCGCCAGGTCCAGCACCTCGTTGATCAGGCTCAGCAGGTGGCGCCCGCCGCGCATCAGTTCCTGCACCCGGCCGCGCTGCGCGGGGCTCAGCGGGTCCTGCCGGTCGGACTCCAGCAATTGCGCGAAGCCGAGCACCGCGTTCAGCGGCGTGCGCAGCTCGTGCGACATGCGCGAGAGGAATTCCGATTTCGCGCGGCTGGCGCGCTCGGCCTCGTCCTTGGCGGCGATCAGCGCCGCTTCGGCGGCCTTGCGCTCGGTGATCTCCCAGCCGTAGCCGATGAAGCCCTCGAAGCGGCCTTCGCTGCTGAAGCGCGGGATGCCGTTGTCGACGATCCAGCCCCAGCCGCCGTCGGCACGCTTCAGGCGGAACTCGATGTCGTAGGCCACGTGTGCCGCCGCTGCCGCATCGAAGGCCACGCGGCAGCGCAGGTAGTCCTCGGGGTGCATGCGCTCGGTCCAGGTCGCGGCCAGCTCCGCTGCCATGTCGCGCCCGGTGTACTGCAGCCAGCGCTGGTTGAACCAGATCGGGCGGGCATCGGCGCCCGACTGCCAGATCAGCGCCGGCGCCGCGTCGGCCATCGTGCGGAAGCGCGATTCGCTTTCGCGCAGCGCCTGCTGCGCCTGCACGCTGGCGGTGACGTCGGTGTAGGTGCGCACCACACTGCCGTCGTCGGCGAAATGGGTCTGCACATCCAGCACCACGCCGTCGCGCCGCGTGCGCTGGTAGCGCGCCGCCAGCGACTGGCTGTCGCCGCCGAGGAAGCGCCGCAGCCCTTCGCGACCCGGTTCGGCCATCGCCGACAGGTGGGGCCCGAATTGCCCGTGCTCGACCTGGTAGCGGGTGATGTCCTGCAGGGTGGGCCGGCCCTGCATCAGCGATTCCGGAATCTCCAGCAGCTCGAGGCAGCGGTGGTTCCAGGTGGTGATATGGCCCTGCGCATCGATGCTCAGCACGCCTTGCGACAGGCTCTGCAGCGTGACCTCCAGCGCGCGCGACTTCTGCGCCAGCAGCTCGCCGGTCTGGCGGATCTGCTGCTCGGCGCGCTTCTGCGCGCTGATGTCGGAGAACATGCCGACCGCGCCGATCTTGCGACCCGCGGCATCGAAGGTGGGGGTGGCGTTGTTGAAGCAGTGCACCGGGCTGCCGTCGGCGCGGCGCAGCGTGATCTCGTAGCCGCCGGTATGGCCCTGGGCGCGCAGCACGGTCTGGCGGCGGAAGATCTCGGCATTGGCCTCGTCGACGAACTCGAAGATGTTGCGCCCGAGCAGCCGGTCCAGCGTCAAGCCCAGCATGCGGCACATCGCGGGGTTGGCATCGGTGGTGCGCAAGGCGTTGTCGATGAACCAGAAGCCCTGCTGCGTGCGCTCCAGCAGCAGCGTGAGCATGCGCTGGTTGTCGGCCATGGCCGCTTCGGTGGCGCGGCGCTCGGTGACGTCGGCATACAGCAGCACCATCCCGCCATCGGCGGTGAAGCTGCGCCGCATCTCGATGATGCGGCCGTCGGGTCGCAGGTGGTGCAGCGCGCTGGGCCGCTCGTCGCGCAGGGCCAGGAAGCAGCGCTGGGCCTCGCCCTCGGGGTCGTGGCTGCCGAACTCGCCGCTGCGCGCCAGCAACTGCATCAGCGCCAGCAGCCCGAGGCCGACGCGCAGCTGCCCGGCCTGCAGCCGGCTGGCGCCGAGGAAGCGGTCGTTCCAGGCCGTCAGCCGCAGGTGCGCGTCGAACACGCAGACGCCTTCGCCGCTGTCGTCGAACATCAGCCGCAGCAGCGGCGCGCTGTCCTGGAAGTCAGGTGGCGAACTGGGCGCGTTGCGAGACGCCTCGGTCATCCCGGCATTCTGCCGCCGGGCGTCGCGGCCGTGGGTGCGGAATCAGCTGTAGGCCAGGCCCGTTTGCACGAGTCCGGCCAGATCGATGTTCGCCAGGTTGAGTTCCTGCTCGGCGGCCAGCAGGGCCAGCGTGGCCGGGGTGTAGCTGCCGTCGTCGAGCAGGCTGGTGTACAGCGCCAGCGCGTCGGGCCCCGGCCCGGTGCCGACCAGGTTGGTGTAGAGCAGATTCACCACGTCGGCCGACGTGGCGTTGGCGCCCAGCCGGGCATCGAGCGCCAGCTGCATCAGCGCCTCGTAGCTCATGCCACCGTCACGCAGGCCGAGACCGATGCCGACATAGGCCGCCTCGTGCACCGATGCAGGGCCGAACACCACGCCGAGGATGCGGGCCACGTCGCCGGCGTTGCCACCCAGGTCCAGCGCCAGCTTGCCATCGGCGAACTGCAGGCGCTCGATGCCATGCAGCACATCGCGGCCTTCGCTGCCGAGCGAGTCCGACACGGCCCAGCCGTTGGCCAGGGGCATCAGCGCGTAGCCCGCGCGGGCGCCGGTGTACAGCGCGGTGTCGATGCCGTCGCCGCCATCGAGCACGTCGTCGCCGCCGCCGCCGCCCAGCCGGTCGTCGCCGGGTCCGCCGCTCAGCGCTTCGGCGGTGGCGCTGCCCTGGAGCGTGTCGGCACCATCGCTGCCGCGAAGCAGTGGCAGCGCCTTGGCCTGCAGCCGGTAGGCGCCCATGCCGGTACTGAAGTCGGCGGCACTGACGTAGTAGCGTCCGCTGGCGGTGGGCGCGAAGTTCAGCTGGGCATTGCCCTGGCCGCCACCATCGTTGTCGAAGGTGATCAGCTCGCCGCCGCCATTGAACAGCAGCAGATAGGGATCGACCAGGCCATCGGTCGAGCGCTGCAGGTCGATGGTGTAGTAGTTGCCGGCCGTCAGGTCGACCGCGAACATGTCGCTGTCGGTCGGCGCGCTGATAACGCCGAAGATGAGCGAGCCGGTGGTCAGCAGCACGCCGGGGGTGTCGGTGGAGGCCGGGTAGTCGTCGGTCGGCCTGGAGGCCGAGATGTTGTAGTTGCCGGTGTGCTCGGCGTTGTCCGAGGCGGCAACGTAGTAGGTGCCGCTGACCGAGGGCGTGTAGTACAGCTGGGCATTGCTGCCGGTGCCGCTGTCGTCGTCGTAGCCCAGCAGTTCCAGCCCGGGCAGCGGGCCGTACAGCACCAGGTAGGGGTTCAGCGCGGCGCTGGCGGCCAGCATGTCGAAGCGGTACAGGGTGCCTCTCACGAGGTCGACCTTGAACATGTCGCCGTCGTTGGCGGCGTCGATGCGCGCGCCGACGATGCTGCCCGTGGTGCGCAGCACGCCGGTGGTGTCAACGCTCATCGGGTAGTCGTCGCCGGCGATCGGCGCGACCGTGCTGAAGTTCCACGCGCTGTTGCCGCCGAGTCCGGTGAAGGCATTGCCTGCCGCGTCCCGGAAGGCGCCGCCGTCGATCGTCACCGTGTAGCTGGCCCCGCTGGCGAAATCCGCCGTCGGGTCGATCGTGACCACGTTGCCCTGGATCCGGACCTGCTGGCCGTCGCCGACCGGGATGGCGATCGAAGCCTGTCCGGCGCGCTGCAGCACGATGTTGCCGCTGCCGGCGACCACCGCCTCGTCGAAGTCGATCTCGAGCGCGGCCTTCAGGGCCACCTTGGTGGCGTCGTCAGCCGGGCTCAGGCTGACGATGCGCGGCGCGGTGTTGTCCACCGCCGAGCTGCTGAAGTTCCAGCTCGCGCTGTCGTTCCAGCCGGCAAAGGGGTTGCCGGCCAGGTCGGCCACGGCGCCCGGTCCCACCGTCAGGTAGAAGCCGCGGCTGGCCGGCAGGTTGGCCGCGGGGTCAATCGTCAGCGTGTTGCCGCTGAACTGCAGCTGCTGCGTGTCGCTGCTGGCGATGCTGCGCCACAGCGTGCCGTCGCTGAAGTGGATCTCGATCGCGCCGCTGCCTGCGCGCACCGGCTCGTTGAAGCTGATCACCAGGTTCGCGCCGACGCTGATCGGTCCGCCGCCATCCACCGGGTTCAGGCTCTGCAGCAGCGGCGCGGTGGTGTCGGCACCGGGCACCAGGTCGGTCAGCAGGCGCGTGAGGTCGGCAAAGCGGAAGCGCTCGACGTTCGTCACGCGGTCGATGCCGCTCGGCCCGCTGAGCGTGACGGTGCCACCCGAGACACTGATGCTGTACAGCGCCGCGACGCCATCGAACACCGCGGTGTCGGCGCTGCCATCGCCGCCGTCGATGAAGTCGTTGCCGGCACCACCGATCAAGGTGTCGTCGCCGGCCAGGCCGTAGAGCTCATCGTTGCCGCTGCCGCCGACCAGCTGGTTCGACGCGGCATTGCCGGTGATCACGTCGTTGCCGCCACCGCCCACCGCGTCCTCGATCACCGTGTCGTAGCTGATCGCGATGTTGTTCGTCAGGTCGTTGGTCGATGAAAAGCCGCCGCCGCGCAGGTCGATGCGGCTGGGCGTGTTCCAGCCGCTCAGGTTCAGCGTGTCCTGGCCGCCCGAATCGAAGATCGTCAGCACCGGGTGGGCGTTCTGCGTGAAGTCGTAGATCGCCGCGGTGCTGCCGCTGACGTTGCTGCCGAAGCCGTAGACGGTGTTGCCGGTGCGCGTGGTCGTCGAGGCGCCGTAGATCGACTGGATCGCCGCCACGTCATTGAGCATCGGCGTCTGCGGCGAGTAGCTGGTGCCCGCGGCATCGGTCCAGTCCGCCTGCATCACGTCGGGCGAGTACAGGGCCGCCGCATCGCGCGGGCCGAAGTACGACATCACCGACAGCACGCTGGAATCCTGGTACGACGAAGGCGTCCAGCTGCCCTCGCCGTCGTAGTCGCCCATGTGGTCCAGCCCGAGCGTGTGGCCGATCTCGTGGATCACCGCCATGTAGCCGTACTGGCCGAGCACCAAGCTCACCAGATCGGGCTCGGTGACGTTGAACCACGCGCTGCCGTAGTCGAGCTGCCGGCACTGACGCGCTGCATGTTCGGCGCGATCAGTTCGTCCCAGCTGGTCAGCGCCAGCGTCATCATCGCCTGCTGCGTGGCGTTGACGGCGCGAAAGCCCGCGCCTTCACCGCCGGCGTAGAGGCTGCCGGCATCGGTGGGAAAGGCGTAGGTGATCGTGCTGCCCGACCACTTGTTGCCGGTGTTCAGCTGCGCAATGACCTGCGCCAGCGTCCAGTTGGCGATCGACACGGCTTGGAGTCCTCCCGATGGGCTCGATGCGGCCCTGGGGCCTGGATTCTGCCCGTCCAGCGTGGCGCGGATTGCGTTGTGCCAGCCATTCCGGGCGCGGGCGTGCGGTCGGGCACGGCCTCGGTAGACTGCTGAGGATGGTCCGCTCCTCGCCTGTCTTCTCCGATTCCCGCCCCGAGCATTGGGAGGCCGACGCCGGTGACGGCGATGTGGCGCAGCTGCTGGTACCCGAAGACCTGCAGCGCGAGCGCCGCTTCGAGATCTTCTGCTCGCTGGCGGTCGACGGTGGCGGACGCGCGGGCGCGTGGCATGCGATGCGCGTGCTGGTGAACGGCGCGCAGCAGTGGCAGCGGCGCGAGGCCACGCAGCCGGGCGGCCGCGATTCGCTGGACTACCGCTTCCGGCGCGTGCTGCCGGCCGGCGAGGCGCTGCGCATCGTCGTGACGACGCAGGTGCACCAGGCGCGCCGCCTGGGCCTGCGCGTCACGGCCGACGAGGACTGACGCCCGGTGCCGCAGCGGCCGCCTCAGCGGCGGCGCACCATTTCCATCACCGCGTCGGCGAACATGGCCGGCACCTCCTGCGGCATGTTGTGGCCCACGCCGGGCACCCAGCGGTGCTCGCGCGGGCCGGTGAAGCGGTGGCCGTGCTGGCTGGCATCGGCCGGCGGGCGCACGCCGTCGTCGATACCGTCGAAAGTGAGCGTCGGCACGGTGATCGTGGGCTGCAGCGCCAGCCGTGCCTCGATGGCCGCGTAGGCCGGGTCGCCCGGCACCAGGCCGAAGCGATGCCGGTAGGACTGGATCGCCACCGCGACGAAATCCGGGTTGTCGAAGGCCAGCGCGCTGCGCTCGAAGGTGGCGTCGTCGAAGGCCCAGGTCGGCGACCACAGCTGCCACAGCAGCCGGCACACGCCGCGCCGGTCCTGCGCCAGCCCGCGTTCGCCGCGTTCGCTGTGGAAGTAGTACTGGTACCACAGGCGGTGCTCGTTCTCGGGCCGGTCGGGCACCATCGCGCGGGCGATGTCCTGGATGTTGTAGCTGTTGAAGCTGACCAGCCCCGCACAGCGCTCGGGCCACAGCGCGGCCACCACGCAGGCCGCGCGGCCGCCCCAGTCGTAGCCGGCCAGCACCGCGCGCGGGATCTGCAGCGCGTCCAGCAGGGCCAGCAGGTCGGCGCCCAGCGCGGCCTGTTCGCCGGAGCGCGGCGTGGCAGCCGACAGGAAGCGCGTCGGCCCGAAGCCGCGCAGGTAGGGCACGATCACGCGGCAGCCTTGCGCCGCCAGGCGCGGCACCACCTCGGCATAGGCATGGATGTCGTACGGGAAGCCGTGCATCAGCAGCACCGGCGGGCCCTCGGTCGGACCGGCCGCGTGGTAGGCGATGTTCAGCACGCCGGCGTCGACGTGCTGCAGCGGTTCGAGGCGGTTCATCGCGCGAGCGTAGCCCAAGGCCCCGGCCTGCCTGAACGGTGGCGCCCCTGATGCAGCCAGGGTCGGCCTCCAGCGGTTAAGGTCCGCGCCGCCCTACTGTCGGGGCGACAACCGACACGGAACCATCACATGAACAAGACGATGCGCCTCCTCCCCCTGCTGGCCGCACTGGCGGCCGGCTTCGCGCTGCTGCCCGCGGCCCAGGCCGCTGCGCCGATGGTCAAGACCCAGGCGCCGGGCTTCTACCGCATGATGCTCGGCGACTTCGAGATCACCGTGCTGAACGACGGCACCGTGAACCTGCCCATGCACCAGCTGCTTACCAACACCACGCCGGAGAAGGTGAACGCCGATCTGGCCCGCAGCTTCCTGCGCAGCCCGCTGGAAACCTCGGTCAATGCCTTCCTCGTCAACACCGGCAGCAAGCTGGTGATGATCGACAGCGGCGCGGGCAGCCTGTTCGGGCCCACGCTCGGCAAGCTGCAGGCGGCGATCAAGGCCGCCGGCTACCAGCCCGAGCAGATCGACGAGATCTACATCACCCACATGCATGGCGACCATGTCGGCGGGCTGACGGCCGGGGACAAGCCGGCCTTCCCGAATGCGGTGGTGCGCGCCGACAAGCGCGATGCCGAGTTCTGGCTCAGCAGCGCGGTGATGGACAAGGCGCCCGAGGCCGCCAAGGGCGGCTTCAAGGGCGCGATGGCGATGATCGGGCCCTACCAGGCGGCCGGCCGCTTCAAGCCCTTCGACGGCGACACCGAGCTGGTGCCCGGCGTGAAGGCGCTGGCCAGCTACGGCCACACGCCCGGCCACACGGTCTACGCGATCGAGAGCAAGGGCGAGAAGCTGATGCTCTGGGGCGACCTGATGCACGTGGCCGCGGTGCAGTTCGCGCAGCCGGCGGTGACGATCCAGTTCGACAGCGATTCGGCCGCCGCCGCCGAGCGCCGCGCCAAGGCCTATGCCGAGGCGGCGGCGCAGGGCTACTACGTCGGCGCCGCCCACCTGTCGTTCCCGGCGCTGGGGCGGCTGCGCGCCGAAGGCAGCGGCTACACCTTCGTGCCGGTGAACTACCGCGCGGTGCCCTGACCGCGGCCGGCAGCGCCGCCGCAGGCCTAATTCATCCGCAGGCCTACTTCAGCCGCACCAACGGACAGGCCATGGCCTGGCTCATGTCGCCCTTGAGCCAGCTGTCGCGATCGGGATAGCCCACGGCCTCCCAGCCTTCATCGGCAGCGGCCGGGCTGCCCGTGTGGCGCAGCTCGATCAGTGCGTAGTGGCAGCCGGCGGGCCGCTGCGCCAGCTGGAACACGGTGCGCTGCAGGCCTTCCTGCGGCGCCGGGGTTTCGGCGCTGTAGGCCAGGTTCGTGCAGCGGCTGAACGAGCTGCGCCAGCTCGGCGCCTGCCGGCGGATGTCTAGCCGCCCGTTGCGGGCGCGGCTGGCTCGTCATGGGGCCGACATCAGCTGGAGGCAATGGTCGAGCTTGGCCTTGTACTTCGGATCGCCTACGTTGTACTTCTGCGCCGCGAAGGTGGTGGTGCTCGCCACGGACTGGAATTGGGCGATGGCCGCTCGCATCGGCAGATAGGCGGTGCCGGCCAGCAGGTTGGCCGCAGGGGTCGATGCGCCGGCCTGGATCGTGGTGCGCTGCGTGCTCGTGTGGATCGGCTCGCCGCCTTCACTGTTGCCCGGCAGTGCGCTCGGGCCCGGGTCACCGGGGTTGCCGGTCTGCAGCGGCCGGGTCTTCCAGGCGGCATTGGTGGGCCCGCCGCTCTCGACCCGCACCATGGCCTTGATCAGCCGCCAGTCCAGGGTGGGGCCGGCGATGCCCGGCTTGGCCAGGCGCTGGCTGAACTCCGGCGGCTACTGGATCAGGCGCACTTCCACGCGGCGGTTCTCGGCTGCCTCGGGCTGCTGCGGGTTCAGCAGCTCGCTGGGGCCCTTGCCCTCGGCCGTCAGGCGCTCGGCCGGGATGCCCTGCTGCATCAGGTAGGCCACCACCGTGTCGGCGCGGGCGCGCGAGAGCTTCATGTTCAGCTCCATCGGTCCCTTGGCGTCGGTGTGGCCGACCACCTGGTAGCGGTATTCCTTCAGCGTCTCGCTCTTCAGCGCATCGGCCAGGCGGTCGAGCTTGGGCAGGTCGCGCGGGATCACCTGCGCCGAGCCGAAGTCGAAGCCGACCTGCATCGAGGCCTTGCTGCGGTTGGCCTGCGAGGCGCCGACGATCGCGATGCCGCGGGTGCGCTCGGCGGGCTTCAGCGCATCGACCAGCTCCTTGACCTCGGGCGTGCGGTTGCCGAAATCGGTGGCCAGCGCGGCGGCGCTGCACAGGCCCAGCGCCAGGGTCAGCGCGACGAAAATCGAGGAACGTGCCATGTGTATCTCCAACGTGCGTCGCCGCATACCAGCATGCGGCGTGAACATCAGCGAATGATGAAGTCCGCCGGCTGAATCGACAGTGTCTTTGGACACCCTGCGCCGCCGCTCGTGCAATCGGACACGCCTAGCAGGCGCAAGGGCTGGCCTTCGGCGAAGGCACGCACGGCATCCTTCAGCGCCAGGCCCTGCTTCAGGCTGGGCGGCAACTTCAGGGGCTCGGGGCTGAGCACCGCGATCATCCAGCTGCGGCCCTTGGGCGGCTGCGCCACGATGTCCCACTGCGGGCGGCGCGGCAGCTTCAGCGCCTGGCCGGCCTTCACGCGGTTGCTGCTGTCGTGGCTGTTCGGGAAGATCGACACCAGCCGGCCGTCCGGCGTGTCGTCCACCGCCAGCATCTGCAGCACGCCGTCGGCGGCCGGCACCACTTCGAGCGTGATCGCGTTGCCGAGCCTGGCCTCGGCCGGAGACACCCGCAGCACCACACCCTGGCCCCGCGTGGACAGGCGGGCCAGGCCGTCGAGCACGCAGGCCCAGTCGGCCTGCGCGGCGGTGCAGGCGAGGCCGGGCACGGTGTCGGCCGTCACCGGCTTGCTGGCCTCTTCCGGTGGCGCGCTGGCCGCAGCCGGCGACGCGGCCTGCGCCACCTGCGATGCGGCGCCGGACTGAGATGCAGCCAGCGCCTGCGACGCGGCGCCCCCGCCCAGGCCTGCCGTGCCGCCCTGCGGGCCCGGCGCGCCGCCGTCGCGCTGCAGGTAGACGATGGCACCGCCGATGGCGACCGCAGCGGCCACGCCCGCGCCGATCAGCAGGCCCTTGCGCCGGCCAGGATCGGGCTTGGGCGGCAGCGGGATCACCGTGGCACGGGTCTCCTCGCGCTCGGCCTCGGGCACCGCCGTTGGCGACCAGGTGACGGTGGGCGCGCCGGCGTCGGGAATGCGCGTCGGAGTGGGGTTGACGCGGGTCACGTCGTCGTCGTCGGCCACGCCTTGCGCCGTGGGCGTCAGCGGCGTGGTGGCCGGTGACGACACCGCGGTGGCGGTGGGCGTGGCCACCGCCTGCGTGCGCGACATCGGCGCCTGGCGGGTGACCCCTGGTGCGTGGTGCGCCGCGGGCAGCTGGGTCAGCGCCTCGCGCATCGCCTCGGCGCTCTGGAAGCGGTGCTCGGGCAGCACCGACATGCCCTTGTCGACCAGCGCCAGCAGCTCGGGCGAGAAGCGGCCCGCACCGCGCTCGGCAGCGGTCTGGAAGGCGGCGCCGGCATAGCGGTCCACCGCCGGCACCGGCGACTGCCGCGCGATCGCGAAGTAGGCCACGCCGCTGAGCGCGTAGATGTCGGTCCACGGGCCTTGCTTGATCGCGTCGGTGTACTGCTCGATCGGCGAGTAGCCGGGCTTGTAGATCAGCGAAGTCTGTGCATCGCTGGCCTTGCGCGTGGCGCCGAAGTCCAGCAGCACCGGCCGGCCGTCGGGCTGCAGGATGATGTTGTCGGGCGAGACATCGCGGTGCACCAGGTTCTCGCCTTCCAGCGAGTGCAGCGCATGCAGCGCGTCGAGCATGCGCAGCAGCAGCGAGACCAGCCACGGCTCGGTGACGATCTCGGGCTTGGCCAGCACCTCCTGGCGCAGCGTCTGCCCCTCGTACAGCTTCATCGCCATGAAGGCGGTGCGCTGGGCCTGGAACACGCGGTACACCGCCACCAGCGAGCCGTCGGCCCGGGTGCGTTCGTTCAGCATCGACAGCAGCCGCGCCTCGCGGATGAAGCGCGACATGCCGCTGTTGAACATCTCCACCGAATCGGCCTCGGCCGGCAGCACGTCCAGCCCTTCGCGGCGCGAGAAGCCTTGCAGGAAGTACTCCTTCAGCGCCACGCGCCGGTCGAGCATCGGCTCGTAGGCCTCGTAGACGATGCCGAAGCCGCCCTGGCCGAGCACGCGCCGGATCTCGAACTCCCCCACCACCGTGCCGGCCGGCAATGTGTCGCGCAGCGCCATCTACTTGTCCTCGGGTGTCGTGCCTGTCGTCACCGGGTCCGCCAATGTCGGGCTGCCGATGGCTTCGATGCGAAAGCCCGCCGCCGCCAGCCGCGCCAGCACGCCGCCAGGCCCGACGAGGTGGGCCGCACCGATGGCGGCGAACACCCCGTTGTCGGACAGCAGCGGCTGCAGCCGCTCGGCGAAGCGCCGGTTGCGCTCGCCGATGATGCATTGTGTCGCGCGGGCGCTGGCGTCGCGGGCCTGTGCACTGACCGGGAAGCGCGCGGCCATCTGCGTGACCAGTTCGCCGGTGCGCTGCCCGCGGTACAAGGCCAGCGCGTCGCGGTTCAGCGATTCGAAGAAGCCATCGGGCATGGCCAGAGTGTCCTTCAACAAGGCCAGCTGTTCGGCCGGCGCGATGCAATCGAAGGCGCCGAACTGCTCGCTCAGGGTTTCCAGGGACTGCACCGGCAGCCGCTGCTGCTTGGCCTGCCAGACCAGGCGGTCGTCCAGGGTCTCCAGCGTCAGCGGCGCGGCCGATTGCAGCAGCTGCGCCAGCACCCACGGGCGGTACAACTGCGGGTTGCGCAAGGCCAGGCCGGCGCGCGACAGGCGCAGGTGCAGGCGTTGCAGTTCCGCCGGGCTGAGCTGGCGCACCAGCGATTCGCCGGCCGGCAGGCGCTGCAGGCGCTCCAGCTCGGCGAGGTCGACGCTGCCGGGTGCCAGTTCCACCACCAGCCGGTTGGCCGTCTGCAGCAGCGACCAGGTGGGCGGCGGCAGTGCCAGTTCCTTTGGCTGGCCGATGTGGATGGTGCCCAGCAGGTGGCCCACCGCGCCGCTGGGGGCATGCAGGCGCCACAGGGTGCCGCGCTCGAACCGGAGCGGGTCGGCGTCCGGCGCGGCGGCAACGCGCGGCAGGGCGTCCGCCTCCGGGGGCATCGCAGCGGGGGCCGAGGCGGTGGTCAGCGGGGCCGAGGCGGCAACCACCGGTGCCGAGGCGGCCTCGGCCGCCGGCAATGGCGCCTCGGCCGCGCGTGCCGCCGCGGCCGACAGCAATGCCAGCAGCGCGGCGGCCGCGACACGCTTACTTTCTGGAATAGGCCACCAGTTCCTGCCGGTCATTCTGTTCGATCCGGCCGTTGCTCAGGCGTACATAGGTTTCGTGCGCGATGTCGGCATTGATGCCGGGCGACACCCAGATCGTGCGGTTGACCTGCGCGCCCAGGCCGACGTTGAAGCCGCGCGCTTCGATGCGGTAGGCCTCGAAGGTGCCGGCGGGCACGGTGATGGTTTCCTTGGCCGCCACCTTCACGTCGTAGCTGAAGGTGTAGGTCAAGCCGCTGGGGCGGGCCTGCTTGAAGGTGGTGCGCCAGCGGTGGCCCACCGTCAACTCGGCCGGGTAGAACTGGCGCGGCGTGCTCAGCGAACCGCGGGCGTTGCCGGTCGTGTTGCCCATCAGGTCGGAGCTCGTCTCGCCGTTGTTGTATTCGACGCGATCGGCCGCCTCGTCCACTGCCGTGACCTTCATCGTCAGCGGCCGGCTGGCCTTGGTGAACTGGTCGATCACGCGGAACTCGTAGGTATCGCCGACGCGGTAGTCGCGCCGGTGCGGATTCAGGCCCTGGAAGTAGGGTGTCGAGGCCAGGCTGACGCTGGGCAGCAGCGCCGGCTGGTTGGCAACGATGCGCTGCGTGTCGGCGGCCGAGGCCAGGCGCTCGAGCTCCTGGCGCGCGGCGTCGGCCTGCTTCTGGCGTGCTTCCGCTGCCGCGCGTTCCTCGGCCTCGGCCTTGCGCTGGCGCGCCTCGGCCTCGGCCGCGCGCTGCTGGGCCACGCGCAGCGCCTCGCGGCGGTCGGCCTCGCGCTGCTGGGCTTCGGCCTTCTGGCGCGCGGCTTCCAGGGCCTTGAGCTCGGCCGCCGCCTGGCGCTCCGCCGCCTGGCGTTCAGCGGCCAGGCGGGCGGCTTCCTTCATGGCGGCAGCCTGCCGATCACGTTCCTGGGCCTCGGCCTTCAGGCGCAGCGCGTCGGCTTCCGCCACCTTCTGGCGCGCCGCCGCACGGCGGGCTTCGTCGCCCTTGCGCAGCTCTTCTTCGAGCAGGCGGTTCAGCCTGGCCTGTGCCAGCTCGCTGGCGTTGCCGCTGGGGTAGGCGCGAATGAATTCGGTCAGGCCGGCAATGTTGTTGCTGTTGCGCACCTTGGACCAGGCGGCGAGCTCGTCCTCGAAGCGCTTCTCGAGCTCGGCATCGCTCAACTTGGCCTTGTGCTGCGGGAACATCATCACGTCCTGTTCGAGCGAGGTGCTCTCCCAGGGGATCTGCCGGCCTTCGGACTCCATTCGCACGTTCAGGCGCACGCGCTTGAAGGCGTCTTCCAGCGGCGTGTCGGGTACCGCCAGTTCGCGCACCAGGTACTTGGTGTACAGGCCGTTGCTGCCTTTGCCGTCGTAGGCCAGCTGGCCCGGTGCCGTGGCGTAGGCCAGCAGGCTGCCGGAAGGCGCATCGAAGGGGCTCAGGCCCTTGGCCGGCGGCCGGTAGGTGCCGACGAAGGGGTCTTCGCGGCAGGCGTCCAGGATCACCAGGTAGCTGCGGCCGCGCGCTTCGCTCATGAAGCGCATCAGCTCGCTGACGTCCACGGTCTGCTTCTGCACGTCGGTGGCATTGGCCACCTTGGCGTCGATGGGCACCAGGTAGTTGCGCCAATCCTGCTGCAGGCCATGGCCGGCGTAGTAGAAGACCGCGAACTTGACCTCAGGGTTCTTCAGGTGCTGGCCGAAACGGCCGATCGACTGCACCATGTCGCTGCGCGTCGAATCGATGCGCATGTCCACCTGGAAGCCGGCCTTCTGCAGCAGCTCGGCCACAGCCCGGGCGTCGTTCTTCGGGTTGGGCAGCGCCGCGGCGCCATAGGCCGAGTTGCCAATCACCAATGCCACGCGCTCGGGCCCTGCGGCGCGCACCGGAAAGGCCGGCGGCAGCGCCATCATCACTGCGCAGCCAATGGCGACGAAGCGTTGCACCCGCCTGTGCGGGCGATCGACGGGCGAAGTCATGCCAGCCTCTGCAAAACCGATGGTCAACATCGGCTGGGATTCTGGCGCGGCACCCGGGTTCACTGCGGTGCCGAAAGTCAAGTATGCGGCGATGCAGGCGTGCAATGTGCACGCCTGCGGCGGCTCACATGCTGCGCCGGTACTGCCCGCCCACCTCGAACAGCGCGCGGGTGATCTGCCCCAGCGAGCAGCAGCGCACCGCGTCCATCAGCACCTCGAAGACGTTGCTGTTGGCTATCACCGCCTGCTGCAGCCGCGCCAGCAGCACCGGTGCCTCGGCGGCATGGCGCGCGTGGAAGTCGGCCAGGCGGGCGAGCTGGCTCTGCTTTTCCTCCTCGGTCGAGCGGGCCAGCTCGATGTGCTCGGGCACCGGGTCGCCGTGCGGGTTGCGGAAGGTGTTGACGCCGATGATCGGGTACGCGCCGGTGTGCTTGAGCATCTCGTAGTGCATGCTCTCTTCCTGGATCTTGCTGCGCTGGTAGCCGGTTTCCATCGCGCCCAGCACGCCGCCGCGCTCGGCAATCTTCTCGAACTCGGCCAGCACCGCTTCTTCCACCAGCTCGGTCAGCTCGTCGATGACGAAGGCACCCTGGTTCGGGTTCTCGTTCTTCGCCAGGCCCCATTCGCGGTTGATGATCAGCTGGATCGCCATCGCGCGGCGCACGCTCTCCTCGGTGGGCGTGGTGATGGCCTCGTCGTAGGCGTTGGTGTGCAGCGAGTTGCAGTTGTCGTAGATCGCGATCAGCGCCTGCAGCGTGGTGCGGATGTCGTTGAAGGCGATCTCCTGCGCGTGAAGTGAGCGGCCCGAGGTCTGCACGTGGTACTTCAGCTTCTGGCTGCGTTCGTTGGCGCCGTACTTCTCCTTCATCGCCACCGCCCAGATGCGGCGCGCCACGCGGCCGAGCACGGTGTACTCGGGGTCCATGCCGTTGCTGAAGAAGAAGGAGAGGTTCGGCGCGAAGTCGTCGATGTGCATGCCGCGCGCCAGGTAGGCCTCGACGAAGGTGAAGCCGTTGCTCAGCGTGAAGGCCAGCTGGCTGATCGGGTTGGCGCCAGCCTCGGCGATGTGATAACCCGAGATCGACACGGAGTAGAAATTGCGCACCTGGTGGTGCACGAAATACTGCGCGATGTCGCCCATCACCTTCAGGCTGAACTCGGTCGAGAAGATGCAGGTGTTCTGGCCCTGGTCTTCCTTCAGGATGTCGGCCTGCACCGTGCCGCGCACGTTGGCCAGCGCCCATTCGCGGATCTTCTCGCTCTCCGTGTCCGTCGGCTGGCGGCCGTTGTCCTGCGCGAACTTCTCGAGCTGCTGGTCGATGGCCGCGTTCATGAACATCGCCAGGATCGTCGGCGCCGGGCCGTTGATCGTCATGCTCACCGAGGTGTTGGGCGCACACAGGTCGAAACCCGAGTACAGCACCTTCAGGTCGTCCAGCGTGGCGATGCTGACGCCCGAGTTGCCGACCTTGCCGTAGATGTCCGGCCGCAGGTCGGGGTCGTTGCCGTACAGCGTGACCGAGTCGAAGGCGGTGGACAGGCGCTTGGCCGGCATGCCTTCGCTCACCAGCTTGAAGCGGCGGTTGGTACGGAAGGCATCGCCTTCGCCGGCGAACATGCGGGTGGGGTCCTCGTTCTCGCGCTTGAACGCAAAGGTGCCCGCGGTGTACGGGTAGCTACCGGGCACGTTGTCCAGCATCAGCCACTTCAGGATCTCGCCATGGTCCTCGTACTGCGGCAGCGCCACCTTGCGGATCTTGCTGCCGCTCAAGGTGGTGTGGACCAGCGCCGTGCGGATCTCCTTGTCGCGGATCTTCACGACGTACTCGTCGCCGGCATAGGCCTTCTGCATCTCGGGCCATTGGGCCAGCAGCTTGCGGGCCGCCGGGTCGAGCCGGGTCTCGCGCTCGTCGGCCAGCTTCAGCACCGTGCTGCGCGCGCCGTCCTTGCTGGCATCGTCCTCCAGCAGCATGCGGGCGGTCTCGCGCAGCTGCTGCACCTCGCGCGCCAGCCGGGCCTGCGCACGGGCGCGCGCCTTGTAGCCGCGCACGGTGTCGCTGATCTCGGCCAGGTAGCGCACGCGGGCACCGGGCACCACCGGCGTCTGGTGCGTGCTGTGCCGCGTGTTCGCGGGGGGCAGGCGGCCTTCGGCCAGCGGCAGGCCCAGCGCGGCCAGGCGGGGTTTGAGCGCCTGGTACAGCGCGGTCACGCCGTCGTCGTTGAAGCGGCTGGCCATGGTGCCGTACACCGGCATCTGGTCGGGCATCACGTTGAAGGTGCCGCGGTTGCGCTGCACCTGCTTGGCCACGTCGCGCAGCGCGTCGGCGGCGCCCTTGCGGTCGAACTTGTTGATGGCGACGAACTCGGCGAAGTCCAGCATGTCGATCTTCTCGAGCTGGCTGGCGGCGCCGAACTCGGGCGTCATCACGTACATCGGCACGTCGACCAGCGGCACGATGGCTGCATCACCCTGGCCGATGCCGGAGGTCTCGACGATCACCAGGTCGAAGCCTGCCACCTTGGCGGCGGCGATCACGTCGGGCAGCGCGGCCGACACCTCGCTGCCGGTGTCGCGCGTGGCGAGCGAGCGCATGTAGACCCGTGGCCCTTGCTGCCAGGGGCCGATCGCATTCATGCGGATGCGGTCGCCCAGCAGCGCGCCGCCGCTCTTGCGCCGGCTCGGGTCGATCGAGATCACGGCGATGCGCAGGGCATCGTCCTGGTCCAGGCGCAGTCGGCGTACCAGCTCGTCGGTCAGGCTGGACTTGCCGGCGCCGCCGGTGCCGGTGATGCCGAGCACCGGGGTCTTGGCCGTCTTGGCGCGCTCGTGCAGTGCGGCCACCAGGGCGGCATCGGCGCGTCCGTTCTCCAGCGCGGTGATCAGCTGGGCCAGCGCGCGCCAGGCGGTTTCGCCATGGCCCTGGAGGGCGTCCAGCGTCTTCGGGGCGTGCGGCGACAGGTCCTTGTCGCAGCGCATCACCATCTCGCCGATCATGCCCTGCAGGCCCATGCGCTGGCCGTCTTCGGGGCTGTAGATGCGCACGCCCTGGTCGGCCAGCGCGCGGATCTCGGCCGGCACGATCACGCCGCCGCCGCCGCCGAAGACCTGGATGTGCGCGCCGCCGCGCTGGCGCAGCAGTTCCACCATGTAGCCGAAGTATTCGGTGTGCCCGCCCTGGTAGCTGGAGACCGCGATGCCCTGCACGTCCTCCTGCAGCGCGGCGGTGACGACCTCGTCGACCGAGCGGTTGTGGCCCAGGTGGATCACCTCGGCGCCCATGCCCTGCAGGATGCGCCGCATGATGTTGATCGCTGCGTCGTGGCCGTCGAACAGGCTGGCGGCGGTGACGAAGCGCACCTTGTGCTGCGGGCGGTAGTCGGCGAGCGCCTTGTATTCGGCGGACAGGTCGGTCATGGTGCTTGTCTCCGGCAGGGCGCGGAGCAGCCGCGCCTGAAGGCGCAAGTCTAGGCCGCAGGGCCTGTTCCGTGCATGGCCGAATCGCTCACAGTGCTGAGCGCTTTTGCCACAATGCAGGGCATGGCATCCCCCGGTCGCAACAGCATCTCCATCGCCTTCGTGCGCAGCGCGCTGCAGCGCGTGCCGGCGGCGCGCCAGGGGGCCCTGCTGCAGCGTTGCGGCATCCTGCCCGCGGCGCTGGCCGACGACGCCGCGCGGGTGCCGGCCGCGGCCTTCGGCGCGCTGTGGCTGGCGGTGGCACGCGAGATCGACGACGAATTCTTCGGGCTCGACGCCCGGCGCATGAAGCCAGGCAGCTTTGCGCTGCTGTGCCACGCGCTGGCAGGGGCGGCCACGGTGGAGGCCGGCCTGACGCTGGCGCTGCGCGGCTTCAACCTGTTCTTCGACGACGTGCTGGCCAGCCTGTCGCTGCAGGGCCGCGAGGCGCGCCTGCAGTTGGTGCCTGCCGCGCACCCGGCACGGCCCGAGCCCGAAGCGCGGCGCTTTGCCGACGAGACCCTGCTGATCATGCTGCACGGCCTGCTGTGCTGGCTGGCGGGTGCCCGCGTGCCGGTGGCGCGGCTGGAGATGGCGCATGCGCGGCCGCCACATGCCGACGAGTACCGCCGCATGTTCTCGCCCGAGATGCGCTTCGACGCGCCGCGCACGATGCTGGTGTTCGACCCGCGCGTGCTGGCCCAGCGCACCGCGGTGGATGCGGCCGCGCTGAAGGCCTTCCTGCGCGATGCACCGCGCTCGGTGTTCATGAAGCAGGTGGCCGATGCCCATGCCGCGTTCGGCGAGCGGGTGCGCCGACGGCTGCAGCGCGCGGGCAGCCACTGGCCGACGCTGGAGGGCCTGGCCGCCGAATGGCGCCTGTCGCCCGCGACGCTGCGGCGCCGACTGCAGGCCGAGGGCAGCAGCTGGCGCCGGCTGAAGGACGAGCTGCGCCACGAGCGCGCGCGCCAGCTGCTGGCCGAAGGGCGCCACAGCGTGGCCGAGATCGCCTCGCGCCTGGGCTACGAGGACGCCAGCGCCTTCCACCGCGCGTTCCACCGGCGCAGCGGCCTGGCCCCCGGTGCGGCGCGGCGGGCCGCGCAGGCCGAGAATCACGGCCCATGAACAAGGCCTTCACCCGCGAGCCCGAAGGCGATGCCGGCGACGATGACGACGGCGGCCCGGGCCTGCCACCGCTGCCGGCGGGCAGCCGCAACTACATGACGCCGCAGGGCTACCAGCGCCTGCGCGATGAACTGCTGCAGCTCATCGACGACGAGCGGCCGAAGATCGTCGAGATCGTGCACTGGGCCGCCAGCAATGGCGACCGCTCGGAGAACGGCGACTACCTGTATGGCAAGAAGCGCCTGCGCGAGATCGACCGCCGCATCCGCTTCCTGACCAAGCGGCTGGACATAGCCGAAGTGGCCGACCCTTCGGCGCACCACGGCAGCGACCAGGTGTTCTTCGGCGCCACCGTGACCTATGCCAACCACAAGGGCGAGGAACGGACGATCACGATCAAGGGCATCGACGAGGCTGACAACCTGAAAGGCGAGGTGAGCTGGGTGGCCCCGATCGCGCGGGCGCTGCTGAAGTCGCGGGAGGGCGACGAGCTGAAGCTGCAGACGCCGGGCGGCGTCGAGACCATCGAGGTGCTGGCCGTGCGCTACCCGGCACCGGCGGGCGGCTGAGACCGGCCAGGGGCCAAGCAAATCGGCGGGTGGGGCCTCCGAGGACACCACCCGCCGTTGCATCCCTGAGCTGGTGCCGTTGACGCGGTCTGAAGCCACTGTAGGCCTTGGGGGCACCCGATGTCGTCGGCACAATGCACTGGACCTTTGTGACTTATTTACATCCACGTCCTTTGTCGATAATCAGCCGATGACCCCGACCCCCGAAGCCACCGCCGCCGACGACCGCCTGCCCCACAGCCTGTTGGTGGCCATCTCGCGCCACGGTGGCACACGCTCCTTCGCTGCGAACACGGTGCTCATCCACGAAGGCGATGCGGGCGACGCGCTGTACATCATCCTGAGCGGCCGCGTGAAGGCGTACTCGGCCGGCACGCAGGGCCGCGAGATCGTGCTGGACGAACTCGGCCCCGGCCATTTCGTCGGCGAACTGGCGATGGACGGCGAGCCGCGCTCGATCTCGATCAAGACGCTCGAGCCCACCACCTGCTGCGTGGTGCAGCGCGAAGGCTTCGATGCCTTCCTGGTCGAGCACCCGGAATTCGCCGGCCACCTGACCCGCAAGCTGATCCGCATGGTGCGGCGCCTGACCGAGCAGGTGAAGAGCCTGGCGCTGCAGGACGTGTACGGCCGCGTCGCGCGCGTGCTGATGGAACTCTCCGACCCGCCGGCCCACGCCGCCAACGGCCAGACCGAGCCGCGCGTGGTGCGGCAGAAGCTGACGCAGCAGGACATCGCCGACCGGGTGGGCTCTTCGCGCGAGATGGTGCACCGGGTGATGAAGGAGCTGGCGATCGGTGGCTACGTGACGCCGGACGAGAACACCAAGCACCTCGTCATCCGCAAGAAGCTGCCGCACGCCTGGTGAAAACCCGCGGCGGTTGATTTTTCCGCACGCGCGGCGGCGCCTGGCCGCACACATGCTATGTTTGCCCGCGGCGCTACCGGGGCGCCATCATCGGGAGGAGTCACCGCATGTGGCGCAGAACGGCCAAGCAACGCGAACGCCTGCAACGCATCTCCGGCTGGGCCGGGGTCATCGAGGGCTTCGGCACACCCTTCACCGCGAAGCAGCTCGGTGACTTCCAGAACGGCCTGCAAGGCGAGGTGGTGGTGTTGTCAGACAACAGCTACGCCGCCGCGCGCCAGCTGCAGAACCTGGCCTTCCAGCACTTCCCGCTGCTGATCGTCTACTGCGAGGTCATCAGCGACGTCTACCAGAGCCTGGCCTTCGCGCACCAGCACAAGCTGTGGATCACCACCCGCTCGGGCGGCCACAACACCGCCGGCTGGTCGGCCAACGACGGCATGGTGATCGACGTCTCGCGGCTCGATTCCATCGTGGTCGACCCCGACCGGCGCACCGTCACCTGCGGCCCCGGCACCGACTGGGCCAAGCTCAACGCCACGCTGGCCGACTACCAGCTGCACGTGCCCACCGGCATCTGCGGCAGCGTGTGCGTGGCCGGCTTCATGCAAGGCGGCGGCTACGGCCAGACCTCGCGCAAGTGGGGCATGAACTCCGACAACGTGCTCGAGCTGCTGGTGATGCTGGCCGATGGCCGCATCGTGCGCGCCACGCCCGAGGTCAACGCCGACCTGTTCTGGGCCATGCGCGGCGGTACCGGCAACAACTTCGGCGTGCTGCTGCAATGCATCTACCAGCTGCACCCGATGCCGGCCACGCTGTGGGGCTGGGGCCTGCAGTGGAGCATGAAGGAAGCGCCGCAGGCGCTGTACGAGATGCAGAAGGGCTACATGCGCCACGGCGCGCCCGACGAGCTGGGCTACATGGCCGCGCTCACCTTCCTGGGCGACCCGGCCGAGCCCTGCCTGGTGATGCGTGGCATCTGGTGGGGCGACGAGAAGCAGGGCCGCAAGGTGCTGGAGCCGCTGATGAAGGCCACCGGCCTGAAGAAGCTGGCACTGAACAAGACTGGCACCTACGACGAGCTGAACGAGTGGCTGTGGACCGGCGTGCCCAACTGCCCTGACCTGGCGCGCGAGGACAAGCAGTCCACCATCATCGCCAAGCAGCTGAAGGTGAGCGACTGGCAGAAGGTCTGCCGCCGCTTCGCCGAAAGCCCGAACCCCTGGAGCTGCGTCGCGATCGAGGCCTATGGCGGCGCGATCAACCGCGTGCCGCGCGACGCCACCGCGTGGATCCACCGCGACGCGGACATGGACCTGTTCGTCGACGTGTTCTGGATGAACGAGCAGGAGCACCGTGAGATCGAGGCCTACCTCGACGACTTCATGGTGCTGCTGGAACCCTACGGCAGCGGCGAGGCCTACCAGAACTACCCGCGCGCCGCGCAGAAGAACTACCGCGAGCTGTACTGGGCCGAGCAGTTCCCGAAGCTCTTGGCCATCAAGCGCAAGTACGACCCGGGCAATTTCTTCCACTACGAGCAGAGCGTGAAGCCGAAGCCCGGCGAGAAGTGGCCGAAACCGGCGCCCGGCCCCATCGTCTACGAGCCCTACGGCCCCCCACCGATCAAGCCTTGAGGAGGCGCCGCCGATGCGCTCATTGGTCGAAGTGTTCTTCAATCCGCCGATGGCGGTGGCGCGCTTCGGGGCGTCGGCCAAGCCGCTCGAGGCCTTCGAGTGGCATGTCTCGCGCGATGCGCATGGCCGGGTGCTGACGATCGTCGAGCCGGCCCTGAGCTTCGACGTCGCCGCCGATGGCAAGCTCAAGCCCTTCCTGCCGAAGGAGATCCACTTCAAGGACCCCGACGGCCAGGTGCGGCCGGTGGCGCCGTTCTTCGAGCTGTGGGCGCGGCTGCAGCGCAGCGATGGCGGCATCGACGAAGAGCCGGTCACGCTGGCGGTGCTGGAAGAGCTGCGCATCACGCTCGGGCACCTGTCGGTGGAAGTGTGGGCCGCGAACCTGAAGGCCGCGCGCCGCACCGACGATTCGGCCTGCGGCTTCGAGGCGCGCGTGGCCTTCAACGGCGAGAACCACGCGGTGCACGCGCTGCAGGCCGTCAGCCCGCACACCTCGGGCGTGCAGCCGCTGGTGCTGCCGGACAAGCCGGTGCCGCTGGGCCAGGTGCAGTGGATCAAGCCCAGCGCGAAGCCGGACGCGAAGTTTCCGGAAGTCGACCTGTCGGTGCTGCGCCTGCGCTTCACGCCAGCGGCCGGCAAGGTCTACGGCCCGCCGCGCGCGGTGCAGGGCCCCGACCGGCTGACCATCACCGGCCCGGTGGACGTGCTGCAGCTGGCCAACAGCGTCGAGGGCCGCGTGCACACCATCGTGCCGCCCGAGCAGCGCATCCTCAGCGACGACACGCCGTGGTCGCAGTACGTGATGGTGACCGGCCTGTACGAAGACCCGCAGCCGCAGGACGGCTACGACGGGTCGGATGACGGCACCAACCGCAGCTGGGGCGTGGTGGACGACAGCTGCGATGCGGTGATCACCGTTTCGGTGGCCTGGCGCGGCAACCGCTATGCCGCACAGGGCCGGGTGTTCGTCGGCCCGCCGGCCTTCGCGCCCGACCGGCGGCCGTTCTACTCGGTGGCCGACGACCTGGCCGACCGCGACCTGCCGCTGAAGACCGTCACGCCCGGGAACTTCGACGAGGTCAAGGCCGAGGTGGTGCAGCTGTTCCGCCGTGTGTTCGAGACCGCCGCGTCGATGAACATGGACCAGGCCCGCACCGAAGCGCTGCAGGACAACGAAGGCATGAGCGCGCCGCCCGCGCCACGCCTGCCGCAGACCGGTCCGGCCAGCATGACGCAGCAGGACGAGCCCTACATCGACCGCGTGCCCGACCTCACGCTGAACCAGCCTCCGGGCGACTACACGATCAGCGTGCGCGGCGACCGCCTGAGCTACACGCAGGCCGTGCCCTTCGTGCACTCGCAGCTGATGGAAGAGGCCATCCTGATCGACTTCCTGCGCCGCCGCCACGCGCACGTGCGGCGCCTGCTGCGCCCGGCCTTCGGGTTGATCACCGAATGGCACCCCGAGCCGCTGCCGCCGCCGGACCCCAACTTCCGCGACCCGCGTGTGGTGCGCGACCTGATGCACGACATGCGCATGCCGCCGTACATGCGCGATGCGTATTACGTGCCGCTGTCGCTGACACGGCGGCAGTACCGGATGATGATCGACTTTCTCGACCTGCTGGCGCAGCAGGACAGGGCGGACGCATGAACCTTCCGATCAAGCCCCGCAATCTGACGGCACGCGCCGCGCACCGCGTGCTGGGCAACCCGGCCAGCGCCGGGCTCGATGCCAGCGTCGGCAACTGCTTCCCGGGCCTCGAGCTCGACGTGCGCAACCTCGATGGCCGCTTCTTTCCGGGGTTGGTGTTCTGGGTCGTCACCGCGCCGGCCGCACCGGTGCCGGAGGCCTTGCCCAACCAGGCCGGCATCCGCCTGCACGCGCTGGACTACCTGCAGGACCCGATGCTCACGCCCACCAGCAGCGAACCCTGGGTGCAGACCCTGCTGGGCCAGCTCTCGGGCGACACCGGCGTGCAGCTGTCCAGCGGCCGCTGGTACCTCAGCTGGATCGAACAGGGCAGCAACCGCATCAGCTGCGACCAGGTCGACGGCACGCCCTACGACGGCGAACTGGTGTGGCGCTTCATCCGCTGCATCGCGCCCGACCTGCCGCTGACCATCGGCCTGGTGCAGCGCGGCGTGCCCCAGCCGGTGCCCCAGGTGGTGCTGTCGGGCTATCGCCGAAAGTACGTGACCGACAGCGGCGTGATCGACGCGGCCTTCAAGCCCGGCGAGCTGACGCAGAGCCTGTGCAACCCCTGGCAGCACGACTTCCGCGACTGTGCCTGCTACTACTGGGCCTCGAACCATCCGGACGTGGTGCTCTCGGCCTCCGACAACCCCGACACCGCCAACACCTGGCTCGACTGGCTGCGCCGCGATCGCACGCCGGCCGGCGAGGTGGCGGCACCGGCCTCGCGCGCCGAGGCGCGGCCGCTGCAGATCGACCATTTCGAGATCAACCAGAAGTGGCAGACGCTGGCCTTCGTGATCGGCGGCCACGAGATCGCCGGCACCTACAAGCCGGCACTGCCCGATTCGGCCAAGCCGTACAAGAACGCCGCCGAGATGATCGGCGAGCTGACGAACCACCTGGCGCCGCTGGAGCTGCGCCTGTGCCTGGAATACCTGTACGGCCTGTTCTCGCTGCACACGCCCGACGAGATCGACGCGAAGCAGTGGCCCAACATGCCGGCCGACCTGGTGGCGGTGCGGCAATCGATCACCATCGTCGCGATCGGCGAGATGACCCACCTGCGCTGGGCCAACCAACTGCTGTGGTCGCTTGACCAGGCCGGCTTCTACCCCAAGGGCAAGCAGTACCAGCCGGTGCTGGCGACGAAAGCCGTGCCGCTGCGGCCGCTGGACTATGCGGCGCTGGACGACTACATCCGTGTCGAGCGCTCGGGCGGCAACATCGACGAGCACTATGCCCGCTGCGTCGCGACGCTGGAGCGCGACAAGGCCTACCCGCGCAACCTGTGGCAGCTGGCGGTGAAGATCGACTCCGACGGCATCGACCACTTCGACCGTTTCACCGAGATGAAGCGCACGCTCATGGCCTATGCCGGCGGCGGCCAGGGCCCGACCTTGCCCTACCTGCGGCCGGTGCAGCCGGGCACGCCAGCGCAGACGGCCGACGCGCTGGCCCAGGTGAAGGCGCTGCTGGCCGCGTTGCATGACGCGTACCTGGCGCAATATCACAACCATCCCGAAAAGGCGCAGGTGGCGATCCAGACCTCGCGCAACGTGATGGACGCGCTGCGGGTGAACGCCGAGTCGCTCGCCGCCCAGGGCATCGGCATCCCGTTCTTCGCCGCCCTGTGATGCAGCTGGCCAGCGTCCCGGTTTCGGCCATCGCGCGCAAGGCGGCTGCGCCGCACGGGCCTTCGCAGGCCTTTGCGTTCAGCACCGGGCGCGGCCACCACCTGCTGGTGGCCGACGGCTCGCGGGTCTACGACGTCGACGAGGGCTTCGCGCAGCGCCTGACTGACGCGGCGCTCAAAGGGGGGGCGGCGGCCGAGCGCGGTCTGCTGGCGGCCTGGGGCCTGCTCGGCGAGCCGGCGATCCGGCCGGGCGACGATGCGCTGCCGCCGGTGAACGCGCTGTCGCTGGCCATCGCGCAGCGCTGCAACCTGGCCTGTGGCTACTGCTATGCCGATGGCGGCACCTTCGGCGGCGCCGCGCAGGCGATGTCCTGGGACGTTGCGCGGCAGGCGGTGGACGGCTTGCTGGCCGGCGTCGAGCGCGGCGGCCGCGCCAGCCTGGCTTTCATGGGCGGAGAGCCGCTGACCGAGCGCGCGCTGCTGCGGCGCGTCACCGAGCATGCGGCAGCGCTCGCCGCGCAGCGCGGGGTGGCGCTGCAGTTCGCGTTGACGACCAATGCCACGCTGCTGAACGAGGACGACGCGCGCTTCCTGGCCGCGCATCGCTTCACCGTCACGGTCAGCCTGGACGGCGAGGCCGAACTGCAGGACGCGCTGCGGCCCACGCTTGGTGGCACCGGCAGCCATGCGCGCATCCTGGCGCGGCTGGAACCCTTGCTCGCGCGGCAGGGCACCGAGGGCCTGCAGGCCAGCGCCCGCCTGACCGTCACGACGCGACATCACGACCTGCGTGCCAGCGTCGAGCACCTGATGGGCCTGGGCTTCCACTCGGTCGGCGTCTCGCCGGCACTGCATTCGCGCGACGCCGCGCTGGCACTGAACCGCGAACACATGCAGGGGTTGCTGGCACAGATGACGGATGTGGCGCAGGAGGCCGAGGCGCGCTGGCTGCGCAGCGAGCGCTACCCCTTCAGCAACCTGCTGGCCGCGCTGCAGGAAATCCACCGCGGCACGCACCGGCCCTGGCCTTGCGGCGCCGGCGCGGCCTACCTCGGTGTCGCGGCGGACGGCCAGCTGAGCGCCTGCCACCGCTTCGTCGGCGACGACAGCGCCGCACTGGGGCATGTGGGGCAGGGCGGCGTCGACGACCGCGCACGGCAGGCCTGGCTGGGGCCGCGGCATGTCGACCGCCAGCAGCCTTGCAGCGGCTGCTGGGCGCGCTACCTGTGCGGCGGCGGCTGCCACCATGAGGTGCAGCAACGCGGCCGCATCGCCTGCGACTTCATCCGCGGCTGGCTGGCGCATTGCCTGGGCGCCTATGTGCGCATCACCGATGCCAGGCCAAGTTCGTTCGACTGAGCATCGTTCCGCGCATGTGCTGGTGGTCGGCGCCGGCCCGGCGGGCTGCACGGCCGCGCTGCGCATGGCCGCGCTGGGGCACCGCGTCACGCTGATCGAGCGCGGCGGCCCGGGGCGGCCGGCGGCGGTGGAATCGGCGCCGGCCAGCCTCCGGCCACTGCTGGCCAGCCTGGGGCTGCAGCAGGCAGTCGATGCGGCGGGCTGCTGCCGCAGCAGCGGCGCCTGGGTGCAATGGGCCGGCAGCCCGCAGCGTGCGGGCGAAGTGCAGTCCGGTGGCCTGATCGACCGCCAGCGCTTCGACGCGCTGCTGCGCGAGGCGGCGTGCGCCGCCGGCGTGCGGCTGCTGGGCGCCCATGCGCGGGCGGCGCGGCGCGCGCCCGAAGGCGGCTTCGAGCTGCCGCTGCACGATGGCCGGCTGCTGCGGGCCGACGGCATCGTCTGGGCCACCGGGCGCAGTGGTGATGCCGCACCGGGCGAGCGTTGCGGCGCCGCACTGGTCGGCCGCTGGTCGGGCGACGGACAGCCGCTGGGCCACGACAGCCGCGTGCAGGCCGGTCCCGAGGGCTGGGCCTGGGCCGCGCCGCAGCCCGACGGCGGCTGCACGGCCGCGCTGTTCGTCGATGCGCAGCGCCTGGGTGGCCTGGATGCCGCCGCGCGCGAGCGGCTGTACCGCGACAGCCTGGCCGGGTATGGGTTGATAGCGTCTATGTTGCGCGGCCACCTGGCGCGGCCGCTGCGCGTGGCCGACACCACGCCGCGCCGCGCGGCCGGCACGGTCGAGCCCCGCTGCGTGCGCGCCGGCGAGGCCGCCTTCAGCCTCGATCCACTGTCGTCGCAAGGTGTGGCCGCGGCGATGCGCAGTGGCGTGCAGGCCGCCGCCTGCCTGCACACGATGCTGGGCCGCCCGGCCGACACCGCGCTGGCGCAGGCCTTTCTCCAGGAGCAGGTCGAGCGTGAATGGCAGCGCCACCGCCGCTGGCGTGCCGGATACGATGCCGAGGCCGCACGCCACTTCGGCACGCCGTTCTGGGCACAGCGCGCAAAAGACGCGGCCAGCCGCGAGCTGCCCGCGCCCTCGGTCAGCCCGGCGGACCCATTGCCGGCACTGGACCTTCCGATCCGCCTGGACGGCCGCAGCCGCTTCCAGCCGGCACCGATGCTCGAAGGCGACTGGATCGTCGCGGCCCCGGCGCTGCAGCATCCCGGCCTGCCTGGCCCGGTCGGCTACGTGCAAGGCCAGCCGGTGGCCGACCTGCTGGCGGCGCTGGCGCCGGGCAGCAGCGTCGCGCGCGTGCTGCAGGCCTGGGCCGCGCGGCTCGGCGCACAGGGGGCCGCCGGCCTGCTGCAGAGCTGGTGGCGGCTGGGCGTGGTGGTGGCCGATACCGCGCCGCCGCTTCAGCCGCGGTAGCGGTCCGGATCGATGCCGTGCTTGTGCAGCTTGTCGTACAGGGTCTTCTTCGCGATGCCCAGCACTTCCATCACCTTGGGCACGCGGCCCTGGTGGCGGCGCAGGGCCTGCTCGATCAGCGCCTTCTCGACCAGGTCGACCTGCTGCGCCAGGCTCAGCGGTGAATCGGCGGCCGGGTCCAGCGGGCCGCTGCCGCCTTCGAGCACGAAGCGGTCGGCCGCGTTGCGCATCTCGCGCACGTTGCCGGGCCAGTCGTGCGCCATCAGCTCGCGCAGGTAGCTCGGGCTGGGCTCGGGGGCGGTGAGTCCATAACGCTGCGTCGCAGCGGCCACGAAGTGCTCGAACAGCAGCGGGATGTCGTCGCGCCGCTCGCGCAGCGGCGGCAGCTGCAGCACCGCCACGTTGAGCCGGTAGTACAGGTCACCGCGGAACTTCTGCTGCTCGCTGAGTTCGCGCAGGTCGGCCTTGGTTGCGGCCAGCACGCGCAGGTTCACCGGCACCGGCTCGTTCGCGCCCAGGCGCTCGACCTTGCGCTCCTGCAGCACGCGCAGCAGCTTGATCTGCATCGCCATCGGCATCGACTCGATCTCGTCGAGCAGCAGCGTGCCGCCGTTGGCATGCTCGATCTTGCCGATGCGGCGCTTGCCGGCCGAGGTGAAGGCGCCGGCCTCGTGGCCGAACAGCTCGCTCTCGAACAGCGTCTCGGGCAGGCCGCCACAGTTGATCGCGACGAAGTTGCGGTCGCGCCGGCTGCTGTGGTCGTGCAGACAGCGCGCCACCAGTTCCTTGCCGGTGCCGGTCTCGCCGTGGATCATCACGTCGGCGGCCGTGTCGGCCAGGCGCAGGATCTTGCGCCGCACCTCCTGCATCGCGGCCGAATCGCCCAGCAGCACCGCCTCGATGCCGATGCGCGCCTGCAGCTGCGAGCGCAGGTCGTCGAGAGCCAGGCGCATGACGCGCTTGTCCAGCGCGCGCATCGCGGTGTCGACGAAGCGTTCCGGCGCGAAGGGCTTCTCGATGAAGTCGTAGGCCCCCATGCGCATCGCCCGCACGGCCATCGGCACGTCGCCGTGCGCGGTGACCAGCACCACCGGCAGGCCGGGGTCGATGGCGGCCACGCGTTCGAGCAGCGTCAGCCCGTCCATGCCGGGCAGCCGCACGTCGGTGATCAGCACCGCCTGCACACCGGGCGTGATGTGCGGCAGCGCCTCTTCGGCCGAGCCGAAGGCCATCACCTCCAGCGCCGCCAGCTCCAGCGTCTGCACCAGGCTGGCCCGCACCGGCGGGTCATCCTCGACGAAGATGACCTTGTAGCCCTCAAACATGCACGTCCTTCTCTTCCTCGACGACTTCCAGATCGAACTCGAACCGCATGCCGACGGTAGCGCGCTGCGCGCGCAGCGTGCCGCCGAATTCGTGAATGATTTTGGACGAGATCACCAGGCCCAGGCCCAGACCTTCGCCGGCGGGCTTGGTGGTGAAGAAGGGCTCGAGCAGCCGGGCCATCGTCGCCTCGTCGACGCCATGGCCTGAATCGCTGACGCTCACCGTCAGCCGCGGCCCCTGGCGCTGCGCGCCGATGACCAGCTCGCGCACCGGGGCCTGGGCCATCGCGTCGAGGGCATTGGTGGCCAGGTTCACCAGCACCTGCTCGAGCCGCGTGATGTCGGCGCGCACCCGCACCTCGGGCGGCAGGTCGAGCTTCACCTGCACCCGCAGCTCGCGCAGCCGGTGATCCAGCAGCACCAGCACGTCGTGCACCGCCTGGCCGAGGTCGACCGCACCGGAGGAGGTCTGGCCCTTGCGGGCGAAGGACTTCAGCTGCGTGATGATGCGGCCCATGCGCTCGGTCATCTCGTCGATGATGCGCAGGTTGTCGGCCACGGTCGACACGCGGCCCGCCTCGAGCAGGCGGATGGTGTTGCGCGAGAGGGCGCGCAGGGCGGTCAGCGGCTGGTTGATCTCGTGCGAGAGGCCGGCGGACATCTGGCCCAGCACCGCCAGCTTGCCGGCCTGCACCAGTTCGTCCTCGGCCTGCAGGCGCTGCTCGATCTGGCGCTTCAGTTCGTCGTTCGCGCTTTGCAGTTGGCTGGTGCGCTCGCTCACCTGGCGCTCGAGCTGGTCGTGCGCGCGCTGCAGCGCATTGCGCGCGCGCTGCAGCTGCCGCACCGCCAGCCAGCGCTGCAGCAGGTACAGCAGCAGCAGCCCCACCGCCGCGCCGCCCGCCGCGCCACCCCAGGCCGCGTAGCGCGCATTGCGTTCGACCTCGGTGGAGTCGGACATTGCCATCAGCCGCGCGGCCAGCGGCACGATGTTGCGCTCCAGTGCCACGCGCTGGCGGCCGTCGGCATCGGCCGGGTCGGTGGCGCGCACCAGCACGATGCCGGGGTTCATCCGCACCTCGGTGGCCAGCGTCAGCGGCAGCAGCGGCGCCTGCGCATAGCGACCCAGGCTGCGCAGCCGGCCGGGGTCCAGCACGCCCAGCGTGCGGTACTTCCAGGCCGGCACCGAGCACATCACGATCACGTTGTTCTCGTCCAGCACCAGCAGGCGTTCGCTCTGCGAGCGCGCGCCCAGGTCGACCCAGGTGGCCTCCAGCGGCGCCAGGCTGACCTTGACGACGATCTTCGGGCTGCCGGCCGCCTCGCGCCGCAGCACGTAGACGAAGTAGTACTCGGTGTTGCCGTTGACCGGGTTGGCGGCGAAGAAGTCGGTGATGTCGTCGGCCGCGGGCAAGGGCGGGCGCGCCACCGGCGCCGCGGCCAGGTGGGCATCGCTGCTGGCCATGGGCCTGCCGTCGCTGCCCAGGATCTGCATCTGCAGCGAGCCCGCGCGCGCGTTCATGCGCGCCAGCGTGCGGTTGGCCTGCTCGCGCCGGGTGGCGTCGCCGGGGTTGGCCAGCAGCGCGGCAATGTCGGTGTCGATGGCCATCAGCCCCGGCAGGTAGGCATAGCGCGCGATCTCCGCTTCGAGCGCCGAGGCATAGAGCTCGAGCCGCTCGGTGGCCACCGCGCTCAGCTGCACCAGGCCCTGGCGTTCGCTCCAGCCATAGCCCAGCGTGGCGCCGGTGGCCACCAGGGCAAGCATCACCAGGCCCATGGCCAGGGTGACCAGCGAACGACGGATCGAGCGGTGCGGAAGCAACGGCGGAGACGGAGGCGGAACCGGGACCATCAGTGTGCCAAGCCCGGCGGGCTTTGTCGTGGGCGGAAATCCATACCGCGGCTTCGCTCGGTGGTGTGGATTTCCGCGCTGCCGGCGGCTGGCGTGGCGTGCGGCGCTTCAGCCGAACAGGCGCCGCCCACGAGTGAAACGCAGCGCTTTCGGGCCCGTGTGCCGGCACAGCGGCGCGGGTTGGCACACGCCGTGCAATACAGCGCCGGTTTTCCCAAGCACACAGCGCCAAGACGCGAGAAAGATCCGATGGAGACCTTCATTCAACAGCTGATCAACGGGCTCGTGCTCGGCAGCATGTACGCCCTCGTGGCGTTGGGCTACACGATGGTGTACGGCATCATCAACCTGATCAACTTCGCGCACGGCGAGGTGCTGATGATCGGCGCGCTCACGAGCTGGCAGGTCATCCACGTGCTGCAGGACAACGGCCTGCCGGGCTGGCTGCTGCTGCTGATTGCGCTGATCGCCGCCATCGTCGTCAGCTGCGCGCTGAACTACTCGATCGAGAAGGTGGCCTATCGGCCGCTGCGCAATGCACCGCGCCTGGCACCGCTGATCACCGCGATGGGCATGAGCCTGCTGCTGCAGACCTTGGCGATGGTGATCTTCCAGCCCAACGTCAAGCCCTACCCGAGCCTGGTGCCGGTGCAGACCTTCGACGTCGGCGGCGCGGTGATCAACAACATGCAGATCCTGATCCTCGGCATCACCGCGGTGGCGCTGGCGGGGCTGATGTTCCTGGTCAACCACACGCGGCTGGGCCGCGCGATGCGCGCCACCGCCGAGAACCCGCGCGTGGCCGCGCTGATGGGCGTGAAGCCCGACCTGGTGATCTCGGCCACCTTCGTGATCGGCGCCGCGCTGGCCGCGCTGGCGGGGGTGATGTGGGCAGCCAACTATGGGTCGGCCTCGCACACGATGGGCTTCCTGCCGGGCCTGAAGGCCTTCACCGCGGCCGTCTTCGGCGGCATCGGCAACCTGCCGGGCGCGATGGTCGGCGGCCTGCTGCTGGGCCTGATCGAGTCGCTCGGCGCCGGCTACATCGGCGGCCTGACCGGCGGCATTCTGGGCAGCCACTACCAGGACATCTTCGCCTTCCTGGTGCTGATCGCGATGCTGACCCTGCGGCCCTCCGGCCTGCTGGGCGAGCGCGTGGCCGACCGCGCATGAACAGGGCAGGGCAGATCACATCATGACGACGAGCAACAAGAAACTCCTTTCCGCCAGCACGCTGCTGACCGCTGTGGCGCTGATCGTGCTGCCGCTGCTGGCGCAGCAGTTCGGCAATGCCTGGGTGCGCATCCTCGACATCGCGCTGCTGTACGTGCTGCTGGCGCTGGGCCTGAACGTGGTGGTCGGCTTCGCCGGCCTGCTGGACCTGGGCTACGTGGCCTTCTACGCGGTGGGTGCCTACCTGTTCGCGTTGCTGGCCTCGCCGCACCTGACCGAGTCGTTCCCGGCCATCCAGGCGCTGTTCCCGCACGGCCTGCACATGCCGGTGTGGCTGATCATCCCGGCGGCCGCCGCGCTGGCCGGCCTGGCCGGCGTGCTGCTGGGCGCGCCAACACTCAAATTACGCGGCGACTACCTGGCCATCGTGACGCTGGGCTTTGGCGAAATCATCCGCGTGTTCATGAACAACCTGGACGCGCCGGTCAACATCACCAACGGACCCAAGGGCATCGCGCAGATCGACGCGTTCTCGATCTTCGGCCTGAACTTCATGAAGCCGCACGAGCTGTTCGGCTTCGAGATCGCCAACGTCAGCAACTACTACTACCTGTTCCTGGTGCTGGTGGTGGGCAGCATCTTCCTGTGCCGGCGGCTCGAGCGCAGCCGCATCGGGCGCGCCTGGATGGCGATCCGCGAGGATGAGATTGCCGCCAAGGCCATGGGCATCAACACGCGCAACCTGAAGCTGCTGGCCTTCGGCATGGGCGCCACCTTCGGCGGTGTCTCGGGCGCCATGTTCGCCAGCTTCCAGGGCTTCGTCTCGCCCGAATCGTTCTCGCTGCAGGAGAGCGTGATGATCATCGCGATGGTGGTGGTCGGCGGCATCGGCCACATCCCCGGCGTGGTGGCCGGCGCGGTGCTGCTGGCCGCGCTGCCCGAGGTGCTGCGCTATGTGGCCGGTCCGCTGCAGGCGATGACCGACGGCCGGCTGGACGCAGCCATCCTTCGGCAACTGTTGATCGCGCTGTCGATGATCCTGGTGATGCTGCTGCGTCCGCGCGGCCTGTGGCCGGCGCCTGAGCATGGTGGCAAGTCCGTTGCGAAACGCGTCGACCCCGAACCCACCGCCACCCCCGTGCGCGCCACCGCGGAGGCCGTGCAATGAGCGCCCCGGTGTTGCGCGTCAGCGGCGCGTCCAAGCGCTTCGGCGGCCTGCAGGCGCTGAGTGACGTGAGCGTCACGATCCAGCGCGGCCAGGTCTATGGCCTGATCGGCCCGAACGGCGCCGGCAAGACCACCTTCTTCAACGTCATCACCGGGCTCTACACGCCCGATGGTGGCACCTTCGAGCTGGGTGGCCAGGCCTACAAGCCAAGCGCGGTGCACGAGGTGGCCAAGGCCGGCATCGCCCGCACCTTCCAGAACATCCGCCTGTTCTCGGAAATGACGGCACTGGAGAACGTGATGGTCGGCTGCCATGTGCGGACGCAGTCGGGCCTGCTCGGCGCGGTGTTCCGCACCGGCGGCTTCCGCGCCGAGGAAGAACGCATCGCCGAACGCGCGCAGGTGCTGCTCGACTACGTGGGCATCGGCCGCTATGCCGAGTTCAAGGCCCGCACCTTGAGCTATGGCGATCAGCGCCGCCTCGAAATCGCCCGCGCGCTGGCCACCGACCCGCAGCTGCTGGCGCTGGACGAGCCGGCCGCCGGCATGAACGCCACCGAGAAGGTGGTGCTGCGCGAGCTGATCGACCGCATCCGCAAGGACGGCCGCACCATCCTGCTGATCGAGCACGACGTGAAGCTGGTGATGGGCCTGTGCGACCGCGTCACGGTGCTCGACTACGGCAAGCAGATCGCCGAAGGCCGCCCGGCCGAAGTGCAGCGCGATCCCAAGGTCATCGAGGCCTATCTCGGCGCGCACGCCGCCTGACGAGGAACTGAACCATGTCCCAGACTTCCACGACCCCGCTGCTCAAGGCCACCGGCATCAAGGTGGCGTATGGCGGCATCCTGGCCGTCAAGCGCGTGAGCTTCGAGGTGCGCCCCGGCGAACTGGTCAGCCTGATCGGCGCCAACGGCGCCGGCAAGACCACCACGCTGAAGGCCATCACCGGGCTGCAGCCGCTGGCCGATGGCGAGATCGCGCTGATGGGCAAGACCACCCGCGGCCAGGGCGCCTGGGACCTGGTCAAGCAGGGCCTGGTGATGGTGCCCGAAGGACGCGGCACCTTCACCCGCATGACCATCGTCGAGAACCTGCAGATGGGCGCCTTCCTGCGCAACGACCCGCGCGGCGTGCAGGACGACATCGAGAAGGTCTTCGGCCTGTTCCCGCGCCTGAAGGAGCGGCGCCACCAGCTGGCCGGCACGATGAGTGGCGGCGAGCAGCAGATGCTGGCCATGGGCCGCGCGCTGATGGCACGGCCCAGGCTGCTGCTGCTGGACGAGCCCTCGATGGGCCTGTCGCCCATCATGGTCGACAAGATCTTCGAGGTGGTGGCCGACATCCACCGCCAGGGCACCGCGATCCTGCTCGTCGAGCAGAACGCGATGCGCGCGCTGAGCCTGGCCGATCGCGCCTACGTGATGGACTCCGGCGAAATCACGATGAGCGGGCCGGCCAAGGCGCTGGCCGAGGATCCCAAGGTCAAGGCCGCTTACCTCGGGGAATAGCACAACGCGGGCGTTTCTCTCGAATCGACTCGCGACCGGGGCGGCCACCCGCACGCCCATGGGGAATGAACGGCGCGGTCGCACACATCCATTTCTATCCAGGAGCATCCAAGACCATGAGCTTTCGTCTGAACCACGTCGCCGCGGCGGCCATCACCCTGTGGGCCGGCGCGCTGTACGCGCAAGAGGTCGTCAAGATCGGTCACGTTGGCCCCGTCTCCGGCGCACAGGCGCACTACGGCAAGGACAACGAGAACGGCGCGCGCATGGCCATCGACGACCTGAACAAGAAGGGCGTGACGATCGGCGGCAAGAAGGTCAAGCTTGAGCTGGTGGCCGAAGACGATGCAGCCGACCCGAAGCAGGGCACGGCCGCGGCGCAGAAGCTGTGCGACGCCAAGGTCAACGGCGTGGTGGGCCACCTGAACTCCGGCACCACGATTCCCGCCTCGACGGTGTACAACCA
>NZ_JBGAGA010000088.1:0-24059 GCF_044226965.1 Aquabacterium sp. | reverse complement strand
GCCTTCTGCTCGGCGCCGGGCTCGGCCTTGTGCACCAGCTCGACCTCGCCGTCGTCCTGCACGGCCTGCATGAACACGTCGGTCACGCCGACCGAGATGTTGAAGTTCTTCAGGTCGCCCTGGTCCTTGGCATGGATGAAGGACTCGATGTCGGGATGGTCGCAGCGCAGCACGCCCATCTGCGCGCCGCGGCGCGAGCCGGCCGATTCCACCGTCTCGCAGCTGCGGTCGAACACGCGCATGTAGCTCACCGGGCCGGAGGCGCGGCTTTGCGTGGCGCCGACCCAGGCGCCCTGCGGCCGGATGCGCGAGAAGTCGTAGCCCACGCCGCCGCCGCGGCGCATGGTCTCGGCCGCTTCGGTCAGCGCGATGTAGATGCCGGGATGGCCTTCTTCCGCGGTCGAGATCGAATCGCCCACCGGCTGCACGAAGCAGTTGATCAAGGTGGCGGCCAGGTCGGTGCCGGCGGCCGAATTGATGCGCCCGGCGGGCACGAAGCCGCGGCGCTGCGCGTCGATGAACTTCGCTTCCCACGCGGCGCGCTGCGCCGGCGCCTCGGCCTGGGCCAGCGCGCGCGCGACGCGGCGGCGCACTTCGTCCAGCGTCTGCTCGTCGCCCTTGGCGTACTTCTCGGCCAGCACCTCGGCGCTGATGTCCTGCGGTGGCAGCGTGGCTGCGCTGGCGGCGGGCAATGAAACAGGGGTGGCGGTGTCGCTCATCGGGTTTGTTCCTGGTGGGAGATGTCGCGCAGGCGTCGGCCGGACAGGGGGCCCCGCGCGAAGATCGGTACTGTATAAATCATCATCCCTCGAGGCCGCTATGTCCAGCGTCAAAACATTTGCCGACAAGGTCATCATGGTGACCGGCGCCGGGGCCGGCATCGGCCGCTGCACCGCCCTGGCGCTGGCCGGCGCCGGCGCGAAACTGCTGCTCGGCGACATCGACGCCGACGGCCTGGCTGAAACCGCGCGGCTGGCGCGCGAAGCGGGCGCTGACCTGCGCCACCAGGTGGTCGACGTGACGCGGGCCGACGCGGTGCATTCCCTGATTGACGCCGGCGTGCACGCCTTTGGCCGGCTCGATGGCGCGTTCAACAACGCCGGCATCGAGGTCGAGCACCACCGCCTGGCCGATGGCGACGAGGCCATGTTCGACCGCATCATGGCCATCAACGTCAAGGGCGTCTGGCTGTGCATGAAGCACCAGCTGCCGCTGATGGTGCAGCAGGGCGGCGGCGCCATCGTCAACACCGCCTCGGTGGCCGGCCTGGTCGGTGCGCCGCTGCGCGCGGCCTATGCCGCCAGCAAGCATGCGGTGGTGGGCCTGACCAAGAGCGCGGCGGCGGAATACGGCCGGCGCGGCGTGCGCATCAACACCGTGTGCCCCGGCATCATCCACACCGCGATGATGGAGCGCGCGCTGGCGCGCCGCGGCCCGAACGAGGCGAAGCGCGATCCCGGCGACGCCGCGCTGATGGGCCGCGTCGGCCAGCCGCAGGAGGTGGCTGCGGCCGTGCTGTGACTGCTGTCGGACGCGGCGTCCTACGTCACCGGCCACCAGCTGACGGTGGACGGCGGCCTCACCGTCATTTGAGCGTTATCACCGGCGCAGCAGCGCTCAGCGCCGCACGATCATGAACAGGCGCTTGAACGGAAACAGCGTGCGGCCGTCGGCGCGCATCGGGTAGGCCGCGCGCATCTTCGCGGCGTAGGCTTCCTCGAAGGCCGCAGCCTCGTCGCCTTCCAGCGCGGCGAGGAACTGCGCCAGCCAGGTGCCCTTGGTCCATTCCTTCACCGGGTTCGGGCCGGTCAGCACCTGCAGGTACTCGGTCTCCCAGAGGTCCACCTCGGCGGCCACCGCGGCCAGCAGCGTGTAATACCAGGCCGGCTCGGCCACCGGCGTGGGTTTCAGCAGCGGCAG
The DNA here is from genome assembly GCF_044226965.1 of Aquabacterium sp. Lineage (GTDB taxonomy): Bacteria > Pseudomonadota > Gammaproteobacteria > Burkholderiales > Burkholderiaceae_C > Pseudaquabacterium. The sequence goes on along the minus strand of NZ_JBGAGA010000088.1, from coordinate 22,139 downwards.
CAGCTTGTCGCGCCAGGGGCCTTCATGCACGGTCTCGGCGATGGCGGTGTGCGACGGTGCGCCGAAGTTGCGCGGCATCTGCACCGCCAGCACGCCGCCGGGCGCCAGCATCGCCAGCAGGCGCGGCAGCAGGCGCTCGTGCTGCGGCAGCCAGTGCAGCGCGGCGTTGGAGTAGATCAGGTCCGGCGGCGCCTCGGCCTGCCACTGCGCCAGGTCGGCCTGCTGCCAGCGGATGCGGCCGGCTTCCGGCGCGCTGAGGCCGCTCACATCGTGCGTCAGCATCGTCACCGCGCTGTCGACGCCGGTGACCTCGGCCTCGGGCCAGCGCTGCGCCAGCAGCCGGGTGATGTTGCCGGTGCCGCAGCCGAGGTCGGCGATGCGCCGCGGCGACGCGAGCGCGATGCGCGCGAGCAGGTCGATCGCCGGGCGCAGCCGCGGCTGCGCGAACTTCAGGTATTGATCGGGGTTCCAGGCCAAACCGCACCTCCGTCTTGCGGGCTGTCGCGCGGCATCTTGCCACGCCTGCCCGGTCGCCCGGATAGCATTCGCGGGATGGAACTGAGGCAGTTGCGCTACTTCGTCCGCATCGTCGACATGGGCAGCCTGTCGCGCGCCTCGGGCGTGCTTCATGTGGCGCAATCGGCGTTGAGCCAGCAGGTGGCGGCGCTGGAGGCCGAGCTGGGCCAGGCGCTGCTAACGCGCAATACACGCGGTGTGGCAGCCACCGAGGCCGGCCATGCGCTGTACCGCCATGCCCAGGCGATGCTGAAGCAGGCCGACGACGCGCGCGCCGAGGTCGCCCAGGCCGGCGCGGCGCCGAGCGGGCGGGTGGAGATCGGCATCCCGCTGAGCCTGGTGGCGCCGCTGGCGCTGCCGGTCTTCGAGGCGGTGCGCGCGCAGTACCCCAGGATCCAGCTGCTGATCCACGAGGAATTGAGCGGCACGATCCTCGAATGGGTGAAGAACGGCCGCCTGGGCATGGGCCTGGTGTTCGACGACGGCCAGCTCGAAGGCACGCAGGCGACGCCGCTGATCGAGGAGCGCCTGTTCCTGGTGCTGCACCCGAAGTCGCCGCTGGCCCGGCGCAAGTTGCTGGCACTGAAGGAGCTGGCCGCGCTGGACCTGGTGATGCCCAGCCCGGGCCATGGCGTGCGCGACCGCATCGAGCGCACGCTGGCCCGCGCCGGCCTGCCGCCGCCGCGCGTGGTGGCCGAGATGAATTCGCTGGCGATGATGAAGCAGGCCGTCGAGGCGCGGCTGGGCGCGACCATCCTGTCCTGGCCCAGCGTCGAGGCCGAGGTGCTGGCCCAGCGCCTGGCCGCGGTCGAGATCGCGCGGCCGGCGATCACCCGCGTGGCCGTGCTGTGCCTGCCGGCCGGCGCGCCGCGCAGCCGGGCGGTCGATTGCGTGCTGGCCACCGCGCGCGAGACCATCGCGCAGGTCGTGCGCCGCGCACCCTGGCGCGGCGTGCGCTGCGTCGACAGCGCCTGAAAGCCCGCAGCGCCATCGCTTCGCGCGATGGCGGCATCGCCAAGTCCTGCTTCCCGCGGCGGCGCGGCGCGCGCAGCATCCGCTCCCGTCGTCCACTACCGCGCCGCCGCCACGCCGATGTCGAGCCTTGCCACCACTGCCCCGCGCCGCCCCCTGCCGGAGGCGCTGATCGCCAGCTTGCGCCAACGCTTCGGCGCGCGCTGCTCCACCGCGCAGGCCGTGCGCGACCAGCATGGCCGCGACGAATCCCCCTACGACCCGATGGCGCCCGATGCGGTGGTGCATGCGCAGGACACCGACGAGGTGGTGGCGCTGGTGCAGCTGTGCGCCGCGCACCGCGTGCCGCTGATCCCGTACGGCGCCGGCTCGTCGATCGAAGGCCATGTGCTGGCGGTGGCCGGCGGCATCACGCTGAACCTCTCGGGCATGAACGGCGTGCTGGCGCTGGATGCCGAAGACCTGACGGTCACCGTGCAGGCCGGCATCACGCGGCGCCAGCTGAACGAGGCGATCCGCCACAGCGGGCTGTTCTTCCCGATCGACCCCGGCGCCGATGCCTCGATCGGTGGCATGGCCGCCACCCGCGCCTCGGGCACGAACGCGGTGCGCTACGGCACGATGCGCGAGAACGTGCTGGCGCTCACCGTGGTCACCGCCGAGGGCCGCGTGCTGCGCACCGCCGGCCGCTCGAAGAAGTCCTCGGCGGGCTACGACCTGACGCGTCTTTTCGTCGGTAGCGAAGGCACGCTGGGCATCATCACCGAGGTCACGCTGAAGCTCTACCCGCAGCCCGAGGCGCTGTCGGCCGCGGTGTGCTCGTTCAGTGCCGTGCAGGGCGCGGTCGACACGGTGATCCAGGCCATGCAGTTGGGCCTGCCGCTGGCCCGCGCCGAACTGCTGGACGCGCTGACGGTGCAGGCCCTCAACCGCCACAGCCGCACGGCGCTGCCCGAGCAGCCGATGCTGTTCCTCGAGTTCCACGGCACGCCCGCCGGCGTGCAGGACATGGCCGAGCGCGTGCAGGCGCTGGCGCAGGACAACGGCGGCGCGCATTTCGAATGGGCGCTGCAGCCGGAAGACCGCTCGCGGCTGTGGAACGCGCGGCACCTGGCCTTCTTCGCCTGCCTGCAACTGAAGGCCGGCGCGCGCGCCTTCACCACCGATGCCTGCGTGCCGATCTCGCGGCTGGCGCAGTGCATCGACGAGACCCTCGCCGACGTGCGCGGCTCGCCGCTGCCGTGCCCGATCTTCGGCCATGTGGGCGACGGCAACTTCCACTGCGTGATCCTGGCCGACCCGCAGCGGCCCGAGGAGATGGCCGAGGCCGAGCGCCTGAACCAGCGCATCATGCGGCGCGCCCTCGCGCTGGACGGCACCTGCACCGGCGAGCACGGCATCGGCTTGCACAAGATCGGCCTGCTGGCCGAGGAGCATGGCGCGGATGCGATCGAGCTGATGCGCCGGCTGAAGCAGGCCTGGGACCCGCTGAACATCCTGAACCCGGGCAAGGTGCTGGCGGCCGCAGCCTGAGGCGCTGCGCGGCCACGCGCGGGATACAGGGCGGGTGCTGCCCTATTGGCTGCCTACAGTGGCCGGCATTGCCACCCACCGAAGGATCTCTCCGTGATGCCCGCCTCGCCCGACCTCTGGCTGTACTTCCTGCTCGTCTTCGGCATCATCGTGCTGCCCGGCATGGACATGGCCTTCGTGGCCACCAACGCGCTGGTCGGCGGCCTGCGCGCCGGCCTCACCGCGGTGGCCGGCATCACGCTGGGCGGGCTGGTGCATGTGGTGGCCGCCAGCAGCGGCATCGCCGCGCTGATGCTGCTGTGGCCGCCGGCCTTCAACGGGCTGCTGGTCGGCGGCGCGGCCTACATGGTGTGGATCGGCATCAGCCTGCTGCGTGCCAGCCGGCAGCCATTGGCCGCGGCCGGCGGCGCCAGCCCGCAGGCCGCCGCGGCCCACGTGTTCCGCCGCGCGCTGCTGACCTGCCTGATGAACCCCAAGGCCTATGCCTTCACGCTGGCGGTGCTGCCGGCCTACCTGCACGGCCAGCCGCGGCCGCTGGCGCTGCAGGCGCTGCTGCTGGCCGCCATCACCACGGCCACGCAGTTCGGCGTCTATGGCGCCGTGGCGCTGGCCGCGGCGGGCACGCGGCACTATGCCGGCGTCAGCGCCAACGGCCAGCGCTGGATGCTGCGCGTCACCGGCCCGATGCTGGTAGCCGGCGCAGTGCTGACGCTGTTGCTGGGCTGGCAGCGCGGCGGGGCTTGAAGGGCAGCGGCCCGCCGCCATCTGGCGGCGATGCTGCCGTTCCTGCTGCTGGCCCTGTTGCACCTGTACATCGGCGCGCGCATCGCGCCTTCCCTGCCCGGCAACTGGCCGCCGGCGCTGTTCAGCGCGGCGCTGGTGCTGAGCTTCGCGCTGATCCCGGTGGCCTTCTTCGGCCGGCGGCTGCGCGACCGCGCGGCGGCCGACCGCTGGAGCTGGGCCGGCATGCTGGCGCTGGGCAGCTTCGCGATCCTGCTGCCGCTGACCCTGCTGCGCGACGCCGTGCTGCTGCTGGCCGCGCCGATCGGAATGTTCGTCGCGCTGCCCGCGCTGGCCGAGCCCAGCGCCTGGGCCGTGCCACCGCTGGCCGCGCTGCTGCTGCTGTGGGGCCTGGCCAATGCGCGGCGGCCGGCGCAGGTGCGCACGGTCGAAGTGCCGATCGCAGGTCTGCCGGCCACGCTGCAAGGCTTCACGATCGCGCAGATCAGCGACGTGCATGTCGGCCCCACGGTGAAGGCCGGCTACGTGCAGGCCATCGTCGAGCGCGTCAATGCGCTGCAGGCCGACGTGGTGGCCATCACCGGCGACCTGGTCGACGGCCGCGTGGCCGACCTGCAGCAGGACGTGGCACCGCTCGCCGGCCTGCAGGCCCGGCAGGGCCGCTACTTCGTCACCGGCAACCACGAGTACTACAGCGGCGCGCGGGAGTGGACCGCGCACCTGCGCACGCTGGGCCTGCAGGTGCTGGACAACCGGCACGTGGTGCTCGGCCAGGGCGAGGCCCGGCTGGTGCTGGCCGGCGTCACCGACGTCAGCGCGCACCACTTCATCCCCGAGCAGCGCAGCGACCCGCAGCGTGCGATCGCCGGCGCGCCGGCCGATGCGGCGGTGCGCGTGCTGCTGGCGCACCAGCCGCGCAGTGCCGAAGCCGCCGCCACGGCCGGCTTCGACCTGCAACTCTCCGGCCACACGCATGGCGGCCAGATCTGGCCCTTCAACTTCTTCGTGCCGCTGCAGCAACCCTTCGTGGCCGGCCTGCACCGCCTGCGGCAGCTGTGGATCTACACCAGCCGCGGCACCGGCTACTGGGGCCCGCCGCTGCGGCTGGGCGCGCCGTCGGAGATCACGCGGCTGCGGCTGGTCGCGGCCTGATCACACCAGCTTCGCCACCGCCTCGCCCATCTCGGTGGTGGACGCGCTGCCGCCCAGGTCGCCGGTGCGCGGGCCTTCGGCCAGCACGGTCTCGATGGCCTTCAGGATCGCGTCGTGCGCGGCGCGCTCGCCGAGGAAGTCGAGCATCATCGCGCCGCTCCAGATCATGCCGACCGGGTTGGCGATGTTCTTGCCGTAGATGTCCGGTGCCGAGCCGTGCACCGGCTCGAACAGCGACGGGAACTTCCGCTCCGGATTCAGGTTGGCGCTCGGCGCGATGCCGATGGTGCCGGTGCAGGCCGGCCCCAGGTCGGACAGGATGTCGCCGAACAGGTTGGTGGCGGCCACCACGTCGAAGCGCTGCGGCTGCAGCACGAAGCGCGCGCTCAGGATGTCGATGTGCTGCTTGTCCCAGCCGATGTCGGGGTACTGCGCGGCCATCTCGACGCAGCGCTCGTCCCACCACGGCATCGAGATCGAGATGCCGTTGCTCTTCGTGGCCAGCGTCACATGCTTGCGCTGCCGCGTGCGCGCCAGCTCGAAGGCGTACTTCAGCAGGCGCTCGGAGCCGTGACGGGTGAAGATCGAGGTCTGCGAGACGAACTCGCGCTCGGTGCCCGGGAACATCACGCCGCCCACCGACGAATACTCGCCCTCGGTGTTCTCGCGCACGATCAGCATGTCGATGTCGCCCGGCTTCATGCCAGCCAGCGGGCAGCGCACGCCGGGCATCAGGCGCGCCGGGCGCAGGTTGATGTACTGGTCGAACTCGCGGCGGAACTTGATCAGCGAACCCCACAGCGAGATGTGGTCGGGCACCGTGGCCGGCCAGCCGACCGCGCCGAAGTACAGCGCGTCCATGCCGATCAGCTGCGCCTTCCAGTCGTCCGGCATCATCTGGCCATGCTGCGCGTGGTAGTCGCAGCTGGCCCATTCGATCTCGGTGATGTCCAGCGCGATGTCGAAGCGCTGCGCCGCCTTGCGCAGCACGCGCAGGCCTTCGGGCATCACTTCCTTGCCGATGCCGTCACCGGGGATGGCGGCAATGCGGTAGGTCTTCTTGCTCATGCTCGGGTCTCCTTGAATCAGCTCAGGCCAGGCTGCCCTGGCAGACGTACTTGATGTGCAGGTCGTCGTCGAAGCCGTGCACCAAATCCTCTCGGCCGCCAGCGCGCCTTCGTTGAGCCCGACGATACCTGTTTCCAGCGACTCCGCCACGCGCCAACTGAGCGGCGACGCAGTGCGTCCGCTTGCGGCCCGGAGCGGTCGTTCGATGAGTGCTTGCTTGCGGGGTGCGGAGCGGCAAAGCCGGTGGCCGGTGCGCTGGCCGGGCGGAGACCGCGGTCAGGCCTGCGGCCTGACTGCCCTGCGCTGCTCGCGGACGCGGGATGGGCGGGCAACTCGGCCCTGAGTACAGGGCCTCAGACACTCCCGCCCAGCTCCCTTCGGTCGCCGACCCGCGCCCGCTGCGCTGCTCGGCGCTGGTCTCCTGACTGCCCGGCCAGCGCACCGGCCACCGGCTTTGCGAATCACCGAGCACTGCGCCCATCCGCACGCCACCACCGGTTCTGCAAAGCCGGGCGCGGGCTGTGCGGCCAGGGCATGAAGACATCAGCGCCGAGCAGCGCAGCGGGCGCGGGTCGGGAGCGAAGCGACCTGGGGACACGTGTCTGAGGGCCTGTACCCAGGCCCGAGTTGTGTCCCCATCCCGCGTCCGCGAGCAGCGCAGGGCAGTCGGCTCGCCAGAGCCGACCGCGATGTCGCCCTGGCCGCGCAGCCCGCGCCCGGCTTTGCCGCTCCGACAGACGCAAGTCTTTTCGGCAACGACCGCAACGGGCCGCTTGCGGCCAACCACCCGCTGGCGATGGTCACGCCCACACCACGCGATTCAGCTCGTGATCCCGAGATGCCAGGGCACGAACTCATGGTCGCCGAGGCCCAGCAGCTCGCTCTTGGTCCGTTCGCCGGAAGCGGCCCGCAGGATGTGCGCGAAGATGCGCTCGCCCATCTGCTGGACGCTCACTTCGCCGTCCAGCACCAGGCCGCAGTTGATGTCCATGTCCTCTTCGAGCCGCGTGAACATCGGCGTGTTCGAGGCCAGCTTGATCGTCGGTGCGGGCTTGCTGCCGAACATCGAGCCGCGGCCGGTGGTGAAGCAGATGAGGTTCGCGCCGCTGGCGATCTGGCCGGTGGAGGCCACCGGGTCGTAGCCCGGTGAATCCATGAACACGAAGCCGCTCTCGGTGATCGGCTCGGCATATTCGTACACGGCGCGCAGCGGCGTGCTGCCGGCCTTCATCGCCGAGCCCAATGACTTCTCGAAGATGTTCGCCAGCCCGCCGGCCTGGTTGCCCGGGCCGACCACGCCGTTGAACTGGCCGTTGTGGCCGCGCGTGTAGCGCTCCCACCAGGCCAGCCGGTCCAGCAGCTTCTGGCCGACCGCGGGGCTCACCGCGCGGCGCGTCAGCATGTGCTCGACACCATGGATCTCGGGCGTCTCCGACAGGATGGCGGTGCCGCCGTGGCGCACCAGGATGTCCATCGCCGCGCCCAGCGCGGGGTTGGCGGTGATGCCCGAGAACCCATCGGAGCCGCCGCATTCGAGGCCGATCTTCAGGTGCGCGGCGCTCACCGGCTCGCGCCGCACGTCGTTGGCGATCGGCAGCATCGCCTCGATCGCGGCCACGCCGGCGGCAATGGTGGCGCGCGTGCCGCCGGTGTCCTGCATCACCAGCGTGCGCATCAGCGGGCCAGGCTGCAAGCCTTGCGAGTCGACCAGGTCGGCCACCTGGTTGCGCTCGCAGCCCAGCCCGACGATCAGCACGCCGGCGAGGTTCGGATGCCGCGCGTAGCCGGCCAGCGTACGGCGCAGCACGTCGAAATGCTCGCTGGGCGAAGACATGCCGCAGCCGCTGGTCTGCGCAAAGGCCACCACGCCATCGACGTTCGGATAGGCCGCCAGTTTCTCTCTCGTGAAGTGAGCGGCCATCTGCTTGATCGCGGTGGCCGAGCAATTCACCGACGCGATGATGCCGATGAAGTTGCGCGTGGCCACGCGACCATCGGCCCGGACCAGACCGAGGAAGCGTGCCCGCTGGTCCTCGGGCAGGGTGGCCACCGGCTTGACGTCGGCGCCGAAGGCCGGGTCGCGGTGGCCTTCGGGCAGCGCGAGGTTGTGGCCGTGCACATGCTCGCCGGCCTCGATGTCGCGGGTGGCCACGCCGATCACCGTGTCGTACTTCTTCACCAGCTCGCCGGCCGCGATGCGCCGCGCGGCGATCTTGTGGCCGGCCGGCACCTGCGCCCTCAGCCGCAGGCCAAACTCGGGCAGCACCTGGCCCAGCGCCAGCGGCTCGCGCGCCACCAGCACGTTGTCGGCGGCGTGCAGGCGGATCAGCGGTGAAGCGCTGGCGGCCACTGCGATCAGCCCTTCGCCATCAGCTCTTTGAGCTTCAGCCGCTCGATCAGCTGCGTCTCCTTGCGGTACACCGCGGCGACGTACTTCTCGTACTCGGGGCCATCCAGGTACATGGGCGGGGCATCGATCCTGTCGCAGGCGGCGATGAACTCGGGGCTGGCGGCCGCGGCCTTGAAGGCCTCGCGCAGGCGCCTGGCGACGGCCGCGTCCAGGCCCTTGGGCGCGCCGATGCCGTTGGGCGCATCGACCACCACGTCGAAGCCCTGCTCGCGCAGCGTGGGCACCTCGGGGAAGTCGTGCGTGCGCTGCTCGCCCCAGGTGGCCAGCAGGCGCAGCTTGCCGGACTTGACGTGCGGCGCCCACGAGCTGGAGTCGGCCAGCGCGTCGATCTGCCCGCCCAGCAGGTCCTGCAGCGCCGGCGCGCCGCCCTTGTAGGGCACGTGGTTGAGCTGGATGCCGGCCGCCAGCGCGAACTCTTCCATGCCCACGTGCGTCGCGCCGCCGATGCCGGCGCTGCCGTAGGTCAGGCGGCCCGGCGCGGCCTTGGCGGCGGCGACGAATTCCTTCAAGGTCTGCCACGGCGAGTCGCTTCGCACCGCCACGCCGAAGGTCTGGCCCGAGGTGCGGGCGATGAAGCTCAGGTCCTTCAGCGGATCGATCTGCACCGTGCCCAGCTGCGCGAAGCGCGTCACCGAGATCGGGATCTGGCCGATGGTGTAGCCATCGGGCTTGGCGGTGGCCATCGCCTTCAGCCCCAGCATGCCGGAGGCACCGGCCTTGTTCTCGACCACGAGGGTCTGGCCCAGCGGCTTGGCCGCGGCCAGGCACAGCGCGCGCATCGTGATGTCGGCCGTGCCGCCGGCCGGCCAGGGGCAGATGAAGGTGATCGGCCGCTCGGGGTAGGCGCTGGCCCGGGACCTCGCGGTGGCGGCCAGCAGGGCCGTGCCCAGGCTGCCCAGAACGAACTGGCGGCGGTTGGCGTGCATCGCGCTTGTCTCCTGTCTTGGAATGGGCGCGATTGTCGGCAGCCCTATCATCGCCATCCATTGAAGAAGTGGACTCTCTTCATGTCGAGTTTGCTATGACCATCGCCATCGACCGCGTGCTGCGGTCCAACCTGAAACTGAAGCACCTGCAGCTGCTGGTGGCGCTGGACCAGTTCCGCCACCTCGGCCGCGCGGCCGAGTTCCTGTCGCTGACCCAGCCGGCGGTGTCGAAGTCGCTGGCCGAGGTCGAGCGCATGTTCGGGCTCGACCTGTTCGTGCGCTCCACGCGCGGCACCGAGCCCACCGCGTATGGCGAGACGGTGGTGCGCTTTGCGCGCTCGGTGCTGGCCGACTACGGCCGCACGCGCGACGAGATTGCCGCGGTGGCCTCGGGCGCGGCCGGGCGCGTGAGCGTCGGCACGATGGTGGTGGCGCTGCCGGGTCTGCTGTCGCGCGCGGTGGCGTTGCTGAAGGAGCGCTCGGCGCTGACCACCGTGGCCATCGAGGAAGGCGACCTCACGCGCCTGCTGCCGCGGCTGCGCGTGGGCGAGCTCGATCTCTTCGTCGGCCGGCTCGAGCCTGGCTACGCGGCGCCGGACCTGGAGACCGAGGCGCTGTACGAGGAGCCGATGTGCATCGTCTGCCGGCCCGACCATGCGCTGCTGCGCAAGCGCCGGCCCGGCTGGGCCGACCTGGCCACGCAGCCCTGGGTGATGCCGCCGTCCTGGGCCTCGTCGCGCATCAAGCTGCACCAGCTGTTCTACCGGCAGGGGGTGAACCCGCCGGTCGATGTGATCGAGTCGGCCTCGTTCCTGGTGACGCTGAACTTCCTGCGCCAGCGCGGCGCGATCGCGTTCGTTGCGCGCGATGTCGCGCGCTACCTGGCGCGCGAGCAGCTGGCGAAGACCTTGCGCATCGCGGTGCCGATCGAGCTGCCGCCGGTGGGCATCATCACGATGCGGCACCGCCGCCGCACGCCCGCGGCAGAGCAGCTGATCGAGTCCCTGCGCCGTGCGGTAGTGCACGGCGCGCGGCGCTGACGGGCACGCTTACATTGCCGGCGCGTCAAGCCGGCGTGGCGCGCGCCGAACATGGGGGGTGAACTTCCTGCCCACCCGCTACGACCCCTGGGGCGTCGTGGCCTCCCTGCTGATCGCGAGCTTCGCCGCCTATGTGGCCCTCGACCTGGCCCAGCGCGTGCGCGCGCACGACCGCGCGGTGGCGCGGCGCTGGTGGGCGGGCGGCTCGCTGGCCATGGGCACCGGCATCTGGTGCATGCACTTCGTCGGCATGCTGGCCTTCACGCTGCCGATCGAGCTGGGCTACACCCACGCGCTGACGCTGGCCTCCTGGCTGGCCGGCGTGGCGGTGTCGGCGGTGGCCCTGGCCATTGCCAGCCGCGGTGCGCTGACACCGCGCCGCCTGGTCGGGGGCGCCACGCTGATGGGCCTGGGCATCTGCGCGATGCACTACACCGGCATGGCAGCGATCGATCTCGCGCCCGGCATCGTGTGGAGCTGGCCGCTGGTGGCGGCGTCGGCGGCCATCGCCGTGGGCGCTTCGGCCGCGGCCTTGCTGATCTTCTTCTGGCTGCGCAAGGTCAATCCGCAGCACGGCCTGCTGTACCAGGGCAGTGCCGCGCTGGTGATGGGCGTGGCGATCTGCGGCATGCACTACACAGGCATGGCTGCCGCCAATTTTCCGGCCGGCGCGGTGTGCCTCTCGGCCAATGAGTGGGGCGGCAAGGGCCTGGGCACGCTGGTGGCGCTGAGCACCGTGGCGCTGCTGGCGATGACGCTGTTCACCTCCACGCTCGATGCCCGCATGCGCAGCCGCACCGCGCAGCTGGCCGGCTCCTTGAAGCTCGCCAATGCCGAACTGCAATCGGTGAACGAGACGCTGCGCCTGCAGGCCTTCGTCGATGCCCTCACCGGCCTGCCGAACCGCCTGCTGTTCGAAGACCGGCTCGCGCATGCGCTGGCGCGGCGCGAGCGCGCCAGCGAAAGCCGCAGCGGCGAACGCGGCGCGGCCGACAAGCTGGCGGTGCTGTTCATCGACCTCGACGGCTTCAAGCCGGTGAACGACCTGCTAGGCCATGCCGCCGGCGACAGCGTGCTGAAGGAAGTGGCACAGCGACTGCGTGGCACCGCGCGCGAAGGCGACACGGTGGCGCGCATCGGCGGCGACGAGTTCGTGCTGCTGATGGAAGACCTGACCGGCCTGCCCGATGCGGTGGCCGCGGTGGGCCGGCTGCTGGCCGCGCTGGCCGAGCCGATCGCGGTGGGCGCGCAGAGCGCGACCATCGGCGCCTCGGTCGGGATCGTGGTCCATCCCGACCACGGCCAGCGCGACAAGCTGATCGCCAACGCCGATGCCGCGATGTACGCGGCCAAGCGCAACGGCGGCAACACCTATGCGGTGTTCGAGTCGCACATGGACGCCGGCGCGCACGAGCTGCTCAGCCTGCAGGCCGACCTGCGCCATGCCATCGCGCGCGGGCAGCTGCAGCTGCACTACCAGCCCAAGGTCGACGGCCGGCGCGGCCAGATCCGCGGCGTCGAGGCGCTGCTGCGCTGGCACCATCCCGAGCGCGGCACGATCAGCCCGGCGCTGTTCATCCCGATCGCCGAGCGCTTCGGCCTGATCAACGCGCTGGGCAGCTGGGTCATCGACGAAGCCTGCCGCCAGCTGCAGGCCTGGGCTGACGAAGGGCTGCGACTGCGCGTGGCCATCAACCTCTCGGTGCACCAGCTGCGCGAGGAAGGCCTGGCCGCACGCATCGACGCCGCACTGCGCCGCCATCGGGTCGAGCCCTCGCAGCTGCTGTGCGAGATCACCGAGACCGTGGCGATGGAAGACATCCAGGCCACGCAGCGCACCTTCGAGCAGCTGGCGCGCATCGGCGTGTACCTGTCGATCGACGACTTCGGCACCGGCTATTCGAGCCTGAGCTACCTGCGCCAGCTGCCGGCACGGCAGCTGAAGATCGACCGCAGCTTCGTCAGCGACATCGAGACCAGCGGCGACGCGCGCGCGATCGTCAGCGCGGTGATCCACCTGGCGCATGCGCTGGGGCTGGGCGTGGTGGCCGAAGGCGTCGAGACGCCGGGCCAGCGCGACATCCTGCTCGAGCTGGACTGCGACGAACTGCAGGGCTACTACTTCGCGCGGCCGATGAGCGCCGAGGCGCTGCTGGCCTGGAGCACCGGCCGCAAGCCCGAAGGTGCGGCGGATTTCTCGGCCTCGGTGCTGCTGACCGACATCTGAGGCCGCGCACCGGCGGCCGGCTCAAGCCCGGCGGTGAACGGCCGAAAAGACGGTCGACGATCCTCTTTTTCCACCGAGCACGCCGATGAGCCGCCGCCCGCACCTTCCGACCTCCGCCCGCCTGGCGCTCGCGCTGCTGGCGGCTGCCTGCGGCAGCGCGTTCGCCGCCGGCCCGCGCCAGCTGAGCGAGGACCCCGGCACCGACCGGCTGATCGTCAAGTACCGCAACACCGCCACCATCGCCAGCGTCACGGCATCGGGCAGCGCGAACAACGCGCCCGCCACCGCCGCGCCGGCGGTGGGCGCGCTGTCGCTGCGCTCGTCGCTGGCCCTGCGCGTGGCCGCCAACCGCCACGGCGTGCAGATGAACGCCTTCCGCCAGACCGCCAACGGCGCGCATGTGTTCGCGATCAGCCGCCGCATGAGCACGGCCGAGGCCGAAGCCCTGGCCGCCAGCCTGAAGGCCGGCGACGCGAGCATCGAGTACGCCGAGCCCGACCGCATCCTGCAGGCGCTGTCCACGCCCAACGATCCGCAGTATTCGTCGCAGTGGCACTGGTCCGACACCACCGGCGGCGTGCGCGCGCCGGCGGCCTGGGACGTGTCCACCGGCAGCGGCGTGACGGTGGCGGTGATCGACACCGGCGTGCGCCCGCACCCCGACCTGGCGGCCAACCTGCTGCCGGGCTACGACTTCATCACCTCGGCCACCACCGCCAACGACGGCGGTGGCCGCGACAGCGATGCCAGCGACCCCGGCGACGGCGTGGCCGCCGGCTTCTGCGGCTCGGGCAGCAGTGCCTCGAACAGCTCGTGGCACGGCACGCATGTGTCCGGCATCATCGCCGCGGTGGGCAACAACGCGACCGGCGTGACCGGCCTGGCCTACAACGCCAAAATCCTGCCGCTGCGCGCGCTGGGCCGCTGCGGTGGCTACACCTCCGACATCGCCGACGCCATCACCTGGGCCGCCGGCGGCTCGGTGGGCGGCGTGCCGGCCAACACCACGCCGGCCAAGGTGCTGAACCTCTCGCTGGGTGGCACCGGCAGCTGCGACACCACCTCGCAGGCCGCGATCAACAGCGCCCGCGCCGCCGGTGCCGTGGTGATCGTGGCCGCGGGCAATGCCAACACCAATGCCTCGAACACCTCGCCGGCCAACTGCAACGGGGTGATCACGGTCGCGTCCACCGGCATCAGCGGCGGCCGCGCGTCCTACTCGAACTACGGCAGCGTCGTCACGCTGGCCGCGCCAGGCGGCGACTCGGGCAACGCGATCCTCTCGACGTTGAACGCCGGCACCGGCGCGCCGGGCGCCGACAGCTACGGCTACGAGATGGGCACCTCGATGGCCACGCCGGTGGTGGCCGGTGTCGCGGCGCTGATGCTGTCGGTCAACAACACGCTGACGCCGGACCAGGTCAAGCAGATGATGGTCTCGACGGTGCGCAGCTTCCCGGCCACCTGCAGCCAGTGCGGTGCGGGGCTGATCGACGCCGCCGCCGCGGTGACCGCCGCGCACGACGCGATCACGCCGGCGCCGATCACCGTCACCGAAGCCGAGAGCAACGACACGCTGGCCACCGCGCAGGCCGTGGCCTCGGTGCCCGCCACCGTGAACGGCGGCATCGGGTCCAACGGCGACGTGGACTACTACCGCATCAGCGTGCCGGCCAGCAAGACCCTGACGATCACGCTCACCGGCGCGGCCGGGACCGGCCCGGGCCTGGGCGTCTACACCGCGCTGGGCCGCAAGCTGGTGGAGAAGGCCGGCAGCACCGGCCAGGCGCTGAGCTGGAGCCTGGCCAACCGCGGCAGCGGCGCGCTAACGCTGTATGTACGCGTCTCGAAGTCGGCCGGCAGCACCGGCAACTACGCGCTGGTGATGGGCATCTGATTCAGCCGCGCGGCGGCCGCGGCAGGTACAGCCGGTCGGCATAGGTGGCCAGCCACTCGGGGTGGAAGGCAACGCCGATGGCGCAGAGCATGCCGGTCAGGAAGGCCTCGCCGAAGGCGGCGAGCAGGCGCCCGAGCAGCCAGTCGCCCGGGGTGGTGCCCGCCGGCATCACCTGCACCGCCAGCGACAGCGCGGCCGCGGCCACGCAGGCGAACGCGGTGCCGAAGAAGCCGCGGCCGAGGATGTAGACGAACAGGTGGTGCGGCAGCCAGCGCCGCAGCGTCGCGCCCCACAGCAAGGCCAGCGTGCCCGGCACCACGCCCAGCCAGGCCAGGCGGTGCAGCGCCTCGGCCAGCGGCAGCCCGGCCGACCACGGCAGCACCGCGGCCGCCGGCAGCATCGCCAGCACGGCCAGCGGCCAGCCGGCCATCAGCACCAGCAGCGACGCGCCGGAAACCGGCAACGCGATCGGCACCCGCGCATGCCGGTCCATCGCCCACAGCAGCGGCAGCAGCACCCACAGCGCCAGCCACGGCCAGGGCGGCCCGCCGGGCGTCACCGCGCGCCAGGGCCGCAGCCCCAGTGCCAGGGCGACGGCGGCCAGCACCAGAAGGCTGTCGACGATCAGGGGCCAGTGCACGGGGCTTTCCATGGGTGACGGGCATCATCGCATCGGACCCTGGGCACCCCCCGGGCGCACCCCGATCGGCGGCTGGTCGTTCATACAGTATCCTTGGGGGTCGCGCAGCCCCGCTGCGCCCGCCTGTTTTCCGGAGGGATTCCCACATGGCCAAGGAAGAGGTCAAGACCCGCATCGAAGCCGATGGCTTGCGCTACCGCAGCAAGGCGCCGGGTTCGCCGTTCGCGCCGGCCGGCGCTTTCGGTGGCTCGACGATGTCGTGCTTTCTGTGCGGCACGCACCGCCCGCGCTCGATGCTGAAGATGCGCAAGCTGCTCGGCAAGTCGCAGACGGTGTGCAACCCGTCGTGCAAGGCCGTGGCCGAGCAACTGGGCAGCTGACCGGATCGACACCCCGGCCGGGCACCCGCCCGGCCCTGCAGCGCCTGCCTTCGGCCGCCCTCGTTCAATGAAGACGGCCGATCCCTTCGAGGCGCTGAACCCGCAGCAGCGCGCCGCGGTCGAGCATGGCGACGAGCCCTTGCTGGTGATCGCCGGTGCCGGCTCGGGCAAGACGATGACGCTGGCCGCCCGCGTGGCGCGGCTGGTGCTGGACGGCGCCGACCCGCAGGCGCTGCTGCTGCTGACCTTCTCGCGCCGCGCGGCGGCCGAGATGCAGGCCCGCGCCGGCCGGCTGCTGCACCAGGCGCTGGGCCTGGGCGCCACGCAAAGCCCGCCCGCACTGCCCTGGGCCGGCACCTTCCACGCCATCGGCGCGCGGCTGCTGCGCCTGCATGCCACCGAGATCGGCCTGCCCGAGCAGTTCACGGTGGCCGACCGCGCCGACTCCGAAGACCTGATGGGCCTGGTGCGGCAGGACCTCGGCTTCGCCGCGGCGAAGAGCCGCTTTCCGCTGAAGGGCACCTGCCTGGCCATCTACTCGCGCTGCGTCAACAGCCAGGCACCGCTGGCGGCGGTGCTGCGCGAGCACTTCCCGTGGTGCGCGAACTGGGAAGCCGAGCTGAAGGCCCTGTTCCGCGCCTACGTCGCCGAGAAGCAGCGCCAGCACACGCTGGACTACGACGACCTGCTGCTGGCCTGGCAGCAGATGGCGGCCGAGCCGGCGCTGGCGCAGGCCTTGAGCCGGCGCTTCAGCCACCTGCTGGTGGACGAGTACCAGGACACCAACCGGCTGCAATCGGCCATCCTGCGCGGCCTGCGGCCCGATGGCCGCGGCCTGACGGTGGTGGGCGACGACGCGCAGTCGATCTACAGCTTCCGCGCCGCCGAGGTGCAGAACATCCTGCAGTTCCCGGCGCAGTTCGGGCCCGCCGCGCGCGTGCTGGCGCTGGAGCGCAACTACCGCTCGACGCAGACCATCCTCGAAGCCTCGAACGCGGTGATCGCGCTGGCCGCCGAGCGCCATGCCAAGACGCTGTGGACCGACGCCGCCTCGTCGCACAAGCCGCTGCTGGTGACGGTGGCCGACGAGGCAGCGCAGAGCGCCTGGGTCGTCGAACACGTGCTGGCGCAGCGCGAGAACGGGCTCAAGCTCAAGCAGCAGGCGGTGCTGTTCCGCACCGGCCACCACAGCGCCGCGCTGGAGCTCGAACTCACGCGCCGGCACATCCCGTTCGTCAAGTACGGTGGCTTGAAGTTCCTCGAGGCCGCGCACGTGAAGGACGTGCTGGCCGCGCTGCGCTGGGCCGAGAACCCCAAGAGCCGGCTCGCGGGTTTCCGCGTCGCGCAGCTGGTGCCGGGCATCGGCCCGGCCATCGCGCGCCGCCTGCTCGACGCGATGGACGCGGCGGCCGACCCGCTGCAGGCGCTGGCATCGTTCGAGGCGCCATCCAACGCACAAGAGGAGTGGCAGGCGCTGGTGCGGCTGATCCGCGCGCTGCGCGACCCCGCGCTGGGCTGGCCGGCCGATGTCGAAGCGGTGCAGCGCTGGTACGCGCCGCACCTGCAGCGCCTGTACGAGGAGACTGCCGCGGTGCGCCAGGCCGACCTGGACCAGCTGGCGCGCATCGCCGCCGGCCACCCCAGCCGCGAGCGCTTCCTGACCGAGCTGACGCTCGACCCGCCGAACGCCAGCAGCGACGAATCCGGCCCGCCGCTGCTGGACGAGGACTACCTGATCCTGTCGACCATCCATGCCGCCAAGGGCCAGGAATGGTCCTCGGTCAGCGTGCTGAACGTCGTCGACGGCTGCATCCCGTCGGAGATGAGCACCGGCTCGGCCCAAGGCATCGAGGAAGAGCGTCGCCTGCTCTACGTGGCGATGACACGCGCCAAGCACCGGCTGGCACTGCTGGTGCCGCAGCGCTTCTACGTCACGCAGCAGCAGCGCTTCGGGGCTATGCACCTGTATGCCTCGCTGTCGCGCTTCATCCCGCCGGCGGTGGCCGCCCTGTTCGAGCGCGTGGCGCCGGTCTCGGCGGCCGGCGATGCACGCACGACCGCGCCGGCAGCACCGGTGATGGACCTGGGCGCGAAGCTGCGCGCGGCGTGGGATTGAGACAGCGCGGCCCGCGCCGCGTCGGCCTCAGCCGTGGTGCCGCGTGCCCAGCCAGGTGCCGCCCAGCACCATCGCCAGCCCGGCCACATGCCACACGCTCAGCGGCTCGCCCAGCAGCCCCACCGCGAAGGCCACGCCGAAGATCGGCACCCAGTACACGTACAGCGAGGTGCGCGCCACGCCCAGCGTGGTGAGCGCGCGGTTCCACACCAGCGCGCCCAGCGCGGTGGCCAGCAGGCCGGACAGCGCGGTCAGCACGCCATGCCACCAGCTGAACTGCGCCCAGTCGATGCCGAAGGGCGCCGGCCGCAGCGCCATGTGCGCCAGCAGCCACAGCATGCCCAGGGTGTGCACCACGCCGCTGATCAGCGCCGAGTCGAGCTGCCGCGCGAGCCGCTGCACCAGCACGCCGCCCGAGACCCAGCTGATCACCGAGCCCAGCACCAGCGCGTCGCCCCAGCTGCCGCCGCCCAGTGCGGCGCCGGGACGGTTCAGCACCACCAGGGCCACGCCGCCAAAGCCCAGCAGCACGCCGGCCACGCGCGGCGGCGTCAGGCGGTCGCCCAGCAGCGCCACGGCCATCAGCGCGGAGATCAACGGGTTCAGCGCGATGATCAGCGCCGCGTTCGCCGCGGTGGTGCGCGCCACGCCCTCGGTGAACAGGATCTGGTTGGCATACACCATCAGCACGCTGCAGACGGCCAAGGTCGCCCATTGCCGCCGGTCCAGCCGCGGCCAGCCGGCGCGGCGCCAGGCCAGGATGGCCAGCAGCGCCAGCGCGGCCACACCCATGCGCAGCGTGGCGATGGCCATGGTGTCGAAGCGGCTGACCAGCAGCTTGACCACCGAGAGGTTGGCGCCCCACAGCGCCATCGTGACCAGCAGCAGCCAGCGCATCGTGGCCGCGCCGGCGGCCGGGGTGGAACTCGGGGACATCGGTCGATTGTGGCGGTGCGGCCGACAGGCCCGGCCGGCGCGCCCGCCGGCAATTGTGCAGAGCCCGGCTGCGCCATCGCAGGGTGCTAAGCTGCCGCGCCGCCGCTGGCGACGACAGGCCGCGGTCGCTCGTTTTGCGTGATAGACATTCCACCCCGAGGGATCAGCCCATGAGCTGTCCGATCCACCGCCGGCTGCTGGCGGCCGCCTGGCTGGCGCTGCTGGCCATCGCCTGCCCGCCGCTGGCCGCGCAGACCGCCGACCCGCCGCCGGCCGTGGCCACGCCGCGCCCGCGCATCGGGCTGGTGCTTTCCGGCGGCGGCGCGCGCGGCTTCGCGCACGTGGGCGTGCTGCGTGCGCTGCAGCAGCTGCACGTGCCGGTGGACATCGTCGTGGGCACCAGCATGGGCTGCGTGGTCGGTGGCGCCTATGCCGCCGGCAGCACCGTGGACGCGCTGGAGCGCATCGTGCGCACCACCGACTGGGAAGCGGTGCTGGCCGACCGCCCGGCGCGCGACGAGCTGGTCTACCGCCGCCGCGAGGAGGACATCGCCCTGCCCTCGCGCATCGAGTTCGGGCTCGATCGTTCCGGGCTGTCGCTGCCGCCGGCCGCGGCCGGCAATGCCGCACTGGAAGGCGCCCTGGGCAAGCTGCTGCCGGCGGGCATGCGCGAGCGGCCGGTCAACCAGCTGCCGCTGCCGTTCCGCTCGGTGGCCTCCGACCTCGTCACCGGCGAGCTGGTGGAGCTGGTCGACACGCCGCTGTTCAGCACGCTGCGCGCCTCGCTCGCGGTGCCGGGCGTGTTCGAGCCGGTGCGCGTCAACGGCCGGCTGCTGGTCGATGGCGGCCTGGTGCGCAACCTGCCGGTGGACATGGCGCGGGCGCTGGGCGCGGACATCATCATCGCCGTCAATGTCGGCACACCGCTGGCGCCCGAGCACACGCTGTCGACCTCGATCGGCGTCGCGCAGCAGATGATGGCCATCCTGACCGAGCAGAACGTGCAACGCTCGCTGAAGGAACTGGGCCCGCGCGACATCCTGATCGCGCCCGAGCTGCAGTCGCTGAGCTTCCTGGACTTCCGCAACTACGAGAAGGCGATGCGCGCCGGCGCCGCCGCGGTGCAGCGCATGGCCGATCGCCTGAAGCCGCTGGCCCTGCCGGCGGCCGAGTACACCGCGCTGGAACACGCGCGCAGCGGCGCGCCCACCATCCGCGCCGGCGCCCTGCCGCTGGACCGGGTGGAGGTGCAGGGCACCGAGCGCATCGCGCCCCAGGCGCTGGTGGCGCTGACCGGCCTGCAGCCGGGCCAGCCGGTCACGCCCGAGCAGGCGCAGCAGGCCGCCGCGCGGCTGTATGGCCGCGGCGACCTCGACCGCGTGGACACCGAGGTGCGCGACCAGGACGGCCGGCGCAGCGTGCTGATCAAGGTGGCCGAGGCCGACTGGGCGCGCAGCCGGCTGCGCGTGGGGCTGGAGCTGGCCAGCGACTTCTCCGACAACAACAGCTTCACGCTCAGCGCGATGCATGTCGCGCCCAGCCTGAACGCCTGGGGTGCCGAGCTGCGCACGGTGGCGCGCATCGGCGCGCTGCGCGAGTTCGGCATGCAGTGGCACCAGCCGCTGGGTGCCGGCTCGCCGTGGTACGTGGCGCCGCAGCTGGCCTACGACGCCTCGTCCTTCGACGTGTTCAGCGAAGGCCGGCGCCAGTCCCGCGCCGGCTACAAGCTGGCCGAGGCGCAGCTGGCGGTCGGCCGCGAGCTCGGCACCTGGGGCGACGTGCAGCTGGGCGTCAGCCGACGCGCCGGCCGCGCGCGGCTGCTGGTGCCGCAGACCACGCTGGACAGCGGCAGCTTCTCCGACACCACGCAGTTCGTGCAGCTGAGCATCGACACGCTGGATTCGCTGGCCTTCCCGGTGCGCGGCCAGCTGCTGCAGGCGCGCTTCGACCGTGCGCCCTCGCGCACGGCCGACGAACCCACGCATGCGCAGTCGCAGATCACCGGGCTGGCCGCCTTCGGCCGCGGCGACTGGGCCGGGCATGTCAGCGTCGACTGGGCGCGTGCGCGCTTCGGCGCCGCGCCGCTGTCGCTGGGCGGCTTCCTGCGCCTGTCGGGCACCGAGGCCGAATCGGTCACCGGCCAGACCGTGGTGCTGGGCCGCGTGGTGGTGGCGCGGCGCGTGGGCACGATGCCCGCGCCGCTGGGCGGCGCGGTACGCGTGGGCCTGTCCGCCGAGCTCGGCGGCGGCTTCGCGCCCGGCGCATCGGTGCGCTGGCGCGCGCTGACGCAGGCGGGCGCCGCCTTCGTCTCGGTGGACACGCGCTTCGGGCCGGTGTACTTCGGCGCCGGCTCCACCCGGCATGGTGACGGCACCGTGTACCTGTTCCTCGGCCCGGTGTGGTAATGGCCGCGCTTCTGCAAAGTTAGGCAGCGGGGCGCCGCAACGCGGTGAAGGCCGCCAGCTCCCAGGACCGGAAGCCCAGCAGCAGCGTGAAGCCGTCGCGCAGAGGCGGCTGCGCGCGGCGGTCGTCCTGGTGCAGGCGCGCGAGCTCGGCGCCCAGCTGCTGCAGCTTCTGCACGAACTCGCGCGCGCTGGCCTCGGTCAGCCGCGCCGGCACGCACAGCAGGGTCTCGCCCTCGCCGTCGAAGCGGCCGCCGAAGTAGTCTTCGACGATGTGCTCGCGGAAGAACTGCTGCACCGGACCATCGGGGCGCCAGCGGAAGTTCTGCGTCACGCGCAGCCGGTAGCGGTTCAGCGGCTTCAGCTCGATCAGTGCCAGCCGGTCCAGCTTGACCAGCCGGCGCACGCACTCGGCATCGCTCAAGTCGTAGGTCTCGACGATCTGCTCGAAGCTCCAGTGGCCGAGGCAGCAGTTGGCCACCAGCAGCAGCTTGGGGTCGGCCACCAGCGAGCGTTCCTGCGCCAGCGTCAGCGTGTCGGCGCGCGGCGTCAGGTCGGCCGACTGGCGCAGCACGTCCTCCATCGAGACGCCCACCGCGTGGCAGATCTGCGCCAGCCGCGACAAGGCCATGTCGCGTTGGCCGAACAGGCGCTTGATGCTCGATTCGCTCATGCCGATGCGCTGCGCCAGCTGCCTGTAGGTGACGCCGGCCGCACGCATCTCGGCGCGCAGCACCTGCAGCACCAGCTCGGGTGAACTCATCGTTGTCTCCTGGTTACGCGGGCCGGCCGAGGTACTGGAATTCAGTACCTTCCGTGTCGGTCACCGGCACCTCGTTCAGGAAGATGGTACGTCAGGCAGTGCTCGTGAACACTGCGCCTCGTCGCCTCGGTGATCCCGGCGCGGCGAACACGTCCAACCACGAACGAAAACCCCGACGAAAGCGACCATGTCCAAGTTCTCTTCCTCGATCGCCCTGCTCTCCCTCGCGCTGCTCGGCAGCGCGGCCACGCTGCCGGCGCAGGCGGCCGACAAACAGGTGGGCTACATCGGCGGCGCCATCGGCCGCAGCAGCTTCAACGCACACGACCTGAACCTGCCGAACACCGGTGGCGACGAGCGCGACACCGCCGGCAAGCTCTACGGCGGCTACCAGTTCAACGAGACCTTCGGCATCGAAGG